>NZ_JCALEB010000001.1:0-1042182 GCF_059813155.1 Mycobacterium sp. NGS19
TCGCGGCCTGATCACCATCACCGGGCCCGCCGACGCGCTCGTCGTCACCGACAACGCTGGGCGAGTACTGAGCGCCGCCTCGCTGGCCCGCCCACCAACCCAACCCCCGCCCGCGGTGCCGCCCTGTCCGGGGCCCACCGGTGAGCGCGCCCAGTGGTGGTGGTACCAACCCTTCCAACCCCAACCACCACCGACCAACAACTGAGGTGCCCTCTACCCGGCAGACGGGTCATGTCCTCGAAAGCCAAGCGGCACAATCATGCCCGATGGGGGCGCCGCGCACCCGCGGCCGGTCGGGCGGCAGAAGGCACCCGGCTCGCGATGTTGACCGGGCTTTCGAAGCAGTCCCCCGCCCCGCTTACCGCAGACCCGCTCGCGACGCCTACGCGCAACCGTGGCAAGTCCGAATTGCGGTTGTTGGCAATGAGATTCAGCATTGCTTCGAACAGAGGAGCCGGCTGGGACAGACGAGCATCACCCGCGTCGCCGTCGTCTAGATCATCCGGACCGGCGGAACGGCGATCCCGCGCCGCCGCACCGTCGAGTCCGTCGAGCAGTCCCGATGCGTGCTAGCCCGATCCGGCCGCGCGCGTCAATCGTCGACCGCAGCACGCCACGCGCGCACCTTGTCGCGGTACGAGACCGCTGCGTTGGCCGGGCTCGTCGACGGCAAGCGAATGCATACCGGCAACGACGTCAACGACGGGGCGACAAGCCTGCGGAACACCTGCTCAGCCTTCGCGCCATTGAAGCAAACGCGGTGAATGCGCGGATGTTCGGCGAACAAGGCGCCAAATTCGTTGGCCCTCATGCCTTCTCGCACGATCGCCGAATCCAGGCTGCCGACCCGCTCGCACTTGTCCAACACGTCCCACAGCCCGACGCCGGCCGACAACAATGCATCGAGCCGAGCTGCATAGTCGGCGGATACATCGAAACCGAGAAGCTCGCTCATGATGCGCCAGAAGGCATTCCGCGGATGCGCGTAATACTCGCCCATCCGCAGCGACACCTCACCCGGCATCGAGCCCAAGACCAGAACGCGGGTGCGTGAATCGACGACGGGCGGCAGACCACTCGGCACCGCCTCACCCTACGACCGCTACGGTGGCGGGATGTCATGCGTGTTCTGTGAGATCGTCGCGGGCAACGCGCCTGCGATCCGGATTTACGAAGACAACGACTACCTGGCGATCCTCGACATCCGCCCGTTCACGCGAGGACACACCCTGGTGCTGCCGAAGCGGCACACCGTCGACCTGACCGACACCCCTGCGCAGACGCTGGCCGACATGGTCGCGATCGGCCAGCGCATCGGGCTGGCTGCCCGCGCGTCGGAACTCGGCGCCGACGGCAACAACGTCGTGATCAACGACGGCAGCGCCGCCTTCCAGTCGGTGTTCCACATCCACCTTCACGTTGTGCCCCGCAGAAACGGCGACAAGTTGTCGTTTGCAAAGGGCGTGGTGTTGCGCCGCGACCACGACCGCGAGGAGACCGCACGCATCCTGCGCGATGCGCTGGCGCGGATAGACGCCGACCAGTAAGACTTGCGCCATGGGTGTCTCCGAGTGGGTCGAAAAGAACGTCGGTGCGCGGCTGCTGCGGCTTCACGATCAGCTCTACCAGCGGACCGATGGCCGGATCGGGCACAAGTTCCCCGGCGTCCCGCCGATGCTGCTGTTGCACACCACCGGCGCCAAGACGGGGCAACCGCGGACGAACTCGTTGACGTACGCGCGCGACGGCGACGCCTACCTGATCGTCGCGTCCAACGGCGGATCGCCGCGTTATCCCGGCTGGTACCACAACCTGCGAAAGAACCCGAATGCCGAAATCAACGTCGGCACAAGGCGTTTCCCGGTGAGCACCCGCTGCGTCACTCCTGACGATCCCGACTATGAGCGGCTGTGGGAAATCGTCAACAAGAACAACAGCAACCGTTACAAGGGCTATCAGCGCCGGACGTCGCGGCCGATTCCGATCTTCGAACTCAAAGCCAAGACCGCTTAGAAAAGTTCCTTGGCCAACAATTCCAGCGTCATCTCCCGGCCGGGGCTTGTCGCCGGGTCGGTACCCCGGTGGGCAGATGCGACGGGGTGGACCATCACTTCGTCGACGTCGAAACGTTGAGCCAGCGCCCGCACCTGCGCGGCCGCTTCAGCTGGGGTGCCGACGACGGCGCGTTCGAGTCCGGCGTCGACGATCGCCTGCTCGGCTGAGCTGATCCGGGCAGCCTGCGCGTCCTCGACGAGATCGAGCGGGCCGAGCGGTTGCCCGGTGCGCAGTCGCGCCATCATCTGCAGGTTCGGCAGCAGCAGCGCCTCGGCCTCCTCCCGGGTCGGCGCCACTGAGGCGTTGACGGTCAAGAACGTCACCGGCTCCGAGGCCAGCTCACTGGGTACGAATTCGGACCGGTAGATCCGCAGCGCTTCCTCGGTGCCCTTGCCGGTGAAGTGGTGTGCAAACACGTACGGCAGGCCCTTGGCGGCCGCCAGATGCGCCGAGTACGCCGACGACCCGAGCAGCCACAGCCGCGGCTCGCTGACCGCCGCCGGGGTGGCCTTGAGGAGGTAGCGCTGACGGGGAATGGCCACTTGCGCCCCGTATGGGCTCATCAGCGCCACGACATGGTCGAGGTACTGGGGGAACTTGTCGATGTCCGAATCGTCGCGACCGGCGGGTCCGCGCAGCATGTACGACGTCACCGGGTCGGTTCCCGGCGCGCGGCCGATACCGATGTCGATGCGCCCGGGGTAAGCGGCCTCGAGCAGCGCGAACTGCTCGGCGACGGCCAGCGGCGCATGGTTGGGAAGCATCACACCGCCGGAACCCAACCGCAGCTGCGAGGTGTGCGCCCCGAGCAGTGCAATCAGCACGGGCGGACTGGTGGCCGCCACCGACGGCATGTTGTGGTGCTCGGCCACCCAGTAGCGGGTGTAGCCGAGCCGGTCGGCCGCCTGGGCGAGCCGCACCGTCGCAGCGAGCGCGTCGGCCGTGGACTGGTCCGCACGCACCGGAACGAGATCGAGAACAGAAAGCTGCATCGGTTTCTTCAACGCGTCGGTGAATCCGGAATTCCCGCCACCGCCCTGGCCCGGGTGAACACGTCGTCGAGCATCGCCGGAGTCAGCTTGCCGGTGAACGTGTTCTGCTGACTCGGGTGGTAACAGCCGAGCAGCACTAGGCCGGGGCCAACGGTCGCTTCGGCGCCGTGTCCGAAGCGCGGCGCCGGCGAGCCAGCTCCCACCATCTGCAGGGCGGCGCGCCAGGCAAACCCGCCGAGCGCGACGATCACCTTCACGTAGCGGCCCACCAGCCGCCACTCGGCATCCAGCCAGGGCTTGCACGTCTGCCGCTCCTCCGGAGTGGGGGCGTTGGCGGGTGGAGCGCAGCGCACGGCGGCTGCGACGCGGGTGCCGATCAGCGCCAGCCCGTCGGCGGCGTCGACGGCCAGCGCCTGGTTGGCCAGGCCGGCGCGGTGCAGAGCGGCATACAGCACGTCCCCGGATCGATCACCGGTGAACACCCGGCCGGTGCGGTTGCCCCCATGGGCCGCCGGCGCCAACCCGACGATGAGCACGCGTGGCTCCTCGGATCCCCACCCTGGTATCGGGCGACCCCAATATGGTTCTGCCACAAAGGATTTGCGCTTCACCCGGGCCACCTGCTCACGCCATTCCACGAGCCGCGGGCAGGCCCGGCACACCGACACCATCGCGTCCAGATCCGCGACGGCCGAAACATCCGCGGCGAGAGCGGCCACCTGTTCGGGGGTTGAGGCCACGGGCGTCTTCGGCGTCGCTGGATCGCCGGGCCAGCCGCAGCCGGGCGGCACCGGGGAGTCGAAAGGCGTGCCGAGACGCGGATGAGGCAGCACCGGTCCACTGTGCCCGCCCGGAAATTCGGTCGTCCACCCGGATGCCCGCTGCTAGATTCCGGGCAGAAACCCCATGAAATCCACCACGTCACGCGCGCCGGTCTCCCTTTTGCTGTTCGCCGCACTGGTGGCTGCGGCCGGAAACGGCATCAGCATCGTCGCGTTCCCGTGGCTGGTGCTGCAGCGCAACGGCAGTGCGCTGCAGGCCTCGGTGGTGGCCGGCGCGGCGTCGCTGCCGCTGCTGTTCTCGACACTGCTGGCCGGTACCGCCGTGGATTTCTTTGGCAGGAAACGCATTTCGATCGTCTCGGATGTGATGTCGGCGGCGACGGTGGCGGCGATCCCGGTGCTGGCGTTGGTGCTGGGCGAAACCGCGGTCAACGTGACTGTGCTGGCCCTGCTCGCCGCGTTGGGCGCGTTGTTCGACCCGGCCGGAATCACCGCGCGCGAGTCGATGCTTCCGGAGGCGGCCGCGCGTGCGGGATGGACGCTGGACCGCACCAACGGCTTGTACGAAGCCGTGTTCAACGTCGCCTACATCGTCGGACCAGGCCTCGGTGGGCTGCTGATCGCGACGATCGGCGGCATCAACACGATGTGGGTGACCGCTGCGACGTTCGTGCTCTCGATCGTCGCGGTCGCCGTGCTGCGGCTCGAGGGCGCCGGGCCGCCCGCGGTTCACGAACGCCCCGACAGCGCCTGGTCCGGGATGGCCGAGGGGCTGCGGTTCGTGTGGAACCTCAAGGTGCTGCGCACGCTCGCGTTGATCGAGCTGGCGATGACCGGGCTGTACCTGCCGATGGAAAGCGTGCTGTTTCCGAAGTACTTCACCGATCGCGACGAACCCGCCCAGCTCGGGTGGGTACTGATGGCTCTGAGCGTCGGCGGGCTCGTCGGCGCTCTCGGCTACCCGCTGCTGGTGCGGCGGATCAGCCGCCGCGTGACGCTGCTGGTGGCGACGCTGACCCTCGGTGTCTGCACCGCCGCGATCTCCGTGCTGCCGCCACTGCCGGTGATCCTGCTGCTGTGCGCAGTGGTCGGTCTGGTGTACGGGCCGATCGCGCCGATCTACAACTACGTGATGCAGACCAAGTCGCCGCCGCCGCTGCGCGGCCGGGTCGTCGGCGTGATGACCTCGCTGGCGTATGCGGCCGGCCCGTTGGGCTTCATGCTGGCCGGTCCGCTGGCCGACGCATTCGGGCTGCGCACGACCTTTTTGGCCCTGGCGGTCCCGATGATGGCAGTCGGGCTGGTTTCGCTGCGGCTGCCCTCCCTGCGCGAGCTGGACCGGCACGATCCGGAGCCGGTACCGAATTGACAGCGGCGAGGCCGCCCGCAGAATAGGTGTCACCTGTAACGATTGTGTCGTCGCAACGAAGCCTTAGGCAGGGACACGAGAGGTTGACGATGAAGATCGACACCCGAGTGGCAGCGGGCCTCGGCGCTGCCGCCTGTACTGCGGCGTTTCTGTCGGCGCCGGCCGCGTTGGCCGATCCGCCGACGCCCGATATCCCGCCGTCGCCGGACGTCGTCGCCCAGGCCTCTGCCCCGGACTCAGCCACCGCTCCTCAACCAGCTTCGGTGCCGCATCTGACCAGCCCCGAGAACCTGCCACCGGGAACCACGGACACGCCGAGCAACGAGGGTCCGCGCATGTCGTATCTGCGGGGCATCTGGAACGCGATCCAGGATCGAGACCTCACCTGGAAGGACGGCCTTCTTCTGCTGGCGCAGCGGCCGATGAACCCGGACGCCGCTCCTCCGCCGGGCGTCGCGCCCGGTCCACAGCCGCCCGCCGCTGCGCCGACTCCCTAAGCGTTCCGTCGCCACTCCCTTTCCCTCTGTAGCCCCCCGACCTTTCCTCGACTCCTCCACAAGGGAAGCATGGAGGTGACCGGCGCACTGTCGGCTGTGCCGCCTGATTCGAGGAAGGATCGTCGATGACCACGGTTCGCGAGCCCATTTCCGTTGGCCCGCTGTTGGGGAAGCTTGCGGCGCGGGTCGACAGCACCAACACCGGCGCCTATCGCGAAGTCACCAACGCGATGACCGGCGAGCCGCTGGGCCGCGTGCCGCACTGCACCGCTGACGACGTCGCCGCCGCCGCGCGCCGGGCCCGCGAGGCGCAGGCTCAGTGGGCGGCCCGGCCGGTGCAGGAGCGCGCGGAGGTGCTGCTGCGGCTGCACGACCTGGTGTTGCAGCACCAGGACGAGATCCTCGACATCATCCAGCTCGAGAACGGCAAGGCCCGCAGGCACGCATTCGAGGAAGTCGCCGACGTTGCGCTGACCGCGCGCTACTACGCCAACACCGCCGAGGCCTATCTCAGCCCCAAACGCCGTCAAGGGGTGCAGTTGATGCTGACCGAGGTGTGGGAACACCACCACCCCAAAGGCCTGGTCGGCATCATCTCGCCGTGGAACTACCCGTTGACGCTGGGCATCAGCGATGCGCTTCCGGCGCTCGTCGCCGGCAACGCCGTGCTCGCCAAGCCCGACGACCGCACCCCGTTCTCAGCGCTGTGGGCGGTGCAGCTGCTCGAGCAGGCCGGGATGCCGGCCGGCCTGGTGCAGATGGTCACCGGGCCCGGCTCCGAGTTGGGCACGCCGATCATCCAGCAGAGCGACTACCTGATGTTCACGGGTTCCACCGAAACCGGACGAAAGGTGGCGGCCCAAGCGGGCGAACGCCTGATCGACTGCTCGATGGAACTGGGCGGCAAGAACGCGCTGCTTGTTCTCGACGACGCCGACGTCGGCAAGGCAGCGACCGGCGCGGTGCGGGCCGCGTTCTCCAACGCGGGCCAGCTGTGCATCTCGATCGAGCGGATCTACGTCCCGACGCCGCTGTGGGACGACTTCGTCGACCGGTTCGTCGCAGCCACCAAGGCCATGAAACTGTCTGCTGCGCTTGACTATTCGGCAGACATGGGCTCGCTGATCAACGAGACGCAGTTGCAGACCGTCACACATCACGTCGACGACGCGGTGAGCAAGGGCGCGACCGTGCTGGCGGGTGGCCGGGCGCGGCCGGACATCGGTCCGTTCTTCTACGAGCCGACGATTCTCACCGGCGTGCGCGAGGGCATGACCGCATTCGCCGACGAGACGTTCGGGCCGGTGGTGTCGCTCTACCGCGTCGACAGCGAGGACGAGGCGATCGCGAAGGCCAACGACAGCCGGTTCGGCCTGAACTTCAGCGTCTGGACTTCCGACCCGGCGCGCGGGCGGCGTGTCGCGACTCGGCTGCAGGCGGGCACCGTCAACGTCAACGAGGGCTACGCCGCCGCGTGGGGGTCGATCGACGCCCCGATGGGCGGCATGAAGGATTCCGGCCTCGGGCGGCGCCACGGAGAGCATGGCATCTTGAAATACACTGAGCCGCAAACGATTGCGATCGAGAAGCTGCTCCCAGTAGGGCCGCCGCCGTGGTTGCGCGCCGACCGCTACGCACGCGTGATGACGACCGGCCTTCGCGCGCTGCGCCGGCTGCCGGGCGTCAAATGACCGCAGACGTCCTCGCCGAACTGATCGCCTCGCTACCCGACGGCATGGTGGTGACCGATCCGGCGATCACCGAGTCGTACCGGCAGGACCGTGCGGCAGACCCCGCCGCGGGCAAGCCGATGGCCGTGATCCGGCCGCGCCGCACCGAGGACGTGCAGACGGTGCTGCGTTGGGCCACGCGGCATCGTGTCCCAGTCGTGCCGCGGGGCGCCGGCAGCGGATTGTCAGGTGGTGCAACAGCTTTGGACAACGGCATCGTGCTGTCCACCGAGCGGATGCGCGACATCACCGTCGACCCGGTCACCCGCACGGCCGTCGTGCAGCCGGGGCTGTTCAACGCCGAGGTGAAACACGCGGTCGCCGAACACGGGCTGTGGTATCCGCCGGACCCGTCGTCGTATGAGATCTGCAGCATCGGCGGCAACATCGCCACCAATGCGGGTGGGCTGTGCTGCGTGAAGTACGGCGTCACGACGGACTACGTGCTGGGACTGCAGGTGGTATTGGCCGACGGCACTGCGGTGCGGCTGGGCGGCCCACGACTGAAAGACGTTGCAGGGCTGAGTTTGACGAAGCTGTTCGTCGGCAGTGAGGGCACACTGGGTGTGATCACCGAGGTGACGCTGCGGCTGCTGCCACCGCAACAGCCGCAGAGCACCGTGGTGGCCACGTTCTCGTCCGTCGAGGCCGCCATGCGCGCGGTGCTGGCGGTGACGGCGAAGATCCGCCCGGCCATGCTCGAATTCATGGACGCCGTCGCGATCAACGCCGTCGAAGACAAACTGCGAATGGGGCTGGACCGCAACGCCGCTGCGATGCTGGTGGCCGCCTCTGACGAGCGTGGCGCAGCCGGGCAAGACGCCGACTTCATGGCCTCGGTTTTCGCCGAGCATGCGGCCACCGAGGTGTTCTCCACCGACGACCCCGACGAGGGCGAGGCGTTCGTCGCCGCGCGCCGCTTTGCAATCCCTGCGGTGGAATTGAAGGGCTCGCTGCTGCTCGAGGACGTCGGGGTGCCACTGCCGGCGCTGGCCGATCTGGTGACCGGGGTGGCCCGAATCGCCGCCGACCGCGACGTGATGATTTCGGTGATCGCGCACGCCGGCGACGGCAACACCCACCCGCTGATCGTGTTCGACCCGTCGGATGCCGCGATGAGCCAGCGCGCCGAGCTGGCGTTCGGCGAGATCATGGATCTCGCCGTGCAGCTGGGCGGCACGATCACCGGTGAGCATGGGGTGGGTCGGCTGAAGCGACCATGGCTGGCCGGTCAGCTGGGGCCCGACGCGATGGCGCTGAACCGCCGCATCAAGGACGCACTCGACCCGGCGGGCATTCTCAACCCTGGCGCGGCGATCTAGCCGTTGTCTTGACAGGCGCCCGTAGCTTGTCGATGCTATGAGACATGACGGCGGTTCTGTCTCACAATTCTCCGGTGGCGTTCCAGCTCGCGAGCGCGCAGACCTGGCCCAATCCGTGGCCGATGTACAGGGCGCTGCGCGACCACGATCCCGTCCACCACGTCGTCCCGCCGGAGAAGCCCGACCACGACTATTGGGTGCTGTCTCGGCACGCCGACGTGTGGGCGGCAGCGCGCGACCACGAGACCTTCTCCTCCGCACAGGGTCTGACGGTCAACTACGGTGAACTGGAATTGATTGGGCTGCAAGACAATCCACCGATGGTGATGCAGGACCCGCCGGTGCACACCGAATTCCGCAAGCTGGTGGCGCGCGGTTTCACACCGCGCCAGGTGCAGGCCGTCGAGCCCGCGGTGCGCGCATTCGTCGTCGAACGGCTGGAGAAGCTACTGGCGGCCGGCGGCGGCGACATCGTCACCGAGCTGTTCAAGCCGCTGCCGTCGATGGTCGTCGCCCACTACCTCGGCGTGCCGGAAGAGGACCGCGACCAGTTCGACGGCTGGACCGAGGCGATCGTCGCGGCCAACACCGTCGAAGGGGGCATCGGCAACGCGCTCGAATCGGTAGGCGACGCGGTGGGCTCGATGATGGCTTACTTCACCGAGCTGATCGAGCGCAGACGGCGCGAGCCGGGCGACGACACGGTGTCACACCTGGTGGCTGCCGGCGTCGGGGCCGACGGCGACATCGCGGGCACGCTGTCAGTGCTGGCGTTCACGTTCACGATGGTCACCGGAGGCAACGACACCACCACCGGCATGCTCGGCGGCTCCGTGCAACTGCTCCACCAGCGGCCCGACCAGCGCAGGCTGCTGGCCCAGCAACCGGACCTGATCGCCGACGCGGTCGACGAGCTGCTGCGGCTGACCTCGCCGGTGCAGGGGCTGGCGCGCACGACGACCCGCGACGTCACCGTCGGCGACACCACGATTCCGGCCGGGCGCAGGGTGCTGCTGCTGTACGGGTCGGCCAACCGCGACGAACGCGAATACGGCCATGACGCAGGGGAACTCGACGTGATACGCCGCCCGGCGAAGATCCTGACGTTCAGCCATGGCGCTCACCACTGCCTCGGCGCGGCCGCCGCCCGCATGCAGGCCCGCGTCGCGCTGACCGAACTGCTGACCCGCTGCCCCGATTTCGAGGTCGACGAGGACCGCATCGTCTGGGCCGGCGGCAGCTACGTGCGCCGTCCGCTGTCGGTGCCGTTCCGGGTTACCAGCTGATGGCACGCGACTGGCTGGCCAATAACCGCAGCGAGGTGGCTGCCGACCGCATCCTGGACGCGGCGGCGACGCTGTTCGCCGAACGTGACGCGGCGACCGTCGGTATGCAGGAAATCGCAAGTGCCGCAGGCTGTTCGCGCGCGACGCTGTATCGCTACTTCGAAAACCGCGAGGCGCTGCACACCGCGTTCGTCAACCGGGAGGCCTACCGGCTGCACCGGGAACTCACCGATCAGATCCGCGACGTCGAAGACCCTGCCGAACGGCTGATCGCCGGTGTCACCACCGCACTGCGAATGGTGCGCAGCAGTCCGGCGCTGGCGTCGTGGTTCGCGGCGAACGAGCCGCCGATCGGCGGCGAGATGGCCGAGCAGTCCGAGGTGATCAAAGCGCTGACGGCCGCGTTCTTGAACTCACTTGGCGCCGACGATCCGGCCGTCGTCGAGCGGCGCGCCCGCTGGCTGGTCCGGGTGATCACCTCGCTGTTGATGTTCCCGGGCCGCGACGAGGACGACGAACGGCACCTGTTGCGGGAGTTCGTCGTGCCGACCGTCGTCGGCGCCCCGGCGCGACGCTAGGTTTGGACGCAACTGGGCCCGGGTATCGAGGCTCAGACATTCGACAGCCCAGGGGGTTAAACGGTGAACGCGCAACGGTTGTTATTGCTGGTCGGGGCGATCGCAGCGATCGTGGGGATCATCTTCTTGCTGGTCCCGCCCAGCGCTTCGGGTGATCGGGGCAGCGTCGGCTGCGGAGTTCCGATCGCCGGTGGCGACCTGCAAGCGGCGCGCGACAAGGACAACGAGACCGTCGGGAACCAGCTCGGCAACACCCCGGTCATCGGGCCGGTCATCCAGGACGTCGCGCCGCAGACCCAGAGCCACCAGTACGAGGACAACTGCAAGAACGCGATCAACAACCGCCTCGAGTGGGCGATCCCCGTGGCAGTGCTGGGATTGGTCTTGGCGGGTGGCTCGTTCCTGATCCGCGGTCGGGCACCGGCCCGCTGACGGCACGCGTCGACGTCAGGCGCGCACGCGAGTGGCGCGGTGCAGCAGCCATGCCAGCGGCACCGTCATGGTCAACGTGACCGCGAACAGCGCGAGCATGTTGCCGGTGTAGACCCGCCAATGCAGCACCTCGACCATCGCGATCTCCATCACGACGAGGTGGATCAGAAAGATCTCGTAGGAGATTTCGCCCAGCCACACCATCGGCCGGCTGGCCAGTACACGGGCGTACCAGCCGCGGTTGCCCAGAACCAGCGGTCCCACCATCAACGTCGCGATCACCGCGTAGAACGCCGCCTTGGCCAGCGCCTCCCACAACTTCGTGGGAGACGTGGTCGGCTCGCCGCCGATCGGCGTCGAGACGATCAGGTAGCACACCAGCGCCAGTGGCAGGCAGACGCCGGCATGCCAGCGCCGGCCCATCGGGGCCAGGACGGCCAGCATCATGCCGCCGAGAAACCACACGAAATATGTTGGTAGCCAAAGCCGTCCGCCATCGGGCAGCCAGTCGGTGGTGTGCACCAGAATCAGCCACAGCGGCGTGACCAGACTGAGTGCGGCCAGACCTGTCAGCAGCAGCCGCGGCTGCCACCGTCGGCGGCACAGAACCACCAGCAGCAGATAGGCCAGTAGCGGCAGCACCACGTAGAACGCCACCTCCACGGCCAGGCTCCACATCTGCGTAAGCCCTTGGTGCAGATAGGAATACATGTAGTTGTCGGTGTAGATCTGGGTCAGGGTCAAGTTGCGCACCAACCCGGTCCAGTGGTGGCCGGGGTTCGGACCGGCGGTACGGAAGTGGTACACCACATAGGCCGCGACGACCGTGACCACATAGGCCGGCATGATGCGTCGCACCCGGTGCCAGGCATAGCGGGCGATCGACGGAGCCGGCCGGTCCTGCTCGGTTGCGCGCACCCATGGACTGAAGAGCAAAAACCCCGACAAGACGAAGAAGACCGGCACGCCGATCTCCATGCGCGAGAAGAACAAACCCCAGTAGCCCTGCGGATACTTGCCCGTCGTGTAGGCCGCATGCGTGCCCATCACCAGCAGTGCGGCCACGGCGCGGATGCCGGTGAGAGACGCCACCCGTTCGGCCCGCGAGACCGACTCCAGCCCACCCTGCGCGTCGAGTTCCCGCGACACCGTCATTGCGTCGGCCGTCTCCTGCGGTCGGGCTTGAGGTTGATGAGCACGCCGGAAATGCGGGTCTTCTCCAGGGCCTTGAGCGTCTCGCGGGGCAGCTTCGCCGGAAGTTCGACGAGTGAGAAGTCCGATTGGATCGCGATGTGGCCGAAATCGCTTCGGTGCAAACCACCTTCGTTGGCGATGGCCCCCACGATGGCGCCCGGGCCGACCTTGTGCCGCTTGCCGACGTCGATGCGGTAGGTGGCCATCTTCTGGTTGGTGCGGCGCGGCTTGGCCGGGCGTTCGGCACGCTCCTTGCGCCGCTCCACGGGCGGCTCCGGCGCCATCAGGAACTGCTCACCGTCACGCGACTGCAAAGCGAGCGCGGCGGCGATGTCGGCCATCGGCACGTCGTGCTCACGTTCGTATTCTTCGACCAAGCTGCGGAACAGTTCGATGCCGGGCGCACTGAGCGCGTCGGTGATCGAATCGCGGAACTTGGCGACCCGTTGTGCGTTGACGTCTTCGACGGTGGGAAGCTGCGCCTCCGTGAGCTTTTGGCGTGTCGCCTTCTCGATCGCCTTGAGTAGGTGCCGTTCCCGCGGCGAGACGAACAGCAGCGCCGAGCCACTGCGGCCGGCCCGGCCCGTGCGTCCGATCCGGTGCACGTACGACTCGGTGTCATGAGGGATGTCGTAGTTGAGCACGTGCGAGATGCGCTCCACGTCCAGGCCGCGGGCCGCGACGTCGGTAGCGACGAGGATGTCGATGCCACCGTCCCGCAGCGCCGCGATGGTGCGCTCACGCTGCGCCTGCGGCACGTCACCGTTGATCGCCGCCGCGGAAAACCCACGGGCGCTGAGCTTTTCGGCCACCTCCTCGGCGGCTTGCTTGGTGCGCACGAACACGATCATCGCGTCGAACGGCTCGACTTCGAGCACCCGTGTCAGGGCGTCCATCTTACGTGGACCGGCCACTTGGATGTAGCGCTGCGAGATGTTCTCTGCCGTCGCGGTTTTCGCCTCGACGGTGACCTCGACCGGATCGTGCAGGTACTTGGAGGTGATCTTGCGGATGGCCGGTGGCATGGTCGCGGAGAACAGCGCCACCTGCTTGTACTCGGGAGTGTCGGCGAGGATGCGTTCGACGTCTTCGGCGAAGCCCATCTGCAGCATTTCGTCGGCCTCGTCGAGCACCAGATAGTCCAGGCGAGACAGATCCAGCGTGCCGCGTTCGAGGTGGTCGATCACCCGTCCGGGGGTGCCGACCACCACGTGCGCGCCGCGTTTGAGCCCGGCCAGTTGCACGCCGTAGGACTGACCGCCGTAGATGGGCAGCACGTTGATCCGAGGCAGATGTGCGCCGTAGCGGCGGAACGCCTCGGCCACCTGCAGCGCGAGCTCGCGGGTGGGTGCGAGCACCAGCGCCTGCGTCGCGGTGCTCGACGTGTCGATCTTCGACAGGATCGGCATCGCGAACGCGGCGGTCTTGCCGGTACCGGTCTGCGCCAGGCCGACGACGTCGGAGCCGGCCATCATCGCCGGGATCGTCGCCGCCTGGACCGGTGAAGGCGATTCGTAGCCGACGTCGTCGACAGCGGCCAGCACCGCGGGATGGATGTGCAGGTCGGCGAACGAGGTGGCAGGACGCGAAAGGTCCTGGTCCGGGGAGGTCATCGTGAGATGAGTCTAGTGGCCGCGCAGTCGGCCCCGCCTGCGATCGAATCGCGGACCGCGACGGTACGGTGCGCACTTGTGAAAGGGATCGGGATCGTCGTCGCGGTGGCCGCGGCGGTGACCGTGGCGTCGGCCGGCTGCGGCGCCGGGGATTCCACCGTCGCGAAGACCCCGGAGCCGCGTAGCACTGCGCCGGCGGCTGGGCCCCCGGCACCGCCCGTGCCGCCGCCAGCGGCGCCCGCCCCACCGCCGCCCGCCCCATACGACCCCTGCGCGGTCAACCTGGCGGCACCTGAGATCGCCAAAGCCGTCGCCAGCCTGCCGCCCGACCCGCGCAGCGGCCAGCGCTGGAACCCTGAGCCCGTCGCCGGGAACTACAACGAATGCGCGCAGCTGTCGGTGGTGATCGTGCGGGCCAACACCAACGCCGACAACCCGAACACCCGCGCGGTGATGTTCCACCAGGGCAAGTTCATTCCCTCAGGGGTGCCTGACACGTTCGGCTTCAATGCGATCGACTCGTCGGCGAGTACCGGCGACACCGTCGCGCTGAAATTCTCCAACGGGATGCCCGGGCTGGACAGCGTGGTGCGATTCCGGTGGAACGGCAACAACGTGGAACTGGTCGCCAACACGGCGTAAGCACGCGCACGCTGGTGAGCCGTGAGCGTGCGCTGGGGTACGGCGAACGCGGCGTGTCGGTGTACAGACATGCACGCTCGCGGCGAAGAAACCTACAGTGACACCGTGTTCGTCGACAACGGCCGCGTGTACTACAGCGCCTCGGACCTGGCCGCCGCCGCCAGGTGTGAGTATGCGTTGTTGCGCGAGTTCGACCACAAGCTCGGCCGCGGACCCGCCCCCGAGACCGACGACGACGAACTACTCAGGCGCACCGCCGAATTGGGCGGTGCGCACGAACGCCGCATCCTCGACGACTACGTCGCCCGCTACGGAGACGGGGTGGTCACCATTGGCCGGCCCGCATACACCGTGGCGTCGTTCGAGGCAGCGGCGCGCGCGACGCTCGAGGCGCTGGCTCGCCAACCGGCGGTGGTGTACCAGGCGGCCCTGATCGACGGCAGGTTCGTCGGCTTCGCCGACTTCCTCGTTCGGGAAGACGCCAGCTGTGCGTATCAGATTCGCGACACCAAACTGGCGCGGCACGCCAAAGTCGAAGCGCTGCTGCAGATCGCGGGCTACGCCGAAGCGCTGCGCGCGATGGGCGCCCCGGTGAGCCCCACCGTCGGTCTGATCCTCGGCGACCAGGCTGTGGCGGAATACCCGGTGCACGAGCTCGTCGAGGTGTATCGGCGCCAGCGGGCGGCGCTCGAGGACCTGCTCGACCGCCACCTCGCGTCGGGACAGCCGGTCAGCTGGGGCGACCCGCAACTGCGTGCCTGCATGCGCTGCGCGGCTTGCGCGCCGCATCTGCGGGCATCCGACGATCTGCTGCTGGTGGCCGGCATGCGGGCCAGCCAGCGGGCCAAACTGCTCGGCGCGGGCATCAGCACCGTCATCGAACTCGCCCACCACACCGGCCCGGTGGGCGGAATGGCTGCGGCAACCCTTGCCACGCTGACCGCCCAGGCGCGCATACAGGTGCGCCAGGCGCAATCCGGTGTCGCCGAGTACGACGTCGTCGACCCGGATCCGCTCGGCGCGCTGCCCGCGATCGACGACGGCGACCTGTTCTTCGATTTCGAAGGCGATCCGCTGTGGACCAGCAATGGCGTCGACTGGGGTCTGGAGTACCTGTTCGGGGTGCTCGAACGCGACGGCACCTTCCACCCGTTGTGGGCGCACGATCGACCCGGCGAACGGGAGGCGCTGGTCGAGTTCCTGGCGATGGTTCGCAAGCGCCGCAAGCGCTACCCGAACATGCACATCTACCACTACGCCGCGTACGAGAAGACCGCGTTGCTGCGGCTGGCCGCGCGCCACGGCGTCGGCGAAGACGAGGTCGACGAGCTGCTGCGCAGCGAGGTGCTGGTGAACCTTTATCCCATCGTGCGCAAGGCCATCCTCGTCGGCGCAGAATCTTACGGGCTCAAGGCGATCGAGCCGCTGTACATGGGTGAGCAGCTGCGCGGCGGAGACGTCACCACCGCAACTGACTCGATCACCCAGTACGCGCGGTACTGCGCACTGCGTGACGCCGGCCGCGACGACGAGGCAGCAAGCGTGCTCAAGGAGATCGAGGACTACAACCACTACGACTGCACGTCGACGCGCAAGCTCCGCGACTGGCTGGTGCTGCGGGCGTTCGAGAACGGGGTCACCCATCTGACCCGGCCGGCGCCCCCGGGGGAAACCGTACCCACTGACGATGACATCGCTTGTCTGCTGAACGATTTCGCGGGAGACGCAGCAGACCGCGATCACCGCTCACCCGACCAGATGGCGGCTGCATTGATCGCCGCCGCGCGCGGCTACTACCAACGAGAACGAAAACCCTTCTGGTGGAGCCACTTCGACCGGCTCACCGGGCCGGTCGAGGAGTGGGCCGACACCTCGGGGGTGTTCCGCGTCGAGGACGCGCGCGTGGAGGCCGATTGGCATCTGCCGCCGCGCAAACGCAAGCCACGACGCCATGTCCGGCTGTACGGCAGCCTCTGCGGCGGGCAGCTCGACCGTAATGTGTGCGTGCTCTACGACCGCCCGGCGCCCCCGGGCCTCGACGACGCCCACCCCGACCGGCGCGCGGCAGGCAAGGCGACGGTGCTCGAAACTGTCGATGCCGCAGCCGGTTTGCCCGTCGAGGTGCTGATCTGTGAACTGCAGCCCGACGCGGGCCCGTTCGACAACCTCCCGATGGCGTTGACGCCGGGATTTCCGGTGTCCACAGACAACATGGAGCAGGTGATCGAGACGGTCGCGGCGGAGGCCGCCGAGTCGCTGCGCACCTGCTCGCGGTTGCCGCATGGCGCGGTGATCGACATCTTGCGCCGCCAGCCGCCGACACTGACCGGCGGCGGGCCTCTCCCCCGGCTCGGCGACCACATCGAGTCGATCACGGCGGCGCTGCTGGCGTTGAGCGACTCGTACGTCGCGGTGCACGGTCCGCCGGGCACCGGCAAGACGTATACGGCCGCACGGGTGATCGCCAGGTTGGTCGACGAGCACCACTGGCGCATCGGTGTGGTCGCGCAGTCGCATGCGGTGGTCGAAAACCTGCTCGACGAGATCGTCGGTGCGGGTGTCGATCCGTCGCTGGTGGGAAAGAAATCCGGCGCCGAACACACCAATCACCGTGCCTGGCAAGTAGTTCCCGAGAACAAGTACGCCGACTTCATCGCCGGGCACGCCGGCTGCGTCATCGGCGGCACGGCGTGGGATTTCGCCAACGCTGCCCGAGTTCCACCACGTAGCCTCGACGTGCTGACCATCGACGAGGCGGGCCAGTTCTCGCTGGCCAGCACCATCGCAGTCTCCCTGGCCGCGAGGAACCTTTTGCTACTGGGCGATCCGCAACAACTGCCGGAAGTCAGCCAAGGCACCCACCCGGAACCGGTGGACCGCTCGGCGCTGGGCTGGCTGGTCGACGACCGCGATGTGTTGCCCGACGAGTTCGGGTACTTCCTCGAACGCAGCTACCGCATGCATCCCGCTGTCTGCCAAGCGGTTTCGGCGCTGTCGTATGAGAATCGGCTGCGGCCCGACGACATCGCCGCGCATCGCGAACTAGCCGGTCATGCGCCGGGCGTGCACACCCTGTTCGTGGACCACCGCGACAACGACACCGCGAGCGACGAAGAGGCCGCGGCAATCGTCGAGCAGATCCAAGCGCTGATCGGCACGCCGTGGACCGACGAGCACGGCACACGCGCGCTGACAGAGGACGACGTGCTCGTGGTGGCGCCGTACAACGCCCAGGTGCTGTGCATCCGGTCGCACTTGCACGCGGCGAAGCTCGACGACGTGCGGGTGGGCACCGTCGACAAGTTCCAGGGCCGGCAGGCGCCGGTGGTGTTCTTGTCGATGGCCTCGTCGACCATCGACGACATTCCGCGCGGCATGGGTTTTCTGCTCAACCGCAACCGGCTCAACGTCGCGATCAGCCGGGCCAAGTATCGGGCCGTGATCGTGCGATCGCCGTCGCTGACCGAGTACCTGCCGGCCAGCCCCGACGACTTGGTGGCCCTCGGCGCGTTTCTCACCTTGTCGCCGGGCGAGACGCCGCAATGAGTTTGGCGCAGCGGCTGGCAGGCATCGTCGGCGGCAGCTACCTGAGCACCGATCCGGACGTGCTCGCGGCGCGCAGCCTCGACCACACCGGGCGTTATCGCGGGCGCGCCGCGGCGCTGGTGCGGCCCGCCTGCGCCGACGAGATCGCGGCCGTGCTGGCCGAATGCCGCGACGCCGGCGCGCACGTCACGATCCAGGGCGGGCGGACGTCGTTGGTGGCCGGCACTGTTCCCGAACACGACGACGTGTTGGTGTCCACGGAACGGCTCACCGCAGTCGGCGACGTCGACACCGGCGAGCGCCGGCTGCGGCTGGGTGCGGGCGTTCCGCTGGCGACGGCGCAGCGCGTCGCCGCTGGAGCCGGGCTGGTGTTCGGGGTGGACCTCGCCGCCCGCGATTCCGCGACGGTCGGGGGCATGGCATCGACGAACGCGGGCGGGCTGCGCACCGTGCGGTACGGCAACATGGGCGAGCAGGTGGTCGGACTGGAGGTGGTGCTGCCCGACGGCTCGATCCTGCGGCGGCACAGCGCTGTTCGTCGCGACAACACCGGTTACGACTTGGCTGCGCTGTTCGTCGGCGCCGAGGGCACGTTGGGTGTGATCACCGAGCTCGACGTGCGGCTGCACCCCACGCCCGCGCACCGGATCACCGCGGTGGCGGGGTTTGCGGACCTGTCCGCGGTGACCGCGGCCGGTCAGGTCCTTCGCGATCTCGACGGCATCGCGGCGCTGGAACTGATCGACGCGCGGGCGCTCGAGCTCACCGCACGGCACCTGGACGTCGCGTCTCCGGTGGCGGCCCCCTGGCTGATGCTGATCGAGATGGCTGGTGACCGGGATCAGTCGGACCGACTGGCCGATGCGCTGACGGATGCGCCGTTGTCCGCGGAGCCGGCGGTCGGCGTGGATGCCGTTGCGCAGCAGCGGATGTGGCGGCTGCGCGAGGCGATCGCCGACATCCTCGGCGTCTTCGGGCCGCCGCTGAAGTTCGACGTCTCGCTGCCGCTGCCGGCGATCGCGACCTTCGCGGAGCAGTCGTCCGCCCTGATCGCCGAGCATGCACCCGATGCGATCCCCGTGCTGTTCGGCCACATCGCCGAGGGCAACTTGCATCTGAATGTGTTGCGCTGCAGCATGACTGCTGAGCGTGAAAGGGCGCTGTACGCGGCGATGATGACGCTGATCGCCGGCTGCGGCGGCAACGTCAGCTCTGAGCACGGCGTCGGCAGCCTCAAGCGCGACTACGTCGGGATGTCCCGCGAACCGGCGGATATCGCCGCGATGCGGACGATCAAGAACGCCCTCGACCCCACCGGCTACCTGAACGCCGCGGTGCTGTTCGCCTAGTCACCGGCAGGAGTCGCGTGCCTGCCGTAACTGTCGGCGTCCGGATCGAACCACGTGAACGTCGGCCCGCTGTCGTCGGCGGCGTGCCTGCCTGGCCGCCGCTGCTCGGGAACGTCCGGCAATCCGTTACCATGAGGTACCCGAAAGCCGTTGTGCGCGAAGCCAATCGGCTCGCTCACCGAACGCAGCCAGCGCTCCGGTGGCTCGTGGTAGAGCGTCTGGTACGGGTTGTCGGCCCCCAGCTCGACCGGCTCGCTGCCCGCCTCGGCAGGGAGGGCCAGCGGCTCGGTGTCGGAGTCGTCGGCATCCGGCGAAGGAATCGGTTGCGGCCCGCTGTCGGGATCCGGCGGCGCGAGGATGTATTCCGGGTAATCGTCGTCGTCGCCGAAGTAGCCGCCGGAGTCGCCGGCGCGCGCGGCAATCACCGGCATCGCGTCGGTGCGGGGCTCCGAATCGTCAAATGGTTGCGGCTCAATGGATTTCGCAACACCAGCGGTTCGGCCCCCGATGAGGAACAGTGCCGCGATCACCCCGAACAGCGCCACGAACGCCGGCAAGAGCGTCGACGTGGACATCGCGTCGGAGAACGGCTGGTGCAAGAATCCGGGCAGCTGGCTCACCGCCCCCTCGCCGCCACGCGGAGTACCTGCCGGCATCGGCGGCAGTTCTTCGCTGATCCGCCAGGTCATCATCGCGGCCATGCTCGCGCTGCCCAGTACCGAACCCACCTGCCGGGTCGCGTTGTAGACGCCCGACCCCGCGCCGGCCAAATCCGGCGGCAGGTTGCGAGTCGCGGTGGCGGCCAACGGCGCCCATACGAATGCCATGCCGACGCCCATAGCGGCGAACGGCAGCACCAGCCGCCAGATCGGCGTGTTCGGCGTCATCTCCGCGGACAGCCACGTCAGCGCGATCGCCAGCATCGAGAAACCGAAACCGACCACCGGGCGAGGATGGGACCGGTCGACGATGCGCCCGACGATAGGCGCCAGCAGCCCGGTGCACACCGCCATCGGCACTGTCACCAACGCCGAGCGGGTAGGCGACAAGCCGCAGACGCCCTGCAGATAGAACATCAGCGGCAGCACCATGCCCACGGCGATGAAGCCCATCACCGCGACCCCGACATTCGACAGCGAGAAGTCGCGATCGCGGAACATCCGCAGCGGGATCAGCGGCTCGTTCTTGTTCACCCCCTGCCACCAGACGAACAGTCCCATCACCGCGATGCCGCCGCCGATGGTCGCCCAGATCCACAGCGCCCAGTCGTGCGACTGGCCCTCCTGCAGGCCGAACACGATCAGGAACATCGCCGCGCCCGATAGCAGCACGCCCGGCACGTCGAAGCGGTGGCGTTGCGTCGGCAACACCGGGATCAGCCACACCGCCAGCACCAGGCCGAGCACCCCGATGGGCACGTTCACGAAGAAGATCCACTGCCAGCCCAGGCTGTCGACCAAGGTGCCGCCGGCAAGCGGGCCGACCAGCGTGGCGACCCCTGCGGTGGCACCCCAGACGCTCATCGCGACGCCGCGGCGTTCCGGCGGGAAGATGCGGGTGATCGTCGACAACGTCTGGGGCGTGAGCAGCGCGGCGCCGAGGCCCTGCACCACCCGCGCGGCGATCAGCATCTCGATCGAACCGGCCAACCCGCACCACAGCGACGAGGCGGTGAAGATCGCCAGGCCGGCCAGGTACAGATTCTTGGGGCCGAACCGGTCACCGAGTCGGCCGGCCACCAACAACGGCACCGCGTACGCCAGCAGATAAGCGCTGGTCACCCAGATCACCGCGTCGTAGTCGGTGTTCAGCTTCTCCATGATGCGCGGGTTGGCGACGGCGACGATCGTCGAGTCGACCAGAATCATGAAGAAGCCGACCATCATGGCCCACAGCGCACGCCACGGTTGCATGTCGCGCTCAGCGCGCTCCCACGGTTGCATGTCGCGCTCCCCGCGCTCCCACGGCTGTATGTCGCGCTCCCCGCGCTCCCACGGTGGTATGTCGCGCTCAGCGGCGGTCACGTCGTCACCAGCACCGAGGTGCCCCACGACGTCACGTGACCGGCCATGCGCAGATCATTCCCTATTCCGGCGCGAACTACTCCGCCGGAGTAACCGCATGCGACGGTACCCAGCGGCCGCTAGGCCGAGGCGTTCTCGGTGCTGCGGATCACGGTGACCAACGCGACCAGCGCCACCACCACGCCCGCCGCCATCACCGCGGCTAACGCGCGCTCGTCGTTGCCCAGCAGTCCCACCACCGGCGCGACGGCTGCGCCGATGCCGAACTGTGCGGCACCCAACAGCGCGGCCGCGGTTCCCGCCGCCTCATGATGGCGGGACAGCGCCAACGCCGGCGCATTCGGGATCACCAGACCCATCGAGCCCAGGATCAGCCACACCGGGACCAGGAAGGCGACCAGCCCGCCGACGCGAGACAGCGCCAGCGCCACGAACGCGGCGCCGACCACCACGCCGAAGCCCAACGCGAACACGACGATGCGTTGCGGCGAAAACCGTTTCAGCAGAACCACATTGATCTGCGATGCGGTGATGAACGAGATCGCTCCCGCACCGAACACGACCGCGAACACCTGCTGGGTCAGCCCATAGCCGCCCTGCAGCACGAACGAGGCCCCCGAGATGTAGGCGAACAACCCCGACATCGCCAGCGCGGCGACCAGCACCAGGGTCACGAACCGCAGATCGCGCAACAACGCAAGGTACGTGGCGCCGACCGCACCCAACCGCAACGGCCGGCGATGCTCGACCGGAAGGGTTTCAGGCAACGCCAGCGCGGCCACCACGAGCAGGCCACCCGCCAGCATCACGAGCACTGCGAACACCCAGTGCCACGACGCATGCAGCAGCACCGCCGCCCCCAGTGACGGCGCGACGACCGGCGCCACACCGAGCACCAGCATCAGCCGCGACAACACCGTGGCGGCGGCCGAGTCGTCGAACAGGTCACCTACCACAGCGATCGCGACCACCATCGCCGCCGACGCGCCGACGCCCTGGAGCACTCTGGCGCTGCCCAGCACCGCGATGTCGGGAGCCGCCAGGCAGACCAGCGACGCGATCATGTGCAGCACGATCCCGGCCATCAGCGGCCGGCGCCTGCCCACCGAGTCCGACAAGGGTCCGACGATCAGCTGGCCCAGCGCCAGCCCGGCCAGCGTCCCCGTCAACGTCAACTGCGTCACCGACGAGGACACCGCCAACTCTTCGGTGATCCTCGGCAGCGCCGGCAGATAGAGGTCGAGCGTCAACGGACCGAGCGCGACCAGGGCACCGAGCACGACGATCATCCGGGTGCGGCTCGGAGTGAGGGGACGTCCCGTCGTCAGCTCGCCCTCGCTCGTCACACCCACAGCCCGCGATGTTGCCATGACCCACACCAGCACCGCACGCCGGTATTTTCTTCCCACCCGCCGGTAGCCTGGAAAGACGCGATCCGCCAGGAGGCCTCATGAACGCCGCACGCCCGCGCCCTCCAGCGCAGCTCAACGCTGCCACCGACGACAACGCCGGGGCGGGCGCCAAAGCGCTGTCATACATCCTCGAGCGCGGGGCGCGCGTTCAGGCACCGGCGGTCACGGCGTACGTGCAGCGGCTGCGACGACAGCATCCCGATGCCTCACCGGCCGAGATCGTCACCATGCTCGAGAAGCGCTATCTGGCCGCGGCCATGGCCAGCGGGGCGGCGGTGGGCTCGGCGGCCGCCCTCCCGGGCATCGGCACGGTGGCTGCGCTGTCCGCGGTGGCCGGCGAGACCGTGCTGTTCCTGGAAACGACCGCGCTTTTCGTGCTGGCCGTGGCCGAAGTGCACGGCATCCCGGCCGATCAGCGTGAGCACCGGCGCGCGTTGGTGCTTGCCGTGCTGGTCGGTGAGGACAGCAAGCGCGCGGTGCGCGACCTGGTCGGCCCGGGCCGCACCAACGGCGGTTGGCTGGCCGAGAGCACCGCGTCGCTGCCGTTGCCGGTGGTGTCGCAACTCAACAATCGGCTGCTGCGCTACTTCGTGAAGCGCTACACACTCAAGCGGGGTGTGATGGCCGTCGGCAAGATGTTGCCGATGGGCATCGGCGCCGCGATCGGCGGCGGCGGTAACCGGATGATGGCCAAGAAGATCATCGCCAACGCGCGCAAGGCTTTTGGGCCTGCGCCGGCCCGCTGGCCCGTCGCGTTGCACGTGCTGCCGTCGGCCACCGCGTCGTCTTAGGCCACGCACCTCTCCCAGAACGGGCGTACTGTTAGAAACGGCGACGCCGGGAATACCGCGCACGTGGTCGCTGCGAAGACCAACGGGTTAGCCTTTACCGAGGCGGAAACAGCAGAGACCGTCGCCAGTAGCAGAGGTGGGCAAGCGCCCTCCAGGACGCTTCCCGGACAGAGGAATCGAGGCGAGCAGCCGCTGTGAGCAGTTCACCTTCGCCATTCGGTCAGAACGAGTGGCTCGTCGAAGAGATGTACCGCAAGTTCCGCGACGACCCCTCGTCGGTTGACCCGAGTTGGCACGATTTCCTGGTCGACTACTCACCCGAGCCGACGGGCAACGGTCAGCAGACCGACAGCGCGCCGCAGAAGCAGCAGCAGTCCACCACGAAGCCGGCAGCCGACGGCCAGGCGAAGACCGCGTCAGCCGAACCGAAAGACGCTGAACCCAAGAGCAAGCCGGAGCCGAAGAGGGAGTCCAAGCCGGCCAAGGCGCCCGCAGTCAGCGTGGCGCCCGACGACGAGGTGCAGGTGATCCGTGGCGCCGCGGCGGCGGTGGCCAAGAACATGGCGGCGTCGCTGGACGTGCCGACCGCCACCAGCGTGCGCGCGGTCCCGGCCAAGCTGATGATCGACAACCGGATCGTCATCAACAACCACCTCAAGCGCACGCGCGGCGGCAAGATCTCGTTCACCCATGTGCTCGGGTTCGCGATCGTGCAGGCGGTCAAGAAGTTCCCGAACATGAACCGGCACTACGCCGAAGTGGACGGCAAGCCGACTGTGATCACCCCGGCGCACACCAATCTGGGGCTCGCAATCGACCTGCAAGGCAAAGACGGCAGCCGCCAACTGGTGGTCGCCGGGATCAAGAAGGCCGAGACCATGCGGTTCGGCCAGTTCATCGCCGCCTACGAGGACATCGTCCGGCGGGCCCGCGACGGCAAGCTCACCGCCGAGGACTTCAGCGGGGTGACGATCTCGCTGACCAACCCCGGCACCATCGGCACCGTGCACTCCGTGCCGCGGCTGATGCGCGGGCAAGGGGCGATCATCGGCGTCGGCGCCATGGAGTACCCCGCCGAGTTCCAGGGCGCCAGCGAAGAACGCATCGCCGACCTGGGCGTCGGCAAGCTGGTGACGCTGACGTCGACCTATGACCACCGCATCATCCAGGGCGCGGAATCCGGCGACTTCCTGCGCACGGTGCACCAGCTGCTGCTCTCCGACGACTTCTGGGACGACATCTTCCACGAGCTGGGCATCCCCTACGAGCCGGTCCGCTGGCGCACCGACAACCCCGACTCGATCCAAGACAAGAACGCCCGCGTCATCGAACTGATCGCGGCGTACCGCAACCGCGGCCACCTGATGGCCGACATCGACCCGCTGCGCCTGGACAAGACCCGGTTCCGCAGCCATCCCGACCTCGACATCGCGACCCACGGGCTGACGCTGTGGGACCTCGACCGCGTGTTCAAGGTCGGTGGGTTCGGCGGCGCGGAATACAAGAAGCTGCGCGACGTGCTCGGCCTGCTGCGCGACGCGTACTGCCGCCACATCGGCGTCGAGTACACCCACATCCTCGAGCCCGAGCAGCAGAAGTGGCTGCAGGAGCGCATCGAGGTCAAGCACGAGAAGCCCACCGTCGCCCAGCAGAAGTACATCCTGAGCAAGCTGAACGCCGCCGAGGCCTTCGAAACCTTCCTCCAGACGAAATACGTTGGCCAGAAACGGTTTTCGCTCGAGGGTGCCGAGACCGTCATCCCGGCGATGGACGCGGTGATCGACCAGTCCGCCGAGCATGGGCTCGACGAAGTGGTGATCGGCATGCCGCACCGCGGCCGGCTCAACGTGCTGGCCAACATCGTCGGCAAGCCGTACAGCCAGATCTTCTCCGAATTCGAAGGCAACCTGAATCCGTCGCAGGCGCACGGTTCCGGCGACGTGAAGTATCACCTCGGCGCCGAAGGCAAGTTCATCCAGATGTTCGGCGACAACGACATCAAGGTGTCGCTGACCGCCAACCCGTCGCACCTGGAAGCCGTCGACCCGGTGCTCGAGGGCTTGGTGCGAGCCAAACAGGATCTGCTGGACAAAGGTGACGGCGACGACGGGTTCACCGTGCTGCCGTTGATGCTGCACGGCGATGCCGCGTTCGCCGGGCAGGGCGTGGTGGCCGAGACGCTGAACCTCGCGCTGCTGCGCGGCTATCGCACCGGCGGCACGATCCACATCGTCGTCAACAACCAAATCGGTTTCACCACATCGCCTTCCGACGCGAAGTCGTCGGAGTACTGCACCGACGTGGCGAAGATGATCGGCGCGCCGATCTTCCACGTCAACGGTGACGACCCGGAGGCCTGCGTCTGGGTGGCGCGGCTGGCGGTGGACTTCCGGCAGAAGTTCAAGAAAGACGTCGTCATCGACATGATCTGCTACCGCCGCCGCGGGCACAACGAGGGCGACGACCCGTCGATGACGCAGCCGGCGATGTACGACGTCATCGACACCAAGCGCGGTGTCCGCAAGACCTACACCGAGGCGCTGATCGGCCGCGGCGACATCTCGATCAAAGAGGCCGAGGACGCGCTGCGTGACTACCAGGGCCAGCTGGAGCAGGTCTTCAACGAAGTGCGCGAACTCGAGAAACACGAGATCGAGCCGAGTGAGTCGGTGGAAGCCGAACAGCAGCTGCCGCGCGGGCTGGCCACGGCCGTCGAGAAGTCACTGCTGGCCCGCATCGGCGACGCGCACCTGTCCTTCCCCGACGGGTTCACCGTTCACCCGCGCGTGAAGCCCGGCCTGGAGAAGCGCCGCGAGATGGCCTACAACGGCAAGATCGACTGGGCGTTCGCCGAGCTGCTGGCGCTGGGTTCGCTGGTGGCCGAGGGCCGCACCGTGCGGCTGACGGGCCAGGACAGCCGCCGCGGCACGTTCAGCCAGCGGCACTCGGTGATCATCGACCGCAAGACCGGCAAAGAGTTCACACCGCTTCAGCTGCTGGCCGCCGACGAGGACGGGAACCCCACGGGCGGCAAGTTCATGGTGTATGACTCGCCGCTGTCGGAGTTCGCCGCCGTCGGCTTCGAGTACGGCTACTCGCTGGGCAACCCCGACGCGCTGGTGCTGTGGGAAGCGCAGTTCGGCGACTTCATCAACGGCGCCCAGTCGATCATCGACGAGTTCATCAGCTCCGGCGA
This sequence comes from Mycobacterium sp. NGS19, assembly GCF_059813155.1. Taxonomy (NCBI): domain Bacteria; kingdom Bacillati; phylum Actinomycetota; class Actinomycetes; order Mycobacteriales; family Mycobacteriaceae; genus Mycobacterium; species Mycobacterium sp. NGS19. Next base: position 26,811 of record NZ_JCALEB010000001.1, read on the forward strand.
GGCCAAGTGGGGCCAGACGTCCGACGTGGTGCTGCTGCTGCCGCACGGCCACGAGGGCCAAGGGCCCGACCACACCTCCGGCCGTATCGAGCGGTTCCTTCAGGTATGCGCTGAGGGCTCGATGACGGTCGCGCAGCCGTCGACGCCCGCGAACTACTTCCACCTGCTGCGCCGGCATGCACTGGACGGCATCCACCGGCCACTGATCGTGTTCACGCCGAAGTCGATGCTGCGCAACAAGGCCGCGGTCAGCGAGCTGCGTGAGTTCACCGAGATGAAGTTCCGCTCGGTGCTCGAGGAACCGATGTACGACGTGGGCGACGGCGACCGCAGCAAGGTCAAGAGGATGCTTCTGGTCAGCGGCAAGCTGTACTACGAGCTGGCCCAGCGCAAAGCCAAGGAGAAGCGCGAGGACGTGGGGATCGTGCGCGTCGAGCAGCTGTACCCGATCCCGCGCTACCGGCTACCGAACACGCTCGAGCAATACCCGAACGTCGAGGAGTACTTCTGGGTGCAGGAGGAGCCGGCGAACCAGGGTGCGTGGCCGACCTTCGGTTTGGCGTTGCCCGAGCTGGTGCCCGAACTCCAAGGGATCAAACGGATTTCGCGACGGGCCATGTCCGCGCCGTCATCGGGTTCGGCGAAAGTGCACGCGGTCGAGCAGCAGGAGATTCTCGACGAGGCGTTCGCTTAGCGGGCGAGAATGCTGTTGAGGCTGTTGAGGGCCGGCAGGGTGTCGATGCCCGGCAAGCCGTCGATCTGCCCGTTGCCGATCCGCGCGATCGCTCCAGGGCACCACAGCGAGATCGCGATCCCGGTGAACATGGTGGCGGGCCCCATCGACATGCCGCCCGCGTCGGCGACCTTGGACGCGACGTCCGCCGTGTTCTGGCCACTTTCGGCCAGCATGGGGCACACCTGCTGACCCAGCTGCGCCGCGTATGCCGGGTCGACGTTGCCCAGGCCGGCGTCTGCGAGGTTCCTGATGAACGCGTCGCTGTCGGGGTCGGCCTGCGCCGGGGCGGCCACCCCGGTCGCCGCGGCCGCGAGTCCGCCGGAAACAATGAGCGACCCGACGGCCGCAGCAAAAGTGCGCTTCATGATTGGGGCATCGTAACCGGACGGGCCGGCGTTACCGAATCGCCCGACCGTCCACGCGCCTGCCGAGCGTGCGTAGAGTGTCAGCGACATCGGCGTGTCGCTGACGCGACACGCACGCTCGCGCAAGACGGGTAAGGAGCTCAGTGGACGGGTTCGCCGGAAAAGTCGTTGCAATCACCGGGGCGGGCTCCGGCATCGGCCAGGCGCTGGCCATTGAACTGGCGCGTTCGGGTGCCAAGCTGGCCATCAGTGACGTCGACCTCGAGGGTCTGGCCGCCACTGAGGAGCGGATCAAGGCCATCGGCGCACCGGTGAAGGCCGACCGCCTCGACGTCACCGAACGCGAAGCCGTGCTCGCCTACGCCGACGCCGTCAACGACCACTACGGCACGGTCAACCAGATCTACAACAACGCCGGCATCGCGTTCACCGGCGACGTCGAGGTCAGCGGATTCAAAGACATCGAACGCGTGATGGACGTGGACTTCTGGGGCGTGGTCAATGGCACCAAGGCATTTCTGCCGCACCTGATCGCCTCCGGCGACGGACACGTCGTCAACGTCTCGAGCATCTTCGGGTTGTTCTCGGTGCCCGGGCAAGCCGCCTACAACTCGGCCAAGTTCGCGGTGCGCGGATTCACCGAGGCGCTGCGCCAGGAGATGCTTCTGGCCAAGCATCCGGTGAAGGTCACCACCGTGCACCCCGGCGGAATCAAGACCGCGATCGCGCGCAACATGACCGCCGCCGAAGGCATCGACGTCGCCGACCTGGCACACCGGTTCGACACCAGGCTGGCCAACACCACACCCGAGAAGGCGGCACGCATCATCCTCGACGGGGTGCGCAAGAACAAGGCCCGCGTCCTGGTGGGCCCGGACGCAAAGGTGCTCGACGTGATCGTGCGGCTGACCGGCTCGGGCTATCAGCGGCTGTTCGCCGCCGTCACCGCGCGCGCTATTCCGACCAAGCCGCGGTACGGGTCATCGACCTAGCGGGTGCGCGGCCAACCACGCCTCGGCGACCTGTCGGGGATCGGCCCCCTGGTCGACCTGGCGGCGCATGTCGGCCAGCGCGGTGGTATCGAACTCGCCGGCGATGCCGTTGACGGCAAGCACTTCTTGCTCGGTGAGCTTGTTGCGGAGGTACAGCGGCACCACGTTTTCGGCCTGGATCATCGGGGGTGAGCGGTCGGCCAGCAGCACGACGTCGGCGGGAATGTCAGGCGCAGCGCTGGTAGTCCACGCCGCGATGAGCCGGCCCGCGCTGAGCGCATCGAAAAGTGCCGCCGCCGTTGGGAATTCGCGAGGCGGCGCGAGGGTGCAACTGCCAATCTTCGCCGGTGGCCACGCGCCGGCCACCGCACCCGTCGTCACCTGCGCACAGTGGCGGACCGCCGCGCTCAGATCCCGGCCGCCCCACGCGTCGGCGGTCTTCGTCGTCACGGCCAGCGCCGGCTTGTCCTGCGCCGCGGTGGCATAGTCACCGGCCGCCACGCCTTCGGGCAGCGCCGACACCAGCGCGTGGTAGACGCTCTTGTCGGAGATCGCGGCGATCCCCGGGGCGAACCGTTGCAGCAGCTGGCCGGTGAACCCCGGCACCACGTCCACGTCACCGCCCTCGAGGGCGCCTACCGGGTCGGGCATGCGTGCCACCCTCGCCGCCGAGCCGTAGGACCGCAGCGCCGCCGCGTACAACTCTGCGAGCACTGCCGATCGGGCGTCGGTTCCGGCGCCGACCACCACGTCACGAGTCGCGGGCCGCTCGGCGCAGCCGGCCAGCAGCAGCACCGCAGCCAGCAGCACACCGAGCAGGCGGTTAGCCACCCGAGGCGTCTGCTGAGGCTTCTACCGAGGCGGCCACCGCCGCCGACACCGCCGGCGCCACGCGCGGATCCAGCGGACTGGGCACGATCCGATCCGGCGCGAGATCGTCGGCCACCACAGAGAAGATCGCGTCGGCGGCGGCCACCATCATCTTCTGGGTAATCCTGGGCGCGCCGGCGTCCAGGGCTCCGCGGAACACACCGGGGAACGCGAGCACGTTGTTGATCTGGTTGGGGAAGTCGCTGCGGCCGGTGGCCACCACCGCGGCGTGCTTGGCGGCCACATCCGGATGAATCTCCGGATCCGGATTGGACAGCGCGAACACAATCCCCTCGGGCGCCATCGTGGCGATCAGCTCCTCGGGCACCACACCCGCCGACACCCCGATGAACACGTCGGCCTTGTCGAGCGCCTCCACCATGCCGCCGGTGCGTCCGGCCGGGTTGGTGCGTTGCGCCAGCTCAGCCTTGACGCTGTTCATATCGCCGCGGCTGGGATGGACGATGCCTTGCGAGTCGAGCACGATGATGTCCGAAACTCCGCTTGCGAGAAGGAGATTCGCACAGGCGACGCCCGCGGCGCCGGCACCGGAGATCACCACGCGCAGCGACGTCATGTCGCGGTCGAGCAGTGTGGTGGCACCCTTGAGCGCCGCCAGCACCACCATCGCGGTGCCGTGCTGGTCGTCGTGCATGACCGGGCAGTCCAGCGCTTCGACGACGCGCCGCTCGATCTCGAAGCAGCGGGGTGCCGAGATGTCTTCGAGGCTGACGGCGCCGAACGTGGGGCGCAGCCGCACCAGGGTTTCGACGATCTCGTCGGGGTCCTTGGTGTCCAGCACGATCGGGATCGAGTCAAGCCCGCCGAACGCCTTGAACAGCGCGCTCTTGCCTTCCATCACCGGCAGCGACGCAGCCGCGCCGATGTCGCCCAGGCCCAGCACTGCGCTGCCGTCGCTGACCACGGCCACCAGCCGGTGCGCCCAGGTGTAGCGGGCGGCCAGCGTGTGGTCGGCCGCGATGGCACGACTGACCTGTGCAACTCCGGGGGTGTAGGCGATCGACAGCGCCCGCTGGGTGTCGAGCGGGGCCTTCAGCCCCACGGAAAGCTTGCCTCCCACATGCGCTTCGAAGATCTCGTCATCTCCGATGACGATTGGCGAGTTTTCGTTGGCGTGGGGCTTTTCGGACACGGGGGTCTAGCGTACTGAACCGCTGCCCGCAGGTTTTCACGGCGCCGGATCGGCTATCCGTGCGCCATGGGTTTCCCCGAACAACAGCAACAGGTTCCCGGCAGTCAAGCGCAGATGGATCCGGTACCCGACTGCGGCGAGCAGAGCTACCGCGGTTCGGGCAAGCTGACCGGCAAGAAGGCGGTGATCACCGGCGGGGACAGCGGCATCGGTCGCGCGGTTGCGATCGCGTTCGCCCGCGAAGGCGCCGACGTGCTGATCGCCTACCTCAACGAGCACGACGACGCCCGCGAGGTCGCGCGCCTCGTCGAAGAGGCCGGCCGCACATGCGTGCTGGTCGACGGCGACCTGTCCAGCCCCGAGCACTGCCGCGCTGTGATCCAGCGTGCCGTCGACGAATTCGGCAGCATCGACGTGCTGGTGAACAACGCCGCCTTCCAGATGACGCACCAGAGCCTCGACGAGATCTCCGACGAGGAGTGGGACTACACGTTCAGGCTCAATGTCGGCGCGTACTTCTATCTCGTCAAGGCGGCGCTGCCGCACATGCCGCCCGGCTCGTCGATCATCGGCAGCTCGTCGGTCAACTCCGACATGCCCTCCCCCACGCTGGCACCGTATGCCGCCACCAAGGCGGCGATCGCCAACCTGTCGGCCAGCCTGGCACAGCTGTTGGGCGACAAGGGAATTCGCGTGAACAGCGTTGCGCCAGGACCGATCTGGACCCCGTTGATCCCGGCGACGATGCCGCCGGAGAAGGTCAAGAACTTCGGCGACGACACCCCGCTCGGGCGGGCCGGTCAGCCCGCCGAGCTCGCGCCGGTCTACGTGCTGCTGGCCTCCGACGAGGGCAGCTACATCTCCGGCGCGCGGATCGCGGTGACCGGCGGCAGGCCGATCCTCTAGATAAGCCCGAGCTCTGTGACGGCCTTGCGCTCGTCGGCGAGCTCGGCGGTCGACTTGTCGATCCGGGAGCGGGAGAAGTCGTTGATCTCCAAGCCGCTCACGATCGTCCAGTTGCCGTCCTTGGTGGTGACGGGGAACGACGAGATCAGGCCTTCCGGCACGTCATAACTGCCGTCGGAGACCACCGCCATCGACACCCAGTCCCCCTCGGGCGAGCCCAGCAGCCAGTCGCGCGCGGCGTCGACGGTCGCCGATGCGGCCGACGCTGCCGACGAGGCGCCGCGCGCGTCGATGATCGCAGCGCCACGCTTGGCGACGGTGGGGATGAAGTCGTTTTCGATCCAGTTCTGGTCGTTGACCACTTCGGCGGCGTTCTTGCCGCCGATTTCGGCGTGGAAGATGTCCGGGTACTGGGTGGCCGAGTGATTGCCCCAGATCGTCATCTTCTTGATGTCGGTGACTTTCGCACCGGTCTTCTTGGCCAGCTGGGATATCGCGCGGTTGTGGTCCAGGCGGGTGAGCGCAGAAAACCGCTCGCGCGGGATGTCGGGGGCGTTGCTCATCGCGATCAGCGCGTTGGTGTTGGCCGGGTTGCCGGTGATCAAGACACGGACATCGTCGGCCGCAACCTCGTTGAGCGCCTTGCCTTGTGCGGTGAAGATCGCGCCGTTGGCCTCCAGGAGGTCACTGCGCTCCATGCCCGGCCCGCGCGGACGGGCACCGACGAGCAGCGCCAGGTTGGCGCCGTCGAAGATCTTGTTCGGGTCGGCGCCGATCTCGACGCCGGCCAGCAGCGGGAACGCGCAGTCGTCGAGCTCCATCACCACACCTTCGAGTGCCTTCAGCGCGGGCTCGATCTCGAGCAGCCGCAGCTCGATCTCGCGGTCCGGCCCCAGCAGCGAGCCGCTCGCCAGGCGGAACAGCAGGCTGTAGCCGATCTGGCCGGCGGCGCCGGTGACGGCGACCTTGAGGGGAGTTGTGCTCACGTCAGGTTGCTCCTCGTCTCCGATGGGTTCGCCGACGAAACTAGCGCACCTCGAAAAGCCGCCGGGCACCAGTAGGCCAGGCGTACCGTCAGTTCACGCCGATCTTTCAGGAGGCCTTGCGATGACGACAGTCGAAGTGCCGACGGCCGTGCACATCGGCGCCGACGATCTTCCGTTCGTCGACATCGGTGACGGCTCCAAGCTCAAGGTGGTCCAGGTGAAGGAGGCCGAGGGCCTGTGGATCGTGGAGAACATTTTCGGAGCCGGTTATGAAGTACAGCGCCACAAGCACACCGGCCCGGTGTACGCGTACACGACCTCGGGCGCCTGGAAATACAAGGAATACGAGTACGTCAACCGCGCAGGGTCGTTCCTGTACGAACCTGCGGGATCGGTGCACACGCTCGAGGTGCTCGAGGACGACACCCACGTCTGGTTCCAGATGTACGGGGCGAACTTGAACCTCGACGCGGACGGCAACGTCGAGAGCGTGCTCGACGGTGCCCTGACCCTGGCGGCGTACGTCGCGCTGTGTGAGGCGGCCGGGCTGCCTCGGCCGAATGTGTTGATCGGGTAGCCGTGACGACGTCCTCCGTCGATCTGGCCCACCCCGACGCGTTCGTCGACGGTGCGCCGCATGAGGCGCTGGCCGAGCTGAGGCGCACTGATCCGGTGCACTGGCAGGCGATGGACGACGAGCCCGGTTTCTGGGCGGTGCTGCGTCACGCCGACGTGGCGAAGGTGGGCCGCCACCCGGAGATCTTCTCGGCCAGTGAGGGCGGCGTAGTCGTCGAAAATCTGTCGCCGGAGAACCTGGCGATGATGCGCACCATGCTGCTGGCAATGGACCCGCCCGCGCACACAGCGCACCGAGGCCCGGTGTCGCTGCACTTCCGCGCCCGCGTGATCGCCGGGCTGGAGGAACGGATACGCGACGTCTGCCGGGGCATCATGGCCGAGGCACGCGAGCGTCGCGACGTCGAGTTTGTCCACCAGGTCGCCGCACGACTGCCGACACGCGTGATCGGTCAGCTGTGTGGTTTGCCTCGGCAAGACTGGGACCACTTGCATGAGCTGGCAGAACGCAACACCTCCGGACAAGACCCGGAGCTGGCCGGCCCGGAAGGTGACGCCCAAGCGGCGACCATCGAGATGGCAATGTATGCAATCGAATTGGCAGCCGCGCGGCGAAAACGGGGTGGCACCGAGGACCTGACCACGGCGATTTTGAGCGCCGACTTCGGCGGCAAGCCGATGAGCGACGTCGACTTCGGCGGCTTCTTCGTTCAGCTTGTCACCGCGGGCAACGACACCACCAAAGGCATTCTGTCGTCGGGGCTCCTCACATTGCTTCGTCACCCGGATCAACTCGCCGAGCTGAGGGCCGACCCGTCGCTTCTGCCCGGCGCCGTCGAAGAGATCATCCGCTACGACAATCCGTTGCACTACTTCCGGCGCACAGCACTAATCGATACCGAACTGGCCGGCACATACATTGCGGCCGGAGACAAGGTCGCGATGTACTACACGTCGGCCAACCGTGACGAAGAAGTCTTCGATCGCCCACAGGCCTTCGATATTCACCGGCATCCGAATCCACATTTGTCGTTCGGGATCGGCAGTCATTTCTGCCTCGGTGTGCATCTTGCGCGCCTGGAAGGGCGGGTGTTCTTCGACGAGTTGCTCTCGACGTTCTCGAGCATCGACATCACCGGCGAGCCGGTGCGAATCCGCTCGAACCTGAACAATTCGTTCAAACGCCTGCCCGTGCGGCTCGTCGCCTGACAGCGTCGGCCAGACCGCGAAAGCGCGTAGCATGATCGTCGCGTCAGACTGCGTTGCGACGGGAGGTCCGGTCCCGATGCCATCGTTTCCCTCGTTGCCGCCGTCGTTGCGACCGGCCGTGCGCGGCAAGACCGCCGACCCCAGCTCCATCCATGTTCCCGTCGCGCACGCGATGGTGGACTGCGGCGTCTACATGGACGGCAAGCGCCTGCCGGGCAAGTACACCCACGCCGCCGCGCTGGACAAGGTGCACGAGCTGGAGCGTGCGGGCAACGAGGCGTTCGTGTGGATCGGATTGCACGAACCCGACGAGCGCCAGATGCAGACGGTCGCTGATGTTTTCGGCCTGCACGAGCTGGCCGTGGAGGACGCGGTGCATGCACACCAGCGGCCCAAGCTGGAGCGCTACGACGAGACGCTGTTCATGGTGCTCAAGACCGTCAAATACGTCGAGCACGAGTCCATGGCCAAGGCGCGCGAGGTGGTCGAGACCGGCGAGATCATGATCTTCGTCGGCCGCGACTTCGTCGTCACCGTCCGCCACGGCGACTTCAGCGGCCTTGCGGGCGTGCGCAAGCGGCTGGAGACTTCGCCCGCGATGCTCAACCTGGGCCCGTACGCGGTGATGCACGCGATCGCCGACCATGTGGTGGACCACTACCTGGAAGTCACCGACATGATCGAAGTCGACGTCGACGCAATGGAATTGGACATTTTCTCGCCGCGCAAGCGCACCAACATCGAAGCCATCTACCTGCTCAAGCGTGAGGTCGCCGAGCTACGCCGGTCGGTGAGCCCGCTGACGTTGGCGCTGCAGCGGCTGGCCGAAAACGACGATCTGGTCTCGATCGAGGTGCGCCGCTACATGCGCGACGTATTGGACCACAACATCGCGGCGTCCGACCGGATCGTCAGCTACGACGAGATGTTGTCCTCGCTGGTGCAGGCAGCGCTCGGCAAGGTCGCGATGCAGCAGAACGTCGACATGCGCAAGATCTCGGCCTGGGTGGCCATCGCCGCGGTGCCGACCGCGCTCGCCGGGATCTACGGGATGAACTTCGACCACATGCCCGAAACCCATTGGGTGTGGGGCTATCCCGCAGTGCTCGGGTTGATGCTGGTGGTCTGCTTGACGCTGTACCGCATATTCCGCAACAACGAGTGGCTGTAGCGGCCGCGCGGTCGTCGAGTCTGTCGCAGTCACCACCCGCCGGGCGAGCCCGCCCGCCGCGCCGGGTCGAGCACGTCGACGCCGTCCTCGCGCCACGCCTGGCGCATCGCCGCGGGCCCTTTCAGCCGCACCCACGCCGCCTCATTGGCGGTGACCGGGACCGCGCTGAAGAACTCTACCGCGTCGAACGGCTCAATGGTGCTGTGGCCCAACAGGACTGCCGTGAACGGGGCGCCCTGCCAAAGCGGGTGGCCCAGGTCGACGAGTGCGTCGGCCGTCAACACCAATCCCTCCACGACCGGCGCTGCTGCCAGCACCGCGACGCTGCGCGCCAAGCCGGGCAGCGGGGTGGCGGTCCTCAGGCTGACCACCACCTGCGCGGCCGCGTCGCCCGCAACCGACACGTAGTGCACCACCCCGTCGACGTCAGGACCGAACCGCAGCACGTCGATCGGTGCGACGCCCACGAACGTGACGCTCGCGGTGTCCGGCTCACCGGCAGCGAAGTGCGCCTGTAGGTGCGCACGCACGTCGGTCACCCGGATGCGGGCGGAATCGTCAGGTTCACCCCTGAGTCGGCATCGAAGATCACCAGCTTGGTGATGTCGAATGCCAACTCGATGCGCTGACCGGCCGCGGCGGCTGATTCGGCGGAAAGCCTTGCGACGAAATCATTTTCGCCAACTCCGGAGTCGGCCGCCAGTTCGGCCAGCTGAGCCGACTGGGCCGAGGCACCGTCGGTGGAGAAGTGCACCACCTTCTCGGAGCCCAACGACTCGACGATTTCGACGTCGGCTTCGAACACCAGCGCGCGCAGCCGCTGGAACGTGTCGATCAGCGCAGCGTCATCGAGATGCTCCGGCCGCACGCCGACGATGACGTTGTCGGGCGTGGGATGTTGGGCGACGACGTCGAGCACCTCAGGCATGAGCGTGATCTCGCCGAACGGCAGGCGGACCCCGACATCGGTCAGCTGCGCGGGAAAGAAGTTCATCGACGGGGAACCGATGAACCCGGCGACGAACAAGTTGGCCGGTTTGTCGTAGAGCTCCTGCGGAGTCCCGACCTGCTGGGCCACTCCGGCGCGCATCACCACGACGCGGTCACCCAGCGTCATCGCCTCCGTCTGGTCGTGGGTGACGTAGACCGTGGTAGTGCCGAGGCGGTGCTGCAGGCGGGAGATTTCACTGCGCATCTGCACGCGCAGCTTGGCGTCGAGGTTGCTCAACGGCTCGTCCATCAGAAAAGCCTTCGGGTTGCGGACGATCGCGCGTCCCATCGCCACGCGCTGCCGCTGACCGCCGGACAGGCTGGCGGGCTTGCGGTCCAACAGCTCGGTCAGGTCAAGGATTTTCGCGGTCTCCTCGACCTTCTGGGCGATTTCGGCCTTCTTCATCTTCGCCAATGTCAAAGGGAAAGCGATGTTCTGACGCACGGTCATATGCGGATACAGCGCATACGACTGGAACACCATCGCGATGTCGCGGTCTTTGGGCGCCTTCTCGTTGACCCGCTGCCCGTCGATGCGCAACTCCCCCGACGTGATCTCCTCGAGGCCGGCGATCATGTTCAGCGTCGTGGACTTGCCGCAGCCCGACGGGCCGACCAGGATGATGAACTCGCCGTCGGCGATCTCGAGGGACAGCTCGGACACGGCGGTGGTGCCGTCGGGGTAACTCTTGGTCACCCTGTCCAGCACGATCTCGGCCATCGGCTATCCCTTCACTGCGCCGGACGTCAGCCCGGCGACGATCCGTCGCTGGAAGACTAGAACAAAAACGATGATCGGCACCGTGATCACGATTGCGCCGGCGGCGATGGATCCGGTGGGCTCGACGAACTGCGAACTGCCCGGGAAGTTCGCGATCGCCACCGGCGCGGTGAGCGACGCGGTGGTGGCCGTCAGCGAAATCGCCAGCAGCAGATCGTTCCACGCGAAGATGAAGACCAGGATCGCCGCGGTGACCACACCGGGTGCCGCCAGCGGGACGATCACCTTGCGGAAAGCCTGGAACGGGGTGGCGCCGTCCATCTTGGCGGCCTTCTCCAGATCCCACGGGATCTCTCGAAAGAACGCGGACAGTGTGTAGATGGCCAGCGGCAGCGCAAACGTGATGTACGGGATGATCAACCCCGGCCAAGTGTTGAACAGCCCAAGCGCGCGGGAGATGTCGAACAGCGGTGACACCAAAGATATCTGGGGGAACATTGCGATCAGCAGTGCGACGCCGACGAGTAATCGCTTGCCCGGAAAGTCAAGGCGCGCAACGGCATAGGCGGCCATCGCGCCGATCACGACCGCGATGACCGTGGTGATCAGCCCGATGCCCACCGAATTGCGCAGTGCCGGGCCGAACAGGTCGCCGCTGAAGATGCCGCGGTAGTTGTCGAAAGTGATCTGCGCCGGGATCAGCTTGCCGTCCTTGACCGTCGAGGTCGGCTTGAGCGACAGCGACAGGATCCACAGCACCGGAAACAGCGCGTAGACCACCACGAGCACGTCGACAATCACCCACCACGCTTTGCGCCCGGCGCTCACCCGTTCGGCCATCAGGTCTCTCTGTCGTCCGCTCCGGGCGCCGACGTCCCGAACAGCTTGATGAAGACGAACGCGATCAGCGCCACGCACACGAAGATCAGCACGCTGATCGCCGAACCGAGCCCGAGGTTGAAGGCCTTGAACAGGTTGTCGTAGCCCAGGATCGACACCGAACCGGTGTTGTTGGCGCCGGCGGTCAGGATGTAGATGTTGTCGAAGATCCGAAACGCGTCCAGCGTGCGAAACAGCAAGGCCACCAGCACGGCCGGCTTGATCAGCGGCAGCGTGATTTTCACCAGCCGCTTCCACGCGCCCGCGCCGTCCACTTGCGCGGCCCGCATCAGCTCGTCGGGCACCAGTGCCAGGCCGGCCAACAGCAGCAGAGCCATGAACGGGGTGGTCTTCCACACCTCGGCGAGCACGATGATGGCCAGCGACGGAATCTGGTGTGTCAGTGGAGCACTGCCTTGCGGAAGCAGGTTCGCGAGGTAGCCGGTGCCCGGCGTCCACGCGTAGTACCAGCTGTACGACGCGGCGACGGTCACGATCCCGTACGGGATCAGCACGGCGGTGCGCACCACGCCTTTGCCGAAGATCGTGCGGTGCATCACCAGCGCCAGCGCAAGGCCGAGGAACAGCTCGATGGTCACCGAGACCACCGTGATCGCCGACGTCACCGCCAAAGCAGTCCACCAGTAGTGGTCGGCGAGCACGGTCTGATAGTTGGCCAGCCCGACAAACGCCCGGTCGGCGGGCGTGGCCAGATTGATCCGCTGAAGTGACAGCCACACCGCGTAGCCGATCGGGTACGCCGCGACCGCCAACATCATCAGCACCGCGGGCGTGATCAGCAGGTAGGCCAGCCGCAGCTGCGCTCGACGTTCGCTGCGCGCCGGGGCGGTCGTGGCTGTCACGGAATCAGCCCCTTGCCGTCGATCGCCTTCTGCACTTCGGCGGCCAGCTTGTCCGCTGTCTTTTCAGGATCGATCTCGGTGATCGGCGCGAGCGCGGCGGCGATCCGCATCGACACGGTCTGGTAATTCGGCGTCACAGGTCGCACCGCGGCGTCGGTGAGCTGGCGCCGGATGATGTCGTAGGCCGGATATTTCAGCTGGAACTGCGGATCGTCGTACAGCGACGCCCGCACCGCGGGCAGCCCGCCCTGCGTCGACAGGTACTTCTCGTTGTCGAGGTCGCGCAGGCAGCGGATCGCTTCGAAGGCCTCGGCGCGGTGTTGCGTGGTCTTGGCGACGGCGAGGTTCAGGCCGCCGAGAGTGACTTTGGCCGGCTGGTCGGCCTGCACGCCGGGGTATGGCGCGAAGCCGAATACCTCCTTGGTTGCGTCGTAGGCGGTGGCGAACTGGCTGTCGTCGGCGTCGAAGTCGCCGACGTCGTTGATCGCGCCGGCGAGGTCGCCGCGCTGGTTGAGCGGCAGGAACGACACCCCGCCCTTGATCGCGTTGCCCATGATCGAGGGCAGCACAAACGGCCAGTTCACCTCCAGCGCTGCCTTGCCCTGCTCCACCGCCAGCCGCGCGGTCTCTTCGTTGGTCTGGGTGATCGACGGGTCGGCTCCTGGCGCGGTGGCGACGTTCTTGATGATCTGCAGTGCCCGGACGGTCGCCGCTCGGTGCTGCGGGGTGTCGGTCAGCGTGACCGTCTTGCCGTCGTCGGAAAGTACTTGTCCCCCAGCGCTTTCCAGCAAGGTGTTGAACCACACCACCAGGCCCTCGTACTGCCTGCCCTGCACCGCAATCCAGCTTGGCTTGCCCTCCTTGTGCAGGCGGGTGGCCTCGGCCACCATCTGGTCCCAGTCCGTCGGGGGCGTGGACACCAAATCGGCTCGGTACCAGAGCAATTGGGTGTTCGTCGAGATCGGTGCGGCGTAGAGCTTGTCGTTCCATTCGGCGGTCTCGAGCGGGCCGGGCAGAGTGTCGGCACGCGCGTCGGCCTCCGCTTGGCCCGCCGGGTCGTCGGATAGCGGCAACGCCCAGCCCGCCTCGGCGAATTCGGCCGTCCACACCACGTCCAGCGCCATCACGTCGAGCGTCGTGTCATTGCCGGTGAGTCGGCGGGCCAGTTGCAGCCGCTGGTCGTCGGCGCCTTTGGGCAGGCTCATCTGCTGGACGCGGAAGCGCCCGGAGAACTGCTCGGTGCACTTCTTGGCGAGCGCGGCGAACGTGTTCGCGTCGCCGGCCGGCGTGTAGAACGTGATCACGGTGCCGTGGGCGGCGGTGGAGCAGCCGGACACGACAGTCGTCGCGGTCAGTGCGGCAGCCGTCGCCGCACAGAGCCGGCGCAGTGCACTGCGCCACCTGTCCCGCACGGCCGCCTCCTTTCCCGCGCGCAAACGGTAAAGGCCGACGCGCGCGATGTCCAACCCCTCGCGGCGCTTGCAGCGCAATCGTGACCTGCGCCGAAAAACGGCGTAGCGCCAACCTGCGCGGCTATAACGTCAAGCGGGCCAGCAAGTCTCGGGCCTTCTCGGCGTTCTGCGGATCGCACAGCACGTCGTAGCGCCCGGCCACGAGTTGCATCGTGGAGCTGAAATCCCTTGTGCCGCGGGCCATTGCGTACGGGACCGCTGAAGTGATCAACCCGAAGACCACACCCGAGACCACCCCGTACAGCAGTGGCACCAGCAACGTCCCGGTGAACAGCCCGAGCACCAGGCCGATGAAAATACCCAGCCAGGCCCCGGTGACGACGCCGCCGCCGAGCACCTTGGGCCAGGTCAGCCGACCGGTGACGCGTTCCACCTGCATCAGGTCGACGCCGACGATCGTGACCTGCTGCACCGGAAACTGTTGGTCGGACAGGTAGTCCACCGCGCGCTGCGCTTCGGCATATGTCGGATACGACCCGATCGGCCAACCCTTCGGCGGGGTGGGCAGCGACGGCCCTTTGGGCCCCGGTCCCGGTGTGTTGGGCGTCTGCCCCTGGAATGGGCTCGTCATCGGTTCTGTCTCCTCACGTGTGTGCGGTGCACCGCTCGATTGTGCCCCGGCCGGCGTCGAAGTCGGTGAAGGTCCGCGCGTCACCAGCCCGTAAGCTATTTTGATCGCCATGACGACACCCGGCGACCCGGGCCAGCGGCCCGGCGAGCACGACGTTCCCTCGGGGGGATACGAGCCGCCCCCGATCGAGCAGCCGCAGTCGCCGCCGCCAACCTATCCCCCGCCTCCTGCGCCCGCGTATGGGCCACCGGGCTATCCGCCGCCCTACCCGCCGCCGTCATACCCGCCGCCGGGCGGTTATCCGCCGCCGCCGATGCCCGGATATCCCCCCGTGCCCTACGCGGGAGGTTATCCGCCCCAACAGAAAACGAACGGCTTGGCCGTCGGCTCGCTGGTCGCCTCGATCATCGGTATTCCTCTGGATTTCCTGTGCGGGATATTCGGAGTGATCGCCGCGATCGTCGGCGTCGTGCTCGGCATCATCGCGATCAACCAGATCAAGGAATCCGGTGAACAGGGCCGCGGCATGGCGCTTGCCGGGATCATCGTCGGTGCCGTGACGCTGCTGCTCGCCATCGTCGCGATCCTCGTCATCGGCCTCTTCGCCTTCGGTTCTTCATAGTCCGCCGTGAGTCAGTCGTGACGTACGATCCCAACGACCCCGACCGTCCGTTCGAATACCCGTCGACGGAAGGGTTTTCGGGTCCGCCACCATACCCGCCACCGTATCCCGGCCCGCCTCCCGGCTATCCCGGCCCGCCTCCCGGATATCCGCCGTTCCCGCCGCCGTACCAGCAATACGGCGCGAACCCGTACGACCCGTACGCGATGCAGCGACCGCAAGGCACCAACGGCATGGCGATCGGTGCGCTCGTGGCGGCCTGCCTGGGGGTGCCGCTGTGCTTCTGCTTCGTTCCGTCGCTCGTCGGGATCGTGCTGGGCGTGGTCGCGATGAGTCAGACTGCGCGCACCGGCCAAAGCGGGCACGGCATGGCGCTGGCGGCCGTGATCGTCGGCGTGGTCACGCTGGTGCTCGGCATACCGTTTTGGATTTTCATCGGAATGTCCCCGGACTCCTCGTCCTACACCTAGCCTCAGCGCGGCGGCTGGAACCGTTCGCCTTGGCGCGTCATGCCGGCGGCCCGGCCCTTCGCGGCGATCACCAGCGCCATCTTGCGACTGGCCTCATCGAGCATCTCGTCGCCGAGCATCACTGCGCCCCGCGCGCCCCCGGCCGCCGAGGTGTGCCACTCGTAGGCTTCGAGAACCAGCTCGGCGTGGTCGTACTCGTCTTGGCGCGGGCTGAAGATCTCGTTGCCCGCCGCGATCTGGTCGGGGTGCAGCACCCACTTGCCGTCATAGCCCAGTGCCGCGGATCGGCCTGCGGCTCTTCGGAATCCGTCGACATCGCGCACCTTCAGGTACGGCCCGTCGATCGCGGCGATCCCGTGCGTGCGGGCGGCGATCAGAATCGACATCAGAACGTGGTGGTACGCGTCGCCGTCGTAACCCGGCGGCTGCTCACCGACCTGTTGGGTGCGCATGTTGAGGCTGGCGATCAGATCGGCGGGTCCGAGGATCAGTGCCTGCATCCGCGGGCCGGCCGCGATCGCGTCCAGGTTCGTCAACCCCTGGGCGTTCTCGATCTGCGCCTCGATGCCGATGCGGCCGACCGGAAGGCCGTGCGTCATCTCCAGCTGAGTCAGCAGAAGATCGAGCGCCTGAACGTGTGACACGTCGCTGACCTTCGGCAGCACCACGATGTCCAGCGCGGCACCAGCGGTGGACACCACCTCGATCACGTCGGTGTACGTCCACGGCGTCGTCCAGTCGTTGACGCGAACCCCGAGCAGCTTCGCATTCCAGCCGGGTTCTGACAGCGCGATCGCCGCCTGCGTGCGGGCTTGTTCCTTGGCGTCGACCGCGACGGCGTCCTCCAGGTCGACGAACACCTCGTCGGCGCTCAGGCCCCTGGCCTTCTCGATCATCTTGGCGCTGCTGCCCGGCACGGAAAGACAGGTCCGGCGCGGCCGATAGGCGGTCTGCTCAGTCTCATCCACGGGATTACTCCTACCCTTGCAGTCATGGCTGCGGTGAACAGGGTGTACGCGGCGCGGCTGGCGGGCATGGTCGTGCTCGGCCCCGACGGCGAGTCGATCGGCCGGGTGCGCGATGTGGTGATCAGCATCAGCATCGTCCGCCAGCAGCCGCGCGTGTTGGGTTTGGTTGTCGAATTGCTCACGCGCCGAAGAATTTTCGTTCCAATCACCCGAGTGACCGCGATCGAGCCGAATGCGGTCACGCTCACCACGGCCAATGTGTCGCTGCGCCGGTTCGCACAGCGCCCCGGTGAGGTGCTGGTGCTCGGCCAGGTGGTGGAGACCCGCGTGCGGGTCACCGATCCCGAACTCGAGCAGCTGGCCGGCATGGACGTCGTGGTCGTGGATCTGGGCGTGGAGCAGACGCGTACCCGCGAGTGGGTGGTGACCAAGGTCGCGGTGCGCAGCCCGCGCCGGCTCGGTCGGCGCAGCAACATCTACGTCGTCGACTGGCAGCACGTGCAGGGCCTGACGCCGTCGGCGCTGGCGCTGCCCGGCCAGGGAGTGGCACAGCTGCTGCACCAGTTCGAGGACCAGCGCCCGATCGAGGTCGCCGAAGCGATCCGCGAATTGCCCACCAAGCGCCGCGTCGAGCTGATCAACGCACTTGACGACGAACGCCTCGCCGACGTGCTGCAGGAGCTGTCCGAAAGCGAGCAGCGCGCGCTGCTGATGCAGCTGGACACCGAACGCGCGGCTGACGTGCTCGAGGCGATGGATCCCGACGACGCCACCGACCTGCTGCAGGTGATCAACCCGGTCGATCGCGAGGTGCTGCTGCGTCGGATGGACCCTGAGGACTCGGAGCCGGTGCGCCGGCTGCTCAGCCACTCCCCCGACACCGCGGGCGGGTTGATGACGTCCGATCCGGTGGTGCTCGCGCCGGACACCACAGTCGCCGAAGCGCTGGCCCGAGTCCGCGACCCGGATCTGACGCCGGCGCTGGCGTCGCTGGTGTTCGTCGCGCGGCCGCCGACGGCCACCCCGACCGGCCGCTATCTGGGCTGCGTACATCTGCAGCGCCTGCTGCGGGAACCACCGGCGGCGCTGGTCAGCGGCATGGTGGACACCGACCTGCCGAGCCTGGCTCCCGAGTCGTCGCTGGCGGCGGTGACCCGATACTTCGCTGCCTACAATCTCGTCTGCGGGCCGGTGGTCGACGACCAGAACCACCTGCTGGGCGCCGTGACCGTCGACGACGTTCTCGACCACCTGCTGCCGGACGACTGGCGCCTGCAATTCGAGGAACCCGAACTCTCGTCGAGCGCTGAGGGGGTGACGTGAGCAGCAGGCGAGAAGCGCAGACGGATCGGCCCATCAGCGCGGCGTCGGCGCGTCAGCGGCTCGACACCCCCCGGCCCTACCGGCACCGCTTGACGCCTTCGTTCGACCCCGAGGCGGTGGGGCGATTCAGTGAGTCGATCGCACGTTTCCTGGGCACCGGCCGCTATCTGCTGTGGCAGACGATCATCGTGGTCGTCTGGATCGGGCTGAACCTCGGCGCGGTGCGCTGGCGCTGGGACCCCTACCCGTTCATCCTGCTCAATCTGGCGTTCTCCACGCAGGCCGCCTACGCCGCGCCGCTGATCCTGCTGGCGCAGAACCGGCAGGAGAACCGCGACCGGGTGGCGCTCGACGAGGACCGCCGACGAGCAGCCCAGACCAAGGCCGACACCGAGTACCTGGCCCGGGAGCTGGCGGCGCTGCGCCTGGCGATCGGCGAAGTGGCGACCCGCGACTACCTTCGCCGCGAGCTCGACGAGCTGCGCGAAGTCATCGAGCAGTCGCTGGCGGATTCGTCGCAACCGGAGGCCGCGGCCAAGGCCGATCTCGCCGAGCGGCGGGCGAAGCGCGCTACGTAGCCGGCGAGATCGCAGCGCGTCTTTCTGGTGCGGGAGATTTCACAGTGACCAATGTGCATACATCTCGTTTCCGAATAGGTATGGTGATTCAGTTCACAGGCCCGACGACGTCAGGACGGTGTGAGTGCACGAAGGGGGAGGCTCCGGGGCTCGCAACGCCCTCGAGTGGGCGCGCCGACGGGTTACCCGAGCCGCTCGCACGCCTGCGACGGCCCTGATCGTTGTGGCGCCGGTAGTGTTCGCCGGCGCTGTCGCCGCTGCGCCGAACCCGGCGCCGCTGGTGCATCCGCCCACCCAGGACGCCAACGTGATGACGCTGGCCGCGGTGGTGCCCAACCGCGGTGACATCTCGGGTCCCTCGGTGGTCCAGGTCAGCCGCCCGCCGTCGAGCTTCCACGTGGCGGCCGCGTCGATCTCCGCGCCGCCGCCCGCGGTCGTCGTCAATTCCCCTGGCGCTCTTCGCATTCCGTCGATGGCGCTGTCCGCCTACCGCAACGCCGAGCGGATGATGTCGCTGGCCCAGCCGGCCTGTGGCGTCAGCTGGAACCTGCTCGCCGGCATCGGGCGCATCGAATCGCTGCACGCCAACAACGGCGCCACCGACGCTCGCGGTACCGCCGTGCGCCCGATCTACGGCCCGACGCTGGACGGATCGCTGCCGGGCAACGAGGTGATCGTGCAGAGCATGGCGCCCAGCGGTCAGCCGACCTACGCCCGCGCGATGGGTCCGATGCAGTTCCTGCCGGGCACCTGGGCCCGCTATGCGTCCGACGGCGACGGCGACGGCAAGGCCGACCCGCAGAACCTGTTC
The DNA here is from genome assembly GCF_059813155.1 of Mycobacterium sp. NGS19. Lineage (NCBI taxonomy): Bacteria > Bacillati > Actinomycetota > Actinomycetes > Mycobacteriales > Mycobacteriaceae > Mycobacterium > Mycobacterium sp. NGS19. The sequence goes on from NZ_JCALEB010000001.1 coordinate 46,043, forward strand.
GACTCCTCGCTGGCCGCGGCACGCTACCTGTGCAGCGGCGGACTGAACCTGCGTGACCAGTCGCAGGTGCTGAGCGCGATCCTGCGCTACAACAACTCGATGCCGTATGCCCGCAACGTACTGGGCTGGGCCGCGGCATATGCGACCGGCGTGGTGCCCGTCGATCTGCCGCCGATCACCGGACCGGTTCCGCCGATGGGTGACGCGCACCTCGAAGGTGCACAGGGGTCCATGCCAGAGGGGCTCGGGCCTGGCCTGCCGCTCAACGTGCTGGGCTTGCCGATGGGCGATCCGATGACCCAGATGGAGCTTGTCAACTTCGGCAACACGTCCGTCGCCAACCAGATGCCGGCGCTACCGCCGGGCATGGACCCCAGCCAGTACCCGGAGCAACCGCCTGCCTGCCCGACGCTGGTGTGCTTCGGCCCCAACTCCATGCCCGCCGTCACACCGCCGACTGCGACGCCGTTCGGGCCGCCGCTGCCCGGGATGGCGCCGGCTGGCCAGTGGCCGGGCGGGCTGCCCGGCCCGGCGCCGGCCGCACCGCTGCCGGGTCCCGCCGCACCGCTTCCGGGTCCGGCCGCGCCGATGCCGGGTCCGGCCGCGCCGATGCCGGTCGTCGCAGCGCCGGCACCCGCAATGCCGCCGTGGCCCGGCATGCCTGCGCCGCCCGCTCCCGCTCTTGCCGAGCAGACGCCGGCAGCTGGGTTGCCGCCGTCGACGGGACCGCTGCCCGGCCCAGCCAGCTGAACCGAGGTCGGCCCGTAGACTCGTCGGCGATGGCCGAAAACCCCACCGACCTGACGTTGGCAGCCGTGCGCTCAGCACTGGCCAAGGTGATCGATCCTGAGCTGCGCCGGCCCATCACCGAACTGGGCATGGTCAAGAACATTTCGATCGAGCCGGACGGCGGCGTGCACGTCGAGATCTACCTGACCACCGCGGCCTGCCCGAAGAAGACCGAGATCGCCGAACGGGTCACCCGAGCCGTCACCGACGTCCCGGGCACCGGCGCGGTCCGGGTCAGCCTCGACGTGATGAGCGATCAGCAGCGCACCGAGCTGCGCAAGATGCTGCGGGGCGACGAACGCGAACCGGTGATTCCGTTCGCCCAGCCCGGCTCGCTGACCCGGGTGTATGCCGTCGCCTCCGGAAAAGGCGGCGTGGGCAAGTCGAGCGTGACGGTGAACCTGGCGGCGGCAATGGCGGCCCGGGGCCTGTCCGTCGGGCTGCTCGATGCCGACATCTACGGCCACTCGGTCCCGCGGATGATGGGCGTCACCGACCGGCCGACGCAGGTCGAGTCGATGATCCTGCCTCCCGTCGCTCACGACGTGCGGGTCATTTCGATCGCGATGTTCACCCAGGGCAATACCCCGGTGGTGTGGCGCGGCCCGATGCTGCACCGCGCACTTCAGCAGTTCCTCGCCGACGTGTACTGGGGTGACCTCGACGTGCTGCTGCTCGATTTGCCGCCGGGCACCGGCGACGTCGCGATCTCGGTGGCCCAGCTGATCCCGACCGCGGAGATCCTCGTGGTGACCACGCCGCAGATCGCGGCCGCCGAGGTGGCCGAGCGCGCCGGCGCGATCGCGTTGCAGACCCGCCAGCGCATCGTCGGGGTAGTCGAGAACATGTCCGGGCTGCTGATGCCTGACGGGTCCACGATGCAGCTGTTCGGCGAGGGCGGTGGCCGCCAGGTGGCCGAACGGCTGTCCAAGGCCGTCGGCGCGGAGATTCCGCTGCTGGGTCAGGTGCCGCTGGATCCTGCGCTGGTGACCGCCGGCGATGCGGGCGTGCCGCTGGTGCTGTCGGCGCCGGATTCGCCTGCTGGCAAAGAACTCGACAAGGTTGCCGACGCGCTGGCGTCGCGCCGGCGCGGGCTGGCCGGCTTGTCGCTGGGCATCGACACCGCCCGCCGCTGAGCGCGCCTACGTCGCGTCGGTATCGAAGGGCGCGGGGCCGTCTGGTGTTTGGGGCTTCGTCGCGGGCGTGTCCGGTGGTAGGTGGAATTTTTGCTCTTCGCGCAAGCGCTCATCGGCCGGCTTGTCGAACTTGCCCGTGAGAATCGAGTCGTCGCCGTCGAGAAGATGCTTGGTCAACGCGGCACGCGGCGACATGCCCCGCAGCTTCTGCAACTCGGCGAGCGGTTCGCGCAGTTCATCGAAATCGGGCCCCAGCTCGTCGCGCAGGTCCTTGGTGGCGCCGCTGACGTAGTCGCGGGCTTGGCGCAGCGTGTTGACTGTCCAGCGGATGGCTCCCGGCAGCCGTTCCGGACCGAGCACGACGAGCCCGATCACCACCAGCACGAGCATTTCGCCCCAGCCGATGTTGGCGAACATCAGCTTTCCGGCGCTGGAGTGACCGTCAACGTCACATGCCTGCCGTCGCGCACCACCTCGATCGGAGCCGGCTCGCCGATCTTGAGCTGACGGACCGCGACTACGAACTCGTCGGCGTCCGCGACTGTTCGGTCGCCCACCTTCACCACCACGTCGTTCTCCAGGATGCCGCCCTTCTCGGCGGGTCCGCCGGCCTTCACATTGGCCACCTGCGCGCCGGACGCCACCGAGTTGCTGACCGAGCGGGCCGTCAGGCCGAGCGTGGGATGGACGACCTTGCCGTCTTTGATCAGCGCTTCGATGGTGGATTTCGCCTCGTTGATCGGAATCGCGAAGCCGAGCCCACTTGCGCTGTCGGACAACGACTTTCCGGCCGTGTTGATTCCGATGACGTGAGAGTTCATGTCGATCAGCGGACCGCCGGAGTTGCCGTGGTTGATCGACGCGTCGGTCTGCAGGGCGTCGATGACGGTGTCGGTGTCGGACCCTTCACCGGACAGCGGGACCGGCCGGTGCAGCGCGCTGATGATGCCTGCGGTGACGGTGCTGCGCAGGCCGAGCGGCGCCCCTGCGGCGATCACTTCGTCGCCGACGCGGACCTTGTCGGAGTCGCCGAACTGGGCGACGGTCAGGTTGTTGACGTTGTCGACCTTCAGCACCGCGAGGTCCGTCTTGGGGTCACGGCCGACCAGGTTGGCCGGCACCTCTTTGCCGTCGTTGAACACCACCGTGATCTTGAACTGGCTCGGGCTGTTGGCCGCCTCCGAGATGACGTGGTTGTTGGTGACGATGTAGCCGCGGCCGTCGACCACCACGCCGGAGCCCTGCGACCCCTCTTGGTCGCTGAGCGCCTCGACGGTGACGACGGAGTCGGCCACGGCCGCGGCCACTTGTGCGAACCGACCCTCGGGCGGCTGGCTGCCGCTGGTCGACAGCGTGACCTTCGACGTGGTGAACGCCTCGACCACCTCGGCGGTCTTGCGGCCCACCCAGCCGCCGATGAACGCGATCGCCAACGCGATGCCCGCCAGTACCGCCAATGCGCGGTACGACACCTTGCCGCCGAACAGCACGTCGCGCACGCCGAGCTTGCCGGTGTCACCACTCGCCGCCACCGGTCGGGGCTGGGGCAACGCCGGCGCGGTCAGCGACGCCGGCGCGGCCGGGTCGCGCCACGGGTCCTCGGCGCCATCGGTCTCGTCGTCGCGCTCGCCGTCGAGCGCACCCGCGTCGGCGGGGTGGCGCTGCAGGGACTCGACACCCGGGTAGGGGCGGCCGAACGCCTCGGCCAGCACGGGATCTGGCGGGGCGTTGCGCGGGGTGTATTCGCCCTGGTCGCGCTGCTTGTCGGCGCCGAGGAACGAGCCGGCGACGCCGGCCGGGCGGCCGAACGCGCGGCTGGCGGCAGGATCGACCGGGGGCCGCGAGATCGGCCGGGGAGCCAGGCGGGTGGACGCGTTGCCGTCGCCCGAGCCGAGAGGCGGGCTGCCGTCAGGGGTGTCGGTGTTGTGCTTGTCGGGGCTCAACGGGCTCCTCTTTCGGGCCTGCGGACGGCGTGCCATGGCGGGGCGCTGATCGCACTGTGGTGTCCGTCGCGTGATGCGCTCATAGCCTGTGAAGTGCTGTCCACCCTACCGGCGCTTGCGGCGACCGCGCGGCATGCCTGACTCGTCGGTGGCCGTGCCGCCCGGGTCCTCCTCGGGTTGCTCGGACAGGTTCGGAATCTGCGCCAGCGCGCCCAACAGCGAGGTGGGCACATGGATGGGCCGCGAATCACGCAACGCGGCGCGGGCCTGCCGCTGGCCTTCGACCTCGGCCACGCATTGCGGGCACAGCGACAGATGGTTGGCGGCGCGCAGATGAGCCGTCATCCGCAATTCCCCGTCGACGAACGCGGCGATGGCCTCAGTCGACAGGTGCTCAGTAGAGCTGAATTGGCGCGGGCCGACTGGCGCGTCGGTTTGCGAGGCGAACGGCGAGGGCAGCCTCGAGAACACGCGCCTGAACACGTGCCCTGGATCGGCCATGATCCCTCCTCTGGCGGACGTGGCACCCTCGAATGTAGCGCGGGTCACGGCGCTCAGACAGATTCGGCGGCCGGGGCTTCGGTGCTGCCGTGTGCGGCGAGGTAGTCCCGCAGCGCCTGGCGACCACGGTGGATGCGGCTGCGCACAGTGCCCAGCTTGACGCCCAGCGTCGCGCCGATCTCCTCGTACGACAGGCCTTCGATGTCGCACAACACCACTGCGGCGCGGAACTCCGGCGGCAGCGAATCGAGCGCCGCCTGCAGGTCCGGCCCCAGCCGGGCGTCGTGGTAAATCTGCTCGGGGTTCGGCTCGTCAGCGGGCACGCGGTCGTAATCCTCCGGCAGCGCCTCCATCCGAATCCGCGCGCGCCGGCGCACCATGTCGAGGAACAGGTTGGTGGTGATGCGGTGCAGCCAGCCCTCGAAGGTTCCGGGCTGGTAATTCTGCAGCGAACGGAACACCCGGATGAACGTCTCCTGGGTCAGGTCCTCGGCGTCGTGCTGGTTCCCCGACAGCCGGTAGGCCAGCCGGTACACCCGATCGGCGTGCTGGCGCACCAGCTCGTCCCATGAGGGCATGGCGTTCTTGTCGCCGGTGGCGTCGAACACCGCGGTGCCTTGGGGCTCGTCGGGTTCCTCCACCCAGCCGGAATCGAAGGAACGCTCGAAGTGCGTCATGCTTGCAGGCGGCACCACGGTCTGGGCTAGCGTGCGGGTCGTGAGATCCTCCAGGTCCGAGCCGGCGGCCGCCGGCAATTCGTCGCTGCCGGCAGGCGCCGGCGATGATGCGTCGTAGCGGCCAACGTCGAGTCCGTCGGAGCTATTCCCGAACAGCCAGCCTGGGTGAGCCATCCGCTTACCGTTCCCCATGCCGGTGTGCCCGATATATGAGGTACCTGAAGTTTCCCTGAGAAAGCCGTCCATCAGGGCCACTGGCTGGGCGGATCGGGCGAAATTCGCGCCGAGAACCGGGCGTGTCGGTTCTCTGGCGCGCCTGTCCGGGTCCGGCGGGTTTTGGCTCTACGCTGCGGGCATGGTCGCCTCGCAGCTTGGAATCCTGGGACACGCCGAGGGCTCGATTTCGGAGGATCCGATTGTCGCCGCCGCCAGAGAGCGCGCGGTCGACGCCGGCGCCGGCGCCGTCACTCCAGCGGTGGGTGCGCTGCTTTCTGTGCTGGCGCGGCTGTCGGGCGCCAAGGCGGTCGCCGAGGTAGGCACCGGTGCCGGTGTCAGTGGGTTGTGGTTGTTGAGCGGCATGGCCGACGACGGCGTGCTGACGACCATCGACGTGGAGCCGGAGCACCAGCGGCTGGCCAAGCAAGCGTTCAACGAGGCGGGCATCGCCCCGTCGCGCACCCGCGTGATCGTCGGCCGGGGCCAACAGGTTCTGCAGCGGCTGGCCGACGAGTCCTACGACCTCGTCTTCGTCGACGCTGATCCGATCGACCAGCCGCAGTTCATTGCCGAGGGCGTCCGGTTGCTGCGGTCCGGCGGGGCGATCGTGGTGCATCGCGCGGCACTCGGCGGCCGCGCGGGCGACCCCGAGGCAGCCGACCCCGAGGTGACCGCGGTCCGCGAGGCGGCGCGCCTGATCGCCGAAGACGAGCGGCTGACCCCCGTGCTGGTGCCGCTCGGCGACGGCATCTTGATTGCCGCCCGGGACTGAATTCGTCAGGCCGAGTACATGGTCGCGTGGTGGGCGTGACGCGGCAGGCGACCGACGGCCTCGTCGAAGATGTCCCCGTAGCCATTGGCCAGCAGGCTCAGACGCAACGCGGGCCCAGCTACGTTGGCGCGCAACCAGTTACGCAGTGCCGCCGCCTGGCTTTCGGCGGACGCATGGTTGACCTTCAGCATCCGTAGCAATGCCGACACGGTGTCCGGCGCCGTTTCCTGCAATGGTGTGCCCATCTCACCCCCACTTCGCTTCTGGTGTTGACAGCGTGACACCGAGCCTGCATGCCGCGGGGCGTTTCGCCGACATTGCGACGACGCTCGATCTCCCTTGACGACGGACTGAACGCGCGTTTAGTCTACTGAACATGCGTTCAGCCGACCTCACCGCGGCGGCGAAGATCCGCGATGCCGCCATCGAGCAGTGGGGACAGCACGGCTTTCAGATGAGCCTGCGCGCCATCGCCGAAGCGGCCGGTGTCAGTGCTGCACTGGTGATCCACCACTTCGGGTCCAAAGACGGTTTACGCAAGGCCTGCGACGACTACATCGCCGAAGAGGTCCGCAGCATCAAATCGGAGTCGCTGCGGTCGGCCGACCCCGCGACCTGGTTCGCCCAGGTCGCCGAAATGGAGTCCTACGCGCCGCTGATGGCGTATCTGGTGCGTAGCCTGCAGTCCGGCACCGCGCTCGCGAAGTCGTTCTGGCAGCGAATGATCGACAACGCCGAGCAGTACATCGAAGAAGGTGTGCAAGCCGGCACCATCAAGCCCAGCCGCGACCCGAAGGCCCGCGCGAAGTTCCTTGCCATGACCGGTGGCGGGGCGTTTCTGATGTATCTGCAGATGCACGACAAGCCGACCGACATGGCCGCGGTGTTGCACGACTACGGCGAGGAGATGGTCCTGCCGGCGCTGGAGGTCTATTCGCACGGGCTCTTGACCGATACCACGATGTACGACGCGTTCGTGGCGCGACGAGAACAACTGGACAAGCAAGGAGAAGTCGGATGACGGCGATCGAAATCCACGGGCTGACAAAGAACTTCGGCACCGTACGCGCGCTCGACGGCTTCGAGATGACAGTGCACGACGGCGAAGTCCACGGCTTTCTGGGACCCAACGGCGCCGGCAAGTCGACGACGATCCGGATCCTGCTGGGCCTGGCGCGAGCCGACGGCGGCACGGTGCGTGTGCTCGGCGGCGACCCGTGGACCGACGCGGTCGCTCTGCACCGCGAAATCGCCTATGTGCCAGGCGATGTCACGCTATGGCCGTCGCTGACCGGCGGCGAGATCATCGACCTGCTGGGCCGGATGCGCGGCGGCATCGACGCCAAGCGCCGCGACGAGCTCATCGAGCGCTTCGAGCTCGACCCGCACAAGAAGGCGCGCACCTACTCGAAAGGCAACCGCCAGAAGGTATCACTGGTTTCGGCGTTCTCGTCGAACGCCCGACTGCTTCTCCTCGACGAGCCGAGCAGCGGGCTGGACCCGTTGATGGAGAACGTCTTTCAGCAGTGTGTGCGGGAAGCGCGCGAGCGCGGCGCCACGATCTTGCTGTCCAGCCACATCCTCGGCGAGACAGAAGCGCTCTGTCAGCGGATGACCATCATCCGCGCCGGCAAGACGGTGGAGAGCGGGACGCTGGACTCGATGCGTCACCTCAGCCGCACCTCGATCAAGGCCGAGATGATCGGCGACCCGGGCGACATCAGCCGCATCGACGGGGTCGAAGACGTGTCCGTGGACGGCAACACGATACGAGCCCAAGTCGACGCCGAGGCGCTAGGTGAGCTTGTCAGGGTGCTCGGCAACGCCGGGGTACGCAGCCTGACCAGTCAGCCGCCCACGCTCGAAGAGTTGTTCTTACGGCACTACAACGTCGACGACGAGGCGCAGAAGGTGAGCGCATGAGCACCGCGACTTTGGAGCGTCGGCACCCTGCCCACGAGCTGCCAAGCGGCTCGCTGTTCTCTGGCACCAGTGCTCTGCTGCGACTGTATCTGCGCCGCGACCGGATCGTGCTGCCGCTGTGGGTGCTTTTGTTGTCGGTGCCGCTGGCCACCGTGTACGTCGGCAGCATCGCGGCGGTCTATCCCAGTCAGGCAGACCGAGCGGCATTCGCCGCGACGATCATGGCCAGCCCCGCGCAGCGCGCACTCTACGGGGCAATCTACGCGGACAACCTTGGCGCCGTAGGGATCTGGAAGGCCGGTATGTTCCACACGCTGATCGCGGTGGCCGTCATCCTGACAGTGGTCCGCCACACGCGGGGCGACGAGGAGAACGGCCGCACGGAGTTGATCGACTCCACAGCAGTCGGCCGGTACGCGAGTTTGACCGCCGCGCTGATCCTGGCCTCGGGTGCGTCGATTGTGACCGGTCTCGTCGGATTCGCCGGGCTGCTCACCACGGACGTGCCGGCGACCGGCTCGCTGGCATTCGGGCTCGCACTGGCCTGCTCCGGGCTGGTGTTCACCGCGGTGGCCGGTATCGCCGCGCAGCTGTCACCGAGTGCCCGCTTCGCGCGCGGTGCCGCGTTCGCCGTGCTGGCAGCCGCTTTCACGCTGCGCGCCGTCGGCGATGCCGGAGCGTCGGCGATGTCATGGCTTTCGCCGCTCGGGTGGTCACTGCAGGTGCGGCCGTACGCCGGCGACCGCTACTGGGTGCTGACGCTGCACCTGGCCACCACCGCGGTGCTGATGGTCGTCGCCTACCGGTTGCTGTCTCGGCGCGACGTAGGCGCCGGCCTGATCGCCGACCGGCCCGGCCCTGGTGAGGCGCGACCGTGGTTGCGTGGGCCGCTGAGCCTGGCCTGGCGGCTCGACCGCGGCGCGGTTGCGTTGTGGACGATCGGCCTGGGCCTCTACGGGTTGGTGGTCGGCAGCGTCGTGCACGGTATCGGCGACGAGCTCGGCAGTGCGTCGGCGCGCGAGATCGTGGCGCGCCTCGGCGGCAGCGGAGCGCTCGAGCAGGCGTTCATGGCGGTCGCGTTCAGCATGCTCGCCATGGTGGCGTCGGCGTTCGCGATCTCGCTGACCCTGCGGCTGCACAACGAGGAGTCGAGTACCCGCGCCGAGACCCTGTTGGCCGGCGCAGTAAGCAGAACACGTTGGCTGGCAAGCCATTTCGGCATTGCGCTGCTCGGATCGGCGACTGCACTGATGATCACCGGCCTGGTCGCCGGCGTGACTTACGGCGCAGCGGCCGGCGACATCGGCGCGAAGTTGTCCTTCGTGCTGGGCACCGCCGCCGTGCAGATACCTGCGGTGTGGCTGTCGGCGGCGGTCACGGTCGCTCTGTTCGGGATCGTCCCGCGTTTCACGCCGGTGGCTTGGGGCGTATTGGTGGCGTTCATCGCGCTTTACCTGCTCGGGTCGTTGTCCGGGCTCCCCCAGTGGCTGCTGAACCTCGAGCCGTTCGGGCAGACCCCGCTCGTGGGCACCGGTACCTTCACCGCGACGCCGCTGGTGTGGTTGCTGGTACTCGATCTTGTGCTGACTTTGCTCGGCGCGATTGCCTTCGGCCGCAGGGATTTACGCGTATGAGGACGACGGTTGCCGCACGAGCCGCGACCACGTCGCTGCTGGGTCTGGTGGGCTTGGGTGCGCTGCTGTTCATTCCCGCCGGGACGTTACGATATTGGCAGGCCTGGGTTTTCATCGCCGTGTTCATGGCATGCACAGTGGTGCCGGCCATCTATCTGCTCGCGACGAATCCGGCCGCCTTGGAGCGTCGCATGCATGCCGGACCTGCAGCCGAAACCCGGACAACCCAGAAGATCGCCGTCACGGGCGTGTTCGTCTCGGGCCTGGCGAGCATCGTGATCAGCGCGCTCGACTACCGGTTCGGCTGGTCGACCGTGCCGTTGTGGGCAGTGATCGCCGGTGACGTCCTCGTCGCGACGGGATTCTCCATGTCGCAACTGGTGGTCATCCAAAACGCTTATGCCGCAGCGAACGTCACCATCGAAGATGGACAACAGCTGGTCACCACAGGGCTCTACGGCCTCGTCCGGCACCCCATGTACGCCGGGGCGCTGATCATGTCGGCAGGAATGCCGCTGGCGCTCGGTTCCTACTGGGCGCTGCTGACCCTCGTGCCGGCCGTCGCGATGCTCGCCATGCGGATCGTCGACGAGGAGCGGGCACTGGATCAAGGGCTCGCCGGCTACCGCGAATACACCGACGACGTCCGTTACCGTCTGGTGCCGTACGTGTGGTGACGTCGCTGAAATCGGCCCGGACCGCTAGATCCAGATGCCCTTGCCGACGGCCACCACGCCGCCGGCGCTGACCGCGAAGCGTTCACGGTCGCGTTCCAGGTCGACACCCACCATTTCGCCCGGCCCGACGACGACGTTCTTGTCCAGGATCGCGTGCCGCACCACTGCGCCGCGGCCCACCCGCACGCCCGGCATCAGCACGCTGCCTTCGACGATCGCGCCGTCGTCGACCACCACGTTGGACGACAGAACGGAGTTACGCACCGATGCCGCGGACACGATGCTGCCGGCGCCGACCACCGACTCCTGCGCCGAGCCGCCGTTGACGAACTTCGCCGGCGCCAGGTTCTCCGACTCGCCGCGGATGGGCCAGCGCTTGTTGTACAGGTTGAAGATCGGGTGCACCGACACCAGGTCCATGTGCGCGTCGTAGAACGCGTCCAGCGTGCCGACGTCGCGCCAATATCCGCGGTCGCGCTCGGTCGCGCCCGGCACTTCGTTGTCGGCGAAGTCGTACACCGCCGCACGCCCGTCGGCCACCAGCCGCGGGATGATGTCGCCGCCCATGTCGTGATCGGAGGTGTCGTCGTCGGCGTCGGCGCGCACCGCGTCGATGAGCACCTTGGTGGTGAAGATGTAGTTGCCCATCGACACGAACGTCTGGTCGGGATCGTCGGGCGTGCCGGGCGGCTCGGCCGGCTTCTCGATGAAGTTGCGAATGCGGCCCGACTCGTCTGAGTCGATGCAGCCGAACGCCGTTGCCTCCGCCCGCGGGACCCTGATGCCCGCCACCGTGGCCCCCGCTCCGCTTTCGATGTGGAAGTGCAGCATCTGCTCGGGATCCATCCGGTACACGTGGTCGGCTCCGAACACCACGATGTAGTCGGGATCCTCGTCGTAGATCAGGTTCATCGACTGGTAGATCGCGTCAGCGCTGCCGGTGTACCAGCGCGGCCCCAGCCGCTGCTGCGCGGGCACCGGCGTGATGTACTCGCCGGCCAGACCGGAAAGCCGCCAATTCTGCGAGATGTGCCGGTCCAGGGAATGGGACTTGTACTGCGTGAGTACGCAGATCCGGAGATACCTGGCATTCACCAGGTTGGACAACACGAAGTCGATCAGCCGGTAAGCGCCCCCGAAGGGAACTGCCGGTTTTGCCCTGTCTGCGGTCAACGGATACAGCCGCTTGCCTTCTCCACCGGCGAGGACAATGCCCAGCACATGTGGCAATTCCCTCATGGGACAAACCTATCGGTCACTGTTGGCTGCCACCAGAATTCCCCCCATTTGGGGCGCTCCAAACGCCGGAGCGAACGGCGTTGTACATCGGCCGCCGAGCGGCACTACGTTCACATCATGCGGGTGGCGATGATGACTCGGGAGTATCCGCCAGAGGTCTACGGCGGCGCCGGTGTGCACGTCACCGAGCTCGTCGCGCAGCTGCGCAAACTATGCGACGTCGACGTGCATTGCATGGGCGCTCCGCGGCACGGCGTGTTCGTTCACCAGCCCGATCCCGCACTGCGCGGCGCCAATCCGGCTTTGTCCACGCTGTCAGCGGACCTCGTGATGGCCAACGCCGCGTACGACGCCACCGTCGTGCACTCGCACACCTGGTACACCGGGCTGGCCGGCCATGTGGCCGCCCTGCTGTACGGGATCCCGCACGTGCTCACCGCGCATTCGCTGGAGCCGCGGCGGCCGTGGAAGGCCGAGCAGCTCGGCGGCGGCTACCGGGTGTCGTCGTGGGTGGAACGCACCGCGATCGAGGCGGCGGCCGCGGTGATCGCGGTGAGTTCCGGCATGCGTGACGACGTGCTGGCCACCTATCCCGCGCTGGACCCCAGCCGGGTGCATGTGGTGCGCAACGGGATCGACACCGACGTATGGCATCCCGCCCCGCCGGCACCGGGCGAATCGGTGCTCGCGGAATTGGGTGTGGACCTCGGCAAGCCGATCGTCGCGTTCGTCGGGCGCATCACCCGCCAGAAAGGGGTGGCGCATCTGTTGGCGGCTGCGCACCGCTTCGCCGACGACGTGCAGCTGGTGTTGTGCGCGGGCGCACCCGACACGCCGGAGATCGCCGCCGAGGTGACCGAGGCCGTGCAGAACCTGTCGCGGGCACGTCACGGCGTGTTCTGGGTGCGCGAGATGCTGCCGATCGGCAAGGTTCGCGAAATACTCTCCGCCGCAACGGTTTTCGTGTGCCCGTCAGTGTACGAGCCGTTAGGGATCGTCAATCTGGAGGCGATGGCATGCGCGACGGCGGTGGTCGCCTCCGACGTGGGCGGAATCCCAGAAGTGGTGTCGGACGGCCAGACCGGGTTGCTGGTGCATTACGACCCCGGCGCGCCTTCGGATTTCGAGGTCGGACTGGCCGACGCCGTCAACTCGCTGGTCGCCGACCCTGCGCGTGCGGAGCAGTTCGGCCGGGCGGGCCGGCAACGGTGCATCGACGAGTTCTCGTGGACCCACATCGCCGAACAGACGCTGGAGATCTACCGCAAGGTGAGCTCCTAAGCCGGGCGCGCGAGGAGCGCAACAGCGTGAGTTAGCTGGTGACGCCCTTCAATTCGTCGCCCAGCGCGGCGGCCTCTTCGGGAGTGAGTTCGACGACGAGGCGGCCACCGCCCTCCAGCGGTACTCGCATGACGATGCCGCGCCCCTCCTTGGTTGCTTCCAATGGACCGTCGCCGGTCCGGGGCTTCATCGCGGCCATCGAGCGCTCCCTCCAGACTGCACGTTCACGCCCCCATTGTTCCTTATCCGCGAGCGTTGGTGTGCAAAGACCCCGCAGGCGGCACCCAACACGACTGCAGGTGGTCGTCCACCATGCCGGTGGCTTGCATCAGCGCGTACGCCGTGGTGGGGCCGACGAACCTGAATCCGCGGCGTTTCAACTCCTTGGCCATCGCAGTGGATTCCGGGCTCAGCGCCGCCACTTCGGCGGGCGTGGCTGGCCGCGGCCGCGAACCCGACGGCGCGAACGACCACAGCAACTCGGACAGGTCGACGTCGAGCGCCGCGGCCGCACGCGCGTTGGCGATCGTCGCGTCGATCTTGGCGCGGTTGCGCACGATTCCGGTGTCCGCCATCAACCGCGCGACGTCGCGGTCGGTGTAGCGCGCCACCTTCTCGACGGCAAAGCCGCAGAATGCCTGCCGGAAGTTCTCCCGCTTGCGCAGGATCGTCAGCCAGGACAGTCCACTTTGGAACGCTTCCAACGACATTCGCTCGAACAGTGCGTCCCGTCCATGAAGCGGGCGGCCCCACTCGTAGTCGTGGTAGTCGCGGTACATCGCCGCGTGCGCGCCGCCGCTGTTTGCCCACGGGCACCGCACGCGGCCGTCGTCAGTCACGTGAATTTTCGGCGTCGTCATCGGTGCACGCCTGCAACGCCGAGACCTGCCCGCGCAGCAGCTCGATCTCGCGGCTGAGCCGGTCGAGCACCCAGTCCACCTCGCTGGTCTTGTAGCCGCGCAGGGTCTGCGTGAACTTGACCGCGTCCACGTCGTCGCCGGTGATGCCGGATGCAGGCAGCGCGGTGGCGGTCGTGGCCCGCGGCAGCGGCGGCAGTGGCTCGCCGCGGCCGAACACCGCGCTGGCGATCACGAACAGCAGCCCGGCGACGAGCACCAGTACCAGCAGGTAGAGCAGGATCAGCGTCACGTCACCGATCCTGCCATCGGCGCAACCGCTACGGCCGCAGCGTGTTCATCGGCGGGCGGTCGGCCAGCGACACCTCCGACACGCGCGGGGTGAGCTCGGCGCCGTCGGCGAAGAACTGCGTCAGCCCCACCCCGGAGTCGCTGACGCCGCAGCGCGACAGCAACGTGGCCACCACCTGCCGGCTCATCGCGGACAGTTCGGTCAGCGGCCGGTTGCGGTGCGCCCGCACACCGAGGTTCACCTGCGCGATCGCATCGAGACCGAGCTTGTCGTAGGTGTCGATGAGCAGGCCGATCTCGACGCCGTAGCCCGGCGCGAAAGGCACGGACGTGAGCAGTTCGCGGGTGCCCGCGTACTCGCCGCCGAGTGGCTGCAACACCGCGGACAGCTCCGGCCGCAGCGCGGCCAGCAGCGGGCGGGCGACCAGCTGGGTGACCCGGCCGCCGCCGTTGGCGTCTTCTCGGCCACTGACCCGCAGCGGGCGACGGTAGAAGCCTTTGACCAGGTGCACGCCGTCGGTGGTCAGCAGCGGCCCGATCAGATTCGGCACGAACATCGGATCGGGGTCGATCAGGTCGGAGTCGACGAATGCGACGATGTCGCCGGTGGTGACGGCCAGGGAACGCCACAGCGCCTCACCCTTGCCGGGCTGCGGGCGCAGCTCGGGTACCGCTTGCTCGCGGCTGAACACCCGTGCGCCGGCCGCAAGGGCGCGGATCGCGGTGTCGTCAGTGGAGCCGGAGTCCAGCACGATCAGCTCGTCGACCAGCCCGCCGAGCATCGGCGCGATGCTCTCCACGACGCCGCCGACGGTCTCTTCCTCGTCGAGCGCGGGCAGCACCACAGAGACCGTGCGGCCCGCCTTGGCGGCTTGCAAGTCGGCCACGGTCCAGCTGGGCCGGTTCCAGCTGCGTTCGGCCAGCCACTTGTCGACGATGGTGACGTCGGTCAATTCCGGAGCAGTCGTCATGCCAGTCCCCTCACCGTGCGCGTCGGCGGGCGCACACCCTGGATCGCCGCGACCATCTCCAGCACGCGCCGAGTGGCGCCCACTTCGTGCACCCGGAACATCCGCACCCCGGCCGCCGCTGCGAGCGCAGTCGCGGCCAGCGTGCCTTCCAGGCGTTCAGTCAGACCCACACCCAAAGTTTCCCCGATGAAGTCCTTGTTGCTCAGCGCCATGAGCACTGGCCACCCGGTGTTAACAAGATCTTCCGCATGGCGCAACAAAGCGAGCCCGTGGAAGGTGTTCTTGCCGAAATCATGCGTCGGGTCGATGAGGATTCGGTCGCGCGGCACGCCGATTTGCACCGCGCGCTCGGCTGCGGCGCTCACTTCGGCGATCACCTCGTCGACGACGCCGCGGGTGGTGTGGCCGTAGCTGACCCGGAACGGGCGGGTGCGTGGGACTGCGCCGCCGGTGTGCGAGCACACCAGACCGGCGCCGAACTCCGAGGCGACGTCGGGCAGGTACGGGTCGGCGCCGGCCCACGTGTCGTTGATCAGGTCGGCGCCCGCCGAGCAGGCCTGCTTGGCCACCGCCGAGCGCCAGGTGTCGACGCTGATCAGCTGCTGGGGGTACGCGCCACGCAGCCATTCGATGAACGGCACCACCCGGGCGATCTCTTCGTCGGCGTCCACCGCCCGGCCCGGTCCGGCCTTGACTCCGCCGACGTCGATCACGTCGGCGCCCTGCTCGATCGCGTGGTGCACGGCCTGCTTCGCGGCGTTGTCGGCGAACGTGGCGCCGCGGTCGTAGAACGAGTCGGGCGTGCGATTGACGATCGCCATGATCAGCGCTCGGTCGCCCGCCACCGGTCGCCCGCAGAACGTTTGCACCCCTCAAGGGTGCCAGGCTCGCTCGCCCGCGCGATTTCGGTGCGATTTCAGGCGCTCAGCGCCGGTTCTCGCACCGAAATCGCGGAGGCTACTTGCTCTTGGGGACCTTGCCGTCCTTCACTTCCTGGGGATAGGAGTCGTAGAACTCGACGTAGCCTTCCTCGCGGCTCTTGAGCACGTAGATCGGGTCTTCGATGTCGTCGGAGGCGTAGCCCTGCTTGGCCAGGTCGACCTTCTTGACCTTCTGCGTCGAGGTCTTCTCGAGCTCTTTGACCACACGCACGAACAACGGCATCGCGTAGGGCGGCAGGTTCTCGTAGACGGTCTTGGCCAGCGCCTTACCGTCGAACTCCGCGCCCTCCTTGAGTTGGATCGCCGCCATCCCGGCCTTGCCGCCGGCGCCTTCGACCTCGACCCCGTAGACCGTCACTTCCTCGACGTTGCTGTCTTGGGCCACGGCGTGCTCGACCTCCGTGGTCGCGACGTTTTCGCCCTTCCACCGGAACGTGTCCCCGAGGCGGTCGGCGAACGCGGCATGCCCGAAGCCCTGCGCGCGCATCAGGTCGCCGGTGTTGAACCAGACGTCGCCCTTCTTGAAGGCGTCGCGGACCAGCTTCTTCTCCGTGGCCTCTTTGTCGGTGTAGCCGTCGAACGGCTGGAAGTTGCTCACCTTGGACAGCAGCAGCCCCGGCTCGCCGTTCTTGACCTTCTTCACCCGACCGTTCTCGTCGCGCACCGGGTCGCCGGTCTCGTTGTCGTATTCGACGAACGCCACCGGCGTCGGGCAGATACCGGCGCTCTTGGGGATGTTGAGGACGTTGACGAACGCGGTGTTCGCCTCGCTGGCCGAGTAGAACTCGCACACCCGCGGGATGTTGAACCGCTTGGTGAACTCGTCCCAGATGCCCGGCCGCAGCCCATTGCCGGCGATCACCCGCACCTTGTGCTTGCGGTCGGTGTCTTTCTCCGGCTGGTTGAGCAGATAGCCGCAGATCTCGCCGATGTAGACGAACGCGGTCGCGTCGTAGCGGATCACCTCGTCCCAGAACTTCGACGCCGAGAACGACTTGCCCAGCGCCAGCGTCGCGCCGGCGCTCAGCACCGACGACACCGCGACCGTCAGCGCGTTGTTGTGGTACAGCGGCAGACAGCAGTACAGGGTGTCGTTGCTGTTCAGCCGCATGCCGATGCCGCCGAAACCACCGAGTGCGCGCAGCCAGCGGTAGTGCGTCATCACGCTGGCCTTCGGCATCCCCGTGGTGCCCGAGGTGAAGATGTAGAACGCCTTGTCCTTGGCCAGGATCGACGACGTGACGGCGGGGTTGTCGGTAGGCGCGTCGGCGGCGAGCCGGTCCAGCTCGGTGACCGAGAGCGTCTCGTTGGTGTCGGCGCCGGACTCCTGCACCGCCTCCAGCAGCTCCTCCTCGCCGATCAGCACCTTGGCGTCCAGCAGCCCGACGCTGTGGGCCAGCACCTTGCCGCGCTGGTTGTAGTTGAGCATGCCCGCAATCGCGCCGAGCTTGACCACGGCCAGCATCAGCAGCACGGCGCGCGGCGAGTTCTTCAGCATGATCCCGACGACGTCACCGCGGCCGACGCCGCGCGCCGCCAGCACCGCCGCATAGCGGTTGGCCGTCTCGTTCGCCTCGCGGTAGGTGACGGTCTCGTCCTGGAACCTGATGAACGCCTTGTCGCCGTATCGGGCAGCGCGTTCCTGGAAGACCTTGCCGATCGAGGTCTTCGCCGAGGGCCGGGCCATGAACCCGGTCAGCACCCCTTGCACGATGGCCGGGGCATCCATGATCAATCCGGGCAACCGGGTCGCTATGTCAAGCAAACCGACGGTTGATTTGTCCTTCGCTTCGCCATTTTCCGCCATAACGGTTCATCTTCCCTCTGCAGGCCGGGCGCAAACTGGCGGAAAGCCTAGTCAGCGGGGGCGCAGGCGGCTAGTGCGCCGTCGACGTCACGGGCCACCACGATGCGCGTCATCGCACCCGGGTGGACGTATCCCTTCTCGACCAGTCCTTCGAGCCATGCCCACAGCCCGTCGTAGTGGCCGTCGGGGTCGAGCAGCACCACGGGCTTGTCGTGCATGCCGAGGTAGCCGGCGGTCCAGGTCTCGAACAGCTCCTCGAGCGTGCCGATGCCGCCCGGGAGCGCGATGAACGCGTCGGAGCGCTCCTCCATCACCTGCTTGCGCTGACGCATCGTGTCGGTGACGACGAGTTCGTCGGCGTCGACGTCGGCCATTTCCTTGTGCACCAACGCCTTCGGAATCACGCCGACGGTGCGGCCGCCGTGCGCACGTGCTCCGTCGGCCAGCGCACCCATTGCCGACACGTTGCCGCCGCCCGACACCAACGTCCATCCCCGGTCGGCGATCGCTTTGCCCACTGTGGCCGCCAGCGCCAACAGCTCCGGGTGGCGCGGGCCCGACGCGCAGTACACACAAACCGCCCACTCACCCCGCGACTCCGCCGACTCCGACACATCCGACAAACTAGCCTCCATAGCATGCAGCAGGTGACCGACGCCGGGGCCGCGGCCGCCGAGGCGTTGCGGCGCGGCGACATGGAAGCCGGCGAGCGGTTAGCCCGGGCCGCGCTGCAAGAGTCGGAGTCGCTGGACGCGCGACTGGTGCTCGCTCAAGCTCTGGCATGGCAGGGCCGGGGCCGTGAAGCCGACGAAGTGCTGGCCGGCGTCGACCCGCAGCAGCTGTCCGAAACCGAGCTGATGGCGTGGGCGCTGCCGCGGGCCGCCAACCAGTTCTGGATGCTCTCGGAGCCAACCAAGGCCGCCGCGTTTCTACAGACCGTGCGCAACCGGGTGTCGGCGCCGGGGGCGCGGGTCACGCTGGACGCGCTCGCCGCCACGTTCGCGATGAATGCCGGTACCCCGCTGCGCGCGTTGCGGCTCGCGGACGAGGTGCTGGCGTCACCGCACGCCGACGACCAGGCGGTGGGCTGGGCGGCGTCGGCGGCCGCGTTGTCGTCGGCGCGAGTCGGGCGGTTCGGCCGCGTCGACGAGCTCGCGGCCCGGGCGGTGTCTGCCGGCCACCCTGGGCTGTTGCGGTTCACCAGCGGGTTCGGCCGCATCACGGCGCGGCTCATGTCGGGCCGGCTCGACGAGGCGGCGTCGTTGGCGCAGCGCTACGCCGACTCCGCCGAAGGCCAGCAGCCGGCCAGCGCGATCGGCGAGGTGCTCGTGGGGTACGTCGCGACCGCGCAGGGGACATTCAGTACGGCTGTGCAGGTCCTCGACGTCGCCTCGAACGCGCTGGCGCCGACCGGCTACTCCTGGGGTCCGCTGGCCTTCATGCTGCTGGCGCAGGCTCTGGGCCAGCAGGGCGACCAGAAAGGCGCGGCGAAGGCGCTGAGCGCGGCCGAGTCGCGGCACGGAATGAAGTCGGCGTTGTTCACGCCGGAACTGGCACTGGCCCGCGCCTGGACGAAGTTCGCCCGCGGCGACAAGGCCGAGGCCCTCGATGCGGCTCGCGAGGCGGTGCAGGCGGCCGAACGCGGCGGGCAATCAGCGATAGCGCTGCGCGCGCTGCAGGACTCGGTGCGGCTGGGCGACACCCGGGCGATCTATCGCGCGCAGCGGCTGGCCGGGGAGGTCGACTGTGTGCTGGGACGGCTCACGCTGGCCCACGCGCAAGCCTTGACCGACGGCGACGCGGCCGCGCTCGGGGAGGTCGCCGAGGAGCTGGCGGCCGTCGGGCTCGAGTCCGTGGCCGCCGACGCGGCGCGGCAGGGTCAGGCGCTCAGGTAGTCGCGCAGCATCTCGACGGCCGCGGTGATCTGCTCGACGGGCACGCGTTCGTCGGCGCGGTGGGCCAGGCTCGGGTCGCCGGGTCCGTAGTTGACGGCCGGGATGCCGCGCGCCGCGAACCGGGCCACGTCGGTCCAGCCGAACTTCGCGCGCACCCGTCCGCCCGCAGCACCCACCAACGCGGCCGCGGCCGGATGCGACAACCCCGGCAGCGCCCCCGCCGCTGCGTCGGTCTGCTCGATCCGCACGTCGAGCCCGTCGAACACCTCGTGTACGTGAGCGAGCGCCTGATCGAGGCTGCGGTCCGGGGCGAAGCGGAAGTTCACGGTCACCGACGCCTTGTCGGGGATCACGTTTCCGGCAATGCCGCCGTCGATGCGCACCGCGCTGAGCCCTTCACGGTAGGTGCAGCCGTCGATGTCGACGTGTCGCGGCTGATATGCCGCGAGCCGGTCCAGTACCGCGCCGAGTTTGTGAATTGCGTTGTCCCCCATCCATGGTCGGGCCGAATGGGCGCGGGTGCCATTGGCCGTCACGACCACGCGCAGCGTGCCTTGGCAGCCCGCTTCGATGTAGCCGCCGGACGGTTCGCCGAGGATCGCGACGTCGGCCGCCAGCCAGTCAGGCAGATCGCGTTCGATGCGGCCCAAACCGTTTGCCGCCGCTTCGATCTCCTCGCAGTCGTAGAACACCAGAGTCAGGTCACGAGCCGGTTCGACAAGCGTGGCGGCCAGGTGCAAGAACACTGCGTCGCCGGATTTCATGTCGACCGTGCCGCAGCCGTGCAACTGCCCGTCGGTCAAGCGGCTGGGTACATTGCCGGCGATCGGGACGGTGTCGAGGTGACCGGCCAGCAGCACCCGGGTAGGCCGCCCAAGGTGGGTGCGCGCCAGCACCGCATTGCCGTTACGGACGATTTCGAATCCGCTCGTCTGGTCACGCAGCGCGGCCTCGACCTCGTCGGCGATGCGGGCCTCACGCCCCGACTCGCTCGGGATGTCGACGAGCGCGGCGGTCAGCGTCACCGGATCGCCACGCAAGTTCAGGCCCACGAGGATCAGGCTAGCCGGGCGATTCGGCTGCGAGTGCCACACAGTAACGTTGAGCCTCGTGACCTCTGCTGCGGGTGTGGGTTTGGCGACCATCGCCGCCGACGGGGCGGTGCTCGACGTCTGGTTTCCGGCACCGGAACTCGACGTGGACGATCCGGCCGGCACGGTGCGGCTGTCGGTGGCCGAGGTGCCTGCCGACCTCGCCGGGCTGGCTGGACGCGACGACGACCGCGCCGTCGAAACCGTGCTGGTGCGCACGGTCATCGGCACGCTGGCCGATCCGCCCGCCGACGCGTATGACGCCTACCTGAGGTTGCATCTGCTCTCGCACCGGCTGATCAAGCCGCACGGGGCGAGCGTCGACGGCATCTTCGGTGTGCTGACCAATGTGGTGTGGACCAATCACGGCCCCTGTGCCGTCGAGGGTTTCGACACCGTGCGGGCGCGGCTGCGTCGGCGCGGCCCGGTGACCGTCTACGGCGTCGACAAGTTTCCCCGCATGGTCGACTACGTGCTGCCCACGGGAGTGCGCGTCGCTGACGCCGACCGGGTGCGGCTCGGCGCGCACCTGGCGCCCGGCACGACCGTCATGCACGAGGGCTTCATCAATTTCAACGCGGGCACGCTGGGCGCGTCGATGGTCGAAGGTCGTATCTCCGCAGGCGTCGTGGTGGGCGACGGATCCGACATAGGCGGCGGCGCGTCGATCATGGGCACACTGTCCGGCGGTGGGACACAAGTGATTTCGATCGGCAAGCGCTGTCTGCTCGGCGCCAACGCGGGGCTGGGGATCTCCCTTGGCGACGACTGCGTGGTGGAGGCGGGGCTGTACGTGACTGCGGGTACCAAGGTCGCGACGCCGGACGGCGGCACGGTCAAGGCGCGAGACCTGTCCGGCGCCAACAACTTACTGTTCCGCCGCAATTCGGTGACGGGTGCGGTCGAGGTGGTGTCGCGCGACCGCGAAGGCATCGCGCTCAACGACGCCCTGCACGCCAACTAGCTCCCTCGACCACCGCGAGCGTGCGTGTCGTGCCAGCGACACGCCGGTGAGACTGACACGCGGCGCACGCTCGCGCAGAGCTCAATCCCACGTCGCGAGCTCCTTCTTCAACACCTTGCCCATCGCATTGCGGGGCAGCGCGTCCACCAGCCGGACTTCACGCGGCCGCTTGTGGACCGAAAGCTGTTGTGCGACATAGTCGATCAACTCTGCCGAGTCGACGTCGCCGACCACGAATGCGACGATGCGCTGGCCCAGGTCGTCGTCGGGCAGACCGACCACCGCGGCCTCAGCCACAGCGGGATGGCCCAGCAACGCGGTCTCCACCTCGCCTGCCCCGATGCGGTAGCCGCCGCTTTTGATCAGGTCGGTGGACTCGCGCCCGACGATGCGGTGCATGCCGCCGGCGTCGATCACCGCGACGTCGCCGGTGCGGTACCAGCCGTCGTCGGTGAACGCCGCAGCCGTTGCATCGGGCCGGCCCAGGTACCCGTCGAACACCATCGGCCCGCGCACCTGCAGGCGCGCCACGGTTTCACCGTCGTGGGGGGCTGGCGCGTCGTCGTCGTCGACCAGCCGCGTGCTCACCCCACGCAGCGGAAGACCCACCCAGCCCGGGCGTCGCTCGCCGTCGGCGCGGGTGCTCAGCGTGATCAGCGATTCGGTACTGCCGTACCGCTCTACCGGCTCGTGCCCGGTGAGCGAAGCGAGCCTTTCGAATACCGGCACGGGCAGCGGCGCGCTGCCGGAGACCAGTAACCGCGCCGGCCGCAGCGCCTCGGCGGCGGACCGGTCGGCGACCATCCGCGACCACACCGTCGGCACCCCGAAATACAGCGTGCCGCGCGCCTGCGCATACGCCTCGGGAGTCGGCTTGCCCGTGTGCACAAACCGGTTGCCCACCCGCAGCGAGCCAAGCAGGCCGAGGACCAGCCCGTGGACGTGGAACAGCGGCAACCCATGCACCAGCGTGTCGTCGGCGGTCCACTGCCACGCCTCGGCGAGCGCGTCGATGTCCGCGGCGATCGCACGGCGGGACAGCAAGACGCCCTTCGGCGGTCCGGTGGTTCCCGAGGTGTACATGATCAGCGCCGCGGCGTCGGGCGACGGTTCCGGATAGCGGTGCCACGAGCGGGCATGCAGCCGCACCGGGATGTTCGGCAGCCCCTCGGCGTCCGGGGGCGCCTCGCCCAGCCACGCCTGTGCACCGGAGTCGGTCAGGATGTGGCGACGTTCCGCGTGGCCGACGTCAGCCGGCACCGGCACCACCGGCACCCCGGCGATCAGGCACCCGGTCACGGCCAGCACGGTCTGCGCGGTGGGGGTGGCCAGCACCGCGACCCGGTGCGCACCGCCGACCCGTTCCGCCACCGATGTGGCGGCGCCGACGAGGTCGCCACGGCTCAGCGCGACGGGTCCTTCCGGGGAGCCGATCCGCACGGCGTCGTGGACGTCAGGACCGGTGTTCAACGACGCCAGCAGCACGCCAGCGAGGCTACCCGCCGCAACCCGCGATACTGACGGGCGTGGCACACATCGAGCGCATCGGCTCCCGGGAGGTCTACCGCAGTCCGTGGATGGTGGTGCGAGAGGACGACATCCGCCGGCCGGACGGCAGCGTGGGCATCTACGGGGTGATCGACAAGCCCACCTACGCTCTCGTGATCCCCTACGACGGCAAGCGATTTCGTCTGGTCGAGCAGTTCCGCTACCCCGTTGGCGCGCGGCGCTGGGAGTTCCCCCAAGGAACTGCCCCGGATCTAGCGGAGGCTGAACCGACCGAGCTCGCCCGCCGCGAGCTCAGCGAGGAAACCGGGCTGCGGGCCGAGTCGTTCGAGCGGCTCGGCCAGCTCGACGTCGCACCGGGCATGTCGAGCCAACGCGGCTGGGTGTTTTTGGCCACCGGGATCACCGAAGGGGAAGCCGACCGGGAGCATGAGGAGCAGGACATGCGCAGCGCGTGGTTCTCCCACGAGGACGTGGTGTCGATGATCCGCTCCGGAGGGATCGTCGACGCGCAGTCGATCGCCGCGTTCGCGATGTTCATGCTGCGCTGACCGACGGCTTGGCGGCAGCCGAAATGCGCTGTGGCGTACTCGAATTGTGACCCAACTGGGACGTCGACGACGTGGCGGCGAGGCGTGAGTCGGCAGTTACGCCACATAAACTCGCCCATCATGTGTGTCTTCTGGCGGAGATGGGCTGCGCTGCTCGGCGCAGTCCTGTTCGTCGTGCTCGCTTCGAGTCCGGCACCGGCCGACGCGCAAACACCTTCATGGAACGGCAAATACACGCTCGTCGGCTACGCCGACCAGAAGACCGGCAACAGCCGAGCGGCCAAACAAGCCGAACCTCCGTTCAGCGGACAGCTGACGTTTGTCACGCAGTGCTCGAGGTCGTCGTGCGTGGCGACCGTGGTCGACGGGCCGCGTCCCGCCAACCCCACCGTCCCGCTGCCCGAGCGCTACACCTGGGATGGCGGCCGATGGGCCAATGTCTATGACTGGCAATGGGATTGTTTCGTCGGTGACGGCGTCCCCAAGGTGTGGAGTCCGGCCCGGTCGTGGACGTACTACGTACCGCAGCCGGATGGAACGTTGAGCGGAACCTGGATGACGGAGATCTACGGCGGACCGTGCGAGGGCAGCGTATGGATGCCGGTGGCGGCGTTCCCCGCGTGATCTCAACGGCGGCGTCGCGCGCCGAAGAGCAGTAAAGCGATCGCGAAGACCGCTCCGACGCCGCCGGATATCAACAACGGCAGCTGTCCGGCCGCACCCCACAACAGGCCGGCCCAGAGGCCGGCGAACAGGATCGCAAAACCGTTGAGTCCCTGGAAGACCCCTTGCCCGCTGGATTGCAGCTCGTCGGGAAGCAGCGTCGAAATCCACGCTTTGCCGACACCGTCGTAGCAGGCGGTGAATACGCCGTACACCGCGATCAGCAGCCACGCCAGGGCCGCGTCGGTGGTCAGCCCCAATCCGAGGTAACCGATCGCGAAGAACGCCAGCCCGATGCCGAAAACCGTTGCCGGGGTGAACTTGTCGGCTAGCGCGCCAGCCGGGTAGCTGGCGAGTGCGTACACCGCGTTGTAGCCGACATAGGCCAGTACCACGCCGGCCACGCCGAACCCGATGTCGTTGAGACGCAACAGCAGCAGTGCGTCGGGGAAGTTGGCCAGACTGAACGCCATCAGCGCGGCCGTCACCTTCCAGTAGCGGCTGGGAAGTTGCCGCACGTTGGCGAACACAGGTGGCCTCGCCACTCGCGCGTGGACGCGTTCGCGCACCCAGAACACCATCAGCACCGAGAGCACCGCGGGGATGACGGCCAGGTAGAGCACCGGAGCGATTTGGTGATCCAGCAGCTCGTAGCCGGCCAGCCCCAGCAGCGGCCCGACCACCGCGCCGGCCGTGTCCATGGTGCGGTGGAATCCGAACGCGCGGCCGCGCGCGGCCGGATCGATGCCGTCGACCAGCAGCGCGTCGCGCGGCGCGCCCCGCAGTCCCTTGCCCAACCGGTCCACCACCCGGCCCGCCAGCACGCCCGGCCATGCGGCGGCCATAGCGACGATCACCTTGCCGAGCGCCGCCATGCCGTAGCCGGTGGCGATCAACGGGCGCCGCGCGAACCGGTCGCCCAGCGGGCCGGCAGCGATCTTGGTCAACGACGCGGCGCCTTCTGCAGCGCCCTCGACGGCACCGACCACCCCGGGCGGGGCACCGAGCACGCCGGTCAAATAGATGGGCAGCAGTGGGTAGAGCAGCTCGCTGGCGGCGTCCTGCAGAAACGACACGAGTGCGAGCACGCGCACGTTGCGGGTGAGCCACGTCCGCCGACTGTCAACGGTCACTGCGAGAGTCTGCCTCAGCCGGCGGTTCGGCGACATGGGTGCTATGCCGCGAGCCGGTCAGCCGCGGCGGCGATCCGCTCGTCGGTCGCGGTCAGCGCGATCCGCACGTGCTGGCGCCCGCGCGCACCGTAGAACTCCCCCGGCGCAACGAGGATGCCGCGGTGCGCGAACCACGACACGGTGTCGCGGCACGGCTCGCCGCGAGTGGCCCACAGGTACAGGCCGGCTTCTGAGTGGTCGACGGTCAGGCCCGCCGCACGCACCGCGGACAGCAAGACGTCGCGGCGCCGGGAGTAGCGGTCGCGCTGCTGCTGTTCGTGCGCGTCGTCGGACAACGCTGCAACCATTGCGGCCTGGACCGGTGTCGGCATCATCATCCCGGCGTGCTTGCGCACGGCCAGCAGCTCGGCCACCACCGCCGCGTCTCCGACGACGAAACCGGCCCGATAGCCCGCCAGCGAGCTGCTCTTCGACAGCGAGTGCGCGGCCAGCAGGCCGGTGTGGTCGCCGTCGGACACCGCGTCGTCGAGCAGCGACACCGGCTCGGCGTCCCAGCCCAGGCCGAGGTAGCACTCGTCGGACACCACCAGCGCCCCGCGCTGACGGGCCCACCCGACAACCTTGCGAAGGTGGTCGACGCCGAGCACCCGGCCGGTGGGGTTGCTCGGCGAGTTGAGGTACACCATCGCCGGTCGTTGCGGGCCGAGCTGCGTCAGCGAGTCGGCGAACGCCACCCGCGCGCCGGCCAGCTGAGCGCCGACTTCATAGGTGGGGTAGGCGAGCTCGGGGACGACGACGAGGTCGTCGGGACCCAGGCCCAGAAGCGTCGGCAACCAGGCGATCAGCTCTTTGGTGCCGATCACCGGCAGCACCGCGTCCGGGGTGAGGCCGCCGACCCCGTATCGGCGGCCCAACGCCGCGACCGCCGCCTCGCGCAGCGCGGGGGTGCCCGCCGTGGTCGGATAGCCCGGCGATGCGCTCGCCGCCGCCAGCGCTTCGCGGATCACCGGCGCGACGGGATCGACCGGAGTGCCAACGGACAGGTCGACGATGCCGTCGGGATGCGCCGCGGCCTGCGCCCACGCGTCGGCGAGCGTGTCCCACGGAAACACCGGCAGTGCCGCCGACACCCTGTGCCGGCCGATGGGGCGACGTGCGTCGGTCAGGCTAGGCGCTTTCGCCCTGCGGCGGCAGATCCTTGACCGGCTGCGGATCGTTCTCGGTCAGGCCGACCTTCGACGCACCGCCCGGTGAGCCGAGCTCCTCGAAGAAGTCGGCGTTGTACTGGGTGTACTGCGACCACTGGTCGGGCACGTCGTCCTCGTAATAGATGGCCTCCACGGGGCAGACCGGCTCGCACGCACCACAGTCCACGCATTCGTCGGGGTGGATGTAGAGCATGCGGGCGCCCTCGTAGATGCAGTCGACAGGACATTCCTCGATGCACGCCTTGTCCTTGACGTCGACGCAGGGTTCGGCGATCACGTACGTCACAGAGCTCTCCTCAAGAGTTCTTCTCGATGTTCGGCGTGGGCTGCTTGGTACGTGATACTAGACGTTGCATCTACTGGCGCTGTCGCAGGCGCCTCGTATCGGCGAGCGTGCGTGTCTGTGCGCCGACGCGCCGAGCAGCACCGCACCCCAGCGCACCCTCACGCGGCACGAGTGCGACGCAACTGTCGGTCGATCGCCGCGACGAAGTCCCACGACCGATGCCTGACGTCGTCGAAGACGATCGCGACGACCACCCAGCCCACGTCCATCAGGGCAATCTGGCGTCTGCGGTCCCCGCGCATCGCCTCCGCGCCGCTGTGCCAGTCCAGCCCTTCATATTCGACTGCAACCCGTTGCTCAGGCCATGCGAAGTCCACTCGACGCAGCTCGCCGTTGGCGTCGACGATCTCGTACTGCAGCTGGGGAATCGGCAAGCCGCCGTCGATCATGGCCAGCCGCGCTTCACTTTCCATCGGCGACTCGGCTCGAGGATCGGCGAGTGGCAGCAGATCGCGGACCGCGACGATGCCTCGACGGCCGGCCTGCTCGATTGCCGCGCGCCATAGGTCGGGACGGCTGCACGCGCCGCTGCGCAGCGCCGCGTCGAGGGTTGCCAGAGCTCGTGGGCGGCGCAGGCTGCGGGCCACCTCAATAGCCGTCCATGCCGGCGACGTGGCTGGGCGTCCGTCGACGATCCGAAGAGGCGCGCCGTCGCGGCGATGCACCACAAGGCCGTCGGCGCAACGCAATTGGTGCCCCGGCGGATTCAGCACATGCAGATCGGCGTCCTCCTGCACGTCGAAGCCATACAGTGCCGCGGCGGTTGCCAGGCAGACCGGAACGACGGTCCCGCACGACAGGTCGAGGCCGCGCAATCGAGCGATGTCATCCGGTTCGCCCAGACAGTAGATGCCGGTCCACATGCGTTCCACCGCACCGGTATTCACCAACCGATCCAGTGTCCTTCGGCTGACCAGCCGCAAAATCTGCCCGCTGGTGGCCACTCCTCGCTGGTCCGAGAACAGCCGCCTGAGATCTTCGTCCATCACCACATCGTCGAACGTCGTTGCCGGTCATAGGGATACCGGCGGTCAGCCTGTGGATGAATGCGCAAATGTGCACAACGGACGCGGCGCGAACGTGCGCTCCGGTACGCAGGTGCCGGCGTGTCGATGCGCAGACACGCACGCTCGCGGCACAGGGAGGGACTAGGCGGCGAGCGGCAGGTACGTCGTTGTCCGCTGGCGTGCCGGCCGGCCGATGCCTGCGGCGATCTCGACGAGCTCGGCCACGGTCTTGGCCGAGCCGTATTCAGAGCCGGCCATCCGTGAGATCGTCTCCTCCATCAGCGTGCCGCCCAGGTCGTTCGCGCCGCCGTTGAGCATCACCTGCGTGCGCTCGACCCCCAGCTTGACCCAGCTGGTCTGGATGTGAGAAATCCTGCCGTGCAACATGATCCGCGCCAATGCGTGCACCGCCCTGTTGTCGCGGTGGGTGGGGCCGGGACGGGCACCACCGGCCAGGTACAGCGGCGAGTTCTGATGAACGAACGGCAGCGGCACGAACTCCGTGAAACCGCCTGTGCGGTCTTGTATTTCACGCAGGATCCGCAGGTGCCCGACCCAGTGCCTGGGGGTGTCGACGTGGCCGTACATCATCGTCGAGCTGGACCGCAGCCCGACCTCGTGCGCTGTCGTCACCACCTCGATCCACGCCGATGTCGGCAGCTTCCCTTTGGTCAGCACCCAGCGGACCTCGTCGTCGAGGATCTCAGCGGCTGTGCCCGGTATGGTGTCGAGCCCGGCCTCGCGCAGGCCGATCAGCCAATCGCGAATGCTCTCACCGCTTTTCGCCGCTCCGTTGACGATCTCCATCGGCGAGAACGCGTGCACATGCATGTCAGGCACCCGCTTCTTCACGGCACGCACCAGTTCCGCGTATCCAGTGGCCGGCAACTCCGGGTCGATGCCGCCCTGCATGCATACCTCGGTGGCACCGTCCAGATACGCCTGGTGCGCCCGCTCCCCCACCTCGTCGTAGGACAGCGTGTAGGCATCGGCGTCACCCTTGCGTTGGGCGAACGCGCAGAACCGGCAGCCGGTGTAGCAGATGTTGGTGAAGTTGATATTGCGGTTGACGACGAACGTCACGTCGTCCCCGACGGCGTCGCGCCGAAGCGAATTGGCAAATGCCGCAACGGCATCCAAGCCAGGGCCGTCGGCCGTTGCCAGCGCGAGATACTCCGCGTCGGTGCAGCCGGCCGGGTCCCGCTCGGCTGAGCGCAATGCCGCCAGCACGTCGGCGTCCACCCGCTCCGGCGCGCGGGCCGCCAGCTCGGCGACCTTCTGCCGCACCGACTCCCAGTCGCCGAACGCGCTGCCCAAGTCGCTGCGGGCCTCCGTCAACCGGCCTTCGGTGTCGATCGCCGCATTGAGATCCACCCGCCCGCTGGACTGCAGCGCTGCGTCGGGCTCCTGCCACCGGCGCCCAACTGGATTGACGTCACGCGCCCACCCAGTCGCGGGGTCGGCCAGCGCCGCGACGTGCCCGCGCACCCGCGGATCGATCCACGCCGCACCGGCCAGCACGTAGGGCGGATGCGCGGTGAGCCGCTGCACGAGCTCGAAGCCCGCCTCCGCGGTCACCGCGGCCAGCTCGTCCAGCGCCGGCCACGGTCGCTCGGGGTTCACATGGTCGGGGGTCAACGGCGACACCCCACCCCAGTCGTCCACGCCGGCGCCGAGAAGAGCCAGACATTCGTTGCGCGACACCAGGTTCGGGGGCGCCTGAATCCGCATTTTCGGGCCCAGAATCAGCCGGGCCACGGCGATTGTCGCGACGAAGTCGTCGATGTCGGCGTCGGGCACCGCGCGCATCGCGGTCGCCGGCTTGGCCCGGAAATTCTGCACGATCACTTCCTGGACGTGCCCGAACTCCTTGTGCGCGTTGCGAATTGCGAAGAGCGTCTCCGCCCGCTCCACCAACGTCTCGCCGATGCCGACCAGCAATCCGGTGGTGAACGGAATCGACAGCCGCCCCGCGTCGGTCAGTGTGCGCAGCCGCACCGCCGGATCCTTGTCCGGGCTGCCGTAGTGCGCCAGGCCTTTGGTCTCGAACAGCCGCCGCGACGTGGTCTCCAGCATCATGCCCATCGACGGCGCGACCGGCTTGAGCCGCGACATCTCCGCCCACGACATGACGCCGGGGTTCAGGTGCGGCAGCAGTCCGGTGTCCTCGAGCACCCGGATCGCCATCGCCCGCACGTAGTCCAAGGTGCTGTCGTAGCCACGTTCGGTCAGCCACTGCCGGGCCTCCTGCCACCGTTGTTCGGGCCGGTCACCGAGCGTGAAAAGTGCTTCCTTGCAGCCTAATTCGGCTCCGCGGCGGGCCACGTCGACGATCTCGTCGGGCTCCATGTACATGCCCATGCCCGCGGCCCGCAGCTTTCCCGGCACGGTCACGAACGTGCAGTAGTGACACTGGTCGCGGCACAGGTGCGTGACCGGGATGAACACCTTGCGCGAATAGCTGATCGGCAGCCGCCCCGACGGTCTGAGCCGCCCGGCGGCCCGCAATCCGGCGTCGCGAACGCGGGCCGCGCTGGCACACAGGTCGGCGAGGTCCGCCCCGCGGGCCGTCATCGCAAGAGCGGCTTCGTCGACGTTGAGCGCCACGCCATCGCGGGCCCGCCGCAATACGCGACGCAACGCCGACGCGGTCGGTTTGGGTGGCACCACGGGGGTGGGCAGCAGGGGGAGATCGTCGCCGGGGGTCAACGCCACGGTGGTGTAACTCCTGTGGGATGCAAAATCTTCCGGGCGCCAGGCATGGATGTCAGCGTAGTAGGCGGCGTCGCAGCATGATCGCGGGCGGCACGACCCCGAGGATCAACAGCAGCGCCGGCGCCCACTGACCGAAACCGGGCCCGCCGAAGAATGCGTCACCGCCCGGGCCGGGGAACGTCATCACGGCCAGCGTCAACAGAAACGTCCACAGCGGCAGCGCCGCAAGGGCCCGCGACGACGTCCACTGCGAAGCGGCCCAGACCAGCACCGCGTTGACGAGCCCGCTGACCAGCGCGCTGATGGGAAACGGCACCTTGCCGAGGTAGACGAGCAGAAAGATCGCACCCAGCACCGCGGAGATCACGCCGTCGACCGCAAGCAGCACCAGCACGACAGCGCGCACGGCAGAACCCGCCCGGCCACGCAGGCCGGCGGCACCGGGAGAACCGGTCAGGTCGGGATGCTGTCGAGAACGCTCACCAGCGAGCCGATCACCCACTGGAAGCTGTCGGCATGCCACTGCCAGTACTCCAGTTGCGGATCCAGATCCGGGTCCATGCCAGTCCCTCCCTTGCGGCGCTGGTGTGGTCGAAGCTTACGCGGCGCGCCTGCGGCTAGCCAAGGTTGCTAGCCAAGGTCGAGCCCGGCCAGCAGGTCGGTTTCCCAGCCCCGGC
Source organism: Mycobacterium sp. NGS19 (assembly GCF_059813155.1). Taxonomy (NCBI): domain Bacteria; kingdom Bacillati; phylum Actinomycetota; class Actinomycetes; order Mycobacteriales; family Mycobacteriaceae; genus Mycobacterium; species Mycobacterium sp. NGS19. Next base: position 77,454 of record NZ_JCALEB010000001.1, read on the forward strand.
CGTCGCGCGGCCCGGCCGTGCCCGTCGCCAGCACGTAGTGTTCCTGGCCGCTGATCGGCAGCGCCATGTTGTTGGACAGCGCACACGACCGCCCGTCGGGCGCGACGCTGACCTGGGTGGCGTGCGCGCGCAATGCCGAGATCTTCGCGGGCAGATGATCATTGGCGTCGACGACCGCGTCGATCTCGTGGTCGGGGTACCCGAACGTGATGTCACCCGGCGCCGGTTTGATCCAGCCGTCGGGAACGTCCCCGAGCGCTGCGAGGCCGGCGTCGACCGCCGACGACGACAGCACCGTCCAGTAGAACTTCGGCACGGCCCACGCGGAGCGCGCGAGGGCCGCCGCGGTCACGGAGTGGGTGTGGACGTGGTCCGGGTGGCCGTAACCGCCGCCGGGGTCGTAGGTGACGACGACGTGCGGCCGCAACGTCTCGACGAGCGCAGTCAGCTCGGCCACCGCCGCGTCCCCGGCGTCGATGAACCGCTGCCGGCGTCGCGGCGGCGTACCGGCCATCCCGGAATCGCGCCACCGGCCCGCGCCGCCGAGAAAAGTCGGCTCGCCGGCACGCAGCGCCGCCAGCGCCCGCGTCAGCTCGGCGATGCGGTAGCCGCCGAGTTGGTCGGCGTGGTCGACGGCCAGCAGCGCGTAGCGCTCGCCGATCACCTCACCCTCCTCACCCAGCGTGCAGGTGACCACCCGCACGTCGGCGCCACGGCTGGCGTAATGGGCGATCGTCGCGCCGGTGGTCAGCGTCTCGTCGTCGGGATGGGCGTGGACGAACAGCAGCCGTGGTGTGTCGGAGCCGGAAGGCCGGCGACGTTCGGAGTCAGACATCGAAGACCTGCGACCTATTGCGGCATCTTCACCCAGCGGCCCGCGTCGCCGACGATGCCCACGGGCACGGCGCCGGACAAGCTGACGTTCTCGACGCGCGGGCCGGCGGCCACGATCGTGGCGTCCTGCAGGATCGGCAACACGGTCGACATCTCCCACAGCCTGGGCTCGACGTAGTTGACCACCTCGCCGATCGGGACGTGGCCCATCAACGCTGCGTCGATGCGCGGCTGAAGCGACGGATCGCACAGGCCGGTGATGTTGTTGGGCACCTGGATGGGAGCGCTCGGATCACCCTCGGTTCCGGATGCGGGGGTGACCGCGGGCGACGTCGTGGTGGTGGTGCCGTTGGCCGCGGGCCCCGGCAGCGCCGTGCACCCGTAGCGTGACGCCAGCTCGGTGGCCAGGTCGCCTCCTGCCCGGTGCCAGCCGACGACGGCGTCGACCCGGTTGTTGGGCACCGCGTCGCCGTAGAGCACCGGCGGGTCCAGCGGTTGCACGGACGCCGCGATTCCTGCACTGCGCAGCTGGTCGGCGGCCGTGTTGGCGACCGCCACGGAGGTCGGGTCGTTGGCTGCCACACCGATCACCAACGTCAGCGGCACGGCGTCCTTGCTGATCCGCCCGCGCGTCGACTCCGGGGTGGGCGGCGGCGGCTCGTTGGTGCGCGATCCGGCCGACGGCGGAGTCGAGGCCGTCGGCGCGGTCGCGTCGGTGTCGATGTCGTATCCGGCCTGGGTCAACAGGCTCAGTGCGGCGTCCTTGCTCAGCGCCGGCGGCGCGGTCGGCACGTAACCAGGATCCGACGGCGAGCGCACCTGCGCCTGCGCGAGCGTGACGGTGTTGTCACTACCTGCGCCGACGGCAGCCAGCAGGTCCACGTCGAGCAGCCCCAGGATCGCTTTGCGCACCCGCGCGTCGGCGAGCTTGGGGGTAACCGCCCGCAGCGACATCTGCATGGTCCGCGGCGTCATGATGCGGGCTGTGCGCACCCCGGGAATGGCGGACAGTTGCGCGAACGCGGCGGCGCCGCCGTGCACCTGGGCCACCTGGGTGTCGCCGTTGCGCATCGAGTCGGCCAGCGCCGCCGGGGCGCCCGCGCGGCGCAGCAGGATGTGGTCCGGCAGCGCCTGCGCCGCCCAGAACCTGTCGTTGCGGGCCAGCAGGATCTCGTCGCGCTGCGGGTCGATGTTCTCCACGCGGAACTGTCCGCCGGTCACCGGCATGGCCCGAGCCAGCCCGGCCGGGAAACCGCCGGGAGCGTCCTTGACGATGTGCGCCGGCAGGATGTCGCTGAACAGTTCACGCCACGCCGGATACGGCGACGAGAACGTCACCACCGCTTGCTTTCCGCCGTCGATCGACTGCACCGCAGTAATCAGGTTGTAGCCGGCGGGATCGACCACCCCGGGCTGGCTGACCATCTGGCGCCAGAGGTACCAGAAGTCGTCGGCACCGATCGGCGCGTTGTCGGTCCACTGCGCCTCCGGCCGGATCTTGTAGGTGACCGTGAACGGATTCGTGTTGGTGACCTCGGCCGATTGCAGCAGCGTGGTGTCCATCTCCCAGCGCGAGCCGGTGCTTGTGGTCGGGTCGGGCACTGGCCGGAATGCGCTCGGCAGCACCAGCGCGGCGACGGCGGCGCTCACCGGCGACTGGTCTGACAGCAGGTGCGGGTTGAAGCCCGCGCCGATCGAGTCGATGCCCATGATGATCTGGAAGGCTCGCGCCGGCGGAGGCGCCGGATTCTGCGACGTGTCCGTGCTCTGCGGCGCAGGCGGCGGGCTGACGGTGCAGGCCGAGAGCATCGCGAGTGCGCCGGCAAGAGCGACGACAACGCGGAGCGAAGGGGCCGGCACGACTACAGGGTAATGACGACGGTCCGCTATCCGCGGTTGGCTGCCTTCGCGCGCGCCTTCGCACGTGCGCGGGCCGTGGCGTCCAGCTCGACCTTGCGCACGCGCACGATTTCCGGCGTCACTTCCACGCATTCGTCGGCTGCGCAGAACTCCATGGCCTGCTCGAGGTCCAGTTCGATCGGTTTGGCCAGCGTCTCGATGACGTCCGCGGTCGAGCTGCGCATGTTCGTCAGCTTCTTCTCGCGGGTGACGTTGACGTCGAGGTCCTCGGCCCGCGGGTTCACCCCTACGACCATGCCCTCGTAGGTGTCCTGGCCGGGTTCGACGAAAAACGTTCCGCGGTCGGCAAGTTGGAGCAACGCGAACGGGGTGACGGTGCCTGCCCGGTCGGACACCAGCGACCCGGTGTGCCGTGACCTGATCTCCCCGGCCCAGGGCCGGTAGCCGTCGAACACCGCGTTGGCGATTCCGGTGCCGCGGGTCTCGGTCAAGAAGTCTGTGCGGAACCCGATCAGTCCTCGGCTCGGCACGACGAACTCCATCCGCACCCAGCCGGTGGTGTGGTTGACCATCTCGACCATCCGGCCCTTGCGGGCGGCCATCAGCTGGGTGACCACGCCGACGTACTCCTCCGGGCAGTCGATGGTCAGCGCCTCGAACGGCTCGTGCAGTTTGCCGTCGATGATCTTGGTCACCACCTGCGGCTTGCCGACGGTCAACTCGAAGCCTTCGCGGCGCATCTGTTCGACGAGCACCGCGAGCGCCAGCTCCCCGCGGCCCTGCACCTCCCACGCGTCCGGGCGGCCGATGTCGACGACCCGGATCGACACGTTGCCGACGAGCTCTTGGTCGAGACGGGCCCGCACCATCCGTGCGGTCAGCTTGTGCCCCGGCACTTTCCCGGCCAGCGGCGAGGTGTTGGTGCCGATCGTCACTGAGATCGCCGGCTCGTCAACGGTGATGCGCGGCAATGCTTTTGGCGCGTCGGGGTCGGCGAGCGTGTCGCCGATCATGATGTCGGGGATGCCGGCGATCGCGACGATGTCGCCCGCTTGCGCCTCATTGGTGGGTTTTCGTTCGATCCCCTCGGTGGCGAGCAACTCGGTGATCTTGGCGCTCGTGACGCCGTCTTCGCGCAGCCACGCGACGGTCTGGCCCTTGCGCAGCCGGCCGTTGTAGATGCGCACCAACGCCAGCCGACCCAGGAACGCCGATGCGTCGAGGTTGGTGACCAGAGCCTGCAGCGGCGCGTCGGGGTCTCCGGACGGTGGCGGGATGTGCTCGAGCAGCACGTCGAACAGCGGGTCGAGGTTGGTTCCGTCGGGCACGTTGCCGTCGGCGGGTGCCACCGTGCTGGCGATGCCCGCACGACCCGACGCGTAGAGCGTCGGCAGGCCGAGCGCGTGTTCGGCGGCCTTCTGGGCGTCGTCGTCGAGGTCGGAGGCGACGTCGAGCAGTAGGTCGTGGCTGGCGTCGACGACCTCGGCGATACGCGCGTCGGGCCGGTCGGTCTTGTTGACGACGAGGATCACCGGCAGGTGCGCGGCCAGCGCCTTGCGCAGCACGAAGCGGGTCTGCGGCAGCGGGCCTTCGGACGCGTCGACCAGCAGCAGCACCCCGTCGACCATCGACAGTCCGCGCTCCACCTCGCCGCCGAAGTCGGCGTGACCGGGCGTGTCGATGACATTGATGACCGTGACGCTGCCGTCTTTGTGGTGACGGTGCACCGCGGTGTTCTTGGCCAGGATCGTGATGCCTTTTTCGCGCTCGAGATCACCGGTGTCCATAACGCGCTCGAGCGCGTCGTCGCCGCGATGGCTGAGCGCGCCGGACTGCCGCAGCATCGCGTCGACCAGCGTTGTCTTCCCATGGTCGACGTGCGCGACGATCGCGACATTCCGGAAGTCCACCCGCAAATTGTGGCAGCCCTGCGAAAGTGGCCCCCGCCACGTGCCGACCTGACCGAGCCGAGAAATATCGTATTACGATGTAATGCAGCTGCGGGAGGTCGTCTGCCACGAGCGATACCAGAGCTGAGCGGCTTACGGTTCGGGCACCTGCAGGGCCAGCCGCTGCAATTCTTCGACGTGCATGGCCGTCAGCGACCCGAGGCGCTGCGCGCCCGCCTCGGTGAGTTGCAACCGCATCACCCGCTGGTCGGTGCTGTCGCGCACGCGGTCGACGAAGCCTGCGGCGACGGCACGATTGACCAACTCGCTTGCGCTGTGCGGACGCAACAGCAGGTATTCGGCGACCTCGCCGATGGTCGGGCCGCGCCGGTCCGCGTGGCCGCGGATCGCAAGCAGCAACTGGTGCTGCATCGGAGTGAGCCCGGCCGATTGCGCCTGTTCGGCGCTCCACCGCTCGAAGCGGCGCAACTCGGTGCGCAGCGCCAGCAGTCGCGTGTACACCTCGTCGGGCAAGCCCATGACTCCAGACCCTAGGCCGCGACCGCCGGCGTCGAACTCAGTCGGCGCCCAGGCGCGCCACACACACATCCGGTTCGACGAACGGGTCCAGCCGGTCGACGGTCACGGGCGCGTTCCAGCCCTGTAGCGCCAAGGCGTCCACAGGCTTGCCCGTCCACCACCGCACGCCGTTGTCCGCCGAGTACTTGGTGCGCTGGCTGACCCTGTGGACGGCTACCGTCGACCAGATGTACCGCGGGCCGGCCGAGCGCGCCAAGCTGCAGGCGGCCCGGGTCGGCGCGGCCACGCATCGTCGGCTCGCCGGGACCGATGCTCCGCAGCTCGATGCGTTACTGACTCGGGCCGACGCGCTGCGGTGCTGATCTCCGTCGGCCATGGCGCCCTGGGCCGCGATGCGCTGGGCGAACTGCTGCGCGACGCGAATGTCGAAGCGCTGGTGGATATTCGGCGTTATCCGAACAGCCGGCGCAACCCCGACGTCGCGGCTGACGAATTGCGTATCTGGTTGTCTGACATAGGTATCCACTATCGCTGGGAGCCTCGGCTGGGCGGCCGACGCCGACTGCCTTCAGGCGCGGTGCCCGAAGATACGTGGTGGCAGGTGGCGCAGTTCGCTGCGTACGCGGCGTACACGCGGACCGCCGAATTCAGCGAGGCGCTGACGGGTCTGCTCGACGAAGCCGGCCGACAGCAGACGGCGATGATGTGCAGCGAAAGCGTGTGGTGGCGGTGTCACCGGCGGCTCGTCGCCGATGTCGCGGTGCTGCGCTGCGGCGTACCCGTCGAGCACCTCATGCACGACGGCCGGCTCGTCGGCCATTCTCCGGCGCAGGGAGCGCGTCTGCGCGCCGACGGCCAGGTGGTGTGGGACCGCGCTACCGGGTCGTGATGTCTGCTGACAGCAGCCGCGTCAGATCGGGAATCCACGCCCGGTCGGCCGGCACCCAATTCAGCTCGCCGAGTTCGGCGGCGCGCACCCAGCGCAACGCGCGGTGGTCATGCGCGTGTACGGGGCGGCCGCATGTCTGCGTGACCCGGTAAGCGCGCAGCGTCATCGTGTCGGCGAGGGCGACGTCGTCGCCGACCTGCGGGCCGACGGACACCTCGATGCCCAGTTCCTCCGCAAGCTCGCGGGCCAGCGCTGCGGCGTCCGTCTCGCCGGGACCCGCCTTGCCGCCCGGCAACTCCCAGCATCCGGCCAGCTCGGGCGGCCGGGCCCGCTGTGCCACCAGAAGAGCCCCGTCGACGATCAGCGCACCCGCCACGACGAGTGTCTGTCCCATGGCCGCAAACGGTATACGGTCGCAGTATGGCCGTGCTCTCCGACAACGAAGTGGACGCCGCGCTGTCCGACCTCGGCGGCTGGGAACGCGTCGACAACGCGCTGCGCCGCTCGGTGAAGTTTCCCTCGTTCCTTGCGGGCATCGAGGCGGTCTGGCGCATCGCGGAGCGCGCCGAAGCCGCCGACCATCACCCCGACATCGACATCCGTTGGCGCACAGTCACATTCGCGCTCTCGACGCACTCCGAGGGCGGGATCACGGAGAAGGATCTGGCGCTGGCGAAAGAGATCGACGAGATCGTCGGCCAGTAGTGGCCACCCACGCCAGCGTCGCGACCGCGGCCGCGACGTAGACCAGGCCGGCCCACGCCAGGTACCACGGTCGACCGGTCTGCCAGATCGTCGGCTGCGCGAAACTCAGTAGCCACGGCGGCCCGATGACGGTCAGCGCCAGCCAGCCCCAGCCCAGCACCTGGGCCCCGCGGCGATCGCGCAGCTGGCCGTGGATCAGCCAGATCATCGTCGGCACCAGCCACACCCAGTGGTGCGTCCACGAGATGGGCGACAACAGCAAGCCGAACAGTTCCACGACGACGATTCCGCCGAGACGGTCCGGCTGATGCGGATCGCCCGCGCCGATCGCACGCCACGCCAGCACCGCCAGGACCGCGGTCGCGGCGATCGCCACCAGCACCGGAAGGCTGTATCCGGCGTCGTGCCCCACGATCCGGCTGATGGCGCCGCGCCAGGACTGGTTGAACGAGGTGGCCACTGATCCCACCCGGTCGGCGTTGAAGATCAAATGGGTGAAGTAGTAGCGGGCCTGCTCGCCGACCACCAACAGTGAGACGACGACACTGCCGGCGAACACGATGCCCGCGAAAACCGCCGTGGCCCAACGCTTTACGCCGAGGAAGTAAAGACCGCTGATCGCTGGGGTCAGTTTTATGCCGGCCGCCAGTCCGACCAGAAGCCCCGACAACCACCACCGCCTGCTGTAGACGGCGTACAACACCGCGAGCGTCAGGATCACGTTGACCTGGCCGTAGTCCAGGGTGCTGCGCAACGGCTCGATCCAGATGGCGACGGCGGTCCAGCACATCGCCGCGCGGTGGCCGCCCCGCCCGATGAGCAGCTGACTGACGCGGACCACGCCGTAGAGCGCCGCGATGATCCCGACGGTCCAGGCGAACGACAGAAGGCCGAACGGCACCAGGTGCAGTGGGTAGAAGACGACCGCGGCAAACGGCGGGTAGGTGAACGGCAACGGGAAATCCGGCGTCTGGTCGGCGTAGACGAAGTCATAGAGCGGTTGGCCGGTGCCCAGCGTCGCTGCGCCGCCGACGTAGACGTGCAGGTCGACGAAGTTGGCGCCGTTGGGTGCGAGGTAGGTCCATCCCAGCCGCACGGCGATGCTCAGCAGAAGCAGCAGCGGCGGGACGGTGGTGGCCAACCGGGCGCGCATGGGGGCCGGGGCAGAAGTGATGGTTTCTACCGGCATGACTTTAGCGACCGGTTTCCGTCGGACCCGACATCACCGAAGGCACTCAGGTGCGTAACGGTCGCATAAACGACACATGTGTCACTTGAGTCACTCCTGTATCGCGATACGTTCGCAGGCATGCCTGCCACCGAGACCGAGAGACGTTCTGTGTCCTGCACCCAGAAGCTGTTCGCGGGTATCGCCGCGCTGGCCGCGGCGATAGGTGGTCTGGCGACCTCCGGGGTGGCATCGGCCGACCCGCTGCCGCCGCCGATCCCGATCGACATCGCCCAGGCCCCGGGCCTGCCCGCGATCCAGCAGCTGAGCCCGGTTCTTCAGCAGGCGGCAGCCAACCCGGACAGCGCCGCGTCGATGCTGATGAACGCCGCGTCCGCATTCGCCAGCAATGCGGGCGCCCCGGCGGATTCGCGCCAGGTGGCGTCGTCGGTCAACCAGTTCGTGCAGCAGCCGGGCCGTCCCGGCGGCCCGCCGCCGCAGGGCCTTTCGATCAAGTTGCCGAACAACGTGAACCTGCCCGGCAACCTGAACCAACTGCTTCCGTCGGCGCCTAGTTCGCCCTCCGACAAACCTGCGGTCGGAAGCCCGCTGGTGCACGTTCCCCCGGCTGGTGTCGAGCCCGGAACCGTGCCGCATCTGCCCACCGGGATCGATCCGGCCCATGTCGTCGGGCCGGCCACCGGAAATGCGCTCGCACCGGCGCCCGGGGCCGCGCCCGACCCCACCGGCCGGGCCCTGACCGCGATGGCACCCGGTGCGCCTGCACCCCCGGCCGCTCCAGCTCCCGCGGCAGCCCCCGCGGCGCCCGCTGCGGCCGCGGCCCCGGCCCCTGCGCCTGCACCCGCGGCCGCAGCGCCTGCACCGGCTCCGGCTCCGGAAACACCTGCCCCAGCGCCTGGCCCGGCGCCCGCTGCGTTCGGGCCTGACGCCCCGCCGACGCAGGAGTTCATGTACCCGTCGATCGGCAACGGCTGCCTGGCCGACGGCGGCAACGCGATCGCGACCGCGATCTCGGTGGCCGGTCCGGCGTCGATTCCGAAACCCGGCCCGAAGGCGGGTCAGACCGCGTACGTGTTCACTGCGGTCGGCACGCCGGGCCCGGCGGCCGAGCAGAAGCTTCCGCTGAACGTCACCTGGGTCAACCTGACCACCGGCAAGTCAGGCACCGAGACGCTCAAGCCGAACCCCGACATCAACCCGAACGGGCCGACCACGTTGATGGCGATCGCCGACACCGGCTCAGGCAGCATCATGTCGACGATCTTCGGCCAGGTCACCACCGTCGAGCGGCAGTGCACGTTCTTGCCGACGATCGGCTCGACGGTCGTGCCGTAACCCCTCATCCCCGCGAGCGGGCGTGTCTGCACGGCGACACGCCGGCGCTTTGTGTACAGGAGGGCACGCTCGCGGGAATGCGAACGCGCGTCGGGGCCGAACCGGCGTCAGTACGCCATGAACAGGATGGCGTCGCGGTCGTATTCCAGGCCGGGATGCGCCTCGGCCAGGTGCGCCTGAGTCTTCTCGACGAGGTCGTCCTCGTCCTTACCGGTGATGGCTTCCCCGCACGGACAGTTGATGTGCGTCTTCATTCAGCTAGCCCTTCTTTGCCGACTTCAACTGCTTCTTGTAGGACCGCACTTTCTCCAGCGAGCCGGCGTCGACCACGTCCGCGATCGACATGTAGCTGCCGGCCTTGCCGTACTCACCCGCAGCCGCACGCCATCCCTTCGGCGTGACGCCGTACTGCTTGCCCAGCAACGCAAGGAAGATCCGCGCCTTCTGCTCGCCGAACCCCGGCAGCTCTTTGAGCCGGCGTAACACCTCGGCGCCGTCGGGATCGCCTTGCGTCCACAGTGCGGCCGCGTCGCCGTCGTAGCGGTCGACGATCTCGCGGGCCAGCGCCTGGATCCGCTTTGCCATCGAGCCCGGAAATCGGTGCACGGCAGGCCGTTCCGCGCACAACGCGGCGAACTTCTCCGGGTCGTAGTCGGCGATCTCGCGGGCGTCGATGCCGCCGATGCGCTCGGCGATCTTCTTCGGCCCGGCGAACGCGGTCTCCATCGGCACCTGCTGATCCAGCAGCATCCCGATCAGCAGCGCCATCGGGTTGTCGTCGAGCAACGCATCGGCGGCCGGATCACCCACCAACTGCAGCTTCGGCACCGGCTTAGTCTAGAGCCCCGACCCAGGACGACAGGAGTATCAGGCGCTGAATACCAGCCGGCGGACCACGTTCGCCTTTCCACTGTTGGCGTACGTGTTCGCCGCGCTCATGCTCGGCACTACGCTGCCGACGCCCATGTACGCGCTGTACTCCGAGCGCATGCACTTCTCGGTGCTGACCACCACCGTGGTGTTCGCAACGTACGCCGGCGGGGTGCTGGCCGCACTGCTGCTGTTCGGCCGCTGGTCCGACGCGGTGGGCAGACGCCCGATGTTGTTGTTGGCCATCGCTTTTGCGGTCGGTAGCGCAGTCGCATTCCTGGCCGCCAACGGCGTCGACGACCTGCTGCTCGGCCGGTTGCTCTCGGGCCTGTCGGCGGGGGTGGCCACCGGAACCGCCACCGCCGCCGTCATCGAGGCGGCACCCGAACACTGGCGCGGCCGCGCGGCGGGGATCGCGACCGTCGCCAACATCGGCGGCCTCGGCGTCGGGCCGCTGCTGGCCGGACTGCTGGTGCAGTACGCGCCCGCTCCGCTGGCGCTGTCGTTCGCGGTGCACATCGTGCTGATGACGCTCGCCGCCGCCGGTGTGCTCGTCGCGCCCGAAACCAGCCCGCGCTCGGGCCGCATTGGCCTTCAGCGGCTCGCAGTGCCGCCTCATGTCCGCGCGGTGTTCGCCGTCGCGGCCACCGCCGGGTTCGCGGGTTTCGCCGTGCTCGGCCTGTTCACCGCGGTGTCGCCGTCGTTTCTGGCAGGCATCATCGACGTCGGCAACCATGCGGTGGCTGGGGCGGTCGTGTGCTCGATCTTCGCGGCGTCGGCAATCGCCCAATTGATGTCCGGGCGGATCGACCCGCAGCGCGCGGTGGCTGTCGGCTGCGCGACGTTGGCGTTCGGGATGCTGATCATCGCCGCGGCCCTTGGCTTTTCGAGCCTGCCGCTGCTGATTGTCGGCGCCGTGGTGGCGGGCGCCGGGCAAGGCGTCAGTTTCACCCGCGGTCTGGCCGCCGTGGCCGAGCAGACGCCACCGGATCGACGCGCAGAGGTGAGTTCGACGTACTTCGTCGTCGCCTACATCGCGATCTCGCTGCCCGTGATCGGCGAGGGCTTCGCGGCTGAGACGTGGGGATTGCGCACTGCCGGAATAGCTTTCGCGGTTGCGGTCGCGGCGCTGGCTGCGGTGTGCCTTGGCGCGATCCTGGTGCAGCAGCACCGCGAGACCCAGCGCCGCTAACGCATCCCGGGCGGCATGCCGTACACATGCGAGATCGGCAGCCGCATCAGGACTCTGCGGTCGGTGACCATCGCCCGGCGGTAGTCGTCCCAATCGGGATGCTCGCCGGCGATGTTGCGGTACAACGCAATCAAGCCCTCGACCGTGTCGTCGTGCGGGTCCGCGGCCGGCGGGCTCAGTTCTGCGGTCCCCTCGGCCACCGCATAGGACCAGCCGTCGTCGGCGCTCACCAGAATCGACGCCCGCGGGTCGCGGCGCAGGTTTCGGGTCTTGGCCCGCGGCTCGGTGATCGACACCTCGATCACCGAGGTGCGCGGATCGAAGTAGTAGGAGACATTCGACAATTGCGGCCGCCCGTCGCGCTTGATGGTGGCCAGCACGCCCAGCGAGTTTCCGCGGATCACGGCGAGCAGCTTGTCGTCGAAAGCCTGGGGCGCCATAGTGCGAGCCTACGTCCAAGTGCCGCGCTTACGATGACCCAATGACTCGCTACGCCGCGTTCTTGCGAGGCGTGAACGTCGGCGGGGTCAACCTCAAGATGGCCGACGTGGCCAAAGCGCTCACCGACGCGGGCTTCGACAAGGTGCAGACCATCCTGGCGAGCGGGAATGTCTTGCTGGAATCGAAGGCCAAAGCGGCCACGGTGCGCACCAACGCCGAAGCCGCGCTGCGCGAGAACTTCGGCTACGACGCGTGGGTTCTGGTCTACGACCTCGACACCTTGCAAGAGATCTCCGACAGCTATCCCTTCGAACGCGAGGTGGCCGACACCCACTCGTACGTCACGTTCGTCTCCGATCCCGACGTGCTCGACGAACTCGCAGCGCTGTCCCCCGGCCCCGGCGAGCGGATTCAACGCGGCAACGGCGTGATCTACTGGCAAGTGCCGCGGTCGAAGACACTCGACAGCGCGATGGGCAAGACCATGGGCAAAAAGCGCTACAAGTCGTCGACCACCACCCGCAACCTGCGCACGCTCGAGAAGGTCCTGCGCCGGTAAACTGGCGCGACGATGAGCTCCCTGAACGGCCACCGCGCCGACGCGACCGCGCTGACCGGCGTCTCCGAGACGGCACTGATGACGTTGCGGGCGCGCGCAAACGAAGCCCGCAGGCCGGATCGGATCATCGACGACCCGATGGCGATCAAGCTGATGGACTCCATCGACTACGACTTCGCCAAGTTCGGCATGGGCCCGCGCCAAGACGTCGCGGTGCGCGCGCTGGCTTTCGACAACAACGCCCGGCGCTATCTCGCCGCGCATCCGTCGGCCACTGTCGTGGCGCTCGCCGAAGGTCTGCAAACCAGCTTCTGGCGGCTCGACGCGTCCGACGTCGGTCACGAATTCCGTTGGCTCACTGTTGATTTGCCGCCGATGATCGAGTTGCGCCGACGGTTGCTGCCGCGCTCCGAGCGGATCACCGAACGCGCGCAGTCGGCACTGGACTTTTCCTGGATGGACGACGTCGACCCCGCGCCGGGCGTGTTCATCACCGCCGAGGGTCTGCTGATGTACTTGCAGCCCGACGAGGCGATGGGCCTGATCACCGAGTGCGCGCGCCGATTCCCCGGCGGCCAGATGATGTTCGACCTGCCGCCGCACTCGGCTACCACGCTGATCCGCCGCGGCTTTCGCACCTCGCTGCGCTACCGGGTGCCCCCGATGCCGTTCAGCTTGTCGGTGGCGCAGATCGCCGAGCTGGTGAACACGGTGCCGGGCGTGCGGGCCGTGCACGACTTGCCTTTGCCGCGCGGGCGCGGACCCGTGTTCAACGTGCTGGTGTGGACGCTGCAACGACTCCCGCTGTTCGATCCGTTCCGGCCGACGCTGACGCTGCTGGAGTTCGGTTAGCCCTGCGACCGGAACGCTGTCTCGACGTAGCGCAGGGCCTCCTGCTCGCCGACCCCCAGCGCACGCGCCGCGTCGACGAATGACCGCGCGGCCGCTGCCATCGCCGCCTCGCCGGGATCGGCGCCGCAAACGAAAGTGCCGTGCCTGCCGCGCGTCTCGACCAACCCTGCCAGCTCGAGTTCGCGGTAGGTCCGCGCCACGGTGTTGGCCGCCAGCCCGAGCCGCCTCGCCAAGGCGCGCACCGTCGGCAGCCGGGTGCCCGCGGCCAGCCGGCCGTCCCGGATGCCGCCGATGATCTGGGTCCTCAACTGATCGAACAGCGGTGTGCCCGCCGTGCTGTCCAGCCGCACCCAGTCGGCCAACTCGGACACCTGCTCAACATAGCGCGACCTGCCGCTACCGTGGATTCCGTGCGTGTAACGGTGCTCAGCGGTGCCGGGATGTCGGCCGAAAGCGGCGTTGCGACGTTCCGCGACGCCCAGACCGGCCTGTGGGAGACCTTCGACCCTGAAGAGCTCGCCAGCCCGGCCGCGTGGCTGCGACAGCCCGACGTGGTGTGGGCGTGGTACTTGTGGCGCTACCACCTCGTGCGGTCCGTCGAGCCCAACCCCGGCCACTACGCCGTGGCCGACTGGCAGCGTCACGCCGACGTGCGCGTCGTCACCCAGAACATCGACAACCTGCACGAGCGTGCGGGCAGCCGCCATGTCGCCCACTTGCACGGCAGTCTGTTCGAGTTCCACTGCTCGGAATGCGGCAAGGAGTATCGCGGCGATCTGCCACAGATGACCGAACCCGTCGGCGCCGTGGACCCGCCGTTGTGCGACTGCGGCGGCCGGATCCGTCCTGGCGTGGTGTGGTTCGGCGAGCCACTGCCCGACGAGCCGTGGCAGCAGGCCGTCGACGCTGTGGCAGCCGCCGACGTGGTGATCGTGGTGGGCACGTCCGGGATCGTCTACCCGGCAGCGGGTTTGCCGTCGGCTGCACTGGCCCAGGGCATCCCCGTCATCGAAGTCAACCCCGACGCCACGCTGCTGTCTGACTTCGCGACCGTCACGGTCCGCGACACCGCCGCGCGTGCGCTCCCGACGTTGCTCGACCGCATCGTGGAGCTGGTCGGCTGAGCACCTACGCGGGCCGCACCGCCCGGCCCAGCGCGTGCTCGGACACCGGCACCGGGACCCATCCCGGAAGCGTCCACTCGCGCCGGGCCGTCTGCGGCACGAAGCCCGCGGCGGCAATCGCCCGCTCGGTGTCGCGGTGCGTGTGGCAGTTGCCGGCCAGCCGCGGCCAGATCGTCGCGTCGGCCAGCCGTTGCATCCGGCCGCGAACACCGCCGCTGGCCACATGTTCCAGATAGCGCAGCTCGCCACCCGGCCGCAGCATCGAAAACAGTCGCCGCAGCACGGCTTCGGGGTCTTCGACCGAACACAGCACCAGCGAGCACACCACGGCGTCGAACGGCGCGCCCGACGTCAAGTCTTCGATCGCGCAATCCACGACGGTGATGGGCACCGGCGCCGTGTGGGCGCTTCGGCGGGCGATCGCATTGAGCCGCGGCTCGGGCTCCACGGCGATCACCTCCTCGACCGTGGTCGGGTAGTGCACGAAATTCGAGCCGGTGCCTGCACCCACTTCCAGCACCCGGCCGGTGAGCCCGGCGAGGTTTCGCCGACGCAGCTCCCGCAGTTTCGGCGGCTCATGGCGCGACAGCACCGTCCAGATCCGGGCGAACAGCGGGTTCTCGACGCGGATGGCTTCGTCACTCATGTTCTGCCTCTTTGATTTTCATGATCGTGTTGATGGCGTCCTGTGGGCTGGCGTCGTAGCCGATTATCCCGCTGACGATCTGGCCGCAGCACACCGCGCGCAGCACCCGGTCGGTGAACTGCTCCACGTCACCCCACGGCAGATACGGTTTGGCGATCAGCAGCGCCGCGACGCCGTGCGCGGCGGTCCACATCTCGAGCGCTGTGGTGGTCGCGTCGTCTTGGACGTAGATGCCCTGGTCCATCAACGCTTGCACGGTGGCACGCATGTGGGTGAACGCCGAGCTGTTGAGGGTGAGATCCACGTCGCTGCCGGGGCGGCCCTCGCTCATCGTGGCGATCCGGTACAACTCGGGCGTCTGCAACGCGAACCGCACATAGGCCTGACCCTGGGCGCGCAGCACGTCCATCGTGGTCGTCTGCCCTATCGTCGCTCGTTGCATCTCTTCGTCGAGCTTCTCGAAATACCGTGCGCAGACCGCGTCGAGCAGTGCGTCCTTGTCCTTGAAGTGCAGGTAGATCGACGGTGGCGTGACGCCGACGCGCTGGGCCACCGAACGGATCGAAACCGCTTTGGCCTGACCGGTTTTCAGCAGCAGCTCGGTGGCAGCGTCGAGGATCTCGTCGCGCAGCTGGTCACCGGCGCCGCGCGGAGATCGGCGCCTGCGATCGGAACTAGGCGCGGGACTGGACACGCGGTTTCGTCTCGCTCGTCGCGAGCGCGGGCGCTTCGCTGATTCCGAACCGCGCGTGCAGACGCGCCAACGGCTTGGGCGCCCACCAGTTCGCCCGCCCCAACACATGCATGAACGCCGGGACCAACAGCATCCGCACCAGCGTCGCATCGACCAGCACGGCCAACGTGAGACCCACGCCGAACATCCGCATGAATGCCACCTGCGCTGCGATCAGCGCGGCGAACGAAATCGACATCAGCAGCGCCGCGGCCGTCACCACGCGGCCGGTGCGGGCGAGACCAAGCGCGACGCTCTCGTCGTTGTCGGTGCGCGTCTGCGGCGATTGCAGCCAGAACTCGCGGATCCGCGAGACCAAAAACACCTCGTAGTCCATCGACAGCCCGAACGCGATGCAGAACAGCAGCACCGGCATGTTGGCGACGAGCGTGCCGGTGGGTGTGGTGCCGAACGCCCCGAGGTGGCCCTCCTGGAAGATCCACACCAGTGCACCGAACGCGGCGGTCAACGACAAGACGTTGAGCAGCAAGGCTTTCAGCGGTAGCACCACACTGCCGGTGAGCATGAACAGCAGCACGAACGTGATGACCGCGATCACTGTGAGCACCGCGGGGATACGAGACGTGACCGCATGGCTGCTGTCCCGGTTGATCTGCGCGGTACCGGTCAGCAGCACGTCGTGGCCGCCGGGGCCGGTGACGGCGTGCAGCCGGTCGAGCTGCGTTTCCGAGGCCGCGGTGAACAGCGGCGCGGTACTGCCGATCGTGACGAACGCGCTGTTGTCCTTCATCCCGGTGGCGGCGGACGGCGGCCCGGCCGGCGCACCACGCACAAAGGTACCGACCGGCGTGGAGACCGACGAGACGTCCGGCACCGTCGACAATTCGGCGGCGTAGCGGCCCAGCTCTTGTGGGCTGACCCCGGACATGTCGGGGATCACCGCGGTCACGTTCATGGCACTGTCCACCGCGAAGTCGCTGCGCAGGCTGTCGCCGATCTGGCGCGCCGACGCGGACTGCGGCAGCACGCGATCGTCGGGGAAGCCCCACTTGGCGCCCAGGAACGGCGCACCGAGCGCGAGCAGCAGCACGATGATCACGACGCCTACCGGAATGGCATGGCGCATAACGAATTTCGTCGAGCGGTACCAAAACGTCTGCTGCACCGGCTTCGCGACGGGTTCTGGCCGCCCCGAAATTCGGCGGCCGAGCTTGCGCACGTCCAGCGAGTCCAGCCGCTCGCCCAGCAGCGCGATAGCCGCCGGCGCCACCACAATCGCGGCCGCCGCGGCGAATGCCACCACCGCGACACCGGCGTAGGCGAACGACTTCAGGAAGTACATCGGGAACAACACCATCGCGACCATCGACAGCGCGACCGTCATCGCCGAGAACAGCACAGTGCGTCCCGCGGTGGCCATCGTCCGGATCAGCGCCTCGTCGCGCGGACGGCCGTCGGCGAGCTCGTCTCGGTAGCGGCTGATGATCAGCAGGGTGTAGTCGATGGCCAGCGCGAGTCCCATCGCGACGGTCAGGTTCAGCGCGAAGATCGAAACGTCGGTGGCGAACGTGATCGCGTGAAGAACGGCCATCGAGCCGAGGATCGCGAACCCGCCGACCGCCAGCGGCAGCGCGGCCGCGAGCAGCCCGCCGAACACCCACACCAGGACCAGGAAGCTGAGCGGGATCGCGATCGATTCCATCAGCAGCAGGTCTTTTTCGCTCTGGCCGTTGATCTGCACGTAGATCATGGCTTCGCCGCCGGCCTTGACGGTCACGCCGTCGCGGTCATGGGCGACCCGGGCGGCCAAGGCCTTGGCACGCTGCTGGGCTTCGCTTTCGGTGCCGGAGATGCCGGCGACGATCAACCCGGTCTGGCCATCCTTGCTGATCAACGCCGGCGCCGCGGCAGGACCCGACGTCCACGCCGAGGTCACCTGCGCGACGAACGGTGACTCTTGCAGCTGGCGTGCGATGTCGAGGCCGGCCGCGCGTGCCTGTGGGCTTTGAGCACCCGCAGGGGAGGTGACGCTGACCACCAGTTCCATGTCGCCTTGCCCGAAGGTGCGTGACAGCATGGTCGCGGCCTGCGCCGACTCCGACGTCGGGTCCTGGAAACCCCCCGCCGACAGGCTCTTCGTGACGGGAATGCCGAACACCGCGGTGCCCACCATGAGAAGCAGTGCGACGGCGATGACGCGCCGCGGCGCCGCGATGGCCATTCGAGCGATTCCGGCGAGCACGCAACGTCCTTCCGCCCTACATACGTATCGGCGGTAACTTATCAGCGATAACTCATGGCGGTCAACGGCAAACCGCTCGACCCTACCCGTCGGTAAGAATTGCCACCGTTTTCCGAAACGTGACTCAAAGTCTTCTTAGAGGCGGCCCATACGCTCACTGGCATGTGGATCGATGACACCAGCGCCGACGTCATCAAAGTTGACTTCGACGCCCTCTACCACGGTGATCTGTTGGTAGAAGGCGACACCTCAGAGCAACTCGACGACTGGCATCCGCTGGCACCCGCCGTCTGACCGAAGGCCGGCGCCGAAGTTTGCTCGGCGCCGGCCTTACTGACAGCTCATGCCGATCGAGCCGGCTATGCCGGAACCTTTTCGTCTTCGTCCGATCCGATCATCCGGGCCAGTCGCCCGCTGATCAGTTCTTCCGCCTCGGTCACAATCCGTGACACCAGCTCGCCGACGGTCGGGATGTCGTTGATCAGCCCCATCGCCGTGCTCACCGACCAGATGCCCGCATCGAGGTCGCCGTTCTCGAACACCTTGACCCCGCGCACGCCGGCGACCAGATCCTTGACGTCCTCGAACTGGCCGCCATTGTCGAGAATCTGCACCACCTCGCGCGACACCGCGTTGCTGGCCACCCGCGCGGTGTTGCGCAGCGGCCGGAAGATCAGCTCGGTGTCGAGCTCACTGCCGGCGACGATCGCTTCCTTGACGTTCTGATGGATTCCCGATTCCACCGTGCACATGAACCGCGAGCCCATGTTGATGCCGTCGGCGCCGAGCGCCAGCGCGGCCACCAGGCCCCGGCCGTCGGCGAAACCACCGGAGGCGATCATCGGAATCTCGATCTTGTCGGCAGCCGCGGGAATGAGCACCAGCCCCGGAATGTCGTCCTCGCCGGGATGCCCCGCGCATTCGAACCCGTCGATGCTGATGCCGTCCACGCCCAGGCTCTGCGCCTTCACCGCGTGCCGCACCGACGTGCACTTGTGCAGCACCTTGATCCCGTTGTCGTGGAACATCGGCAGGTGCGGCGCCGGGTTGGAGCCCGCGGTCTCGACGATCTTGATGCCCGAGTCGACGATCACCTTGCGGTATTCGTCGTACGGCGGCGGATTGATCGTCGGCAGAATCGTCAGGTTGACCCCGAACGGCTTGTCGGTCAGCTCCCGGCAGCGGGCGATCTCGTTGGCCAGATCCGCCGGGGTGGGCTGCGTCAACGCGGTGATGAAGCCCAGTGCACCCGAATTCGCAACGGCAGCAACGAGTTCCGCCCGACCAACCCACTGCATGCCGCCCTGGACGATCGGGTGCTCGACACCGAAGGCCTCGGTGAATTTGGTTTTGATCATCCCGCTACCTCGGGGCCATCCGGATCGCACCGTCGAGGCGAATCACCTCACCGTTGAGCATCGGGTTCTTGACGATGTGCACGGCCAACGCGGCGTACTCGGCAGGATCGCCCAGGCGGGCCGGGTGCGGAACCTGCGCACCCAGCGACTTCTGCGCCTCCTCGGGCAGCGAGCCCAACAGCGGTGTCTTGAACAGACCGGGCGCGATCGTGCACACCCGGATCAACTCGCGGGCCAGATCACGCGCGATCGGCACGGTCATTCCGACCACGCCGCCCTTCGACGCCGAGTAGGCGGCCTGGCCGATCTGCCCTTCGAACGCCGCGACGGATGCGGTGTTGACGATCACGCCGCGCTCAGGGCTGTCCGGCGGACCCACGGGCTCGGTCTTCGCGATGCGCTCGGCGGCGAGGCGCAGCACGTTGAAAGTGCCGATCAGGTTGACCTGGACGGTCTTGGTGAACACGTCCAGCGGAAACGGGCCGTTCTTGCTCAGCGTCTTCACCGCGCTGCCGATGCCCGCGCAGTTCACGTTGATCCGCACCGGGCCCAGCGACTCGGCGAGGTCGAGCGCCTTGGTCACCGCCGCCTCGTCAGTGACGTCGGCAGGTGCGAATCGAGCACGGTCGCCCAGTTCCTTGGCCACCTCTTCGCCCTTGCTGGTCGGCAGGTCGAGAATCACCACCTGGGCACCCTCGTCGAGCAGCGCCTTCGCCGTCGCGAGCCCGAGGCCTGACGCACCGCCGGTGACGAGTGCTACGGCGTCTTTGATCTCCACTGATCGTTTCCTTTCCTGGGTCGCTCACCGTACCGACCTACTGGTTGGTCGAACTTAACAGAGCCATAAGGTGTAGCCATGACGACCCTCGATTCCAGCACCGAGGCCTATCGAGCTGTCAACGGCCTCTCGCTCGAGCTCGCCGGTGGCGTGCTATCGATCACGATGAACCGTCCGGAAAGCCTGAACTCGCTCACCGAGGCGATGCTGTCCGGGATCGCCGACTGGGTGGAACAGGCGGGTGACGACGACCGCGTGCGCGTGGTGCGCCTCGGCGGGGCCGGCCGCGGGTTCAGTTCCGGCGCGGGCATCAGCGAGGAAGATCAAAAGGGCGGTGGCGCAAGCTCTCCCACGAAGATCATCGACGAAGCGAACCGCGCGGTTCGCGCCATCACCAGGCTGCCGAAGCCGGCCGTCGCGGTGGTGCACGGCCCGGCGGCCGGTGTCGCGACCTCGTTGGCATTCGGCTGCGACGTCGTATTGGCTTCGGAGAACGCGTTTTTCATGCTCGCGTTCACCAAGATCGGCTTGATGCCCGACGGTGGCTCGTCTGCGCTGGTGGCCGCGGCGGCCGGCCGGTTACGGGCGATGCGCATGGCACTACTGGCTGAACGGATCTCCGCCCGCGAGGCGGTGGACTGGGGCCTGGTCACCGCCGTCTATCCCGCCGGCAAATTCGACGCCGAGGTCGACAAGGTCGTCGCGACCCTGGTCAACGGGCCGGCGGTGGCGTTCCGCAAGACCAAAGAGGCCATCAACGCCGCGACACTGACCGAGCTCGAGGCGGCGTTCGAACGCGAGAAGCAAGGCCAGTCGGTGTTGATCACGTCGCACGACTTCATCGAGGGCACAACCGCATTCCAGCAGCGGCGCCCGCCCACGTTCAAGGACCGCTAGGAGCCGCCGGCGTCCGAGTGTGGTGTCGGGCTCTGCGACGATTCCCACTTGGCCGCCAGCGACCGCTTGACCGTCGTGCCGGATCTCAGGTCTACCTGGAACGTCTCACCGTCGTCGCCTTCCAGCGTGACGACGTACCCGCCGTCGTTGGCGTCCTTGAACACCACCTTGTACGGATGCTCTCCGGTGCCGCGGTCGAGCGCGATGATGTCGCCTGGCGCGACGTCGTCGATGCGGTCGTGACCGGAAACCTCAGACATGACGCCGACGGTAGCCGATCGTGCAGTGCGATCCCGCGCTCACCTCAGGTGAAGGCAGACTCTTGGGCTTCCGCACCCAGGAATCGTCCCGACTTGGAGGTGGTGCCGTACCCGTCCCGGAACACGCCGCTGCGGTAGACCACCGCGCCCCCGACCCCTGTGGCCACGATGGCGGCGTCGTTGCGGTTGACCATTCGGCTCAGCCCGCCGTAGAACGGCACCTGCTCCTCGTAGTAGCCGTCCACCGAGTCGTCGAGCCCAGCCGGATCGATCACCACGAAATCCGCGCGGTCGCCCCCGCGCAGAGTGCCCGCGTCCAGCCCGAACCAGTCGGCCACCTCGGCGGTCAGCCGGTGCACCGCATGCTCGACGGTCATGAACGGCTTTCCGGCGTGCTGCGCGTCCAGCACACGCTTGAGCAGCCGCAGCGGGAAGTTGTAGAACGCCATGTTGCGCAGATGCGCACCGGCATCGGAGAACCCCATGTGCACGGTCGGCTCGACGGCCAGCTTGTCCAGCTGCGAGGGCCGGTGGTTGGCCACCACAGTGGTCCACCGCACGTTGCGCTCGCCGTTCTCGACGAGCACGTCGAGGAACGCATCCAGCGGGTGCAGACCGCGTTCGTCGGCGATCTGCCCGAAGCTCTTGCCCACCAAGCCGACGTCAGGGCAGTCGACGATCACCGCATCGTGAAAGTCGCGATGCCACAACGTCGGTCCGAGCTTGACCTTGTCGAATTCCCGACGGAAGCGGCGACGGTACTCGGTGTCGGCCAGTAAGCTGTTGCGCTGCAACTGATCCCGCAGGTGCAATGCGGCAGTGCCCGCGCCGAACTCTTCGAACACCGGCAGAGCGATGCCGTCGGAATAGAGCACGAACGGCACCGGCAGGTGCTGGAACCGAATGCTCGCGTCGAACAGCTTGTTGAGCAGCCGGGTCAGCGGCCCGAACACCTTCACCGCGCCCGGGTTCGACTTGGCGTCCGCCGATACCAGCAGGCTCATCCGAACGCCCTTGCGCCGGCCGAACATTCGGCTGCTGGAGGCGAAGAACAACAGCCCCGAAAGCGGATTCTCGACGTTGGGTGCGCTCTGCAGTAGGCGGTCACGCTTGCGCAGCACCGCGATCAGCCGGCGCCGTTCACGCCACGTCGCGAAGGTCGACGGCAGCGCTCGCGAGCGGTACCGGTCGCCGTCGAGCTTGTCGATCGGCGCATCCATCCCGGACATGCCCAGAAGCCCGGCGTCCAGAGCCTCCTCGAGCAACTGAGCCATCTTGTCCAGTTCGGCGTCGGTGGGCCTGACGTCGCCCGTGGTGGCGCGCCCCAGCCCGAGCACCGAGGTGCGCAGATCCGAATGGCCAAGCATCGAGGCGACATTCGGCCCCAGCGGCAGATCGTCGAGCGCCCGCACGTATTCGGCGGGCGTCGACCACGTCTTCTTGGCGTTCAGCGCATCGAGCACGTACTGGCGCGGCACCGCCTCCACGCGGCTGAACAGATCGGCCGCGTCGGCGGCGTCGGCGTAGACGGTCGACAGCGAGCAGTTGCCCAGCAGCACCGTGGTGACGCCGTGCCGCACGGACTCGCGCAAGCCGGGATCCAGAAGCACCTCGGCGTCGTAGTGGGTATGCACGTCGATGAACCCGGGGACCACCCACTTGCCGGCCGCGTCGATCACCTCTGGGCAGCCGGTCTCGTCCAGCGGCTCTGCGGACACCTGCGCGACGATGCCGTCGCGCACGCCGATGGTGCGAAGCGAAGGCGCGGCGCCGGTTCCGTCGAACCACAGGCCGTTGCGGAGGACGACGTCGTAGGTCATGAATCGGTCACCGTCCTGCCGAGAGGCCGAAGATCGGCGGCAGCGCCAGCACCATCAGCACGCTCCACCAGAAGTGGATGAGGATGGGCGCCAGCACTCCGCCGGTCGCGCGGCGCGCAAGGGCGCACACCGTGCCCAGGATGACCGCGGCGAAGCCGAGCATCGGGTTGCCACTGGCCAGGGTCGCGGCGATGTACAGCAGCGTCGAGAAGACCACTGGATAGAACCGGCCCAACGCCGAGTACAGCGCTCCCCGGAAGAAGCATTCTTCGGCGATGCCGTTGATCAGCGTGATCATCAGAACCAGCGGCAGCGAGCCGCGGTCGGCGAACTCGAGAACGCGGGTGACGTAGTCGTTGACCGCCGGGATTTCGCGCGCGCCCAAGCCGCCGAGCAGAAACGCACCGCCCAGCGCCAGTCCGACCACTGTGCCGGTGATGACCGGTCGCTGGTTGCGGCCGCGGAACTTGATGCAGCCGAGGTGCAGCGGCCGCGACAACAATGCGCCGGCGAACCACACCCCGGCCAGCAGGAACGTCGACCAATAGAACGAGTCGTCGCCGGCGGGCCGTTTCAGCGAGAACCCGAGCACCACGGCACCGATCACCAAGAACACCGCGACGACGATGCGCCGCCGAACGACCACCGCGGGGGGCTCGTGGTACGGAACCGCGACCGTGGTCGCGATCTCTTTGATTTCGCCCAGCAGTCCGGGCCGTGTGGTTTCCGGCGCCTGTTGCGTCATGCAGATTTTCCGTTCGGCGTGAGTTCGGCAAGAATGTCCAGCCCCGTGCGAAGCACCCCGGCCACGGGGCCGGGCACCAGGTTGACCAGTTCCAGCGCTGGCCGGGCGGCCGCCGGGGTCACCGCGCGGACCCGCCGCTGCAGCGCAAGCACGTCGCCGCCCGCCCAGTCGGGGTCGGTATCGGCGAGGTGATGCGGGTCGGCGAGCTCGTTGACCGGCCGAGGCGTGCGAGTGGCGACGGACGCGGCGATCGCGTCCGCGATCGGGGTCAGCCCACCCGGGGGGTCGGGCACCAGGTCGCTCAGCCGGTGCTCGGAGGCGGTCATCGGGTGGTCGAGCGACTCGACGAGGTCGGCGGCGAGACCACCGGGAACCGGCAGCGCGACCGCCGTCACCCGCGACACCAAAGCCGTGTCGATGCCACGCACAGGCAGCCCGGCCCGCCAGCTGCCGGTCGCGCGGGCGTAGTCGAACAGAAGGTCCCGGTACGTCGTTGTCTCCGGCCCGCAGATGTCGTAGCCGCCCGCGGGCACGCGGTCGGAGTCGGCCACGGCGACAAGGTAGTACAGGACGTCGCGGATTGAGATCGGATCCATCGGATTGGCCGCCCACGGCAGCAGCGGAAAGAGCAGGAAGCGGTCGCCGACGTACCGCAGCATCTCGAACGACGTCGACCCCGCCCCGATGATCATCGCCGCGCCGAGCCAGACCACTTCCGCACCACCGTCGACCGACAGCGACGCCGCCACCTCGGCGCGGCTGGCCAGGTGCTCGGAGAGGTCGTCGTCGTCGGGCACAAATCCGCCGAGGTAGACGATGCGCCGCACTCCGGCTTCTTTGGCAGCGGTCGCGAGGTTGGCAGCCGCACGGTTGTCGGCGTCACGAAAGCCCGGCTGTCCGATGCCGTGCACCAGGTAGTAGACGACGTCGACGGGCCCGGCATCGGCCAACGCCGCCCGGGTCGCGTCGAGGTTCGCCGCGTCGAGGGCGACCGGCTGGATGTCGTCATACCAGCCAAACCGCTTGAGCGAGGCCGGATTTCGGCTCGCTGCAACGACCTGATGGCCGTCGCGGACCAACGCCGCGACGAGCCGCGATCCGACATATCCGGTGGCTCCGGTGACGAGAGCACGCACATTGGTCACCGTAGGCGATTACCCAATTTCGCCGGGCCGCGACACCGTCTTCCTAGGCTGTGGGTAGTGCTGTGCTGAGTTGCCCACGGAAGGAGACGTCAGATTGGCCACGCTGCGTAGCGGAGATCGCGAGCTGCCGCTTCAGTTCACCAACCATTTCCTGGCTCATCTGCAGGCCGCGATCCATCGCCGCTTCCAGCATGGCGGCGGCTTCTTCTTGACCGGTACGTACCAGAACGGCGACGGCAAGGAGGTGACGGTGTCGCACTGGCTGCACCCGCTCGCCGAGCTGGTGTTCGAGTACGACGTCCGTGACGACAACGGCGACCGGCTGCCTCCCGTCGAGCTGGACCACAAGGAGGTCGACGCGATCTTGGATGCGATGAGCCGGCCCGTCGGCGTGCACGACACCGGGGATGTCTGGGTGACGTTCCGCGAGAAGCTCTAAGACGCTCCGCGGTGTAACTCGGCGAGGCGTTCGTAGACCGCCGCGTTCTGCTGATTGGTGGCCACCTCGGCGTCGCTGAGTTCGCGCCGCACGCGTCCGGGCACCCCGGTCACCAACGACCGTGGCGGGACCACCATGCCCTGCGGCACCAGTGCGCCGGCGGCGATCAGCGAGCAGGTGCCGATCACCGCGCCGTTCATGATGATTGCGCCCATGCCCACCAGCACATGGTCTGCCACTTCACAGCCGTGGACCACCGCGTTGTGGCCGATGCTCACACCGGTTCCGATGTGCACGGGATATTCGGAATCGACGTGGACGGTGACGCCGTCCTGGATGTTGGTGCCGGCGCCGACGTGGATCGGTTCGGCCTCGGCACGCAGCGTCGCCGAATACCAGACGCTGGCGCGGGCCGAGACCGTCACCTGGCCGATCACCGAAGCGTTCGGGGCCACCCAGGCCTCGGGATGGATGTGCGGGGTCCGGCCTCGCACGGGCACGATCAACGGCATGCGCTACCTGGCCTTCCACACGGGCTGGCGCTTCTCGGCGAACGCCAGCGGCCCCTCCTTGGCGTCCTGCGACTTCATCAGCGTTCTGACTTCGTTGAACAGCCGCGCCCATTTCGGCTCTTCGTCGGTGATCACGCCGTCGTCGACGCCGTAGGCCACCCGCTTGCTCACCTGAACGGCCAGCGGCGCGTTGACGGTGATGCGCTGCGCCAGTGCCAGCGCCGCCTCCAGCGCCGTCCCGTCCGGCACGACTTCGTTGACCATGCCCCACCGCGCAGCGTCGGCCGCCGAGATCGGGTCGCCCGTGAACAACATCTCGAGCGCCACCTTGCGCGGCAGGTGGTCGACGATCCGGAACACCCCACCCGCCGCGGCGACCAGTCCCCGTTTGACCTCCGGCAGACCGAATGTCGCGCTCTGGTCGGCCACCACCAGGTCGCTGGCGAGGGCGATCTCGGTGCCGCCGCCGAGGGCGGTGCCGTTGACGGCCGCGATCGTCGGCTTGTCGACGACGTGGTGTACGTACCCGGCGAAGCCCCACTCGCCGTGCTCGGGGTGGTACAGGTTCTCGCGGCGGGCGATGGCCTTGAGGTCTGCTCCGGCGCAGAACGACTTGTCCCCTGCGCCGGTGATCACCACCGCCCACACGTCGGGGTCGTTGTTGGCGTGTTCCAGCGCCTCTCCGACCGCGGTGCTCACCGCCCCGTTGACCGCATTGCGGGCTTCGGGACGGTTGATCGTGATCACCTCGACGTTGCCGCGACGCTCGACGAGCGCCGGAGGCTCGCTCACAGAAGTTCCACGATGGTGGCGTTGGCCTGGCCGCCGCCTTCGCACATGGTCTGCAGTCCGTAGCGAATTCCCTTGTCGCGCATGTGATGAACCATCGTCGTCATGATCCGGGCGCCTGACCCGCCGAGCGGGTGGCCCAGCGCGATCGCGCCGCCGTTGGGGTTCAGGTTCTTCTCGTCGGCACCGATGTCGTGCAGCCAGGCCAGCGGAACCGGCGCGAACGCCTCGTTGACCTCGAACACGCCGATGTCATTGATGCTCAGGCCAGACTTCTTGAGGGCCTTCTGCGTCGCGGGGATCGGCGCGGTCAGCATGATCACCGGGTCGGCACCGGCCAGGACGGCGGTGTGGATCTTCGCAATGGGCTTGAGCCCCAACGACTTTGCCTTCTCGTCGGTGGTGATCAGCACTGCGGCCGCGCCGTCGGAGATCTGCGACGAGTTGCCGGCGTGGATCACGCCGTCCTCTTTGAACGCGGGCTTCAGTTGCGCCATCTTCTCCATCGGGGTGCCGCGCCTGATGCCCTCGTCCTTGAGCACGGGGTTCCCGTCCTGGTCCTTGATCGGGGTGATCTGGTCGTCGAACGCGCCGGAATCCTGTGCAGCAGCAGCCTTTTCGTGCGACCCAAGGGAGAACTCGTCGAGCGCGGTGCGATCGAAGCCCCACCGCTCGGCGATCATCTCCGCACCGATGCCCTGGTTGGGGTGCACACCGTAGCGGTCCATGAATGCCTGCGGGAACGGGTTTCCGCCGCCGGCCAGAGAGGCGCCCATCGGGACTCGCGACATCGACTCGACGCCGCCGGCCACCACGACGTCGTAGTGCCCGGCAACCACGCCGGCTGCGGCAAAGTGGATCGACTGCTGGCTGGACCCACACTGGCGGTCCACGGTCACGCCGGTCACGCTCTCCGGCCATCCTGCCGCCAGCAGTGACGTGCGCGCGATGTCCATGCTCTGCTCACCGGCCTGCATCACACAGCCCCAGATGACGTCGTCGACGATCTCGGGGTCCACCCCGGCCCGCTGAACCAGCGCGTTGAGGACTTGCGCGGACAAATCGGCGGGATGCACACCCGACAACCCGCCGTTGCGCTTGCCGATCGGCGAACGTACTGCTTCGACGATGACGGCTTCAGCCATGAGCTTCTCCTTCGAAAGTTGACGTGTGTCGATTGTCAACCAGGCTGCGAAGGCGGTTGCGGCGGGGTCACTTCCTGCTTGCCGACGCCCCTGTCGAGGACTCGTCGACGTGCACGGGCACGTCGTCGTCCCACGGCTGCCGGACGACCATGTCGGCGACTCTCACGTAACCTCGTTCGAACTCCCCGGTGGCCGCGTCGACCAGCCGGTACCGCTGCGTCTGCGTGTGAATGGGCTGGGCGTCCAGTAGCACGACCCGCACCTCGCCGGGTTCGAAGTGGCATCGCTTTTGCATCGCCGCGATCAGCTGCTCGTTGTGCATGTGGCCGTCGCCGAAGTTCCAGCCGATCGCGGTGCTGCAGATGCGCTCGCCGTCGGTGATCACGTAGTCGTCCTCGTTCTGTCCGGCCATCGCCCGGTGCGCGAGCGTGAACAGTGCGCGGCCGTGAGTGTTGAAGCCCCGGAACGCATACCCCATGTAGATCGGGATCTGCGCGGCCTCGGGGCTGCCGTAGAACCGCTCCAGTTGCTTCTGCGGCATGCTGGCGATCGCCACCAGTCCGCGTTCGATCTTCTCGGCCGCCGACGGCTTGAGGCACCACAGCGAGGTGTCCCAGTTGCCGGCGTAGTACCGCATACCGGGCAAGAACGAGATCTTGCGCGGGAACAGGTTGCCCAGGGCCACCGTTGCGGCCAGCACCAGGACCAAAAGAGCAACCGGGACAGGGTTTTTCACGTCACCCAGACCGACGTCGGCGTGGGCGACGAACAGGCTGAGCACCCCGAAGATCATGAAGACGTTCCACTCCAGCGGCACACCCATCGGGATCGCAGACAGGATGCCGAAGTGGAAGCACACCATCACGAACGCTGCGATGGCCGTCGGCCAGCCGCCGTGGGAGAAGAACAGCACCAAGGGCACCAGCATCTCGATCGCGGTGCTGACGTGTGCGATCACCCGCGACACCCGCCCCGGCCGCAGGTCGTCGGGGAAGTGCTCGAAGAATCTGCGCTTCATCGACTTGGCGCGGATCAGCGGGTTGTTCGACATCATCGTCGAGATCACGAACGGGAAGTGCTTGTTGAGTTTGCTCGTGGCGGCGCCGATCCAGATCACGAGGAAGACGAGCTTGGAGGCGACGATCATGTCGTCGCTCGCGAACAGGAAGGTCACCGCAAAGCTTGCGTACACCTCGCCGCGGGCGGCCAGGAAGATCACCTTGTCGCGCAGGCCCGCGACGGCCAGGAGCCCGAGGATGACGGCGATCTGCCACGTCGGCAGCAGTCCCGGCACGCCGCCGGTGCCGTCGGACAGCAGCGCCCACAGCAGCATCACCAGAAGCGCTGCGTACAGCAGCACGTCGACCGGTGTGCGGCTATCCCCCTTGGTGAACGGCACTCGATTGGGCCAGGGCGGCAGCCGAATCGTCTTCGGCCGCAACCAGTACAGGATCGAGCCCATCGGCGGGAAGAAGCGGTTGTTCAGCGGCCCGAAGCCGCAGCCCAGTCCCACCACTTCGAACAGCATCGTGTAGAGCACGACCTTCTCGAAGACGATCGGCTCCGACCACCACGCGCCCACGTTGGTGAACCCGTCGATGCCCTTGGTGGCCAGCGCGAACAGCCAGCCGCCGAGAATGTACAACAGGATCTTGACCACGTAGAACAAGTGCATTGCGACGGGTGTGCCGAAGCCCACCTCGGCCCAGTGCCGGGCCATCGGCCGGATTTTTTCGCTGCGGGTGCCCTTGCTCCATTCCTCGAAGTCGACGACGGGCAGTTCCGGTTTCAGAAATCCCATGAGGCAGAATTTAGAACGTGTTCTAGTGTTGCGGCAATGCCATCGACAGCCTGTTCACGTACTTGTCGAGGTCCAATCCGGCGGCATGGACACTGATCGCAATCGTGTCGCCGATGCCGTGCACCCCGTGGGTCAGGCTCATCATCGGTGACAACGCCGGGTAGCCGGCGGTGAGCAGCACAGGCCGCCCGCCGAAGGTCAGGTCGGCTGCGCCACGGTTGACGCTGGAGACCACGGTGTTGCCGATGACGACGGGCGAGCGGATATCCGCATCGAATTGCCCGACGCCCCAGCGCAACAACACGGCGGGAACGGCTTCCAGCGCGGCGTCGCCTGCGGCGAACGCCGGATGTCGGGCTCGGCGCCGACGATGGTCAAACTCTGCGGCGATCCGCGTCGCGCGGCTGGTCCGCGGGAGCTCTGGGTACAGCCCGACGCCGACATTGCCGAAGTGGTTGTTCGCATAGCGCACACCGGGTTTGGCCATCGGCACCTCGGCGCCCAGGGTCGACGGGTCCTCGCCGCGGGCACGCAGGTAGGCCGAGAGCGCCTCGGACACCGCGGAGAGGACTGCGCTGGTGACGGTAGGAGTCAGCTGACCGCGGGGCCGGGTGAAGGTGCGGATCGCCGGTGTGCCTTCAGGCTTGCGGTTGACGCTCAACGCGGGCCGCGGTGGTGGCGGCGGCGCGACGAGGCCCGCGGCGGTGTCACGGTCGAGTTGACGTCGCGCCCGGGCGGCAGCGAGAGCGCGCGTCACAAGACATCCTCGGCGCCCTCGGGTGACGGCTGGCACGGCGTCGCAGGATCGCCCGAACAGCACGGCTGCGAGGGCCGACGAGCGCACGCCGTCGCCGAGCGCGTGACCCATCTGGACCACCGCGACCGTCGACGCCATCGAGGCACCCGGCACGCCCTGCACCGGGCAGAACACGTGCAGCCGCCACGCGGCGCCGCGAAGGTCGAGCTGGTCGCGGCCCAGTTCGGCGACCGCATCCAGGCAGCGCTGCCAGCTGACGGCCGCGCCGTGGACCACCACCTGCTCGGTGGTGACGTCGTTGGCGACCCATCTGGGATATGTCAGCGGGCAGCTGTCGTCGACGCGCAGCCTCAGGTCTGAACAGGCGCTGGCGCGCCGAATGCATTGCGCCACAGCGCTGGTGAGATCGGCTGGCTCGCCGTCGAATGCATAGAGCAGGAACTGGTCGTTGGGGATCTTGGCCGACATCCAGTAGACCTGCGCGTCGGTGGCGGTCAGGGCTACGGTCATACGAATGACTCTTCCAGGACCCGCGGAACGCAGCGCCGCGCTCATCACCGGCGCGTCGTCAGGAATCGGTGAGGCGATTGCCCGCGAGCTGTCGCG
Source organism: Mycobacterium sp. NGS19 (assembly GCF_059813155.1). NCBI lineage: Bacteria > Bacillati > Actinomycetota > Actinomycetes > Mycobacteriales > Mycobacteriaceae > Mycobacterium > Mycobacterium sp. NGS19. Next base: position 108,367 of record NZ_JCALEB010000001.1, read on the forward strand.
GCGTGGACATCGCGTCGTCTTGGTGGCCCGGCGCGCCGCGGAGCTGGAGGCACTCGCCGGCGAGCTCGACACGCCGGCACATCCGCTGCCCGCCGACCTGTCGGATCGCATTGAGCGAGCTGCGCTGCCGGAACGGGTGGCCGCGCTGGGCCTGACGGTTGACATCCTGGTCAACAGCGCCGGGTTGGCGACGGTCGGCCCGATCGCGAAAGCCGTTGCGGAGAAGGAACTCAACGTGGTCGAGGTCGATGTGGCCGCGGTCGTCGACCTCTGTTGCCGGTTCGTGCCGGGCATGGTGCAGCGGCGCCGGGGTGCCGTGCTGAACGTGGCGTCGGCCGGCGCGTTCGCTCCGGTGCCCGGTCAGGCGTCGTACGGCGCGGCGAAGGCGTTTGTGCTGTCCTACACCGATGCGTTGCGCGGGGAGCTGCGCGGCACCGGGGTGAGCGCGACGACGTTGTGCCCGGGGCCGGTGAAAACCGGCTTCGGGGAGGCCGCCGGAATTCCCGACGAAGAGGCCGAGGCGGCGCTGCCGCGAATGATGTGGAAGACCGCCGAGGAGGTGGCACTCGCCGGAATCGAGGGCCTGGCGGCGGGCAAGGGTGTGGTGGTGCCGGGGGTGGCGAACCGGGCCGCCGCGTTGCTTCCGCGCTTCGCGCCGCGCGAACTGATCGTGGGCTTGGTAGCTCGTCAGCACCCAGGACTGAAGGGCTCTTAGCTCTCAGCCGGACCGATGAAGTCGACGATGCGGCCGGCCACGACGTCGGGTTGTTCGAGTTGCAGAAAATGACCGGCATCGTCGACGACGTGTGCGGCGCTGCCTGGCGGCAAGATTCGTTGCGCCCACTCGGTGTATGCGGCGGTAGCGCAGCCGTCGTCTCTACCGTGCAGGTAGAGGGTGGGCAGCGTCGGCGCCTCGAGCCAGTACCGATGCAACTCGGCGTACTGCTCGGGTGGCCGGGTGTTGCGGACGGTGGCGCGGTAGGGGCCCAGCGCGGCGCGCCAACTCTCAGGGGTGCCGATCGCCGCGTCGACATGGCGGAGATCTTCGTCGGCGCGATAGCCCGGCGACCATTGCCGCCACAGGCGACGCGGCACCCAAGACGCCGAGCGCTCGGGAAGCATCGGCAGCTGGAAGTACATGATGTACCAGCTGCGAGCCAGCTGACGCGGTAGCTGCGCGGCCAGCCGCCCGGTGTGCGGAATGCGGCCGAGCGGCTGAAACGATGCGGGCGGCGGCACCGACATGACGACGGCTTTGGCGAACGGGCTGTCCGGCATCGCAGCCAGCCCCACGCCGGCGATCGCGCCCCAGTCATGGCCGATGACCACGTCACGCCCGGTCGGGCCTAGAGCGTCGAGGACACGCAACGCGTCGTCCATCAGTGCGCCGACGTGGTAGCTGCCGTCGGACGGGATCGTCGACGGTGCGTATCCCCGCATGAACGGGGCGACCACTCGCCAGCCAGCCGCCGTGAGCTTCGGCGCGATTTTGCGCCAGCCATGCGCGGTGTCAGGAAAACCGTGAAGACACAATGCAATTGGCGCATCACCGGCCCCCTGGCGAGGACTCCACGCAAGCCCGCGCAGCGTTACCGTCGGCGCGTCGACCTCGACCCAGCCGGGCTCACCCATGGCGGCAGCTTAACGGGACCGCCGAGTCAGTCGGCGGCGGCAGCAGCCTCCAATTCGGCGATCACGATCTTGCGCATGCCGAGCATCGCCTTGGTGGCGGCCGCAGCGCGAGCCGGGTCCGGATCGTTGACTAATTCGAAGAGGCGGTCAGGCACGATCTGCCAACTCAAACCGAAGCGGTCTTTCAACCACCCGCATTGCGACTCCTCGCCGCCGTCGACGAGCCGGTCCCAGTAGTAGTCGACCTCCTCCTGGTTCCTGCAGTGCACCATGAACGACACCGCCTCGGTGAAGGAGAAGACCGGGCCACCGTTGAGGCCGGTGAAGCGGGTGCCGTCGAGCACGAATGTGCCGGACGCCACCTGGCCGGGAGTACCAGGGCCCGCCTCGGTATAGCGGTCGAAGCCTTCGATTCTTGAGTTCGGGAACACGGACGTGTAGAACTGCGCGGCCTCCTCGAGGTTGTCGTCGAACCACAGGCACGGGGTGATGGACGGCATGGTGTTCTCCTCCTCTGGTCACTGGTATCGACTGCCACTGTCACCCAAACTCATCGCGGCAGACGTCCACGAGACCGTCGATCTCGGGTCCGCTACCGTGACCCGATGAGCAGCACACCTCAGGTGGTGACCTACTGCGGCGTCAACGACGTGACGCTGGTCGCCGACGAGTGGAACCACAACGCGTCCACTGACGGGCGGCCCTCGATTCTGATGCTCCACGGCGGCGGGCAGAACCGGTTCTCGTGGAAGAGCACCGGTCAGGTATTGGCCGACAAGGGTTTCCATGTGGTGGCGCTCGATTCTCGTGGGCATGGAGACAGTGATCGCGCGCCCGGCGCGGATTACGCACTCGAGACACTGTGCGGCGACGTGCTGCGCGTCATCGACGCCATCGACCGGCCCGTCGCGTTGATCGGCGCCAGCATGGGCGGGCTGACCGGCATTCTTGCTGCCCATGCCGCCGGGCCGGCGACGGTGAGCAAGCTTGTGCTCGTCGACGTGGTGCCGCGGTTCGAGAAGAGCGGAAGTGCACGCATCCGCGACTTCATGTTCAGCCATGTGCACGGCTTCGACTCCCTGGAGCAAGCTGCCGATGCGGTCGCGGCATATCTGCCACACCGGACGCGGCCGCGCAGTCCGGAGGGTTTGAAGAAGAACCTGCGCCAACGAAACGGCCGTTGGTATTGGCACTGGGACCCGAAGCTGCTGACCAAGCCGGAGGACGATCCGCATCTGCGTGTCGAGAAACTCGAAAGCGCGGCGATCGACCTTCGCATTCCGATTCTGCTGATCCGCGGCAAGCTGTCCGACGTGGTCAGCGTCGAGGGAGTCAAAAATTTCCTCGAAAAGGTCCCTACTGCTGAATTCGTCGAACTTTCCGACGCCGGTCACACCGCAGCGGGAGACGACAACGACGCTTTCACCGACGCCGTCGTGCAGTTCGTCACCCGCTGACGAAAAGCCCTCAGCCACACTCTTTTTCATCGTCTTCGTCGTCGTCGAACATGCGGTCGGGGTGGAAGTAGGTGTTGGTGTGGGGCTGGCCGTGATCGAGGTCTGGGGGTGGGATCCATTCGGTGGTGCCGTCGGCGCGTTTTCGGGTGGTCCAGCCAGTGGTGGCGTCGCGGTTGTGGGGTCCGCAGGACAGGGTCAGGTTATCGATGTCGGTGGGGCCGCCGGTGGCCCAGTCGCGCAGGTGGTGGATTTGACACCAATAGGCCGGTACGTCGCAGCCGGGGTGGGTGCAGCCGCGCTCTAAGGCGTAGAGCAGCAGGCGTTGTTCGGGGGTGCCCAGGCGGGTGGTGCGGCCCTTGTAGAGCTGCACCCGCCTGGCCTGGTCGAACACGAGTAGATAGTGGTAGGCGTGGGCAGCCATGCGGATCAGGTCGGTGACCGGCAGCCAGCTGCCTGAGCCGGTGTGGGCCTTGCCGGCTCGACGTTGGAGGTCGTCGAGCGCGACGGTGGCGGTAATGGTGACCGGCAGGCCCTGATGCGAACCCAACTCACCCGACATCAACGTCGAGCGCACCATCGCGGCGAGCGCGTCGTGGTTGCGCTGGGCGGTGCTGCGCTCATCGGCGCTGACCGCTTCTGCCGCGGGCTGGCCGTCGACGGTCGTAGTGGGGTCGGCGGGGTTACAGGCGCCGGGGGCCGCCCATTTGGCCAGCACGGCGTCCAGGCCGGCGCGCAGCTGCGGGTCGAGCCAGCCAGTGAGTTTGGACATGCCATCGGGGGCTTGCGGCGAAATAGTGATGGCGCGGCGGCGGGCGCGGTGCTCGTCGGAGTAGTCGCCGTCGGGGTTGAGCACGTCGGTGTAGTGGTCGGCGGCGCGTTGCAGTTCGTCAGGGCGATGGCGGGTGGCGATGGCGGCCAGTCGCGCTTCGGCTGTGGCGCGGGTGGGTTCGTCGATCCAGCACGGCAGCTGCGCCAGAAACGTCCGGATGATCTTCACATGCTCGGCGCTGATGGTTCCGGCGCTCTGGGCGGCCGCGGTCGCCGCCAGCTTCGGCGGGAGCGGTTCACCGGTCAGCGCGCTCCGCGGTGCGAGGTCGACCGCGTCGTCGATGCGGCGCGCCGCCTCGCGCCGATAGATCCGCAGCCGGTCGGCCAGCACTTGGGGCAGGCGCCCGCCGAGCTCGCCGGGCGAGGCGTGGGTCAGCTCGGCGAGCAGTTCACGCTCGAGGGCCGGCAGGCGTCGGCGCCAGCGTTCGTGACGCTCCAACAGCGCCACCCGCTCGGCGGTGGACAAGCCGTCGCGGTCGAGCGCGGTGATGGCCTCCAGCGCGGCATCCACGGCGTCATAGACGGCCACCGCCGCCTCGAACGCGATCGAATTCATACCCCGAATCTAGAGACACCCACTGACAAGCATTGCCCGCCAATACGTTTCACACCTACTTATCCACAGCAACCGAATTCATCCACAAATCGAGGAACCGATCTTGACAAGAACCGACGACCGGCTTATTCAGCGCGCCGCTAACCCGAACGGTGGGCGCCTCTAGATTACGAATGTGAACCTCGTCCTGACCGACCAACCGACGCCGGACCTCGCCGTCGTCACGCTCAACAACCCTGATCGTCTCAACGCACTCAGCATGGAGATGGTGTCGCAACTGCACGCCACGCTCGACGCCCTCGCCGAATCCGACACCAGGGTGGTGATACTGACCGGCGCCGGCCGCGGCTTCTGTTCCGGCCTGGACCTGTCGCAGCCGGCCATCGCACCGACCGCGGAAGCCCGAACCGGCCCTGCGGCCGGCATGCGTACGCAAGAATTCATCGCCTCATTGGTGCCTGAAGTGATGGGCATTCCCCAGCCCGTGATCGCCGCCGTCAACGGTGCCGCCGTCGGAGGTGGCCTCGGCATCGCCGCCGCGTGCGACTTCCGCATCGCGGCGCGCAGCGCGATGTTCTGCACCCAGTTCATCAAGCTCGGCCTGTCCGGCTGCGATATCGGTGTCAGCTACACGCTGCCCAAGCTCATCGGCACCACCCGCGCGGCCGAAATGATCTTCACCGCAAAGAAAGTCGATGGCGAAGAGGCCGAACGCATCGGCCTGGTGTCCGAAGTGGTCGACGACGAGCACTTGCTGACTCGGGCACGCGAGATCGCCGAAACCTTGTTGTCCTTCACCTCGTTCGGACTGGAAATGACCAAGCAGGTTTTCCGCGCCAACCAAGACGCCGCGAACGTCGAAGCCGCCATCGCGCTGGAAAACCGCACCCAAATCCTCGCGGCAGTTAGCGTTTTCGCCATCACAGGCCAGACCTTCTCCGATGCCGCTGGTAAACCCTCGAAAGACAAGTCATGAACGCCGACAAACTGCGTGACCTGTTCGATCTCACCGGCCGCACTGTGATCATCACCGGCGGAACCCGAGGAATAGGCTTCTCGCTCGCACAGGGCCACCTTGCCGCAGGCGCCAACGTCGTCATCACCGGCCGGTCCGCGCAACGCTGCGAACATGCCCGTCGGGCGTTAGAAGTAGACGCGCCGGGACGGGTCGCAGCCGTCGCCGCGCACATGGGTGACCTCGATCATGTGAAAAGCCTTGTCCAGCAGGCCGTAAGCGCATTCGGCGGCATCGACATACTCGTCAACAACGCTGCGACGTCCCTGCTGCAGCAATTCGGCGAGATCACCCCGGAGGCATGGCACAAATCCTTGTCTGTCAATGTCACCGGTCCGCTCTTTCTCGTGCAGGAGGCACTTCCTCATCTGGCGCAGAGCGAACACGCGGCGATCGTCAATCTGATTTCGCCGGCCGCATTCCTCTTTTCTGGCAACATGCCGCTCTATGCGGCCGGAAAGGCGGCGATGCTCGCACTGACTCGCTCGATGGCGGCAGCCTTTGCGCCGCAGGGGATCGGGTCAATGCGCTCGCCCCCGGCCCAGTGGACACGCAGATGATGCGTAACAACCCGCAAGAGTTCATCGACGCGACGGCCAACGAGACGCTGCTGAGGCGCCTCGCCGATCCAGACGAAATGGTGGGTCCTGCATTGCTTCTCACCTCAGACGCCGGAAGTTACATCACTGGACAGGTGCTGCTTGCCGACGGCGGCATGGTGACTCACTAAGCCGGCAGCGGCACGGTGTCCAGCCGGGTGTCGGTGAGAATTTCGAACATGGCCCGCCGGGCGGCGACGAGTTCGACAGAGCCGACTCGCAGTCGGCACGTCGACACCGCAGAGTTGTAGCAGTACTTCGTCTTTCCGTTCGTGTCCATGTAGTTGAGTCCGATCACATCCCGCGGCTCGGCGGTGATGGAACCCTGCAGCACCACGTCGTCGACTCGGGCCGAGAACCGCCAAGCGAACGGCCGGTATTCGCCCGTTGTGCGCCGCGCTGCCACAAGCGACCGGACAGCGAGCTCACGCCCGTCATGCCGCAACACCAGTAGGGTTGTCGGTGGCAGGGTCACCGGGCCGAGTCCTGCACGGGCAGTGGCGATTTCGAAGGACGACGATGCCGCGGTGTCGAACCCGCACACCTGGCCGTAGGCATATGCGGGCGTGTGCCGCCGGCCCCAATTGTGGTTGACGCTTCCCGTCCAGCCGTTCACGTCAATACGCAGATCGTCCACTGTGACATGCCCGTCGAAACGCGCCAACGGGGCACGGACTGATGTCTTCGCGGACGGAAAGCGCGCCGAATACCGCCGCTCCGTCAACAATTTCACCGGCTGCCCGCCGCCTGTGATTCGCAAATCCCAGGACGCGCTGCGCGGACCGGCAATCGCGCCACGAGCGCCGTCATCGTCGAGGAACGTGTCGCCGATCCATACGGCCCACGGATCGGCCTGAATTGACACCTCTTCGATGGGGTACGGCAGCTTCACTGCGCAATTCCCGGATCCGTCCGGGTCGAACACCATCACCCAGACGTCCGCACTCTCGGCGCCACTGCTTGTCAGCAGCAACGTCTCCCGCAGCCAGAGCGCCTGTGCGGCAGAGGGATGGTTCGCACGGATGAAGCGACTCTCGTAGTACGGCGCCCTCACGGGGACTCGCCGCCGTCGGATTCCGCGAGCCGTTGATGCAGTCGCGCGCGAATCTCGTCGGGGGTGTACGCGTTACGGCGCCGCTGGTCCCGAGCCACCAGCACCCCTCCGGCCGCCACCCCGGCGACCGCCGCCAGACCGATCCACTTCACCCACTTGCGCATTGCGCTCAGCTTATGCTGCGACCGTGGACGAGCACACCGTGTCGCTCGAGCGAGCTCTGGAAGAAACGAGGACCGGCGACATCTGGCTGTTCCGCGGGCGGTCCGGGCCGGACCGAGCCATCCAGTCGATGACCAACAGCCCGGTGAACCACGTCGGAATGACGGTCGCGATCGACGATCTACCGCCGCTGATGTGGCACGCCGAACTGGGCAACAAGCTCACCGACATGTGGACTGGCCAACAGCAGCGAGGCGTTCAACTCAACGACGCACGCGAGGCGGTCGAGCAGTGGATGCGGCGTTACGGGCAAAAGTGCTGGCTGCGGCAGCTCACGCCGCCGCCGACTCGCGAGCAGGAGGACCGGCTCCTGCGGGTGATCGCCCGAATGGACGGCACACCGTTTCCGAGCACGATTCGATTGACGGCCCGCTGGTTCCGCGGCCGGACACCGAAGCCGACCGACGTCGTCCTCGGAATTCCCCTGGCGGGCAGGAGATTTCGTGGCGCCGCTGAACGCAAGAAGGCAAGGCAACGGCAAGCCGGCCTGGAAACCGCCTACTGCGCAGAGACAGTGGCGATCACCTATGAGGAGATGGGACTGTTGTCGACGCACAAGAACTCGAATTATTTTGACCCAGGCTCATTTTGGAGTGGAGATCGGCTGCCGCTTGCTGACGGCTACCGGCTTGGCGACGAGATCGCGGTGATCGTCGACTAGTCGACCGCGATCTCCGCCAACCGCGACCACCCCGTGGCGTCGACGGTCTGACTAATCACCTTGGGGGTGGATACCAGCGCCTGAGGCAGATCGCGCTGCGCGGCTTTGAAGTGCTCGCTGTTGACGTGCGCTGCGCCGGCGTCGGCGTCCCGGAACGCCTCGACGAGAACGTACTCGGCCGGGTTCTCGAGGCTTCGCGACCACTCGAACCAGAGGTTGCCTTCTTCAGCCCGGGTTGCCTCGGTGAACGGCGCGACGAGCTCCGGCCAACGTTCCGTCCATTCCGGCTTCGTCTCGAACTTCACGACGATGAAGATCATGCTGGCCCCTTTCCCGGTGAACCGTATCGCTCACGACGACGCCGGTTCCACTACCGTTGACACCAAACACTCCGAGGGGAGCAGCGCCATGAGGATCCGGTTCGGTTATGTCACAGTCGAGGTCGACGACCGGCTGCGTCAACGGCTGGCTCTTGCCGTCGACCGGCTGCGCGTCAACGTCACCGCCTATCTGCGCGTCGCCTCTGATGACGTGGGCGCCGCCAGTCAGCGGCTGCGGGGCATGTGCGACCGGGCCGCGGAGCGGGTGGATGTCACGTTGACGACGGTGAACGACCGCATCGATCCCGTAGAGGTACCCACAGAGCCGCGGCTCACCGCGGTCTAGAGCGTCACCAATGACGCAGGTGTGACCTGCCGACTTGGTAGCCGCTGGGAAACGATTTCTCGATCACTCGGAATCGATCGTCGGCCTTGGATTCCAGCTCGAGTACGACGCAGCCGTCGCAGACGCACTTCGACTCCAGAACTTTGTAGTGCTCTCCCCCACCGTGAATGTCGGTGATCGGGTCGCCTGAGCGTAGGGCCTCAACGGGCACGAGCTCGCTGGCACCTAGTTGCTGTGACTCCACTCACGACACGTTAAGCCATCGAGGCCCGTCAGGGAACGGGTTGCGAGGAGCATGCCGCCCCAAGATGCGCCAAGCGCGGCGCTGCATTTTGCAAGAGATCACGCGTTCCTGCGCGAAAAAGTGTCCACTTCCAAGCGCGTGCGCGGTCCTATAGGTGAACGCGGCAGGCGGGAGGAGAGCAACCCACCATGAATATGCAGTACGCCCGAGCGGTGGTCGCACACGAGCAGGCATACCAGGAGCGGATCCACGCCATCCGCATGTTGATGGAGAACTCGTACCGCTCCCCGCACGCACAACGGCCCGCCGCGACGAGAGTCGCGACGGGCCGCCAGCTGCCGAACTAGCCAGCCATGAACTGGTTGTACGCCGACGCCAGATCCGGCGGCAGCACCGACACGTTGCACTGGCGCTGCGTGTCACCGATCGGCGCCAGGATGCCGCGCAGGTCGTAGTACTCCTGCGGGTGAGCCGTGAAGTACGCACGCAGGTTGGACTCAGCCTCCGGGCGCGGCTGGTTGAACGCAGCCGTCACCACCTGGTTGGCGCCAGGGTGAGTGTCGAGGTACTGACGCGCCGAACCGGTCACTGAACTCACGGTGCCGGCCACCTGGCTGGCGCTGCACTGGTCGGGCGCGGCAGTCGCCGTCGGCGCCGCAATGGTCGCGGCGGCGAGTCCCCCAAGCAGGCTTCCGGCACAAGCGCCGACCACGCCGCGGCGCACGTTTTTACTACTTACTTTCATCATCATTTCCTTCACATCGCGAATGGGTCGCAGATTTCCCCGCCCGAAATCCAAGGTAACCGAAGGAAAACCGACGCAAACGCGCTGCTAGCGGCCACTTGTTCACTGAGAGCGAGCGTTACGCCATTTCCGCGTGATCTGGGCCTCAAATATGGCCGAATTTCGATTGTCTATCATTTATGTTCTAAGGATTCTCTGCATTTTCTTAGTCCGGCCTGTCCGCATAGTGATCGAATCGTTAGGTAAGGTTGTGCGCTTCGGCGGCCGTCCGCAGGCTGGTCTCGTCGATCATCTGCCCGGCAGCGTTCGCCTCGCTTGCTGCAGAATGCCGGGCACCGTGTCGGCGAGGTCGGGTCGACGCTTGGCGACCGCCCGCATTGCCCGATAGAACGATAAGACTTGACGAGGCGTAGGCACTTTCGGCAGCCACGCGAGCTCCCAATGGATACCGTTGATCGGGTCGTCGAAGAACACCGCGTAGTAGCCCGGCCAATACTGCGGATACTCTGTTGGCGGATCGGTGACAGGAATGTTCCGCCTGTTCAGGAATTCGCGATGGAACCGACCCACTTCCCTTCTGCTCCGGGCCCACAGCGCGATGTGGTTGATTCCGACGGCCTGGTCGGTGTGCGTCAGCTTTTCTCCGGACCGGGCCGGCTGAATCCCGATGTAGCTGTGCGGGTTGACATACCGCGTCATGTAGTACACGGATTGGTATTCCATGTTCAACGTGGAGAAGCTGCTGTAACCCAGCCAGCCGAACAATTGGTCGTAGAACGCGATCGAGTTCTCATAGTCCAGTACTGCGAACTCGACGTGACAGACACCGCGCCACCGCATCATGCCTCCCGAATGCCCGACGACTACCGAGGAACCGAGTACTGCCAGGCGTGCTCGACGGCCGAACGGCACTCAACCTGATTGCAAAGAAGACAACATCCCTGCGTTGGCGACGTCCGAAGGGACGGGGGGACGTCGCCTTCGGATCACTTCCACCGAGCGCCGCGAGCCGCCGAGCGCTGTGGACCCGGATGAGGGTTTCGAGACCGACTCGCAGCAGGGCCGACTTCTCCGCGATACCGGTCAACTCCATCGCCCGCTCAACCAATTCATCGTCGAGCGCCAATAGTCCTCACGGTCGCCTCGGGTCATCCGAATTCGCATCAATTGATGCGCAAATAGATGCTTATCACACTGTCGGCTGACGCATGCCGTGAAAGCCCCATGGTGGGCAGATCATGGGGCAGGACGCCCATCGCCGCCGGCGCGTTGGTAGGGTTTGCGTGGCCGGCGCAGTAGACGGCGAGGTCGGCATTGTACTCAGATCTTTCATAGGGCAACGTCGCTTTACTGAGCGCCTTCGAGGTCGCTCAGCATCAACTTGTGGCACCGGGCAAGGTATTTGTCGAGGTAGTAATAATGCTCGGCGTAGAAAGCTGGACCGTCGAGTTCCCCTGCCGTCCTGTACTTCCTGTTCATGACGAGACGGGCTGCCTCGCCGGCTACGATTTCGGCGATAACGGCACGAGCCTCCGTAGTGTCTTGCTTGGGGAAGTCGGGGCCGGGACCGAGATATCGCTTGATCGCCGGGTGGCTGCCGAAGATCTTGATGATCGTCATGTCGTTGACCAGATCAACGTAAGCGCGGTAGCGGCCCTGCGCTTCATCCACGATCTTGATCTGCAATGCTGGGCCGCCTCCATCCCTTTCTCGCACTGATACCTCGCATGTCGCGGCGGCGTTCCCTAGGGTTGCGGTCAGAATGGCGGTCGCTCCAAGGACTCGCGGATCGACCGTTACGCGGCCGACGAAACAAAGCTGCTCCTCGTCGAAAATGAGCTCAGTTTCCCCGCCGAGCACTACGACGCCTGGATTATTCGAGATCACCTTTACGCGCGTTGACCCAGCGGCGTTGATCACATCGGTCGGCGCGCGCAGGCCGAGCGATCGACGGCGTCCGTGAGCGAGCTGGTACCTGCTGCGGACGAACTCTAGGTCGTCGGGAGGCGTCGGTGCGGGAATGTCGCGCTCTGGCCGTACATACACCGAGGCCACGGCCTCAACTTCACCGCAGGTCACGGTCAAGAGCGTCTCTTCGTCCTCGATGAGCGGGCGTAGATGGATCTGACCGATCAAGCAGTCATCGCGGCGGGGGTGTGGACGGAGTTCGATAGGAAGCTGATCCAACACTTCGATGACACCCTCGGGGTCGACTTCGACGTCAAAGTCATCGACCCCGACATCCTTCAGCACCACGACAGACAGAGTTTTGTCTTCGCCCATGTAGAGGACCGGGCTGCCGGGGATAATTCGGACGGGCTCCGTATCACCTGCCGCGCTGCCGCCGCCAAGGCCGTCTTCGTCGACTTCGCGCAGGTCTGAATCGACCAGTTGGGCCAGGTCGCGGCCGAGCGAATCAAGTGCTCGCCGGAGCCGCGCACTCTCATATGCGCCGCCCTCCTGCGCCTTCTTCTCTTCCGCCTTCACCAGGCGCGCCAGATGCGGCTCGGCGGCTTCAAGAAGAGCCTTATAGAACGGGTGTTCGTGCTCTAGACCGTCGCGGGTTCGAGTGATGATCGGCATGGGGTTGTCACTGGTGTGCTCCTGGCTGCCGCCCTCGAGATCGTCGTACTGGCGGGCGAGCGTGTCGATTGTCGGGCAGGTCAGCGACCCGGTGAACCAGTGTGCGTGTGGATTGGATTCGAGGGAGAAAAGCGTGTTCTCGTAAATCGCCCTGCTGCCTTTGATGAGAATGCCTTCCGGCCGCAGCGGGTCGCTGCTCGGCTTGTCGGCTCTTTCTGGCAGCCTTGAGATCTGAAGTGACGCGATCGCGTCATATCCTGGTATTTCAATGTCGCACGCGACCTCCTCAGCGAGCGACGGCAGACCGTAACGAATCGATTCCGACTCACCACTATTCAGGTCGACCAGTGTTAGCTCGCGGCGCGGATCAGAGTTGATATCACGCAGCTGGTAGTGCTTCGACAAGTTGTCGACGAGCGTGCTGTGCTGCGGACACCTGAATCGCGGGTCCACCGTGATGCTCACCACGGTGCCGGACCCGCGCGGGATCCCCAGCCGCTGACGGTCGCTGTCAGTAGCGCGACGTTCGATTGGGTCGTCGTAGGTCCCGTCCGGCTCGAGCACCATCTCGGAGTAGTAGTTCTCGCAAATACTTGCGAAGGTGACGGGACCGAACGCTGCCACGTCTTTGGCACCTCGACCGAGGTTGCCGCGTACAGCCTGTCCGGTTTCGAACCCGGACGTCCTGGCACCGAGTTGTCCGAACACCCTGCGCATCTTTTTCATGCGCATGCCGGTGGCCCGATCCTTCACAACCACCTTCCAGGGGCTCTTCCTACGATGCTCGACTTCGACGCGGATCTTCCCACCCGAGGTAGATCCGTACGCGTCGTCGGCATTCGTGATCAGTTCGATCAGCGCGCGAACGATGTTGCCCTTCATCGCCGCCTGCGCGTCCTGGGTGAACGCCCGGCCCCCATACTGCACCCGGTTCTTGCCCACGTGTCCTCCTAGAACCACTCGGGCCGTTTGTGTTGTAAAGAGTCAAGAAACTCCAACGCGTCATGGTGGCCAGCCGCGTATGCCGCGGCACGTAGGGTTTCGAGGCGCTGACTGAAGACGGACCGCGGGCTATCTGGCGCGCATTTGAGCATCTCCGCGACGCGCCACTTCTCGTCGGTGATCTCGCGGCGGTCCGCCCAGATCCTGTGCGCCGCACTGCGAAGGGCTTCACTGATGAGCTTTGCTGGCGCGCGCGTTGGCGGGGCCTTCACGGTGCGGTCGCTGCGCAGCGATTGCGCCAGGCGGTCAAAGTTCTCCTCGATCCATCGTTGACCCTCGACCGTCAGCCGCCGCATTTCAGGTCCACGCTTCACAAGCAATTTTGGCGTACGTCCCTCCGCATCCCGAAGCGCCTTCGAGCACTTCTTCAAGTCCGGGAGGTCAGGCTTGGTACGCCAACTCAAGCGGAGAGGCGCGAGGTCGAACGCCTTGAGGAACACGTCTTCTACGTCGACGAAGTCGGTGTCCCCGCCCAACTCGTAAAGGGCCCATAGGAAAACATCCGAGTTTGTGATCGGCTCGGTCATCGCCTTGCCGGGCGGTTCCGCGTCGACCGCCGTACTCGCCACCTTGGCTTTCCGCTTACTCACCGCTGCCTCGACTCTCCTCGAGCTGTTTTCGGCCCGCCTCGCTGATCGCCCATATTCCGCGCGGCGAATTCCGCTCGAGCAGGCCGCGCTCGACGAGACGGAGGCGCACAAACTGCAAGCGGCTCTGCCACCGAATCCCTCCGGAGCCGAGTGTCTCGAAGTCGGCGGGCAGAAAGTCGTCGTGCATCACCTTGCCGATTGCATCGACAACGTCACGAAAAGCGGCACTGCCGCCGGCGTCGTCCAGAACCTTCAACAACGGAATGATGTACCGTTCTTCGGGAAGCAAGGTTCCCGCCGCCGCTCGAGTGCGCGGTCGTAAAGCCCCGGGCTTCTTGACTCTTCCTGTTCTGCCTGGTTTCGCGCCGGGGGGACGTTCTTCCGCCACCGACGAGCGACTAGGTAGTCCAGCCTCCGTCCGAGCGGCAGCTGCCGAACTAGGCTGCCGTCGCGACGGATCCGGTAGTCCCAACTCACGCCGAAGCACCGTGCTCGGAGTGTCGACGAGCGGCGTGGCGCGCGCCTGCAAGTACTCGAAGATGTCGGCGTCCAAGTCGATAGTCGGGCACATTGCAATCTCCGTTGCACTAGCTGGGTCGCGGAAAACAAATATAACCGCCCCTGGCCAGCCATTGCAACCATAATTAGTGAGGTTGCAACTGGAGGCAGGATAAGACGTCAAGTGAAAAGCGGCGCCGACGGCTTGCGGCTAATCCGGGTATCACAGCTGTGATGACGCCATGCTGCCACCGGTGCCTCGGCGGCGAAGAACGCCAGCCGTGCGGCGATGGTCTGGGTGACGAGCTCGGCGCCAGCCTCGAGTAGCGGGCGGCGAACGAGCGTGCGTCTTCGGCGTCAACGAGCTCGCCGTGCATTGCTCGGCCGACGCTCCCCGGAGAGCGCCGCCGTCGTCAAGTTGGCGGCAAATGATGGTTACCGTGGAGGGGGCGGGGGTGCGTATGGCGCCGTCGAACCACGTCGCCCATCCGGCGCCCTAGATTCTCACGCGACTACCGGCCGAGCGGCGGCCAGCGCCGCAATCGAGCTTGCGGGACCTCACCGCCGCCGTGAACCGAGAAAGCAAGAGCTACAGGGAAAATCGCGCATCGGCGGCGTGCTTCCGCAAAGCGCGGGCGATTGACTGAGCGCGACCGGGCTGAACCGCATCACGACGCGTCAGACAATATCTATTTGGCCTGAGGTATCGCTCCGTGTCGGAATTCGACCACAACGCCGTCGAAGCAAGGCTCGCGCCAGCTGAGTTAATCCCAACTTGAAATAGACTGCGGCGAGGATCCCGCCCGCAGCGTCGTCAGACCGCAGCGCGAAGTGGCAACAAAGACGGCGCTCGCGGTCATAACCGACGCCAGCGGTGGTCAAGTTCGCGCTCACTCAAGGAGCCGTCCTGCTTAATCTGGGAACCATAGATACGTGTCTCCACTACGCCCTTAGGGTCGAACTCCACATCGATGTGGGTGGGCCGAAACCATGTCTGTTGCGCCACCCCGTTGACGCCGCAAGCCATCTCGGGCAGCTGGCCGTCGGCCAGTTCGATGCGATGCACCGAGATGCCCGCCGACGATCGAATCTTCTTCTCGCTCATTGTTGCTCCTTGGTCAAAGCCTGCTGCTTGTTAGCGGTGGCCTTCCCCGCCAGACGTTTGTCCGTGACGGACGGCAACCACGTCGCCGTGGGTCAGCAGCGCTCAGTAGACTACCTTTGCCTTCAAGCCGACGCGGTGGCCGTCGGGGTCGAGCACGATCGCGGAGCGCTTTCCCCAGGGCATGTTTGTCGGCTGCTTTATGATCGTCACACCGGTGGCAGCGAGCGCCTCGACCATCGTCGAGGCCTTTCGCAGACTGCAACTCGAGGTCGAATTGCGGCCCGCCGGCTGATGACCAAGGCGCGCTCTCGTCCCACCATGACGCGACCCCCGTCGAATGCAGAACGACCGTGACACCGGTGTTTGTAGGAAACCCACGCCTCGGCCGGACCTTCGCCGTGCCGATTCCGGGGCAAGAACACGATCCCCAGATGTTCGTAGAATGCGCAACTCCGTTCGCGGTCGGCGACGACAAGGTGGATCTGGGCAACGGTAGGCATGCTACGAGCCTTTCGTGCAGCCATCGGACGCGCGAGGAACGCTCTGTGTCGCCATTTCATCCGTGGCGGAACTCCACCACGTCGCCGTCTGCCATCACGTAGTCCTTGCCCTCCATCCGGACCTTGCCGGCGGCGCGGGCCGCCGCCATCGACCCGGCAGCCACCAGGTCGTCGTAGGACACCACCTCCGCTTTGATGAAGCCCTTCTCGAAGTCGGAATGGATCACCCCCGCCGCCTTCGGCGCGGTATCGCCCTGGTGGATCACCCAGGCTCGCGCCTCTTTGGGGCCGGCCGTCAAGAACGTCTGCAGACGCAATGTGTGAAACCCCGCGCGCGCCAACGCATCTAGGCCGCGTTCGGTTTGGCCGATCGACTCCAACAGCTCGGCGGCGGACTCGTCGTCGAGCTCCAACAGCTCAGCCTCGATCTTGGCGTCCAAGAACACCGCGTCGGCCGGCGCCACCAATTCCCGCAGCGCGGCCTGCCGCGCAGCATCGGTCAGCACCGCCTCGTCGGCGTTGAAGACGTAGAGAAACGGCTTCGTCGTCAACAGATTCAGCTCACGCAGCAGCGACGTGTCCACACCTGCGGCGAACAACGTCGTTCCCTCGTTCAACACCTTCTCGGCGGCCTGCGCCGCCTCGAGCACGGGCCGCCTGTCCTTATGGGTACGCGCCTCCTTCTCCAGACGCGGCAGGGCGCGCTCCAGCGTCTGCAGATCCGCCAGAATCAGCTCCGTCTCGACGACCTCGATGTCCGACGCCGGATTCACCTCACCGGAGACGTGGGCGACGTCGTCGTCGGCGAACACTCGCACCACCTGGCAGATTGCGTCGCACTCGCGAATGTTGGCCAGGAACTTGTTGCCCAGGCCGGCGCCTTCGGACGCGCCCCTGACCAGGCCCGCGATGTCGACGAACGTCACCGGCGCCGGCACGATCCGCGCTGACCCGAACATCTCGGCCAACTTCTCCAGCCGCGGGTCGGGCAGCGCCACCACGCCTTCGTTGGGCTCGATCGTGGCGAACGGGTAGTTCGCGGCCAGCACGTCGTTGCGTGTCAGGGCATTGAACAACGTCGATTTGCCGACGTTGGGCAGGCCGACGATCCCCAGGTTCAGACTCACAGCGTCCACAGTCTAGGCATTTGCGACATGCGCACCCAGCCGTGCTTGACAGCGGACTTTGCGGTTCAACCGGTACGGTCTATCTGTGTCTGCACAGCGGGACGCTTCGGTGGTGAGTGCGCAGCGCCGCTCCGTGCACCCGAATGTGCCGGGTGTGCCGTGGTGGGGTGCCGTAGCGATCGCCGTCATCGCCACCGCCATCGGCTTCGCATTCGACGCCGGCGGCGGCAATGAGCTGACTCACGTGTTCGCTGCGCTGTATGCGGTCGGCTGCGTCGCGGCGGTGCTGGCGGTTCGGCAATCCGGGTTGTTCACCGCCGTCGTGCAGCCCCCGATGATCCTGTTCGTCAGCGTGCCCGGCGCCTACTTCGTGTTCCACGGCGGCAAGCTGAGCGGCCTCAAAGATGTGGTCATCAACTGCGCCTATCCACTGATCGAGCGGTTTCCGCTGATGCTGTTCACCTCCGGGGCGGTGCTGCTGATCGGGCTGGCGCGCTGGTTCCTCACTAACCGCGCGTCTGATGCGGAACCGGCCAAGGCGGTACGGGTGACCGACATCGCCGACAAGATCGCTGGGCTGTTCTCCCGCACGGGCAACGAACCGGCCCAAGAGGAAAAGGACAAGGAGCCGGCCCGGAAACGTCGCCACGCGGTCGACCGGCCCAAGACCACGCGTTCGGCGCAGCGCGCCAAAGCCGCAAAGCGCGCGGAGACCACCCGGTCGCGACGGGCACGAACGCCGCTCGACGAGGACGACGTGCAGCCGCGGCGACGCCGAAGCCGCGACGCGGGCCGGCAACCCGATGAGCCCGTCGACCTGCCCCGTCGCCGATCGGCTTCCGCCCGCTCCGCGCGCAACCCGTACGAGCGGCGCGAGCCCTACGACCGCCGCAATCCCTACGAGCGCCGCGAACCCTACGAACGCCGAGCATCCCACGAACGTCGCAGCCGGTACGACTCCTACGACCCGTTCGAGCCGTTCGATGTGCCGCCACGTCGGCGTCCTGGCAGCAACGGATCCTCGGTCAACTCCGCGGTCACCAACGGCACCCACCACCCGATCTCTCGGGTCCGCTACCGCAGCAGCCCCGCGGACGCCGAGGCTCGGGAAGACCAGCCCGTGCGCCCACGCTCGCGGTCGTGGGAAGCCGAGACCTGGGAGTACGACATCTGAAGCGCTTGCAGCGCTTGACGATCAAGCCCGCGACGGGCGGATTTCACGCGGCAGCGCAAACACCAGCGTCTCGTTGGCAGTGGTCACCGGCTGTACCACGTCGTAGCCCAAGCCGGCCAGCCGCTCCAGCACGCCGCGAACCAGCACCTCGGGCACCGAAGCCCCCGACGTGACGCCCACCGTGGTGACGCCGTCGAGCCAGGCCGGATCGATGTCGTCGGCGTAATCGACCAGATACGCGGCAGCCGCCCCGGCGCCCAGCGCCACCTCGACCAGCCGCACCGAGTTGGACGAGTTGCGCGACCCGACGACGATCACCAACTCACACTCCGGGGCCATCGCCTTGACGGCGACCTGGCGGTTCTGGGTGGCGTAGCAGATGTCGTCGCTGGGCGGGTCCTGCAGCTTCGGGAAACGCTCGCGAAGCCGCTGCACGGTTTCCATCGTCTCGTCGACCGACAGTGTGGTCTGTGACAGCCACACGACCTTGTTCTCGTCGCGTACGGTCACGTCGTCGACGGCGTCGGGGCCGTCGACCAACTGCACATGCTCGGGCGCCTCACCGGCGGTTCCTACCACTTCCTCGTGGCCTTCGTGGCCGATCAGCAAGATGTCGTAGTCGTCGCGGGCGAACCGCTTGGCCTCGTTGTGCACCTTGGTGACCAGCGGGCAGGTGGCGTCGATCACCTGAAGATTGCGCTCGGCGGCCGACTGGTGCACCGTCGGCGCGACGCCGTGGGCGGAGAACACCACGATGGCGCCCTCGGGCACCTCGTCGGTCTCCTTGACGAACACCGCGCCCGCCTTCGCCAGCGTGTCGACGACGTGTCGGTTGTGCACGATCTCATGGCGCACATACACCGGCGCCCCGTGCTTCTCCAGCGCCCGCTCGACGGTTTCGACGGCGCGGTCCACACCCGCGCAGTAGCCACGCGGCTCGGCGAGCAGGACTCGCTTGCCGGTGGGTCGCTGCGCCACGCCGCTGGCGGCGCCAGGAATCCCCATGTTGACGGTTGGCGGCATAGAGCCAGGGTACGGTCCGGCGCCACCTGCGCGCCAAACGCCGGGGCAAGCTTTGACATGCGCCAGCGTTAGGGCAGGCTGGACCACATGGCCAATGCACCATACGGGGTTCGGCTGCTGGTCGGTGCCGCAGCCACTGTCGTCGAGGAGACGCGCAAGTTTCCCCACACGCTGCTGATGTACCCGATGACGCTGGTCAGCCAGGCCGCCCATCTGTTCATGCGGGTTCAGCAGAACATCGCCGACATGGTGATCAAAGGCGACGAGACGCTCGACACCCTGTTTCCGCCGAAAGACGAGCAGCCGGAGTGGGCCACCTTCGACGAGGACCTCGAGGACACCGCACAGGTCACCCCGCTGAGCAGCGAGCGCGACCGGCGGGCCGAAGGCCGGTTCGCCCTGTACTCGGCTGACCCGCCGCCGGCGGAGACGACGACGGACGCCGACGACGCGACACCGGCCGCCACAGATCCGCCGGAGATCGCCGTCGAACTCGGCTATGACGACCTCACGCTGGCGCAGCTTCGGGCCCGGCTGCAATCGCTGTCCGTCACCGAACTCGACGCGCTGCTGGCCTACGAGGAAGCCACCAAGGCCAGGGCGCCGTTCCAGACCCTGCTGGCCAACAGGATCACGCGCGCGTCCGCCAAGTGACCGCTCCTGCGCTGCCGAACTCAGCGGAGCACCCGTGGCCGGTGCGGGCCGTCGCCACGCGGGTGGCCAAATGGATCGACCGGCTCGGGATGGTCTGGGTCGAAGGTCAGCTCACCGAGATCAACATCCGGCCCGATTCCAAGACCGTGTTCATGGTGCTGCGCGATCCGGCCGCGGACATGTCGCTGACGGTCACCTGCCCGCGCGACCTCGTGCTCGCAGCACCGGTCCGGCTGGCTGAAGGTACGCAGGTGGTCGTCTGCGGCAAGCCGACGTTCTACACCGGGCGCGGCTCGTTCTCGTTGCGGCTCAGCGAGATTCGCGCGGTAGGTATCGGCGAGCTGCTGGCCCGGATCGAGCGGCTGCGACGGCTGCTGGACGCCGAAGGGCTGTTCGACGTCCGGCTGAAGCGGCCGCTTCCGTTCTTGCCCACGGCGGTGGGGCTGATCACCGGACGGGCCAGCGCCGCCCAACGCGACGTGATGACCGTTGCCTCGACCCGGTGGCCGGCGGTGCGGTTCGAACTGCGCAACGTCGCGGTTCAGGGACCCAACGCGGTGCCGCAGATTGTCGACGCGTTGCGTGATCTGGACGCGCATCCGGACGTCGACGTGATCGTGCTCGCCCGGGGTGGTGGCAGCGTCGAAGACCTGCTGCCGTTCTCCGACGAGACGCTGTGCCGGCTGATCGCGGCATGCACCACGCCGGTAGTCAGCGCGGTGGGCCACGAGCCCGACAACCCGATCTGCGACCTTGTCGCCGACGTGCGCGCGGCCACGCCGACCGACGCGGCGAAGCGGATCGTGCCGGATATGGCCGCCGAGCGGGCGCTTCTCGACGACCTATGCCGTCGCAGTGCACGCGCGCTGCGGCACTGGGTGAGCCGAGAAGAGCGACTGGTCCATCAGCTGAGATCCCGGCCCGTGCTGGCCGCACCGCTGCAGATGCTGACCGCCCGTAGCGAGGAGATCGAGCGGGCACGCAGCGCGGCACGACGCGACATCAAGCGCTTGGTCGCTGCAGAGACCGACCGGATCGGCCATCTGTCGGCGCGCCTCGGCACGCTGGGGCCGGCAGCGACACTTGCCCGTGGCTACGCGGTGGTACAGGCGATCCCAGAGGGCGCTGCACCGGTGGTGGTGCGTTCGGCCGCGCAGGCGCCGGCTGGTACGCAGCTGCGAATCCGGGTCTCCGACGGCGCATTCGGAGCCGTCAGTTCGGGTGAAGAGCAGTCATGACAGACCCCTCGTCGGCCCCCGAGCCTAGACCCATTAGTGAACTCGGCTATGAAGAAGCCCGCGACGAGTTGGTGGAAGTAGTCCGCGTGCTGGAGCAGGGCGGACTCGATCTGGATACGTCGCTGAAGCTCTGGGAAAGAGGCGAAGAGCTGGCCAAACGCTGTGAGGAACACTTAGCCGGAGCCCGCAAGAGAGTAGAGGATGCGCTGGCCGGGCGCGACGGCGACGGCGCTGGCTAACTAGTTTCTTTTGCAACTAGTTCTCGAAATTGGAACAGGTTTCAGTTATGCTTCCGGCATGGCTGACGCTTCACTGACGACCGATCTGGGCAAGGTGCTGGTCACCGGCGGCTCCGGGTTCGTCGGCTGCAATCTGGTGGCCACTCTGCTCGACCGCGGGTACCAGGTACGCGCGTTCGACCGCGTGCCGTCGCCGCTTAGCGGCCGTCCCGGTCTCGAGACAGTGGTCGGTGACATCTGCGACCCCGACGCGGTGGCCGCCGCGGTGGAAGGCGTGGACACGATCTTTCACACGGCGGCGCTGATCGAGCTGATGGGCGGGAAGTCGGTCACCGAGGAGTACCGGCGCCGCAGCTTCGCCGTGAACGTCGAGGGCACCAAGAACCTTGTGCATGCGGCGCAGAAAGCCGGGGTGAAGCGCTTCGTGTACACCGCGAGCAACAGCGTCGTCATCGGCGGCAAGGCGATCTCCGGCGGCGACGAAACTTTGCCGTACACGGATCGATTCGCCGACCTCTACACCGAGACCAAAGTGGAAGCCGAGAAGTTCGTGCTGTCGCAGAACGGCGTCGACGGGCTGCTGACGTGTTCCATCCGGCCGAGCGGTATCTGGGGCCGCGGCGACCAGACGATGTTCCGCAAGGTGTTCGAGCGCGTCGTCACCGGCCAGGTCAAAGTCCTGATCGGCAGTAAGAAAGCGCGCCTTGACAATTCGTACATCGCGAACCTGGTGCACGGCTTCATCCTTGCGGCGCAGCACCTGGTTCCGGGCGGGACCGCGCCCGGTCAGGCGTACTTCATCAACGACGACGATCCGGTGAACATGTTCGAGTTCGCCCGCCCGGTCGTCGAGGCCTGCGGTGAGCACTGGCCACGGTTTCGCATCTCCGGCCGCCTGGTGCACTTCGTCATGACGGTGTGGCAGCAGCTGCATTTCAAGTTCAATCTGCCGGCACCGCCGCTGGAACCCCTTGCGGTGGAACGGCTTTACCTCGACAACTACTTCTCGGTGGAGAAAGCTCGGCGCGAGCTGGGCTACGAGCCGCTGTACACCACCGAAGAGGCGATGCAGGAGTGCCTGCCGTACTACATCGAGCTGTACAACGAGATCAAAGCGCAAGGCAAGCAACCGGCCAAGGTCTAGCCCACCCCTCCCCTCGTCCCCGCGAGCGTGCGTGTCTGCGCACCGACACGCCGCAGAAGTGCGTACCGCGGCGCACGCTCGCGCCGGGGCTACTTCGCCATCGCGATGATCGACACGGCTGGCTAACGTTCATCCGATGGACTTCACCGAGAGCCAGAAGCGAGCGCTGGCCGTCGTCACCGTTATCGCGCTGGCGTTCGGCGCCTACTTCCTGCGGAGCTACTTCATTCTCGTCGTCGTCGCGGCGGTCGGCGCCTACCTGTTCACCCCGTTGTTCACGCGGCTCACCAAACGGTTCAGCACCGGCCTATCCGCCACTATCACCGTGCTGGCCGCGCTGTTGGCGGTCGTCATACCGGCGGCACTGTTCGTCTTGCTCGCCACGGTCCAGATCACGCACATGGTCAAAAGCGTCGCGAACTGGCTGGCGGCCACTGATCTGAGCTCACTCGGCGACAGGATTCTGCGGGGCGTCAACAGGCTGCTGGACAAGCTGCCGTTCGTCGACGTCAACGTCACGCAGGAGTCGTTGCGGAAAGGGGTGACGACGCTCTCGCAGCACGCCGGTCAATGGCTGCTCGACTTCCTGCAGACCGCCGCAGGCAGCGTCGTCAGCGCCGTCACGTCGGCGATCATCTTCTTGTACGTGTTCGTCTCGCTACTGACCAAGCGCGACAGGCTGATCACGCTGATCCGGCGACTCAATCCCCTGGGCGAGGAGGTCACCGACCTGTACCTGACCAAGATGGGCGCGATGGTGCGCGGAACAGTCAGAGGCCAGTTCGTGATCGCGGCGTGCCAAGGTGTGGCCGGGGCGTTGTCGATTTACATCGCCGGCTTTCACGATGGATTCTTCATCTTCGCGATCCTGCTGACCGCGCTGTCGATCATCCCGCTCGGTGGCGGCATCGTGACGATCCCGTTCGGCATCGGAATGGCGTTGTTCGGCAACATCTTTGGCGGCGTTTTCGTCGTGCTGTGGCACCTGCTGGTGGTGACCAACATCGACAACTTCCTGCGACCGATCCTCGTGCCGCGGGCTGCGCGTCTTGATCCGGCGCTGATGTTGCTCGCGGTGTTCTCCGGCATTGCGATGTTCGGCTTTTGGGGCATCGTGATCGGTCCTGTGCTGATGATCGTGATCGTGACGACGATCAGCGTCTATCTCGCCGTGTACAAAGGCGTTCCGCTGGAAACCGCAGTGGACGATGACCGGCCGACCCGTCGATGGCCGTTGCGCCGCAAGGCTATTGAGCAGCCAGCCGTTCCTTGAGGAATGCGACGACGCGCTTGCGGGCCTCGTACGCTGGGTGGCCGTCCCGCTCTCGAACCTGATCCGTGAGCACCGAATGCGCCATCCGGCCGAAGCCGTGCTCGTTACCCGGTGACGAGTCGATCTCGATCACCTCGAACGCATCACCGAGTCGTTGTCTGAGCGTCTCGAACCGCTCGGCCGGCACTGCGGGGTCGCCGGTGAACCGCAACCCCATCGCGCACAAGCCTTCGTCGGTGGCCCGCTGCACCACCCGCTGCAACTCCCGCTCCGAGAGCCCGGGGTTGCGGCGCTGCGCCGGAGTGAGCGCGATCGGCACCGACGGCTGACTGAGCACGGGAGCCAGCACGCTGTCGTCGACGGCCGCCGCCAAAGCGAAGCCGCCGGTGAAGCACATGCCGATCACGCCGACGCCCTTGCCTGGAGTGCGTTCGTTGAGGTCGCGCGCCAGCGCCCGCAGGTAGCGCGCCACCGGCCGCTCAGCGTTGGTGGCGAACGCCATGAATTCCCGCGCCACGCAGGCCCGCGCCATCGTCGGTACCAGGTAAGCAAGGCTGATCGCGCGGCCCGGCTCCCCGAACAGCGACGGCGATGCGACCGTAAAGCCGTTGTCCACCAAATGATTTCCCAGGGCCAGCACTTGCGGGGTGAGCCCGGGTATCTCCGGGATCAGCACCACCCCGGGACCGTCCCCTTTGCGGTACACGTCATGGGTGATGCCCTCGGCCGTGAACGGAGCTGCGGTCCAACCCGTCAGGTCAGCTTCCGGTGCGGTCATGGGTCTCCTATCGCGCGGGGAGCGGCGGTTGTGACTGCGTGGCCGCGGCCAGCGTACGAAATTCGTCAGCGGGTGCGCCGCCTGCAATCGCGATTTGCGCCGCACCGCCGGGTCCGGCCAGGCGTGTGGTCCACAGCTGCTTGTCGCTTTTCGGGTCGTCGTAGACCACCCAACTGACGCCGTCGACGTTCTGAGCACCCGTCGGGTACATCGCTTCCTCCAGCGACTGAGCAGCGCTGATCTTCTCGACGAGCTCGTGCTCGTCGGCGTTGCTCTGCGTCAGGCTGAGGTACATGCCGCTGGGCGCCAGATACCCGACCGTCGAGAGCACCGCCCGCTCCTTGCGGCCGGTGGCCGGGTCGGTGCGGCCGTCGTCGATGCTGTCGCGGCGTCCCGAATTCGCGCGCCAGCCGTCGGGCAGACGCGGCAGGCGGATCGGAAATCCGAGCTGGGCCGCGTCGGCACGCATCTCGGCGGCAGCGTCGAAGGACGGTGCCGGACCGCTCTTCGGGCCGCGCGGCTGAAACGAACACATCCCGACCAGCCCGGCGAGCACGATGCAGGCCACCACCAGCGGCGCCAGCGACCAGAACATGTCGCGGCCGTCCTGGAGCAGTCTGGGCTTCGATGGCCTGGGCACCGGCCCCTGCGGACTGCTCACGCCGCCAGTATCCCAGCTCCCGTCAGTCCACCCCTTTCTGGGACAATCGCGGCATGACGGAACCTCGCCGACGAGAAGCTCCCGACCGAAATCTGGCATTGGAGCTCGTCCGGGTCACCGAGGCGGGCGCCATGGCGGCGGGCCGCTGGGTGGGTCGCGGCGACAAGGAGCGCGGCGACGGTGCAGCTGTCGACGCGATGCGTGAACTGGTCAACTCGGTCTCGATGCGCGGCGTCGTGGTGATCGGAGAGGGCGAGAAGGACAACGCGCCCATGCTCTACAACGGCGAGCACGTCGGCAACGGCTGGGGTCCCGAGGTGGACTTCGCGGTCGACCCCATCGACGGCACCACGCTGATGAGCAAGGGCCTGGCCAACGCGATCTCGGTGCTCGCGGTGTCGGAGCGTGGCACGATGTTCGACCCGTCGGCGGTGTACTACATGGAGAAGATCGCTGTCGGCCCGGAGGCGGCCGACGTCATCGACATCACCGCGCCGATCGGAGAAAACGTGCGGCGGGTGGCGAAAGCCAAGAACATGTCGGTCTCGGATATGACGGTGTGCATCCTGGACCGGCCGCGCCATCAGCAGCTGATCGCCGATGTGCGGGCTGCGGGCGCGCGGTGCCGGCTGATTTCCGACGGCGACGTGGCCGGTGCGATTTCGGCATGCCGTCCCAACACCAGCACCGACATGCTGGCGGGCATCGGCGGCACTCCCGAAGGCATCATCGCCGCCGCCGCGATCCGCTGCATGGGCGGCGCGATCCAGGCGAAGCTGTGGCCGAAGGACGACGAGGAACGCCAGAAGGCCATCGACAAGGGCCACGACCTCGACCGTGTGCTCGACACCGCCGAGCTGGTGTCCGGTGACAACGTCTTCTTCTGCGCCACCGGCGTCACCGACGGCGATCTGCTCAAGGGCGTCCACTTCTACGGCGGCGGCTGCACCACGCAGTCGATCGTCATGCGTAGCAAGTCGGGCACCGTGCGAATGATCGAGGCTTACCACCGGCTGTCGAAACTCAACGAATACTCGGCGATCGACTTCACCGGTGACACCAACGCCATCCAGCCGCTGCCGTAACAACACACGAGTGAGGAACTTCATGACCGACGCTGCCGTCGAGAAGGCAACTGACGCCGACGAATACCGCATCGAGCACGACACCATGGGCGAAGTTCGGGTACCCAAGGATGCGCTGTGGCGTGCCCAGACCCAGCGCGCGGTGGAGAACTTCCCGATCTCCGGCCGCGGCCTGGAGCGCACTCAGATCCGCGCCCTCGGCCTGCTCAAAGGCGCATGCGCCCAGGTGAACAAGGACCTCGGGCTGCTCGACCCGCAGAAGGCCGACGCGATCATCGCCGCGGCCGCCGAGATCGCCGACGGGCAGCACGACGACCAGTTCCCCATCGACGTCTTCCAGACCGGATCGGGCACCAGCTCCAACATGAACACCAACGAGGTGATCGCAAGCATCGCCGCCCGCAACGGCGTCACCGTCCACCCCAACGACGACGTCAACATGTCGCAGTCGTCGAACGACACCTTCCCCACCGCCACACACATTGCGGCCACGGAAGCCGCCGTGCGACAACTCATTCCAGCGCTCGAGGTGCTGCACGAGTCGCTGGCGAACAAGTCGCGCCAGTGGCGCACAGTGGTCAAGTCCGGACGCACGCACCTGATGGATGCGGTGCCGGTGACGCTCGGCCAGGAGTTCAGCGGATATGCCCGCCAGATCGAGGCCGGCATCGAGCGGGTGCGCGCCGCGCTGCCCCGGCTCGGTGAACTGGCGATCGGCGGCACCGCCGTCGGCACCGGGCTTAACGCACCCGACGGCTTCGGCGAGAAGGTTGTCGAAGTGCTGCGGGAGCAGACGGGTTTGGCCGAATTGCGCACGGCCGTCAACTCGTTCGAGGCGCAGGCCGCACGCGACGGGCTCGTCGAAATCTCGGGCGCGCTGCGCACCATCGCAGTGTCGCTGACGAAAATCGCCAACGACATCCGATGGATGGGGTCAGGCCCGTTGACCGGCTTGGCTGAGATTCAGCTGCCCGATCTGCAGCCGGGCAGCTCGATCATGCCGGGCAAGGTGAATCCCGTTATCCCCGAAGCGGTTACGCAGGTCGCCGCGCAGGTGGTGGGCAACGACGCGGCAATCGCCTGGGGTGGTGCGAACGGCGCATTCGAGTTGAACGTGTACATCCCGATGATGGCGCGCAATGTGCTGGAGTCGCTCAAGCTGCTGGCCAACGCATCGCGGCTGTTCGCAGAGCGCTGCATCGACGGGCTCGTCGCCAATGAGGAGCGGCTGCGCACGCTGGCCGAGTCGTCGCCGTCGATCGTGACGCCGCTGAACTCCGCGATCGGCTACGAAGAGGCGGCCGCTGTGGCGAAGGAAGCGCTCAAGGAGCACAAGACGATTCGCCAAGCCGTCATCGACCGCGGGCTGATCGGCGACAAGCTCTCCGAGGAAGAGCTGGACAGGCGTCTCGACGTCCTCGCCATGGCCAAGGTCAAGGAGTGATTTCGGTGCGCTAACGTGCGCTGCGCGCCGGAAAGCGCACCGAAATCACTGGCTCGGGCCGCCCGGGTTCTGGTCCGGCAGGTCGGTGATCGGGAAGTTCGGCATCGGCTTGGGCGACGGCGTATTCGGCAGCGACGGGATCTCCGCGGCCGGGATGTCGTGAAGATCGTTGGCGGGCGGGCCGTTTTCCCGTCCGCCGTAGACACTGCCCGGCGCTCTCGGGCCCAGCAGCTGGCTCACCGTGACCATGTGGTAGCCGTTGGCCTTCAGCACGGGAAGAAATTGGTACACCAAGTCGACCGTGCTCGAGTACGTGTCGTGGAACAACACCACCGAGCCTGGCCTGATCTGGGTCATCAGCATGTACCGCGTTGCCGCGGTGTTGGAGTCGTTGATCCAGTCGAACGGAATCACGTCCCACAGGATCGCCGCCAGCCCCTGTTGGGCGGCCACCCGGTTGACGGCGTCGTTGGTCAATCCACCGGCGGGCCGCCAGAGCTTGGGGCGCTGACCGGTCGCCGAGGCGATCGCGTCGCTGGCCTTCGACAGTTGCGGGGCGATCGCGTCGGGCGGGATCGTCGTCATGTTGGGGTGTTCCCAGGTATGGCTGCCCACTTCCATGCCGGCGTCGACGATCCGCTTGGCGCCCGCGGGGTTGGCCGCCACCTTGTTGCCGATCAGGAAGAACGTCGCCTTCGCGTCGCTGTCGTTCAAGATCTGCAGCAGGCGGTCGGTATACGGGCTCGGTCCGTCGTCGAATGTCAGCGCCACGCACTTGACCTTTGAACAATCGACGTCGTCGGCGCTGGTCAGCTTCACATGACCGGTCACGCTGCCGATCACCAGCACCGCCACTGCCCCAGCCGCTGCGCACAGCGTCAGCCAGTACGGCTTGACGCGGCTCGCGGGTCGTCTCGGCACGCGGGGCAGCTTACCGGCCGGAGCTTGAAGCGCCGCTACGGCAACGCGCCGGGGCTGATCTCCTCGAGCATCTCGGTGACCAGCGCCGCGATCGGCGACCGTTCGCTGCGCACCAGCGTGATGTGGGCGAACAGCGGATGGCCCTTGAGTTTTTCGATGACGGCCGCGACGCCGTCGTGGCGACCCACCCGCAGGTTGTCACGCTGGGCGACGTCGTGAGTGAGCACCACGCGCGAGCCCGCCCCCAGCCGCGACAGCACAGTCAGCAGCACGTTGCGTTCCAATGACTGTGCCTCGTCGACGATCACGAACGAGTCGTGCAGCGACCGGCCCCGAATGTGGGTCAGCGGCAGCACTTCGAGCATTCCCCGCGACAGCACCTCGTCGAGCACCGCGGGACTGGCCAGGCCTTCCAAAGTGTCGAAGACCGCCTGCGCCCAAGGGCCCATCTTGTCGCTCTCGCTGCCCGGGAGATAGCCCAGATCCTGGCCGCCGACCGCGTATAGGGGCCGGAACACCACGACCTTGCGATGCGTACGCCGCTCGAGCACGGCCTCAAGACCCGCACACAGTGCCAGCGCCGACTTCCCGGTGCCTGCCTTGCCGCCCAGCGACACGATGCCCACGGATTCGTCGAGCAGAAGATCCAGCGCCACCCGCTGCTCGGCGGAGCGGCCGCGCAACCCGAACACCTCACGGTCGCCGCGCACCAGCTGCACCCGCTTGCCGGCATTGACGCGCCCGAGTGCGTGCGAGGCACCGCCAAGCAACCGGATCCCGGTGTGGCACGGCAGATCTCGCGCCGCCTGCAGGTCGATCTCGCCATCGGCGAACAGCGCGTTGATGTCGGCCGCGGACGCGTCGAGTTCGGCCATGCCGGTCCAGCCTGACACGATCACGTCCTGGGCGTGGTACTCGTCGGCGCGCAGGCCCACCGCGCCGGCCTTGACGCGAAGCGGAATGTCCTTGCTCACCAACGTGACTCGTTTGCCCTCGGCCGCGAGGTTGGCCGCACAGGTCAGGATGCGCGCGTCGTTGGTGTCGGTGCGGAAGCCGGCGGGCAGCACTGCCGGGTCGCTGTGGTTGAGTTCGACGTGCAGCGTTCCACCTTGTGTCCCAACGGGAATCGGCTGATCCAGCCGCCCGTACTCCAGTCGCAGATCGTCGAACAGCCGCAGCGCCTGCCGGGCGAACCAGCCCAGCTCGTGATGGTGGCGCTTGGCCTCGAGCTCGCTGATCACCACCAACGGAACCACCACTTCGTGTTCGGCGAACCGGGTGGTCGCCCACGGGTCGGACAGCAGCACCGAGGTGTCGAGCACGTAGGTCCGCAGAGGCGATGGCGCTTCGGTCACGTAGAGCTCCTGGAGCCCGCGCGGCCCCGCGGGTCGGCATCGTAGGGCCGGGGGCCGCCCGGATAGCAGAGCGTGTCGCTAGCCATCAGAGGCGACGCTACCCCCGTCGCGGCGTCACCGCCTCGCAGGCGCGCCGGTGCGGCCGCGCCGCGGCCCCCCGTACCGCTCAGCGAACGAAATCGGCGAGCTCTGCCCGGTCGGTCAGACCCCACGACGCGATCGATTCGGCAATACCTCGGCGCATCAGGTTCTCGTCGTAGATGCCGGCTTCGGCGACCGCGGCGACCTTGTCCTTGTAGGCATCGATGTCGGCGCCGACGACTTGTAGTTCGGCCGCCCGCGCGGCGACCGCGCCAACCGTCTCGTCGGGTTCCAGCCGCAGGCACTCGCGCACCAGGTTCTCGAAGAACAGCAGGTGACGCTCCTCGTCGCCGGCGATCCGCTCGATCAGGCCGCGCAGCGTCGGGTCCTCGATACGCTCGGCCAGCCGCCGGCAGAACACCGCGTGCTGACGCTCACGCAGCGCCATGAAAACCAGCGTCTCGATGCGGCTGAAGTGGTCGGCACGGTAGCCCTTCATCACGTGCTGCACACGCACCGCTTCGTTGGCCACCGGGTCGATCTCCCGCGTGACGATCAGGTACTCGCGCAACGCGATCTGGTGCAGAGTCTCTTCGGCGGTCCACCGGCCGATCCACATGCCCCACCAGTCCTCGAGGATGAAGTGCTCGACGAACTCGCGGTGGTAGCCGGACAGGTTGTCCTTGGTCACCAGGAAAATCTCCAGCGCATCGGTGATCGGCCTGGGCAGCGTCGCCTGCGACGGATCCCAGTCACGTCCGCCGAGAAACGCGAAGTTCTCGCCACGGTCGAACGGCACGAAATCATGTGCGTACCACGGCACGGCGGTGTCGATGTGCCGGTGATAATTCTCTCCGACAACGGGTTCGAGCGCCGCCATGAAAGGCGTCATGACAGGTTTCTGTGCCATGCGGTTACAGTAACCCAAGTCTGTGGGAATCGTAAAATTCCGGCGCCGCGCGCCGTATCACGAGTTGGCCTACAGCGTCAATCCCGGATAGAGCGGATTGGCGGCCAGCAACTCGGCCGCCGCGGCGTGCACTCGGGCGGCGGTGCCGTCGCCCAGCGTGTACTTCGCCTTCGACGACCCCTGCGCGGAGGTGTTGGTCAGCACGTCGACCACCAGCTCGGCGACCCGGTCGAACTCGTCGGCGCCGAAGCCGCGGGTGGTCAGCGCCGGGGTGCCGAAGCGAATGCCGCTGGTGTACCAGGCGCCGTTCGGGTCGGCGGGGATTGCGTTGCGGTTGGTGACGACGCCGGAGTCCAGCAGCGCCGACTCCGCCTGGCGCCCGGTCAGCCCGAACGAGGTGACGTCCAGCAGCACGATGTGGTTGTCGGTGCCCCCGGTGACCAGCCGTGCGCCACGCCGCAGGAAGCCGTCGGCCAGCGCCTTGGCATTGTCGGCGACCCGCTGCGCGTAGTCGGCGAACGCGGGCTGGCGGGCTTCGGCCAGCGCAATCGCTTTGGCGGCCATGACATGTGACAGCGGTCCGCCCAGCACCATCGGGCAGCCCTTGTCCACCGCGTCGGAGTACTCGGGTGCGGCCAGCACGAGGCCGCCGCGCGGCCCGCGCAGGGACTTGTGCGTGGTCGTCGTCGTCACGTGCGCGTGCGGCACCGGGTTCTCGTCGCCGGTGAACACCTTGCCCGCCACCAGCCCGGCGAAGTGCGCCATGTCCACCATCAGCGTCGCGCCGACCTCGTCGGCGATCTCGCGCATCTTCGCGAAGTCGATCCGGCGCGGATACGCCGAGTAACCGGCGACCAGGATCAGCGGCTTGAATTCGCGCGCCGCGGCGGCGACGGCGTCGTAGTCCAGCAGTCCCGTCTGTGCATCGGTACCGTAGCTGCGCTGGTAAAACATCTTGCCCGAGATGTTGGGCCGGAAGCCGTGGGTCAGATGGCCGCCGGCATCCAGCGACATCCCGAGCAGTCGCTGATTGCCCAGCTTCGCGCGCAGCTGCTCCCAGTCCGCCTCCGACAGGTCGTTGACGTGCTTGGCACCGGAGTCCGCCAGGCCCGGCGCCTCGACGCGGGTGGCCAGGATCGCCCAGTAGGCCACCAGGTTCGCGTCGATGCCGGAGTGCGGTTGCACATAGGCGTAGGGCGCGCCAAACAGTTCGCGGGCGTGCTCGGCGGCCACCGACTCCACGGTGTCGACGTTCTGGCAGCCCGCATAGAACCGGTGCCCGATGGTGCCTTCGGCGTACTTGTCGGACAGCCAGTTGCCCATGGCCAGCAGCACCGCCGGGGAGGCGTAGTTCTCACTGGCAATCAGCTTCAGCGAATCCCGTTGGTCAGCAAGCTCTTTGCGGGTGGCGGCGGCGATGCGGGGTTCGACGGACTCCATCACCTCGAGAGCGGCTCGAAACGCCGCAGTCGCGGTCTCGACGTAGTCGGGGGCTGTGGTGGCGGAGTCAGCTGTCACGCCAGCCAGCCTATCGCCCGCTGCTGCACAGCCTCGCAGGTCCGCAAGTCAGCGCAGCGCTGACGGAATCAGCGGCTCGTCGAGCAGCCGCGTGAACCGCTCGACGAGGCCGACTCCCGCCGGCCTGGCGTCCAGCCAGCCGCGCAGCAGTCGGTATCCCTCCACGTAGGTGCTGATGTAGGCGCGCCACAGTGGCGACGAGAGGAACCGCAGCATCTGGCGCGCTCGCACGTCGTCCACCAGCAGCCAGCGCTGCAGGTATGCGGCCACGTCGTCGGCGTCGCGGTGTTCGTCGTGCAGCATCAACGCCGCATCCTGGCGCACCGGGATCAACTCGGCCGCCGCGTCGGAGATCGCCTCGGCGCGCGGCCCGTCGAACCGCAGGCCCAGGTCCGCGTAGATGTCGGCCGCCCAGGTGCCCCATCCGGGGCCGACGGCCGCGTACAGCGCCAGGTCGGCGAGGCCTTCGGCCATCAGGCACTGCGGGGTGTTGACCAGAAAGATCGTCTGCTCCTGCTGACCGCGGCCCTTCACGAGCCCGGCCTCTTTACGGCAGTGCTCGGTGTGGTGACCGGGATAGGACTCGTGGGCCACCAGCCGCGGCAGATTCGCCATCTGCTGCTTGAGGTCGGCGTTGACCGCGACCCGCGAGCGATAGTCACCCAGGTAGTAGTTGAAACCCGACCACGGCTTGTCGGTGACGACTTCGTACTCGACGACCTCGCCGGCCGGCAGCGGAAAGACCGCTCGGACCCGGTCGCGCAGCGCGCTGGAGAAGGCGTCGATGCACTCGCGCAGCCGCTGCGGCGGGATCTCATCGGCGCTGCGGTAGGCCTGCATGCGCTCGGCGAGCCGACCACTGCCGCGCAGCGCTTCGTCCAGCCGTGCATGGGCCTCGCGGTACCGGTCGGGGTCGCCCTTGGCGATCGACACGTCGAAGTAGGCGCGCACTTCGTCGACGAAGCCGACGGGCTCGCCGGCGAACTTGCGGCCGGCGCAGGCCAGCGCACGCAGGTGGGCGGCCACGAAGTCCGCCCGCTCGGGTTCCAGAGTTGCCGGGATCAGGCCCAGCAGCTCGTCGGCGCGCCGCGCCAGCTGCGACGGCTCCGGCGGCGGCTCGTTGTCCACGATCCTGCGCAGCGCCGGGTCGCCGGTGAAGGCGTCGACGTAGCCACTCTCGATCCGGTCGAACCGCAGGCCCAGCAAGAGGTATTCACGGATGAAGATGTCAGCGTCGGGTTCCACTGATCACAATGTAGAGGCCCCGGTGGAGCCGGCGACGGCCCCTTGCAAGGATGAGGCCATGGCGCGGCCAAGCGAGCCAAGCCCGTATGTCGAGTTCGACCGGGCTCAATGGCGCGAACTTCGCAAGTCGACGCCGCTGCCGCTCACCGAGGAGGAGCTGTTCCGGCTGCGCGGTCTGGGCGAGCAGCTCGACCTCAACGAGGTGGCCGAGGTCTACCTGCCGCTGGCCCGGTTGATCCACTTGCAGGTCGCCGCGCGGCAGGGGCTGTTCGCCGCGACCGCGGAGTTCCTCGGTGAGCAACGCCAGCGCGAGCGGCCGGTGCCGTTCGTGATCGGCGTGGCCGGCAGCGTGGCCGTCGGCAAGTCCACCACGGCACGCGTGCTGCAGGCGCTGCTCGCTCGCTGGGAACACCACCCGCGCGTGGACCTGGTGACCACCGACGGGTTCCTCTATCCCAACGCCGAGCTGAATCGGCGAAACCTCATGCACCGCAAGGGTTTTCCGGAAAGCTACGACCGCAGAGCCCTGCTGCGGTTCGTCACCGCGGTCAAGTCGGGCGCCGACAAAGTCTGCGCACCCGTGTATTCGCACCTGCTCTATGACATCGTTCCTGGCCAGATGCACGCCGTGCGTCATCCGGACATCCTCATTCTCGAGGGCCTCAACGTGCTGCAGACCGGGCCCACGCTGATGGTGTCGGACCTGTTCGACTTCTCGATCTACGTCGACGCCCGGATCGAGGACATCGAGCAGTGGTACGTCTCGCGGTTTCTCACCATGCGCTCGACCGCGTTCGCCGACCCGGCGTCGCATTTTCACCACTACGCCGCGCTCAACGACCAGCAGGCCGTCGCAGCGGCTCGGGAGATCTGGCGCTCGATCAACAGGCCCAACCTGATCGAGAACATTCTGCCCACCCGCCCACGCGCGACGCTGGTGCTGCGCAAGGACGCCGACCACTCGATCAACCGGCTGCGGCTGCGCAAGCTTTGACGCCCAGCGCCGGCGCGGGGCGCTCGCTGACGTACCACCCCGCGAGGCCCCGCACCGGCTATGGAGGAGTCACGCCCGAAGACGGCGCACTCCGAGGTATTGCAGGTAGGCGAAGAACGCGGTGTACACGCCGGTGGCGAGCGTCACGGCAATCCCGGCCTCGGTCAGCGGAGCAGCGTCAATCAGCACGAGCACCAAGGCCGCCACTGTGCAGACGACGTTGGCCAGGCTGACGCCGATCCCGACGCCCCGCAGCGACGGCAGCGCAGCCAGGTAGTACACCGCGACGCCGTAGACCACGAACGCGGCGCCCACCAGATATTCGGTCGTCGGCGACAGGCCACTGATCGCCGACAGTGGGTTGGCGAATACCGCGACGGCCAGGCCGGCCAGCCCGGTGAGCGTCGCGTCGGCGCGCAGCGCGAACCGCAGCAGGGCGTCGGTGGAGGCGGACAGTGGGCGGGTGGTGATGGCGGTCATCGGTGCTCCTTGCAGCTGGTGGGGTCGAACACCTCCGATGCTGCTCAGCAGCCACTGCCAGGCCCACACCCGGCACTGCCAAACACTGCCAGTCGGGTCAGAGACGCCCGCCGGTGCGCAGATCCGGGTGCACCCAGTCCGGTGAGCGACGCTCTTTGAACGCCCGAACCCCCTCCACGGCCTCCGCCGAGTACAGGCTGGTGGTCATCCCGATCCGGTCGTAGAGGCCGAGGTAGGAATCCAGGCTGGACTTGATCACCGCGCGCGCTCCCGGTGCGGTGCGGCAGCACTGCGTCAGCACCTCGCGGGCCGTCGTCGACAAGTCGTCGTGCGCCACCACCCGGGCGACCATGCCCCAGTCCAACGCCTCCTGTGCGGTCAGCTCCCGGCCGGTGAACATCAGGTCCCGGGTGCGCACGGGACCGATCAGACGCGCCAGCATCTGGCTGTAGTAGGTGTCGGCGTAGCCACGGAACAACTCCGGCACGCGAAATGTGGACCGCTCGCTGACCACCGCCACGTCGCTGCACAACGCGATTTGCAGCCCGCCGCCCTGACACAGGCCGTTGACCGCAGACACCACCGGCTTGACCGACGTGCGCAGCGAGTCGAACGGGGTGATGTCCATCTGCAGCGCCGCACCGAACGTGATCCAATCGTCGGCGCCGCCGCCGCCCATGTCGCCGCCCGGGGCGAACACGTCGCCGGTGCCGGTGATCAGCAGCCCGGCCAGATCGGGGTCTGCGTTGACCCGCCCCACCGCGTAGCGGATGCCGAAGTACATCGCCGGGGTCAGCGCGTTGCGGGCCTCCGGGCGGTCGATCGTGACGACCGCGAACGGCCCCTCCCGCCGAAACGACAGGAACGGTGTTCCCAGCCAGTCGCCCTCGGGCGGCCGCGGAGCGCTATCAGCCATGCAAACTCCTTGTGGGTGTGCGTAATTCGCTGAGGACCTCGACGGCTCTCGCCTCGGGGATGGTCTTCGGCAGGCTGATCAGCACGCGGTCGATCACCCCGTCGCAGCGGCTGCGCAGTTCGGCCGCGAGCGCGTCGATCGGCGCGACCACGGCGAACGCGCCGAGGACGTCGTCGTCGATCAGCGATCCCATCGCGTCCCACTCGCCACGAAGCGACAGCCGGTGCAGCTCGTCGTGCAGCTCACCCCAGCCGTGCAGGTCGAGTACTTTGCGGTAGGCCGGAGTGGACCCGTAGAACGCGATCTGCTTTCGCGTCGCGGCCGCAGCGGCGGCGATGTCGGCGTCTGATTCACCGGTGACGACGAACACCGGGGACATCAATTCGACGTCTGTGCGGCTGCGTCCGGAGCGTTCGATGCCGCGCAGCAGCGTCGGGATCGTCACCTCGTCGAGGTAGCGCTTGGTGGTGAACGCGTGCCCGATCATGCCGTCGGCGACCTCCCCGCACATCTCGGTCATCGCCTCGCCGACCGCCGCGACGAACACCTTGGGGAATGCGTCGGCCATCGGCTCCGGCACGAACATCGGCGTCATCAGCTTGTGGGTGTAGAAGTCGCCTTCGAACCGCAGCGGTGTGCCGTCTCGCCAGCTGGACCAGATGGCCCGCAGGGCGACGATGAATTCCCGCATGCGCGACACCGGCCGGCTCCACGGCATGCTGAAGCGCTTTTCGATGTGCGGCTTGATCTGTGAGCCCAGCCCGAGGATGAACCTGCCGTGCGAATAGGCCTGAAGATCCCAGCCGATGTTCGCGACGGTCATCGGGTTGCGCGCGAATGCCACTGCGATGCTGGTACCCAGCTCCACGCGAGATGTGTGCTCGGCAGCCAGCGCCAGCGGCAGGAACGGGTCGTGGTTGATCTCCGCCGACCAGCACCCGTCATAGCCTTGCCGTTCTGTCTCCGACGCCGCGGCGGGCACCCGGTCGAGTTCGCTGGGGAGGCCGCGGTCGATCTTCAGGCGCGGCGCGGTCCCGGCAGTCATGCGAGATACAGTAAGCCATTCGGTACAACGCGGCGCCAGTGCCCGATGCGGGCGAAGGAGAGGCATGACGAACGCGCACGGCTGGCAGGAGACGCTCGACGACCTCGACCGCCGCCGTCGGCATGCGCGGGCGATGGGCGGTGAGGAGCGGCTGGCCAAGCACCGCAGCCAAGGCAAGCTCGACGCCCGGGCCAGGGTGGACCATCTGCTCGACAAGGGCAGTTTCGCCGAATTCGGCACGCTAGTCGGCGGCGACGTCGCAGCCGACGGAATCGTCGCCGGTTCCGGCTGTGTCGACGGACGGCCGGTGATGATCGGCGCAGAGGACTTCACCACGTTGGCCGGCACCATCGCGCCGGGCAGCAATTCGAAGCGCTACCGGCTCGCCGAATTGGCGCTGCGCAACAAGATTCCGCTCGTCATGCTGCTGGAAGGCGCCGGCTTTCGGCCCGGCGGCCACTACGGGCGCTCACCCACCGACCTGCTGGCCCAGGCGAAGTGCTCGGGCAAGGTGCCGACGGTCGCAGCGGTGCTCGGCGCGTCGGCCGGGCACGGCGCGCTGGTGGCCCCGGTGTGCGACTTCACGATCATGAGCCGCCAGGGCGCGATCTTCACCGCCGGCCCGCCAGTGGTGAAAGAGTCGACGGGAGAGGACATTTCGAAAGAGGAACTGGGCGGACCGAACGTCGCGCTGGCCAGTGGCGTCATCCACAACGTCGCCGACGACGACGCGGCGGTGCTCGACGGCATCCGCCGCTACCTGTCGTACTTCCCGTCGAGCGCGTGGTCGTATCCACCGTCGCAAGCCGGTGACACCAGCGGGCCCCGGGAAACGCCAGAGCTGCTCGAGATCGTGTCCCGCGACAACCGCCGGGTCTACGACATCCGCGACGTGCTCGACGTCGTGTTCGACCGCTCGGACTGGTTCGAGGTGCAACCGCTCTTCGGACGGGCGATCATCTGCGCACTCGCGCATCTGGGCGGACACCCGGTCGCGGTGGTGGCCAATCAGCCCAAGGTGCTCGCCGGGTCGATCGACGCCGACGCCGCCGACAAGGCCGCGCATTTCATCACCGTAGCCGATTCATTCCACCTGCCGATCGTCTTCCTCGCCGACAACCCGGGGATGTTGCCGGGCAGCCAATCCGAGCGCAGCGGCGTATTGCGAAGCGGCGCAAGGATGTTCGCCGCGCAAACGGCAGCCACCACATTGAAGCTGCACGTGACGTTGCGTAAGGCGTACGGGTTCGGGTCGATGGTGATGTCGCTGCTCGGTTTCGACGATCAGCTGGCCACGTTCGCGTACCCGGGCGCCACGATGGGTGCGATGAGCGCCGCTGCGCTGAGCCGGGCGTCGCACGCAGAGCAAGACGTCGCGGCGGCGCTGCGGGAGGCCGAGCTGCAGGCGTCGTACCGGTCGGCAACGCACATGGGTTTCGACGAGCTCATCGACCCGCGCGAGACCCGCAACGCGCTGCTCACCGCCCTGCAGCGGGGGATCTACTTCCGCCAGGCCGCCGCAGAACCAGTGAGCCGCACGGTGATTACGCCGTGAGCGCCTCGGCGAGAAACTTCTCGGTAACCGCCTGAATTCGGCGAGAGAAGATGTGTCCCACGTGGCTGCCGTCGTACCAGTAGAGCCGTCCTCGCCACCGCTGGTGTAGTGCGATCGCTGGTTCGCGCAGCGCCATCTGGTCGTTCCAGGCGCCGACCACGAGCCGCCGGTGCGGTGGCGGCGTGGGTTCGACGGCCAAGGGGTCGACCACGGCTGCCAGCGCTCGAGCTTCGTCGGACTGCAGCAGCGGGCGGAAGCGCTCGCTCGACGGGCCGCCGCGGGCCAGGTGATGCGCGATCATCGCGTTGAGTCCCAGAATCGGCGTGTACACCGCGACCGCGTCGAGCGGCTCGAGCTGCGACACCAGCGCGGCCACCGGGCTCCCCATCGAAACACCGGACACCGCAATCGATTTGGCCTGCGGTCTGAGCCATCGCACGATCGCGCGGACCTCCGATACCGCCCGCATCATGCCGGCGACATTGGCCAGCGCCTCCCTGGCGGGGTAGGCCGGGGCGGCAGTGCGGCGAAATCCGTGTCCGGGCTGCACCGGCAACGCGACGTTGAACCCGAGCTGGTGCAGACGCCCGGCGCGGGAGAAGAACAGGTCGACGGGCTGGCCCTGGCCGGCGCCGTGCACCCACACCACCCACGGTCGCGGACCGTCGGTGTGGCGGCACAGGTACATGCCCGCGATCGCCGGTTCGCCAAGGCCTTCTGCGCGCAGCGACGGCGGCAGTACCGGTTTGTGCTCGAAGGTCAGTTTCTCGTACGACAGCCGCCCGATCTTCTGCCGGCGCACTGCGCTCACCCGCAATGGTGGCGGCTCGCCGTGCGCCGTGGCGACGTCGAGCGACGAAAGCTCCTGTGCCACAGCGCTGTATCCGCTCGACCGAACCGGCGGCGTCGGGAGTCCGCTGATCAGTGACATGCCGGTCAGCGCCGCCTGATCCAGCACCACCTCCGCCAGCTGGCGAATACCGCGCGGCGAGGGTGACCAGTCGGAGGTGTCCAGTCCGGCGATCGCACGCGGGACTACGCCGCTGACTTCCTTGACGATCGAGGCGACATCCATCAGTGCAATCTATTACGCGCTGATGCGCCGACCGGCCACCTGATCGGGCACAAGCTGCGTAAGGTCACAGCATGAACCGGTTGTCGAGTGCAGATGCAGCGTTCTGGTTCGCCGAGTCCCCGTCGTGGCACATGCATGTGGGAGCTTCGGCGATCTGCGACCCGTCGGACGCACCGGATTTCAGCTTCGAGTCGGTGCGCAAGCTGATCGCCGCGCGGCTGCCCGAACTTCCGCAGCTGCGTTGGCGCGTGGCCGGGGCGCCGCTCGGGCTGGACCGGCCGTGGTTCGTCGAAGACCACGATCTCGACATCGACTTCCACATCCGCCACATCGCGGTCCCCTCGCCCGGTGGGCGGCGGGAGTTCAACGAACTCGTGGGCCGATTGATGTCCTACAAGCTCGACCGCTCCAAGCCGCTGTGGGAGCTGTGGTTCATCGAAGGCCTCGAGAACGGCCGCGCCGCGATTGTCACCAAGATGCATCACGCCGTGATCGACGGGGTGTCGGGCGCGGGGCTCAGCGAGATCTTGCTGGACGTCACGCCCGAGCCGCGCCCACCCGCGCTCGACGTGGACCGGTCACTGGTCGGGGTGCGAATGCCCCGGCCGGAGATGCGCGCCCTGGGCGGGCTGGTCAACGTCGGCGTCAAGACCCCCTACCGCATCGCGCGCCTGGTGGAGCAGACCGTGCGCCAACAGCTGGCCGTTCGGGGTATCGCGAACAGGCCGCCGCGCTACTTCGACGCTCCGACAACACGATTCAACGCGCCGATCTCACCGCACCGGCGCGTCACCGGGGCCAGCGTGCCCCTGGATCGGGTGAAGGCGGTCAAGGACGCCTACGGCGTGAAGGTCAACGACGTAGTGCTCGCTTTGGTGTCGGGTGCGATGCGCCGCTACCTCGACGACCGCGGCGAGCTTCCCGACAAGTCGCTGGTGACCCAAATTCCGGTGTCCACCCGTCCCGATGGGAACAACGACATCGGCAACCAGGTCAGCACGATGACGATCTCGCTCGCCACCGATATCGCCGACCCCGCCGAACGGATCAGGGCCATCTACGCCAATTCCCAGGGCGCCAAAGAGATGGCGAAGGCGTTGACCGCACATCAGATCATGGGCCTGACAGAGACGACGCCGCCCGGGCTGCTGTCACTGGCCGCGCGCGCGTACACCGCGAGCGGAATCGGTCGGTCCTTGGCGCCGGTGAACGTCGTGATCTCCAACGTCCC
Source organism: Mycobacterium sp. NGS19 (assembly GCF_059813155.1). NCBI lineage: Bacteria > Bacillati > Actinomycetota > Actinomycetes > Mycobacteriales > Mycobacteriaceae > Mycobacterium > Mycobacterium sp. NGS19. The sequence continues at coordinate 149,490 of NZ_JCALEB010000001.1, forward strand.
CGGACCGGACTTTCCGCTTTACTTGTCCGGGGCAATGCTGGAGCGGCTGATGCCGGTCGGACCGCTCGTTCTCGACATCGGCCTCAACATCACCTGCTTCTCGTACCGCGGCGCAATGGACTTCGGATTCGTCACCACCCCGGAGATCGCCCGCGACATCGACGACATGGCCGACGCCATCGAGCCGGCGCTGAAAGACCTCGAAGTCGGGGCGGGTCTGGCCAGCCGGCGCTAGGCCGGCTGGCGGTACGCCTCGACGATCGGGGCCAATTCGTCGGGTGTGGCGCCGTGCATGATCACGCAGTCGGCGCCGTAGTCGAATTCCTTGCGCACCCGCTCGACGCACTGCTGCGCCGACCCGGTGGCCGACACCTGCAGCCATTCGTCGGGGATCAGCGCCGCGATGTGCTCGATCTGTTCCGGGGTGGCCTTGTGGTCGATTCCGCCGGCGATCGACGTCACCACGGGATCCTGCCGAAACTGTTGCAGCACACCAGGGTCCCAGCCGTTGGTCTTCACCAGAAGATCGCCGTAGCCCTGCAGGTACGTGGCCAGCCGGGCGACGGTCTTCTTCAGCCGCAACTCCTCGGGAAGGTGATCACCGACAGTCGCCAAACAGGACCACACCCGCACGCTGGCCGGATCGCGACCGGCCGTCTCGGCGGCGTCCTTGACGGTCTTGACGCACCGTTGCAGCGTTTCCGGCGTGAAGTACGTGTGCAGGATGACGTCGTCGAAAGCCCGACCACCCAACGCCAACGTGGCCGGTCCGAACGCGACGATGGCCAGCCGGATGTCCTCGTGGAAATCGGGATCGAGAAACAAGATCGGATACTTGCCCATCGGCCCGTCGTGATTGAAGATCACCTCCCCATGCCACAGCCGGCGCATCACGTTGGCGAAGTCCTCCATCTGCGCTGTGGTGACCGTGGGAATGCCGAATGCCCCGTAGATCGCGGCGATGCCCCGGCCGATGCCGAGCGTGAACCGGCCACCGGAGAGGCGGTGCATGGTGGTGGCCCACGATCCGGTGATCAGCGGATGGCGCGTGTTGTGATTGGTTGCGGCCGTGGCGATTTGCATCCGGCTGGTGACTGCACACGCCGCGCCCACAAGCGACGACGCCTCCTTGACGTTCCAGCGCTCGGAGATGAACGCCGTGCCGAACCCCAGCTGTTCGCCGCGGCTGGCCTCCTCTGTCAACGTCGCAGGCCCTTCCCCGCCGGCGCCGGCCAGCAGGTAGTAGCCGAGCTCGTCGAGGACGGGAGCACTCGCGGTGTCCAGTTGCGTCATGCGAAAACCTCCGGCGCGCCGACGTGCAGCCGCGGGTGAGCGGAAGGGTCATCATATATGGGCGTTAGGAGGTCGAATGCCACGCGACATTCGTGAACTGGTCGATCAGCCGGAGGCGTACGCGGCCGAGCTTCGTCGGCGCTGGGGTGGGCTGTTGAGCTACCGCTACATCGGCCGCAGGTACGCGCAGATGGACCTGGGGCCGGTCGACAACACGGTCACGGTGCGCCGCGACATGCGCAACGCGACGGGTGGGCTGCTGCTTGCGGTGCTGGGTATCGCCTCGCCCGAGGGCGGCCACATGTCGGACCTCGAGGCGGTGCCCAACCCGGTCATCCACTCCTGCCAGGTGCTCGATCCGGGTCGCGACGTGCGCCGCATCGAGATCGTCTCCGAGGAGCTCAAGCGAGGCCGGCAGATGGGGTACAGCCGGTCGAAGATCGTCGACGCCGACAATCCGCCGCGCGTGCTGGCGCTGACCCAGGGACAGGGCATCAGCATCGGCACTCCTCCGGACGGCCTGAAAAAGATGACGGTCGATCCGATCGAGGTGACCGACTCGGCCGGAATGCCCCCGCTGTGGCAGGTTTTCGGCGGTCGCCGCCGCGCCGACGGCCGGTGGGCACTTCCCGAACTGGAGGACAGAGTCGCTTCGCCGGACGCTGCACTGCATATCGGCCCGCAGTTCGTGATCTTGGAAACAGCGGCGCTGGAACTGGCGGCCGATGCTGTGCGAACGCCGCTAGTGCAAGGTGTTTCGTCGCATGTGATGTTCGTGGCACGAGGCAAGGCCGGACCGTTCCGCGTCGACGGTGAGGCTTTCCTCGGCGCCGACGGCACCGTCGGGGTTCGGGTGGTCATGCACGACGAAGGCGCCGACGACCGACTGACGACCGTGGGTTCCTACGTGTTCAGCGCCGAGAAGGCCTGACGTGGAGCCGTGGGAGCTGGCCGCGCGCGAACGCATCCGGGACACTCTCGCCGGTTACAACTGGTCGGGTGATTCGGGGCGGTTGCACGACATGGCCGAAACATTTTGTGAAAACGGTGAATTGGAGCTGCGGGGCGAGGAGCCGCTGTGCGGGCGCTCCGCGATCATCGAATTCCTCAGCGGGATAACGTCTTCGGCACGCATTGTCCGGCACAACCTCACGAACATCCGGTTCGTGGAGCTCACCACGGAGCACGCCCGAGTCGCGTCGTACTTCACGGTCGTCACCGACATCGGCCTGGACCACTACGGCCGCTACCGCGACAGGCTCGAGCCGGTCGGTGACCAGTGGCTGATCCGGCACCGGTTCGTCTCGACAGACTGGGTGGCACCGAACTCGATTATGGCGCAGCGGTGAAGCGCGCACTTTGACTGCGAAACGTCACTTTCGGTGGGCGCCGGATCGCTGCCGACGGCGCTCCTGGTAGAAGCGTGCGGCCGCAGCAATCGCCTCAGGCGTGGGCCGTGGCTGCCATCCGAGTTCACGCACGGCCTTGCTGTGGTCCATCGGCGACATGATGTGGGCCAGCCGTGCGCTGACACGGTTGATCGGCACATCACGACGCAGCACCCGCGACGCGATGTCGCCGACGAACCCGGCCACGGGAAACGCCCAGAACGGCACACCGAACCGCGGCCGCGGTGCGCCGACCGCGTCGGCGGCGGTGTTGAAGATGTCGCGCCAGGACATGAACCGCTCGGAGATGATGTAGCGCTCGCCGACCCGGCCGTTGTCGGCGGCCAGCACCAACGCGGCCGCGGCATCCTCGATTCCGACCACCTCGTACGACAGCCCCTTGACGTAGACCGGCATCTTGCCGGCCGCCACCGCCGCGACCAGGCCGCCGTGCGGGGTAGGCGCCCAGTCCCGCGGGCCGTAGGTGTTGGACACGTTCAGCACCACTGCGGGCAAGCCGCGCTCCCGCGCGTATTCGAGCACCAGGTTCTCGGCCTGTACGCGCGACTGGATGTAGCCACCACCCTTGCCGTACCAGGTGAACGGCGTGTCCTCGTCGGCAAGCCCGCTGTCGCTGATGCCGATGGTGCCGATCGTGCTGATGAACACGAACCGCTCGAGGTTCGCGTCGACCGCGGCGTCGAGCACGTGCCGCAGGCCCTCGACATTGGTCTTGAACAGCGGCGCGGGGTCGCGCAGCCACGCCCGGGTGTCCACCACGCAGTAGAAGACCACGTCGCAGCCGGCCATCGCCTCGCGCAGCGCGTCGACGTCGAAGATGTCACCGTAGCGGTATTCGACGTCGAGGTCCGAAATGCCCTGAGTAACACTCGTTTTGCGGACCAGCACGCGCACGTCGTCACCGCGATCGACGAGCTGCCGGGTGACATGCGAGCCCAGAAACCCGCTCGCACCGATGACGAGTTTCTTGTTCCCCGCCACCTCGCTCCTCTCATCGTGGCCGACGACCGCTGGCCGCCCGATGTCGATACTGTAACCTCTTCGGTATCGATTGAGCGGAGGGATGCGCGTGAAGGTTCCGTTCACCTGGAAGGTCACCGGCTGGTTCATGATCGGCTGGTCAGCGGAGTTTCCCGTCGGCGAGGTCCGGCCACTGCATTACTTCGGTGACGACCTGGTGGTCTACCGCGACCAGTCCGGTGACCTGCACGTGCTGCAGGCGCACTGCCGTCACCTCGGGGCCCACATCGGCCACGGCGGCAAAGTCGTCGGAGACTGCGTCGAGTGCCCGTTTCATGGCTGGCGCTGGGGTCCCGACGGCACCAACCGCTACATCCCCTACCAGCCTGACCGGCCGAACCGCGCGTTGAGGCTGCGCGTGTACCCGGTGGTGGAGCAGTACGACTGCGTGTTCGTCTGGCATCAGCCCCAGGGCAAGGAACCGCAGTGGCAGATGCCGGACATCTTCACCTCCTTCCCGCAATTCGAGACCGACCCGTCCGCGTATTACCGCCCGTATCCGGAGTTTTCGCGACGCACCGAGAACGAGCCGGTGCATCCACAGATCGTCGCCGAGAACGGCCCGGACAGCGCGCACTTCCACTACGTGCACAAGGCCACGGTGACGCCGGTGTGCCTGGACTGGCGCATCGTCGACCACGAGTGGCGATTCCTCACCGGCTGGCCCGATGCCCGCGCCGACGACCCCGACACCATGGCGTTGCGTATCCACAGCCACATGTTCGGGCTCGGCGGAGCGATCAGCGCGTTCGAGGGCTCGTCCAACCACCGGCTGATTTTCGCGGTCACGCCGGTCGACGACGGCTTGTCGACGATGTTCTACTCGATCTGGTGGCCGAAGCTGCCCGGCGAGAGCTCCGACGTTCCGCCCGCCGCGGTTCGCGAGCAGGTGGAGAAGCAGTTCTTGCGCACGGTCTGGGAGGACCTGGACATCTGGCGCTACCAGGAGTACATCGAGCGCCCACCGCTGTCCAAAACCGATGCCAAACCCTATATGGCCCTGCGTAAGTGGGCCACGCAGTTCTACGAGACCCCGGCGTGACGGTGCCGCTCGCCGAGGTGGTCGCACCCGAGCACACCGCCGTCGTCACACAGGAGTGCCAAGGCGCGGTGATGGGACCCAACGCCGGTCTGGCGGTGCTGGCCGAGGAGGCTCGCCGCGAGGCGCTGCCGAACATCGTGCGGCTGTTGCCGGCGGCGCGCGCCGCCGGCGTCCAGGTGGTGCACTGCCTGGTACAGCGACGCCCCGACGGGCGCGGGTCCAACCACAACGCGAAGATCTTCTCGGCCGGCCGCGGCAGTGTCGACATAGCGCCCGGCAGTGACGGTGCGACGCTGCTTCCTGAGCTGGGCCCGGAGCCGAGTGACATTGTGCTGTACCGCTGGCATGGCGTCGGCCCGATGGGCGGCACGGACCTCGACGCTATCCTGCGCAATCTCGGGGTGTCGACGATCGTCGGCGTCGGCGTCTCACTGAACATCGCGATCCCCAACCTGGTGATGGACGCGGTCAACGCGGCGTACCGGGTGGTGCTGCCACGCGACGCGGTCGCCGGGTTTCCCGCCGAGTACGGGACTGCGGTCGTCGACTACACCCTGTCCCTGCTCGCGACCATCACCACCACGGATGATCTACTCCGAGCATGGACGACATCGTGAACTTCACCGTGCCCGCGGTGGCCGACGCCGTCGCAGCCGTGATCGGCGACCGGCCGCTGATCACCCAGGGCGACAAGAAGTACACATATGCGCAGATCGTCGACCGGTCGACGCGGCTCGCGTCCTATCTGCACGCGCGCGGGCTGGGCTGTCACACCGAGCGGTCCGCGTTGGCCGGCCACGAGGTGGGCCAGGACCTCGTCGGCATCTACGCCTACAACGGCAACGAGTATGTCGAGGCGATGCTCGGCGCGTGGCGGGCGCGGGTGGCCCCGTTCAACGTCAACTATCGCTACGTCAAGGCGGAACTGCAGTACCTGCTTGCCGATGCCGGCACCACCGCACTGATCTACCACGCCGCGTTCGCGCCGCGGGTCGCCGAAGTGCTGCCCGACCTGCCGAACCTCAAAGTGCTGATTCAGATCGCTGACGGCTCCGGCAACGAATTGCTCGACGGCGCAGTGGATTACGAGACCGTCATCGAGTCCGGCTCGCCGCAGCCGCCGCCCGTCGAGCCGTCGCCGGACGACCTGTACGTGCTGTACACCGGCGGCACCACCGGGATGCCCAAGGGTGTGCTGTGGCGCCAGCACGACATCTTCGTGACATCGTTCGGCGGCCGCAATCTGGTCACCGGCGAGGTGATGACCTCTTACGACGAAATCGCCTCGCGTGCAGCGGAAAATCCGGGTACCAAGATCATGATCCTGCCGCCGCTGATGCACGGCGCCGCGCAGTGGGGTGTCATGACCGCGATCACGACGGGACAGTCTCTGGTGTTCGCGTCGACGGTCGACCGGTTGGACGCCGACGAGGTGGTCCGCACCATCGAGCGGGAAAAAGTGGCGGTGGTGACCGTGGTGGGCGACGCGATCGCGCGGCCGCTTCTGGCTGCGATCGAGCGTGGGACGGCCGACGTGTCGTCGCTGGCCGTGGTGGCCAACGGCGGCGCGATGCTGACGCCCTCGGTCAAAGAACGGCTGATCGAAGCGCTCCCCAACGCGGTGGTGGTCGACGGTGTGGGCTCTTCGGAGACCGGCGCGCAGATGCATCACATGTCGCTGACGGGTGCGGTGTCGACCGGAACGTTCAACCCCGGACCGGACACCTGCGTCGCCGCCGAAGATTTGAGCGCCATCGTGTCGCCGGGGCATGACGGCATCGGCTGGCTGGCACAGAGAGGCTATGTCCCGCTTGGCTACAAGGGCGATGCGGCCAAGACCGCGGCCACTTTCCCGGTGATCGACGGCGTGCGCTACGCGGTGCCGGGCGACCGGGCACGCCACCTCCACAGCGGCGCCATCGAGCTGCTGGGCCGCGATTCGGTGACCATCAACTCCGGCGGCGAGAAGATCTTCGCCGAGGAGGTGGAGCTTTCGATTGCATCGCACCCGGCGGTCGCCGACGTCGTCGTTGCCGGGCGGCCGAGCGAACGCTGGGGCCAAGAGGTGGTGGCGATCGTCGCGCTTGCCGACGGAGCAAGCGTCGAGGAGGACGAGCTGATCGCGCACGCCGCGAAATCCATTGCCCGCTACAAGCTTCCGAAGGCCGTGGTGTTCCGTCCGGTGATCGAACGCAGCCCCGCCGGCAAGGCCGACTACCGCTGGGCCCGCGAGCAAGCGATTTCGGGGCGCTAACCGGCGCTCAGCGCCTGAAATCGCACCGAAATCACAGGGAGACGACGGTCGCGGCCGCGGTTCCGGGTGCGCCGTAGAGCTGCGCGAAGCCGACCCGCGGCGCGCCGGGCACCTGACGCTCGCCCGCCTCGCCGCGCAGTTGCCGCACCAGTTCATGGAGCTGCCGCAGCCCCGACGCGCCGATCGGCTCGCCGTTGGCGATCAGTCCGCCGTCGGTGTTGACCGGCATCGCACCGCCGATTTCGGTTGCGCCGTCGGCCAACAGCTTCTCCTGCTCGCCGTCCGCGCAGAACCCGCACTCGGCCATGTGGATGATCTCTGCCCCGGCGTCGGTGTCCTGCAGTTGGATCACGTCGACGTCGCTCGGCGACACCCCGGCCTTCTCGAAGGCCGCCCGCGCCGCATACACCGTCGGTGACGCGTCCTCCTCGACGGGTGCGAAGGTGGTGTTCACTTCGTAAGCGCCGTAGCGGCGGGTGCGTACTTCGACGGCCCGCAGATACACCGGCGTCGAGGTGTAGCGGTGCGCGATGTCGGCGCGGCACATGACCACGGCCGCCGCTCCCTCGTCGGGTGCGCAGAACATGTACTGCGTCAACGGATAGTTCAGCATCGGCGAGTTCAAAATGTCGTCTTCGGGAATCGGCTTGCGGCGGAACGCATTCGGATTCAGCGCGCCATTGCGGAAGTTCTTGGCCGCCGCCCGCGCCAACGTCCGCTGCGAGATGCCGTGCTCGTGCAGATAGCGGTTGGCCTTCATGCCGAAGAACTTCGTCGTGAGGTATTGCCCGCTCTGCGCGTACCAGCTCGGCATGCCGACAAGCGCCGGATCTTCGGTGAACGCGCCACGCGGATGCTTGTCCATACCGACCGCAATGCCGATGTCGTAGTCGCCCAACCGGATCCCGTCAGCACACGCCTTCGCCGCGCTGGCCGCGGTCGCACATGCGTTGAACACGTCGGTGAACGGGATGCCGGTGAGACCCACCATCCCGACGATCGCATCCGGGTTCGCCACGGTCCAGCTGCCGCCCACACCGAACTGGATGTCGCGCCACTGCACGCCGGCGTCGTCCACCGCGGCGAAGATCGCGTCAGCTCCCATCTGCATCGCGGTCTTGTCCCCGAACCGCCCGAACGGATGCAACCCGACCCCGATGATCGCCACGTCAACCATCTCGGCACCCACCTCCTCCTGTGGTCTGATACTGTAACATTTACAGTACGTACCTGCGGCCGCCCTCGCCGACCGCACGACACCGAACGCTGGAGACCAGCTGTGGAAACGCACGCCCAGGAGATCCTGCCGGCCGACCGGGCCGCTGAGTGGAAGCGTGATCCCTATCCGTTCTTCGCCGAATGGCGGCGTCGCAGCGGCGTCTTCGCGGGCCCCGTCGTCGACTACTCCAGGCTGCCCGAGTCGATGAGACCCCGGCACATCTTCTCGGCGTTGTCGTTCGACGCGGTCAACACCGTGCTGCGGGACGGCCGGGTGTTCAGTTCGGCCGGCTACGACACGTCAATCGGGCTGTTCATGGGCAAGACCATTCTCGCGATGGAGGGCAAGCAGCACCGCGACCACCGCAACCTGGTCTCGGCCGCGTTCAAGACGAAATCGCTGGCGCGGTGGGAGCCCGAGATCGTCCGTCCGGTCTGTCAGGAGTTGGTCGACGAGTTCGCCGATGCCGGTGAAGCCGACCTGGTGCGCAACTTCACGTTCGAGTTCCCGACGCGCGTGATCACTCGGCTGCTAGGCCTGCCTGAAGCCGACCTGACCGAATTCCGCCGCCGCGCAATACAACTGATCAGCTATAACGTCGACTACAAGCGGGCATTCGAGGCGTCGGCAGCCCTCAAGGAATACTTCCTGCAGCACATCGAGAAGCGCAAGCGGACCCCGACGGACGACATCATCGGCGACCTCGTCGCTGCCGAGATCGACGGCGAAAAGCTCAGCGACGAAGCGATCTACTCGTTTCTGCGACTACTACTGCCGGCGGGCCTGGAAACGACGTACCGCTCGTCGGGCAATCTGCTCTACAACCTGCTGACCCGGCCGGAGCAGTTCGCCGCGGTGCAATCCAACCGCACCTTGCTGGGCAAGGCGATCGAAGAAAACCTGCGCTACGAGACGCCGCTGACGTCCGTGCAACGTTTCGCAACCGAGGACACCGAACTCGACGGTGTCGAAATCCCGGCTGGCGCGATGATCGACGTGTGCATCGGCTCGGCGAACCGCGACGAACGCCGCTGGGAGCGGTCTGAGGAGTTCGACATCTTCCGCAAACCCATCCCGCACATTTCGTTTGCCGCGGGTGAACACACTTGTCTGGGTTTGCATTTGGCACGGCTGGAAACCCGCGTCGCGCTGGAGTGCCTGCTCGACCGATTGACCGACATCACCCTGCTCACCGACGGCGATCCGCACATCCGCGGCAACCCGTTCCGCTCGCCCACCGCGCTGCCGGTGACGTTCGACGTCGTGCGCTAGCCTCGTCGCCACAGGAGGTTCACGTGGTCAAGGTCATGGAGGGCGTCCGCGTCCTGGAGGTCGCTCAGTTCACGTTCGTCCCGGCGGCCGGGGCCATTCTCGCCGACTGGGGTGCAGACGTCATCAAGGTCGAGCATCCCGTCCGTGGCGACACGCAGCGCGGCTTCGTGAACATGGGCGGCCATCAACTCAATCCGGACCGGCACCCGCTGATCGAGCACCCCAACCGCGGCAAACGCAGCGTCGGCATCGACGTGTCCACGCCCGGTGGCCAGGAGGTGCTCTACGAACTCGCCCGGACCTCCGATGTGTTCTTGACCAACTACTTGCCCGCGGCGCGGCAGAAGAACAAGTTCGACATCGAGCACATCCGCGCGGTGAACCCGAACATCATCTACGCCCGCGGCAGCGCCTACGGCGACAAGGGCCCCGAGCGCGATGTCGGCGGTTATGACGGCACCGCATTCTGGACGCGCAGCGGGGTCGGTCATGCCTTGTCACCGCCGGAGCTGGGGGGCTTTCTGACCCAAGGCATTCCGGCATTCGGCGACTCGATCGGCGGGATGACGATCGCCGGCGGCATCTCGGCGGCACTCCTGCACCGCGAACGCACTGGAGAAGCCGTCGAGCTGGATGTGTCGCTGCTGAGCACAGCGTGGTGGGCGGCGGGCGCCAGCGTGACGCACGGCATGGAGACCGGCGAGACCATGCGCGCGGAGATGCCGCACAGCGGCGGCTCGGCGGTGAACCCGTTTTTGGGCAACTACCAGACGTCTGACGGCGGCACCATCAACCTGTGCATCGTCAGTCCGACCGGCTATATCCGAGACACGTTCGAACACTTGGGCATTCCGGAGGCGGCCGACGATCCCCGGTTCTCCGACGTGCTGTCCCTGATGGAAAACGCCGACGCGGCAAGCGAACTGATCGCGAAGGCGTTCGCCGCCAAGCCGTTCGCGTACTGGCGCCAGCACCTGAAGACCATGCGGGGCCAGTGGGCGCCGTTTCAGAGCTTCATCGACCTGGCCACCGACGAGCAGGCCCTGGCCAATGACATGGTGGTGGAAGTGGAGGCGGCCGACGGCGGACCGCCGTTGCGAGTCGTGCGGGGACCCGTTCAGTTCAACCACGAGCCGCTGCAGACCACCCGCGCACCGCAGGCATCCGAGCACACGGAGCTGGTGCTGATAGAGCTCGGCATGGATTGGGACCGCATCGCCGAGCTCAAGGAATCCGGCGCTATCGCGTAGGCCTCGTGTGCGCGAGCGTGCGTGTCTGTACACCGCCACACCGATACGCGCCGTACCGCAGCGCACGCTCAGGCTAACGGGCCGCCGGTGCCGCGTACGCGGGCTTGCCCAAACCGAGAACGTGCTGGGCGATCATGTTGCGGAACACCTCGAGTGTGCCGCCGTAGATGCCGACCAGCGGCGCGAACCGGTAGATGTACTCCGACGCGCCGTCGTCGACGGCTCCGTCGGTGTCGACGGGCAGTGACGACGCGGTGCCGAGGATGTCCATCAGCTCCGGCGAGATGTCACGCATGGTCTGCGCCAGCGCTACCCGGCCGAAAATGCTCGGTGCGCTCAGCGCGGCTTCCATTCGAGCGACGCTGCGGCCCAACCGATATGCCACAGACCCGTCGGCGACGTTCGCCTTAGCCGCGGCCTTGTCGGCGGCGTCGGCCATGAAGCCGGCCTGGTGCATCATGATCGACACATCGGCCAGGCCGTCTGGTGCCGCGGCGACGGCGCCGTGTTCGACGTTGAGCGGTTCGCGCAGCACGGTCCAGCCGCCGTTCACCTCCCCCAGCCGATACTTGTCGTCGACCCGGACGTCGCTGTAGTAGACGATGTTCGTCCGGTCGCCGTCGATGGTGCGCACGCCCTGGATCTCGATACCCGGCGAGTTCAACGGCACGAGAAACATGGTCAGACTCTTGTGTTTTGGCGCTTCGGGGTCGGTATTCGTGATCAGGAAGACGTACTGGCAGTTGTGCGCGCCGGTAGTGAACATCTTCGACCCGTTGATCACCCAGCTCCCGCCATTTGTGCTCCTCGCGTCCGCGCCACCGTCGCGCACTGCGCGCGTCTTGCACGTCGCGATGTCCGATCCCCCCTCGGGTTCGGTGTAGCCGAGGCACAACCGGACGTGACCGCTGAACACGCCTGGCAGCACTTCGTCCTTGAGCTCCTGCGAGCCGAACGTCGCCACCGACCGCGCCACCATCGCCGTGGTTCCCCACGTCACCCACGGCACATGCGCGCGCCGCTTCTCGAGCTCCCAGATGCGCCGGCGCACCCGGGAGAACCCGCCCTCGGACTCCGGTTTCCATTCGCGCTCGAGATACCCGGCGGCACCGAGCGCCAGATGCACGCCCTCGTCGAAGTTGTCGCCGGTCTCGCGGTCGCGCCGCCGAACCTCGTCGGTCACGTGCGTGCGCAGAAAGCTGCGCGCCTCGTGAAGGAACGCCTTGTCGTCGTCAGACAGCTCGACTCGCGAAAAGTCCATCACTGACCGCTTTCTCGCGCCGCGACTATCTGCGCGATGTACTTTGCGCTGGCCGCCGGATCGCCGCCGGCCAGCGGCCACCCGCGAGCCCGCACCAAGTAGGCGGTCGCGGCCGCTTCGACCGATACACCGAGGCCACCCTGCACGTGCACCGCCATCGTCGCGGCCTTGGCCGCCTCTTCGGCCATGAACACGAACACCGACGGCGCCAGCTCGGGCCGCTCGTCGGGCTCGTTGTCGAGGAACCAGGCCGCGCGCCGCGCCAGGTTGCGGCCGGCCTGCACCGTGATCGCGATGTTGGCCAGCGGATGCGAGATCGCCTGCAGCGTCGAGATCGGTACCCCCAGCGTGTAGCGGGTCTTGGCGAACTCCGCCGCGATCGTCATCGCCTCCTCGACGAGCCCGACCAGCGCCGCGCCCGTCAGCAGCCGCCACTCATCAAGTGCGCGTTGATATTCCGCGAGCGCGTCAGGACCGCTGGCAACGACGGTGCGGCTGTCGGCCGCCGACGGGTCGACCCACGCCATCGGCAGCCGGCCGATGTTGTCGACGCGCGCCGGGCGGGTGTCGAACGTGAGGCGCACGACGTCGTCACCGTCGCGGACGAGGATGTGGTCGGCAATCGAGCCGGTGCCGATCAACCGCACGCCGGCGGTGTCGTCGTGCTGGGTGTCGAGTCCTGCCACTTGCTTGCCGCTGAGCACGTGGTCGTCCAGGGCGCCCAGCCGGCCGAGCAGCCGGGCCGCGCACACGTGGTCGATCCACGGCACCGGCGCCAGCGAACGGCCGATCTCCTCGGCGACCAATGTCAGGTCGACCAGCGTCGCGCCATCTCCGCCGCACGACTCCGGGAGCGCCATCATCGACGCGCCCATCGCGCACAGCCTTTCCCACAGGCTCTTGTCGAACCCCGATTCCTCGGCGGCGCGGACGGTTTCGATCGGGCAGTGGGTCTTGAAGAACCGCCGATACACCTCCTGCAGCGCCTTGTGGTCGGCGGTCAGGCTGTAGTCCAGCCGGCGCAGTTCGTAACGGTCCATGGTCATTGCTCCTGGGTCACGCCGAAGAAGAACTCTTGGGCATTGCGATAGAGGTAGTTGTCCAGCACGTCGGCCGGCAGCTCGAGCGCCAGGGCCTCGGGCACCACCCGGCGCATGCGCAGCACCGGCCAATCCGAGGCGAAGATCACCTTGTCGGAACCTCGGGTGCGCATGAAGTGCAGCAAGGTCTCCGGCAGCCGCTTCGGTGACCACGCCGACGTCATCAGCCGTAGATTGCGGTACTTGATCAGCAGCCGAATCGCGATGTCCCACCAGGGATCCGCACCATGGATCATGCACAGTTTCAGCTCGGGAAAGCGCACGCAAACCCGATCCAGGTGGATCGGGTTCTGCACCTCGCCGGGGATCGGGGGGCCGGGTATCCCGGTGTTGACGCACAGCGGCAACTCGAGTTCGGCGCATTTGGTGTACAGCGGGTAGTAGACCGCGTCACTGGGCGGATACTGGCCGTCCCCCCAAAAGCTCGGGCCGACAACGGCATACACGACGGGAAGGTCGGCGGCGACGGCGCCCAGCTCGCGCAGCGACGGCATCGGCCGCAGCAGGTTGACACCGCCCATCGCCAGTGCGAAGCGGTCCGGGCGGGCCTGCACGAACTTGCGCGCGGTCAGCGACGGTTTCGCGAGGCTGTCCATCAGAATCGCCTTACGCACGCCCTGCTCGTCCATCTCGTCGAGGAGCTCGGCCAACTCGACAGGGGCGAACATCGACTTCGGACCCTTGAAGTAGTCGTCGCGGACTTTCACCATCCAGGCGGGCTGGACTTCGGTTTCACCGAAGTGCACGTTCACCAGGCAATCGATCACATTCTGTGTCATGGCACCGGAGCCTGTTGGCGCGCAACACTTTTCGCCCAGCGGTAGTCGGCCTTGCCGTTACCGAGTCGGCGCACCTGGTCGACGACGACGAATTGTTTCGGAACCTTGAACCGCGCCAGCGACGATGCGCAGTGCGCGGCAAGAGCATCGGTGGCCTCGACGCAGTCGGCACGCAGCGCGACAACGGCCACCAATTCCTCGCCCCAGCGTTCACTGGGCCGCCCGACCACCAGCGCGTCGTCCACGCCGGGGCACGCGCGCAACACCTCCTCGACTTCCTCGACGAACACCTTCTCGCCGCCGGTGTTGACCACCAGCGAGTCGCGGCCGAAAAGACGCAGCGTGCCGTCGGGCTCGATGCTTGCCCGGTCACCGGAGATCACCACCCGCACGCCGTCGACCTCGGGGAAGGTTTTGCGGGTGGCGTGCTCGTCGTCGAAGTAGCCCAAGGGGATTCGGCCCGTACGCGCGACCCAGCCGATCTCCGGATCACCGGGCTCGAGGAAGCGGGTGTAGTCGTCGGAGAGCACGAGGCCGCCGTCGCGGAACTGGAACGTGTCGCTGTGATGCCCGCGCTGGCTGTGGCCGAACGCCATGTTGCCGGTTTCCGACGATCCGTAGCCGTTGATCAACGTGATCTGCGGGATCGCCTCGAGCAGCGCGCGCTGGTACGTCGGATTGGTCGCGGCGCCGCCGGTGCCGATCGCGTACAGCGAGGACAGGTCGTAGGCGTTGCGCCGCAGCTCGTCGACCAGCGGTCCGGCGTAGGCGTCGCCGACCATCGTCATCAGCCCGACCTTCTCACGTTCGACGGTCTGCAGCACGCTGCGCGGGTCGAACGTGCCGCGGTTGTCGTAGAGGATCACCGGGATACCGTTCATGATCGCCGCGAAGGCGGTCCACATGCCGGCCGCGTGCATCAACGGCGACACCGCGAACCACGGCGCCCCGCCGGCCTGCACCTTGGCACGTATCTCGTCGACGGAGTCATGCGCCGCGCCGTTCATCGACACCACGTACATGTCGCACTGCCGCCACAGCACTCCCTTGGGACGGCCAGTGGTGCCGCCGGTGCAGATCATGATCAGGTCGTCGGGTGACGGCGAGAGGCCGCGGTCGGTATCGCCTTGCGCGAGTGCGTCTTTCAGGGTCACGGCACCAGGTAGCTCTGGGATGGCGCTGCCGTCGTCGATCGACACCAGCACGGCGCCGGAGGGAAGCACGTCGGCGAACTTCGCACCGAGCGACCGGTGGTAGACGACTGCTCTCGGCTTGACGTAGTCGAACAGCTCCCCGACTTCGCGAGGCGTGTAGTAGTGGTTGACGTTCACCGGCACGGTGCGGGCCTTCAGACATCCGATCACCATGTCGGGGTACAGGTCGTTGTGCATGACGAGCGCGACCCGGTCCTGGCCGCACTCCCAACGCTCGAGTGTGTCGCGTTCGTGGTGCGCGCCAAGTCCTTCGCCGGCGAGGTAGTTCGCCAGCCGACGGGTTCGCTCCGCCGATTCGGCGTACGTGCTACGCCGGTCGCCGCAGACCGTCATCACGCGGTCCGGAACGGCTTGCGCGATGGCGTCCAGCACCGCCCCTAGCGTCCACTCGCTCATCGGTACAGTGCGACTAGGCGGCGGACGACACGTTGACGCCAAGCAGATCTAATGCGTTGTCGCGCATGATTTTCCGGATATCGCCCTCGCTGAATCCCTTGAGCTCCGCGGTGAACGACACCGGCGACTCCAGCCCTTCACCGTGGGGCCAGTCCGATCCGAACAGGATCTTGTCGACACCGATGACTTCGGCGAGCTGCGTCAGGTCGTCCTCGTAGTACGGGGCGATCCACACGTTGTTGCGCAGCTGCTCCACCGGATCCTCCGGGAACAGCTTCGGGTGGTTGTTGGCCGCCTTCTTGAGGCGTTTGATCAACCGGTACACGAAATACGACCCGTTCTCGATGCTCACCACGCGTAGCTTCGGATGACGGGTGAAGACGCCATGCACGATCATCGAGGCCATCGTGTCGTGAATCGCTCGGTCGTCGACGAGGACCTGGTCCAGCGGATTCGAGCCGCCGAATGCTTCGAACGTCGACTTGCCACCCCACATCCCGGCGATCTGCAGATAACCGCTGTCGCTCAGATGGAACCCGACCGGAACCCCGGCCTCGGCCAGCCGCGCCCACACCGGATCGTGGAGCGGGTCACCCAGCGACCGCGGCTTGACCACACCGGGCACCGGCGCGGGCCGCACCAACACCAACTTCGCGCCTCGCGCTAGCACGAAATCGACTTCCTGGAGCGCTTTTTCGGGGTCGGCCAGTGAGATGATCGGCGCGGCGACGATTCGGTGATCGGGCCGGTCGAATCCCCAGTCTTCGTCGAGCCACAGGTTGAACGCGTGCACCGACGCCATCGTCGCCTCGATGTCATGCTTGAGCGCTTCTTCGACCCCGCACGCGAACGTCGGCAACATGAACACTGTCTCGAGGTCCTGGGTGTCCAGAACCGCGACACGGGCGTCGCGGTTCTGGTACTCCGGATGCTCCGAGAGCCGCTCGACCTTCATCAGCGATGCCGGATCCACGCCTTCGGGAATCTCGCCGCGGAACAGCAGATCCAGGCAGCCCGGCACGATGATCGGGTCGAACGTCGGATTCGGAATGAAGCGATTGACCTTGTCGCCGATCAGCGCGAGCGTGTGCTTGCCGTCGCCGACCATCTGCACGCCGCGGCGTTTGAACTTTTTGTCCAAGTGCCGGGTGAACGCGTCCAGCGGCTCGTAGTAATGGTTGTCGACGTCGATGGCCTTGTAGTCCAGCGCCATGGTGAGAGTCCTTTCAGTCGGTCAAAGCCGGGAAGTTCGGCGGCCGCTTCTCGAAGAAGCTCGTGATGCCCTCGATGAAGTCCGGGCGAAGCATCGACTCGTGCATGAGCTTCTCTGCCACCGCGCTCGCCTCGAATACGTCACGCATAGTGTCTGCGTACACCTGCTGCTTGATCACCGCCAGAGAACTGGGGGCGCAATTGGCGGCGATGTCCTCGGCGTAGCCGATCGCGCGCGGCATCAGCTGGTCGGCGGGCACCACTTCTTTGACCAGTCCCAGCTCGGCGGCCTCGTCGGCGTAGAAAACCCGGCCGCTCAGCAGCAGGTCGAGCGCGGCCCCCCAGCCGACGATTCGGGGCAGGATCCACGAGATGCCGTATTCGGCGATGAGTCCCCGCCGC
Source organism: Mycobacterium sp. NGS19 (assembly GCF_059813155.1). Lineage (NCBI taxonomy): Bacteria > Bacillati > Actinomycetota > Actinomycetes > Mycobacteriales > Mycobacteriaceae > Mycobacterium > Mycobacterium sp. NGS19. The sequence continues at coordinate 166,613 of NZ_JCALEB010000001.1, forward strand.
GAGAACGACGTGGTGAACTTGGCGCCCTCCGCGGCGAATCGGACATCGCACATCAGCGCCTGGGTCAGCCCGATGCCGGCGCATGCGCCGTTGATCGCCGCAACGACCGGCTTGCGCAGCATGGCGACCGCATGCGGGTGGCGTTCCCCGACCAGCGCACTGACATCGGTGTCGCCCACGGTGGCGTCCCCGATGCTGGAGAGGTCGCCCATGTCGGCGCCCGCGCAGAACGCGCGCCCGGCGCCGGTGATCACGATCGCGCGGACATCCGCGTCGGCGTCGGCGCGGTCCAGACATGTCCAGAACGCACTGGCCAGTCCGCCGCCCCACGCGTTCATGCGCTCGGGCCGGTTCAGGGTCAGGACCGCGACTCCGCTGTCGCGCACCTGGTAGCGCACCACGTCGTCGGCGCTGTCCAAGCCGACCTCCTCTGATGCCCACAAACTTGATGTATGCACATACTGTACACCTATCGGTAGTGCCTTCCGCAGGGTCCGAAAAGGTCACCGATCGATCAAACCGAGGCGGGTGTACGCCTTTCGGATCTGCCGCTTGCCCGCCTCTGGAAGCGGCACCTGAGGCGGGCGGGAATGCGGATAGTCCCCCACGGGAAGCCCGAGCAGCGAGGCCGCGTACTTGAACGCAGCACCCCAGTGCGTGAAGTAATCCGGGCGGCCGGGATAACAGGTGAACCACGAACGGATGTCGACGCCGAACTGGTCCAGTCCCGACTCGACCGCGAAATCCATCGCCTCTACGAGCTTGTCACTCCACACCAAATCCCAGTAGTGGCTGAGGATTCGACGCTGCGGTGTCTCGTAGAGGTAGCCGGTGGTGCCGAGTTGTGCGGGCCCGACGATGCCCTGGCGGAGCCATCCCGCGCGGTACACGGTGGTGTCGCATTCCCAGATGACCAACTCGGGCGCCAGCTCGTGCAGCAGCCGGCTGTTCGCCGGGCGGAAGGCGCCCTCTTTGGTCGCGCACACGGCGGGAACCTCGGCGACGATGCGGGCGCTTTCGGCGGCACTGAGCACATATCCCGACGACGGCGAGTTGAACATTCCCAAAGCGATGTCGGTGCGTTCGCTGATGTAGCGGAAGAAGGCCAGGACGCCGTCGCCGCCATGCAGTTCCATCATCGGCGTCTGGATGTAGACGATGTCAGCACCGGATTCCTGGGCGTGCAGTGTCAATTCCAGGCAGTCCTTGGCCGACAGTGCGGCGGTGCACGACTGGACCACCACATCGGGGTTGACGGCACGCGCCTGCTCGATTGCCAACTCCAGCAACCGCTTTCGCTCAGCAGTGGTCAGCGACCAGAACTCGCCGACGCCGCTGGTCACCCACAGCATCGGGTGGCCGAGATCGCCCACGCAGTACCGAACCAATGCGCGGTAAGCATCCCAGTCGATCTCGTCGCCGTCGCGCCCGCAGAACGGGGTGTACAGGGAGTCGCCGATTCCCCTCAGCGCTGTGCGTGCCCATTCGCGGGCTTCTCGTGCGGTCGCCATGTCAGGTGAAATCACTTCCGCCGTCGACGTTGACGTTGGCGCCAGTCATGTATGAATTGCGCCGGGAGGCCAAAAAGGCTGCGACAGGACCGATTTCGTCAGGAAATCCGGCTCGCGGCAGGTGGGCCGGATGCCCGAAGTGCTTGGCAATGGCGTCCATCAACGCATACGGGTCGTTACCGTTCACACCGACCGACGCGGCCCAGCCGACCAGCGACTCCGAAGCGATGCTGCCGGGCGATACCACGTTGACCATAATCTCGTCCTTGGCCAACAGCAACGACAGGTTCTTCGAGATGCTGTTCACCATTGCCTTGGCTGCCGTGTAGGCCGCCAGCAGCACGCTCTGCCGCTGGGTCGAGTGGGCCGAGAAGTTGACAATCCGCGCCCACTCGGCACGCCGCAGCAGCGGCAGAGCCGCACGCACGCAGTGCACCATTCCCATCACGCCTTCGTCGACGGCTTGTCGCCACTGCTCGTCGGTCAAGTCCTCGAAGGTGCCCACCGCGCTGGGCCCGACCACGTTGATCAGCACATTGAGTTTGCCGCTCCAGCGGCGGCTCACCTCGGCGAACAGCTGCTCCACCGCGTGGGCGTCACCGACGTCGGCGACCAGTCCCACGGCGTCGGGGCTGCCGCGACGCCGCAGGTCGTCGGCCGCTTCGTCGAGAACGTTCGGTGTGCGGCCGACCAGCGCAACCCGGCACCCGTCATCGGCCAGGCATCGCGCCGTGGCCAGCCCCATCCCACGGCCGCCGCCGACGACGACGGCGGTGGCGTCTGCGAATCCGAGGTCCACGGCCCTGGCGCCTTCCTTCGTCCCGCTACGCGTGGAACGCGGCGGTAACGAGGAAGCTTACTATAGGGGTTACAGTAATCGGGAGATCGAACGGAGGTAGCCCACCGTGGCAGGAAAGGCAACCGCGCAGAAACGCCAGCGGCGCGAACGCGGTTCGATCAATCCCGAGGACATCATCGACGGCGCCTTCGAACTTGCCGACCAGGTCTCCATCGACAACCTCAGTATGCCGTTGCTGGGTAAGCATCTTGGCGTCGGCGTCACGAGCATCTACTGGTATTTCCGCAAGAAGGACGACCTGCTCAACGCGATGACGGACCGGGCGCTGCGAAAGTTCACGTTCTCGACGCCCTATGTGGAAGCGGGCAATTGGCGTGAATCGCTGCGCAACCACGCCCGCATGATGCGTAAGACCTTTCTGAGCAGCCCGATTCTGACCGACCTGATCCTCATCCGCGGGGCGCTCAGCGCGAAGGCGCGACGGTTGGGTGTGGAGCAGATGGAGAAGGCGATCGAAACATTGGTCGATGCCGGTCTGTCACCGGAGGACGCGTTCGACACCTATTCGGCGGTGTCGCTGCACGTCCGCGGCACCGTCGTGCTCGAGCGACTGCAGCAGAAGACGCGCGAATTGGACGACAGCGAACCGACTTTCGAGCCGAGAGCGCTTGATCCCCAGGCGACGCCGTTGATCGCCAGGCTGGCTGCCAAAGGTCACCGACTGGCCGCGGCGGACGAAAAGAACTTCGAATACGGGCTCAACTGCATCCTCGACCACGCCAGTCGGCTCATCGAGGAAGGCCAGAAGCCGCGCAAGGCTGCGCCGCGCCGCGCGCGCAAAGCAGCCGCGAAGCGCGAGACCTCCAAGCGCTAGACCTCGATCACCACGGCGCCGCCCTGGCCGCCGCCCGCGCACATTGCTGCGACTCCGATACCACCGCCACGCCGCTGAAGTTCGTACACCAGCGTCGTCACCATCCGGGCACCGGAGGCGGCGATCGGGTGGCCGAGGCTGCAGCCGCTGCCCGAGAAGTTCACCCGCTCCTCGTCGAGGCCGTACTCGCGGCATGCCGCAATCGGCACCGACGCGAACGCCTCGTTGATCTCCCACAGCGCCACGTCGGCCGGTGACAATCCGGCTCGTTGCAGCACCTTGCCGATCACCTTGACTGCACCGAGTCCCGTATCCTTCGGCGGCACAGCCGATGCCGCCCACGCCTTCACCGTCGCCATCACCCTCAGCTTCTCCGCGTCGGCATAGTCCTTGTCGACAAGCGCGACCGCTGCCGCCGCGTCGTTGGTGCCGCTGCTGTTGCCAGCGGTGATCGAGAAGCCCTCGATCTCCGGATGCAGCGGCTTGAGGGCGGCCAGCTTTTCGACCGTGGTGTCACGGCGCGGGTGCTCGTCGACGCTGAAGTCCACCACCGAACCGTCGGGCAGTTGCACCTTGAGCGGCACGATCTCTTCGGCGAACTTGCCCGCGTCGATCGCTGCGATGGCCCGCTGATGCGAGCGCGCAGCCCACGCGTCCATTTCCTCGCGCGTGATGCCGACCGCCTTGGCGGTGTTCCACCCGACCGTGATCGACATGTCGCGCCCGGGCGCGTCCGGCGTCTCCGGATGCGTGGGCGGCAGCCACCGTTCCTCGAACTTCAGCTCGGGGCCGGGAATGCGCTGGTTCATCAGTGGCGTCATCGACAGCGACTGCACACCGCCGGCCACCACCACCCGCTCCATGCCCGAGCCGATTCCCCCCGCCGCGTTGCCGATCGCGGTGAGGCTACCGGCGCAGTGCCGGTTCACCGACTGGCCCGGCACGTCCTCCATGCCGCACGCCGCGGCCGCATAACGGGCGAGATCGCCTCCGCCGTAATGGGATTCGGCGAAGATAACGTCATCGACGGCGGAGGGTTCAATGCCGGCCCGGCGAATCACCTCGGGCAGCACGGTGGTGATCAGCGTTTCGGGCGGCGTATTGGTGAGCGTTCCCTTGAAGGAGCGTCCGATCGCTGTTCTGGTGGCGCCGACGATGACGGGTGTGGGCATGGTGGTGGCCTCGAGCTCGGTGGGAAAGACTTTACAAAACTAGCAGATACTGTAGCGGCGGGTCGGTCCGGCCTCGTGCCAACCAACGCTGAGCGCCGAGCGTGACGTGATAGCGATATTTCGGCCGGAATTTCGCAGTGGACTCACGTTCGACGAAGCGCGCCGGCCGGGTCACGGCTCCGGGACGTGGAAATACTCGTCGCGGCGGCGGAACGCCTCTTTGGTGCCCACCTCGGCGCGGGTCTTGACGAAGTTGAATTCGCCCGGGGCGAATTGCAGGTTGGTGCCGAACGCGTGGAACAGGTAACTGGCCACTTCTTCCCCCTGGTAGGCCTGGCTCTGCTCGACCAGCCGGAAAGCCTCCTTGGCGATCACGACCCCGTCGGCCGGCATCTTCGCAGCCTTCTCGGCCCAGTACCGGGCGCGCGCCCCGACGCGCTTTGCGTCGCAGGTCTCGGTGAAGACCCCGAGATGTTCCACCGTGCCGGCCTCGACGATGTCGCCGGTGAGCAGCAGACGCCTCGCCAGCACCGGGCCGAGGCGGTGGAAGAACATGTGCAGGCTGCCCAGCGCGGGCCCGAGGAAGCGGGTGGCCGGCATGCCGATCTTGGTGTCGCGGGCGACCACCGAGATGTCGGTCATCAGCGCCATTTCGAAACCGCCGCCCAGCGCGCAGCCACTGATCTCCCCCACGGTGACCTTCGGAAAGCCCATCAGGTTGTGGTAGAAGCCAAAAGACTTGCGGTCCACGGCAAGTCGGCGGCGCTGGCTGGGACGGCCCTTGGCCGGTTCGGAACGTCGGCCGTACCAGCCGTATGCGTTGTTCATGTCCGCCCCGGCCGAAAAGACTCCGTCCGCGCCGCGCAGCACCACCACCGTGACGTCGTCGTCGTCGGCGACCGCGTCCAGGCAGCGGGCCATCGCGTCGCGCATCGTGGCGTCGTAGGCATTGCGCTGCTTCGGGTTGTTCAGCGTGATCGTGGCGATGCGCTTGTCCCGATCGACGTCGAACAGGACGCGATCGTCGTCCGATGAAGTCATCCGCCGGACTCCTTCCTCTTGCCCGCTGCTATGGCTGGCCATTGCTCGAGATCCGTCTGGCGTCAATGGTTTTATCGCTGCCGAAGGCAAGCGTGGTGCGCCGGGCCGCCGCCAGATGCGCCTGCGCGATGCGAATGGCCCGAGCCTGGTTGCCGTCGCGGATCGCCTCGAGCAGCAGCTGATGGTCGCGCAGCGCTGCGCGCCTCGTCCTGCGGGCCGCCGCGGCGTCCGCCGGCGCACCGCCGTGCCCGTCGTCGCTCCACACCGCCGACTCGTGGGCAGACCAGATGAGCTCCAGCGAACCGATCAACAGGATCATCGGCTCGTTGCCGCATCGAGCGACGATCGCTTCGTGGAAGCTGCGCGCGTTCGGGACGAACTGCGCGGCATCGTCGAATTCTGCTGCCTGCCGGCGAACCTCAGCTTCAAGATGCGGCACCACTTCGGTCATGCGGTCAGCGCGTGCCGCGCACATCCCCGCGCAGATCGGCTCCAGATGCAATAAGGCTTCGCTGACATCGGCCGGGGTGGCTGCACGCGACTGCAGCACCATGCCGATCATGTGAGCGGTCCGCTCGGCGGAGGGCAGATGCACCACCGCACCCCCCACGTTGCCGCGGCGCACCGAGATCAAGCCGTCGGATTCGAGGATGTGGATGGCCTCCCGCAGCGCCGGCGGGCTGACGCCGAACTCGTGAAAGAGCGTCTCCTGCGAGGGCAGCACGTCGCCTTCCTTGAGGCGCCCCGACAAGATGTCGTCGCGCAACCGCGACGCCACGATCTCCGCCACTCGCGGTTGGCGGATGCGTTGCAGCTGTGGCCTCATCGAATCTCCCCCCGCCGGCCGAGCCGAGATCCCGATAGCTTCTCGGGTGGCAGCGCCACCGCCGCGATCTCACCGGTGCACAGCACCTCGTCGTCGAGCAATAGTCGGGCGGTCGACGTGACCGAGCTGTCGACCTCCGACCGGGTGATGTCGAACCGCAACTCGGTGAGAATCGGTGTGGGCCGGCGGAACGTCACCGTGAGTGAGCGGGTGCGGCCCGACAGCGCAGCGGCGCAATTCTGGTGCTGGGTAACGCAATCGAAGAACACTGCGAGGAATCCGCCGTGGACGAGCCCCGGCGGCCCCTCGTAGACCACCGGGAACGTCACCGTTCCCGACGCGGTCCGGCTGTCGAGGTCATCGAAGCGGTATTCGGGAAAACAGGGGTTGTATGCACCGATGTCGAACGCATGGCCCAGGTAGACGCGGCGCGACGGCGCAGTGTCCGAGCGGAGCCGCGGCGTGCTGTCGGGTGGGACTGCTGACTCGAGCTCGCGCTCCCAAGCCGCGAATTGGCTCAGCATGGCCTGCACAGTCGGGTGCTCGTGCTCCAGCGACAGCAGCAGCCCGGTGAGCCGGCGAATGGCGGCCGCGGCGGCGACCGTCTGCGCCAAGGGAAGCTCACCGAACCGGCGATCGTCGTCGGCCATTCCACAGACGGCCTTTCCTTGCTAACTTTTACAGGATAGTGCTGAAGTACCCTACTGTATGGGCAACCGTATCGCTATGGAAAGGGCGGTCCTCCGGTGAGTGACGACGCTGCGAGCACCGGCTCCGAGGGTTCGGTGACCACGCAGCGCGACGGTGCGGTGCTGCGGCTGACGCTGCACCGCCCTGCCAGCCGTAATGCTTTGAGTCGCAGCATGATCGACACGCTCGTCGGCACGCTGACGCAGGCCGCCACCGACGATTCGCTGCGCGCGGTCCACGTCACCGGCGAGGGCGCCGACTTCTGCGCCGGCGCCGACTGGGTCGCCACCAACCAGGGCGGGCGGCCGCGCACGGGCGATCTGGTCCGTCGCATCCCTCACACCGCGCACCGCGTGGTCGAACTCGTCCACAGCATTCAATTGCCAGTGGTCTGCAGTGTGCGCGGCTATGCCGTGGGCCTGGGCTGCAACCTCGCGCTCGCCGCCGACTTCACCGTCGCCTCCACCTCCGCCGTGTTCTGGGAACCGTTCGTCGCACGAGGATTCACCCCCGACTCCGGAGCCACCTGGCTGCTGCCCCGACTGGTCGGGCTGACCCGGGCCAGACAGATGCTGCTGCTCGGCGACAAGGTTTCCGCCGTCGACGCCGAGAACTGGGGATTGATCTACCGCTGTGTCGACGAGTCCGAACTCGACTTAGCCGCCGACAACCTGGTAGCGCGTCTGGCCAGCGGACCGACCGTCGCCATCGGGCTGGCGAAGCAAGCGATTCAGGACAGCCAGCACGCGACACTGAGCCAAGCGATGAACCGAGAGTTGTACAACCTCGAAATATCCTGCCGCACAGCTGATTTCAAAGAGGGCCTGACGGCGTTTCGGCAACGGCGCGAGCCGGACTTCCAAGGCCGCTGACCCGAAGGGAACTCGATGTCGTTGTTCGACACCATCAGATACGAAGTCGACGGGCACACCGCCACCATCACGCTGAACCGGCCCGACGCGCTCAACGCGCTGAGCCCACACATGATCACAGAGTTGCGCTCCGCCTATCACGAAGCCGAAAACGACGACCACATCTGGCTGCTGATCGTCACGGGCACCGGCCGGGCCTTCTGCACCGGCGCAGACGTGAAGGCCATCCCGGGCGACGGCAAGGTGGTCAACGAACGGTCCTACCTGTCCACTTACGAGCAGTGGGAGGCCCCGCAGGAAGGCACCCCACCGTTTCGGACCATGGCCAAGCCGGTGCTGGCGGCCATCAACGGGCTGTGCTGCGGGGCAGGCCTGGACTGGGTGACCACCGGCGACATCGTGATCGCATCAGAGAAGGCGACGTTCTTCGACCCGCACGTCAGCATCGGACTGGTCGCCGCACGGGAGATGGTGCGGCTGGCCCGCGTGCTGCCCCGGTCGGTCGCATTGCGCATGGCGTTGACGGGCAAGCACGAGCGGATGAGCGCGCAGCGGGCCTGGGAACTCGGCATGATCTCCGAGATCGTCGAGCACGACCGCCTGCTGGAACGGGCCCACGAGATTGCCGACATCGTGAATTCCAATGCGCCGCTGGCAGTTCGCGGCACCAGGCTAGCCATCTTGAAAGGGCTGGACCTTCCGCTGCACGAGGCCGAGATGCTCGCCGAATCGTTCCGCGAACGCAACCTGCACACTCAAGACTCGATCGAGGGACCCAAGGCGTTCGTCGAAAAGCGCCAACCCAATTGGCAGTGCCGATGACCTTCGAGACCATCCTGCTCGACGTCGACACCTCCGATCGGGTCGCGACGATCACGCTGAACCGTCCCCAGTCGTTGAATGCGTTCAACCGGTTGATGTGTGAGGAGATGGCCAAGGCGTGGCAACTGGTCAAGCACGACGACTCGGTCAATGCGGTGGTGCTGCGCGCCGCGGGTGGCCGGGCGTTCAGTGCCGGGCTAGACGTCAAGACGCCGTATGGGCAGCCGGCCAGCGTCTGGCATCACGAAGATCCCGGGGAACCGCTGAGCCCGAAATGGCAGAAGATGTGGAAGCCGGTGGTGTGCGCCGTGCAAGGGATGTGCACGGCGGGCGCGTTCTACTTCGTCAACGAGTCCGACGTCGTCATCTGCTCCTCGGATGCCACGTTCTTCGACTCGCATGTGAGCGCCGGACTGGTTTGTGCGCTGGAGCCGATCGGGTTGATGAGGCGCGTCGGCCTGGGCGAGACATTGCGAATGGCTTTGATGGGCAATGACGAACGCGTCAGCGCGCAGACCGCGTTGCGGATCGGCCTGGTGTCGGAAGTCGTTGCCGCCGAAGTGCTTTGGGAGCGTGCACACGCGATCGCCGCGACGATCGCCGCCAAGCCGCCGTCGGCGACCCAGGGCACGGTCAAGGCGATCTGGGAGTCTCTGGACAAGCCGTACCGGGCGGCGCTGGAGCAGGGACTGATCTACACCCGGCTCGGCAACCCGCTTGGGAAGGCTGAGCTGGCGGACACTACACCCCCACCGACTGAACCGAGGATCCGGTGAGCGGTCACCGGCTCAGCCGCCGCATCGCCGACGTACTCGACCTCGATCCGCAGGCGCCCGCGATCGAGTTCGACGGGCAGTGGGTTTCGTGGGGCGAGGTTCGCGACGCGGCTCGGCGGCTGGCTGAGCTCGCCGACGCCGGCATGCAGATCGGGATGATGCTGCGCAACCGGCCGGCGCATGTGGCGGCCTTGCTCGGTGTGTTGTCGAGGGGCGGGTGCGTGGTGGTGGTCAACCCCTCCCGCGGCGACGACCGACTCAGAGCAGATGTCGCCGACCTTGCCGTGCCATTGCTCGTCGGTGAAGCCGCCGACTTGGCGAAGGTCACCACCGACGCCACGACAGTGGCGATCGGTGCCGTGGACGAGGAGCCGTGCATCAGAGCTTCCCGCTCTGTTGCTGGATTCGATGCTCGGCGTGCCGGTGTCGCCGTTCGGATGCTGACCAGCGGAACCACGGGGCCGCCCAAGCGAATCGACCTCACCTACGACATGCTGGCGCACAGCGTCATGGGGCCGACCCCGGTAACCGGGCTGCAGCGTCGGGTGGCGATCGTGAACTCGCCTCTGGTGCATATCGGCGGCGTGTTCCGGGTGCTGCAATGTGTCGCCGAGGCGAGGTCGTTCGTGCTGCTGGAGCGTTTCGAGTTGCACCGCTGGGCGCAGGCGGTGCACACCCATCGCCCCGCGACCGTGTCACTGGTTCCTGCAGCGCTGCGAACGGTGCTGCACTCCGACCTCACCCGTGACGATCTGGCCGGTATTCGCGCTGTCACCTCCGGCACCGCGCCGCTGTCCGCAGACGATGCCGACGCGTTCACGGAGAAGTTCGGCATCCCGGTGCTCACTTCCTATGCGGCAACCGAATTCGGCGGCGGCGTGGCCGGCTGGTCCCTCGCCGACTATCAGCAATATTGGCCCGCCAAGCGCGGCAGCGCCGGCCGGGCCATGCTCGGTGCACAACTGCGTGTGGTCGACGAGACGGGCACGCCACTGCCGGCGGGCGAGGCTGGGCTGTTGGAAGTCAAACCCGGTCAGCTCGGACCGGACGCCGGGTGGATCCGGACCACCGACATCGCCCGCGTCGACTCCGACGGCTTCCTCTGGGTCCTCGGCCGCGCAGACCAGGCGATCATCCGCGGCGGTTTCAAGATCATTCCCGACGCCGTGCGTGCTGCTCTGGAACAACACCCGGCAGTGCACAGTGCTGCCGTCATCGGACGACCAGACGAGCGTCTCGGCGAGACGCCGGTCGCCATGGTGGAACTGAGACGCGGTTGCTCGGCCGACATGGACGAGCTGGTCGGATTCTTGCGTGATCGCCTGACGCCGTACGAGATTCCGACCGCAGTCGTGATCGTCGATGCGATCCCGCGCACTGCGTCGGGCAAGCCCGACCTCGGCGCGGTTCGGCGGTACTTCGCCAGCGAGCATGTCCGATAGTTCGGTGACCGTCGGCCAGGTGCTGACCGTACGGTCACGCGACCGAGGCGACCACCTGCTTCTGGTGTGCGACGACGAGCGAATCACCTACGCAGAGGCAGACCAACGCTCGGCACAGCTTGCTCGCGGGTTGATCGCGCTCGGCGCCGGCAAGGGCACCCACGTCGGGCTGCTCTACCCGAACGGTGTGTCGTTCGTCGTCGCCATGCTCGCCGCGGCGCGCATCGGCGCCGTCGTGGTGCCGTTCTCCACCATGGCGACCGGCCGTGAAATCCAGCAGCAGCTGCGTCACAGCGACGTCGAATTCCTGCTCGCCACCGCGTCATTCCGCGCGCACGATTACCGCCAGCGGCTGTCCGACGTAGCGCCGCAGATCGAGTTCGATTCAGCCCGAAGGCTTTTCCTCGGCGCCGTACCTCTGTTGCGGCACGTCGGCGTCACCTGCGAACACCTGATCGGGTCTGCCGGCGCCGTCAACGAGTCACTGCTCTCGGCGACCGAACGCGACGTCGACGGCTGCGACACACTGGCGATCGTCTACACCTCCGGCTCGACCGCCAGCCCCAAAGGCGTCATGCACACCCACGCCGCACTGCTGGGACACCAACGCAACCTCAACCGCATTCGCGGACTGACCGCAGTCGACCGGCTGTTCTGCAACTCGCCGTTCTTCTGGATCGGCGGGTTCGCATTCGGGCTGCTGGCCACGCTGGTCGCCGGATCGACTCTGGTGTGCTCGAATGCCGTCGACGCCGGCGAGACACTTGATCTTCTCGAAGCCGAGAAGCCCACAATGGCAAATGGATTCACGGCTACCGTACAGCACCTGGCGCGCCACCCGAGCTTCGCCTCTCGCGACCTCTCGTCGATGCGGCGCGGCAACCTGTACCCGATCATGGCGCCTGAGGTGCGTCCGGCCGATCCCGAACTGCGCCACAACATGCTGGGCCTGACCGAAGCGGGCAGCGTGGTGCTGATCAGTGGGGACGAGGGCGAACAGCCGGAACATCGGCGCGGTTCGTTCGGCAAGCCCGCGCCCGGCTTCGACGTCAAGGTCATAGATCCCGACTCGTCAGTCGATGTGCGGCCGGGTGAGATGGGCGAGCTGTGCATCCGCGGCCCCTATGTGATGCAGCGCTACTACAAACTCAGCCGCGAGGACTGCTTCGACGCCGACGGTTGGTTCCACACTGGCGACCTCGTGCGTGTCGATGACGAAGGCTTCTACTACTTCGTCGGCCGCCGCGGCGCGATGATCAAGACTTCCGGGGCGAATGTGGCTCCGGCGGAAGTCGAGAGGGCGATCGCCGAGCTCACCGGGGCCACCGCCTATGTGGTCGGAATCCCCGATGCTCAGCGGGGCCAGGCGGTCGCGGCTGTGGTGGTGGTCGCCGACCCCGACGACTTCGACGCGCCGGCGTTGCGTAACGCGTTGAAATCCGAACTTTCGCCGTACAAGATCCCTACCCGAATCGTCGCGGTGCCGCCATCGGAGCTACCGGTCCTGGCCAACGGCAAGGTCGACACCCGCAGACTGGTAGAGATGTTCGATGCCTGACGACACCCTCGACGCCCTGGTGCGGAGTCGCGCGGCCGAAACGCCCTGCGCCACCGCGGTGGTTGATACCACGACCCGGATCAGCTACGCCGAACTGGAGGTAACGACGCGCGAGATGGCTGCCGCGTTCGTCGAAACAGGTGTGGCAAAGGGCACGCGGGTAGGGCTTATCATGCCGAACGGCGTGCGCTGGGTGCAGATCGCGGTGGCGTTGACGCGTATCGGTGCGGTGCTGGTGCCGTTGAGCACACTGCTGCAGGCGCGGGAGCTGATAGCCCAGCTACAGAAGGCTTCAGTGCAGCAACTGATCAGCGTCGAGGAGTTCCGTGGTCACCACTACCTCGACGAGTTGCGTGCGGAGATCGGGCCGCGTCTGGCCGGCAATCCGACACTGCCTGCCCTGCAGCGTGTTTGGGATACCGACAGCTTGCCGACTTCAGGACACGTGACCATGCGGATCGTCGACGGACTTACGGCGGCGGTGACTCCCAGCGATCCGTTGGCGGTCATGTTCACCTCCGGCAGCAGCGGTCCGCCGAAGGGAGTCGTCCACTCCCACGGCAACGCGTTGGCGGCCGTGCGATCCGGTCTCGACGCCCGCTGCATCGATGCCACTACCCGGCTGTACCTGCCGATGCCGTTCTTCTGGGTCGGGGGCTTCGGCGGTGGCATCCTGTCCGCGCTGAGCGCGGGCGCGACTCTGGTCACCGAGGCGATTCCTGAACCGCTCAGCACTCTGCGGCTGCTCGAGCGAGAGCGAGTCACGCTGTTTCGCGGCTGGCCCGAGCAGGCTGAAGCGCTTGCGCGACACGCGGTGTCGCTTGGCGCGGACCTCTCCTCGCTGTGTCCGGGTAGCCTCGAAGCGTTGCTGCCGCCCGCCCATCGAGCCCATCCCGGAGCGCGGGCGAAGCTGTTCGGCATGACCGAGGCATTCGGGCCGTACTGCGGCTACCGCGCCGACACCGACATGCCGCGGTCCGCCTGGGGCAGCTGCGGCAAGCCGTTCGCGGGAGTTCAGGTCCGCGTCGTCGACCCCGGAACAGGTGCGCCGGTCCCAGCCGGCGCTGTCGGCGAGATCCAGATCCGCGGGCCGAACACGATGCGTGGCATCTACCGCCGTAGCCGCGAGGACGTCTTCACGGCCGACGGATATTACGGCACAGGCGATCTGGGCCGCCTCGACGAGGACGGGTTCATGTTCTACCACGGCCGGTCCGACGACATGTTCAAAGTCTCCGGCGCGAGCGTTTACCCCAGCGAAGTGCAGGAGGCGCTGCAGTCGATCACCGGGGTGCTTAAGGCGTTCGTCACGAACGTCAGCGGGCCGCGTGGTGAGGAGGTCGGCGCCGTGGTCGTGTGCGACACCACGGCAACAGATGTGGGCCAGCTGAGGTCAGCCGCCCGGAAGCTGTTGAGTGCGTTCAAAATTCCGACCGTGTGGTTGCTGCTCGACAGCGACGACGCGATTCCCCGCGGGGCCACCGGAAAGGTCGATGTCGCTGCCCTGCGCAGCCTGCTGGCCGCGTCGAGTGTGTAGCCAAGACACGGTTTCGGCGCAAAACCGGGTATCAACGACACAGCAGGCGCATGAATCAGGGGCTGACCACGCCGTGCGCCATCAAGTGTTCCACCAGCGGCGCCACCCCGGCGATGAAGTGCTCGGCCATCGCCGCGCGGGCACGCTCCGGTTCGCGCTGCTCGAGCGCGGCAAGCACGCGCCGGTGGTCATCGACCGATTGGGCCGGCCAGCCTTCGACGGTGGGAAACACGGCTTCAGGAGCGTACCTGGTGATCTGGCCCATCAGCTGTGCGAGCTTCGGGGAATCGGCCGCCACGTTGATCGCACGGTGGAATTCGTGGTTCAGCCGCACGGCGCGCTCGTGGTCCTGCTGTTCATAGGCTTGTTCCAGCCGAGTCTGCAGGTCTTTGAGCGCCACCAGCTGCTCGTCGGTGATGTTGGTAGCCGCCCGCGCTGCCAATTCCCCTCCGACGTGCGCCTGAAGGCTTGCGACGTCGGCGATGTCGCGTCCGGTCACCGGCACCACCATGAAACCGCGGTGTGGCTGCTGCACCAGCAGGCCCTCTGCACGCAGTTCCAGCAGCGCCTCGCGCACCGGCGTGACGCTCACCCCCAACTCGGCAGCCAACTGCTCCAAACGGACGTACTCCCCGGCGCGGTAGCCGCCTTGAAAGATGCGCCGCCGGACGTACCGTGCGACATCGCGCGACAACTGCCGACGCGCAACGAACTCCGGCGCACTCATATCCGGTATTCGTCGAGCAGCCGTTTGCTGATGATTTGCTTCTGGATCTCGCTGGTGCCCTCCCCGATGAGCAAAAACGGCGCGTCGCGCATCAGCCGCTCGATCTCGTACTCCTTGGAGTACCCGTAGCCGCCGTGGATGCGGAAGCTCTGCTGGGTGACCTCCGAGCAGTATTCGCTCGTCAGATATTTGGCCATGCCGGCCGCCAGGTCGTTGCGTTCACCGGAGTCTTTCAGTCGCGCCGCGTTCACCATCATCAGATGTGCGGCTTCGACTTTCGTCGCCATCTCGGCGAGCTGGAACGCGATCGCCTGGTGCTCTGCGATCGGCTTGCCGAACGTCGAGCGCTGCTGCGCATACCGGACGGCCAGTTCGAACGCCCGCAGACCGACCCCGCACGCCCGCGCGGACACGTTGACGCGGCCGACCTCGATGCCGTCCATCATCTGGAAGAATCCGCGGCCGGGCGTGCCGCCGAGGATGTCGTCGGCGCTGGCGGCATAGCCGTCGAAGATCAGTTCCGTGGTGTCGATGCCCTTGTACCCGAGCTTGTCGATCTTGCCCGGGATCACCAGCCCGGGGAGCACTTCGCCGAAGCCGACCGGCTTTTCGACCAGGAACGCGGTCAGGTTGCGGTGCGGCTTGTCCGCCCCTTCGTCGGTGCGCACCAGCACCGCGACCAACGTCGAGCTGCCGCCGTTGGTCAGCCACATCTTCTGGCCGTCGATGGTGTAGTTGCCGTCGGGATTCCGTTTGGCCCTCGTGCGGATCGCCGCGACGTCGCTGCCCAGCTCCGGCTCGGACATCGAGAACGCGCCGCGCGCTTCACCAGTCGCCATGCGCGGCAGGAAGCGCTGCTTTTGCGCATCGGTGCCGTGCTGGCGAAGCATGTACGCGACGATGAAGTGGGTGTTGATCACGCCGGAGATGCTCATCCACCCGCGGGCCAGCTCCTCGACACACAGCGCGTAGGTCAGCAACGATTCACCGAGTCCGCCGTACTCCTGCGGGATCATCAGCCCGAACAGACCCATCTCCCGCATCTGATCGACGATCTCCTGCGGGTAAGTGTCGGTGCGCTCCAGGTGCGCTGCGTTGGGAATCACCTCCTTGTCGACGAATTGCCTTACCGCCGCGATGATCTCGGTCTGAAACTCGGTGAGGCCCAACGTCTGGGCGAGTCTGGTCATGCGATGGCTCCAGTGTCTTTGAGGCTGGTGATGTCGTCGGAACTCAGTCCGAGGCGCTCGGCGAGCACGTCGGCGGTATGCGCGCCGAGCTCGGGGGCGGCCCCGGTGGCGGGGTGCTGGCCGTCGATCGACGCCGGCATGCCGGGCGCGAAGTATTCGCCGACGCCGGGCTGGTCGAGGCGGCTGAACAGTGGGTTGTTGACGACCCGGTCGTCGGCGGCTACGTCGGCGAATGTGCGGTACCGCTCGAACAGGACCGTGGTGGCCGACAGTTCGGCGGTGATCTCGGCGGCCGAATGCTCGGCGAACCACGGCCTGAACAACCCCGACAGCACATCGCGGTTGCGGTAGCGGTCGCCCTCCGAGGTGAAGTCCGCGCCGAGCGCCTCGGCCACAGCCGACACCGCCGGCCCGGTGCCGGTCACCTCGACCAGGTCGCGAAAGTGCCTGGCGGTCAACACCACAACCATGAACGATGCGCCGTCACGGCTGGTGAAGTCCTGGCCGTATTGGCCGTAGATCGCATTGCCCAGCCGCGGCCGCTGCGTACCGGTGATCTGCGGCTCGGTGAGGAAGCCCAGCGTTGCGCCCACGGCGAGTGCGACGTCCTCGAGCGCGATCCTGACGTCGGCGCCGTCGCCGCTGTGGTCGCGCCGGCGTACCGCCGCAGTGACCGCAAGCGCCGCGTACAGGCCGCAGCAGACATCCCAGGCGGGCAGCACGTGGTTGATCGGCGCGGCGTGGTTCGCCGGTCCGGTGACGTAGGGGAACCCGATCGCGGCATTGACGGTGTAGTCGACGCCGGTGGAGCCGTCGCCGCGGCCGAGCAACTGGACGGCGATGACATCACCACGCATGGCGGCGAGCCGGCTGTAGGACAGCCAGGCCAGGCCTGCGGCGTTGGTGACGACGATCCCGTCGCCCTCGACGATCAGCCGCTGCACCAGCTGCTGGCCGTCTGGGCTGCGCAAATCGATTGCGGCCGAAAGTTTTCCCTTGTTCAGGCCGGTCCAGTAGATCGACGTGCCGCTGTCGGCGAGAGGCCAACGGCGGTAATCGGCCGCACCGCCGATAGGATCCACGCGAATCACCTCAGCGCCGAGCTGCGCCAGCGTCACACCGCACAACGGCGCGGCGACGAAGCTCGACACTTCGACGACGGTGACGCCGGCCAGCGGCAACGTCACCTCTCACACCGTTCGAAGATCGCCGCCAGGCCTTGGCCGCCGCCGATGCACATGGTTTCCAGGCCGTAACGCACTGCGCGCCGGTTCATTTCGCGGGCCAGCGTCGCCAGCATCCGTCCGCCCGTCGCGCCGACCGGATGCCCGAGCGAAATTCCCGAGCCGTGCACATTGGTCCGGTCCCGATCAGCGGCGGTGAACTTCCACTCCCGCATCACGGCCAACGCCTGTGCTGCGAACGCTTCGTTGAGTTCGACGAGGTCGACGTCGGCCAGCTTCAGACCCGCTTTGGCGAGTGCGACCTCGGTGGCCGGCACCGGCCCGATGCCCATGACGTTGGGCGGTACACCCGCGACGCCCCACGACACCAGCCGCACCAGCGGCGTGAGACCCAACTCGTCAGCTTTCTGTGGTGTGGTGACCACACACATCGACGCGGCATCGTTCTGACCGCTGCTGTTGCCGGCGGTCACGGTGGCCTCTGGATCCTGTTTCAGCAGAACAGGTTTGAGCCTGCTCAACGCCTCCATGGACGTGTCGGCGCGGGGATGTTCGTCGGCGTCGACGAGTTCCTCACCGTTGCGGTTACGGACCGCTACAGGAATGATCTCCTCGGCGAAGATGCCGTCCTTCTGTGCGGCCACCGCCCGCTGATGCGAGGCCACCGCAAGTTCGTCCTGCTCCTCGCGTGAGATGCCGTACTCGCGCCGTAGGTTTTCGGCCGTTTCGAGCATCCCTCCCGGCACGGGGTAGTGGCGTCCACCGGCAGTGGTCCGGCCGCGAACCAGCCCGTCGTGCACGGTGATTCCGGTTCGCGCACCACCCCAGCGCATGTCGGTGGAATAGAACGCGACGTTGCTCATGCTTTCGGCTCCGCCGGCGACGACGACGTCGTGGTCACCACAGGCCACGTGCAGGCACGCTTGGATCACCGCTTGCAGACCCGAGCCGCAGCGGCGGTCGATCTGCATGCCCGGCACGCTGACCGGCAGCCCTGCGTCCAGCGCAACGACTCGGCCGATCGCCGGTGCCTCACTGCTCGGATAGCAGTGGCCCAGGATGACGTCCTGCACGGCGTCGGGCGCAATCCCGGTGCGCTCGAGCAGACCATTCAATGCGGCGACAGCGAGCTCGACGGCGCTGAGCGACTTGAACATTCCGCCGTACCGGCCGATCGGCGTCCGCACCGGTTCACAGATCACGGCCTCGCGCATCACATGAACCTTCCGCCGGTCACTTCCAGCACCGTGCCGGTCATGTATGACGACATGTCGCTGGCCAAGAACAGCGCTACCGTCGCGACCTCACGCGGCTCGCCGGCCCGGCCCATCGGCACCTCGGCTACCTTCTGATCCCAAATGTGTTGCGGCATCGCCTCTGTCATCGCCGACCGGATGAGCCCCGGTGCGATCGCGTTCACCCGCACACCGAGGTGAGCGAGCTCCTTGGCGGCGGCTTTCGTCATCCCGACGATGCCCGCCTTTGCGGCCGAATAGTTGGTCTGGCCCACCAAGCCGACCTTGCCCGACAAGGACGACATGTTGACGATCGCGCCGCGCTTGTTCTCCCGCATGATCGCCGCAGCACTTCGCATGCCGTTCCAGGTGCCCTTCAGATGTACGGCGATCACCTGGTCGAACTGCTCCTCGGTCATCTTGCGCATGGTTGCGTCGCGGGTGATCCCGGCGTTGTTCACCATGATGTCCAGCCCGCCGAACCGTTCCACCGCGGCGGCCACCAGGGTTTCGACGTCGGCGGCTCGGGTGACGTCACACTGCACGGCGGCCGCGACACCATGGCCACCCAGGCGCTGCGTGGCCGCTTCCGTGGCGTCGAGGTTGACGTCACCGAGGACCACCCGGGCGCCCTCGCCGACGAATTGCTCCGCGATCGCGAAACCCAGACCCTGCGCGCCGCCCGTGATGACCGCAGTTTGACCGTCCAGCAACCCCACTCCTGCCACCTCTCCTCGCCCCACTGGTCGACGAGCATCATATTTCATATATGATTCGGCGCTGTTGCCGCCTCGCTGCGCCGAGAGGAGTCTGCAGTCGTGACCACTGACGCGATCAGCGACGAAGATTTTCAGGACATCCTGGCGCAGACCCGCGACTTCGTCCGCTCCGCCGTCGTGCCGCGGGAACAGGAGATCATGGCCGACAACCGCGTTCCGGACGACCTGCGCGACCAGGCGAAGAAGATGGGCTTGTTCGGCTACGCGATCCCGCAGGAGTGGGGTGGGTTGGGACTCGACATCGCGCAGGACGTCGAGCTGGCGATGGAGCTGGGTTACACATCGCTGGCGCTGCGTTCGATGTTCGGCACCAACAACGGCATCGCGGGCCAGGTGCTGGTCGGCTTCGGTACCGACGAGCAGAAGGCGCGCTGGTTGGAAGGCATCGCCTCCGGTGAAGTGGTCGCGTCGTTCGCATTGACCGAACCCGGCGCCGGTTCCAACCCTTCAGGGTTGCGCACCAAAGCAATTCGCGACGGCAGTGATTGGGTGATTTCCGGACAGAAGCGGTTCATCACCAACGCGCCGGTGGCCCAGCTGTTCGTCGTGTTCGCCCGCACGCGGCCCGCCGACGACAAGGGCGCCGGGATCGCGGTGTTTTTGGTACCGGCCGACGCCGACGGCGTCGAGGTGGGCGCCAAGGACGACAAGATGGGCCAGGAGGGCGCCTGGACCGCCGACGTCAACTTCACCGATGTGCGCGTTCCGGATAGCGCGCTGGTGGGCGGCAGCGAGGACATCGGCTACCGCGCGGCGCTGACGTCGCTGGCGCGTGGCCGGATCCACATCGCGGCGCTGGCGGTGGGAGCCGCGCAGCGAGCGCTCGACGAGTCGATTTCCTACGCCGCCACCGCTACCCAAGGGGGCACACCGATCGGTGAATTCCAGTTGGTGCAAGCCATGCTCGCCGACCAGCAGACCGCGGTGATGGCCGGACGCGCTCTCGTTCGCGACGCCGCCCGGCTGTGGCTGACCAACGCCGACCGCAGGATCGCACCGTCGGCTGCGAAGCTGTTCTGCACCGAAATGGCAGGCAAGGTGGCCGATCTCGCGGTGCAGATCCACGGCGGGAGCGGGTACATGCGTGGAGTGCCGGTCGAACGCATCTACCGCGACGTTCGGTTGTTGCGGCTGTACGAGGGCACCAGTGAAATTCAGCGCTTGATCATCGGCGGCGGGCTCGTTCGGGCTGCACAGCGCCAGCGATGACGGACGCGTCGGCCGACTTCGCCGCAGTGCTTGCGCAGCGGCTGGCCGACTACGGCGAGCGGCCATTCATCGAGTTCGCGCGAAAGTGGTATTCCGGCAACCACTTCACCGGTTACATCGACGCACTCGACGCTGCCTTGACGAAGGCCGATGTTCTGCCCGCCGACCCTGTGGGCGTTGTCGTCCGCAACCGCGTTCCGCACGCGGCAGCGATCCTCGGCTTCGTCGCGGCACGCCGGCCCGTCGTGATGATCTACTCGTACCAGTCCGCGCAATCAATCGCGCGCGACATCGAATCGCTGCGCCTGCCCGCGGTGGTGCTGGATCGCGACGACTGGAGTGAGCCTGTCGCACAAGCGGTTACCCGGACCGGCGCCGCGGCAGTGGTCATGTCGCTCGACGGTGTCGAGTTGGCCACGCCACGGCGCGGCGCGGCAGTGTACGACCCGGCACTAACGGAAGCTGGCGTCCATATTCTCACCAGCGGTACCACCGGCCCGCCCAAACGCATACCGGTGAAAACCCACGTGCTGCATCACACGGTGCTGTCGATGACCGTCGGCCATAATCCCCGGCCCGACGATCCGCCCGAGCTGGTGTATTGGCCGTTCGGCAGCATCGGAGTATGCCAGCTGCTCACCGGACCGTTCGTCGGCAAGCGGACCGTACTTCTGGAGAAGTTCTCCGTTACCGAATGGGTGCGCGCTGTCAAGACCTACCGCATCCGGCGCAATGGCGTGCAGCCGGCGATCATCAGAATGCTGCTCGACGCGGACGTCGCGAGACAGGACCTGGCCTCGCTGGAATACCTCGCCGGCGGCTCGGCTCCGTTGGAACCGAGCTTGCGTGACGAGTTCGAACAGCGATACGGGATACCGCTGCTATGGGCTTACGGCGCAACGGAATTCGCCGGATCGGCGTGCGCGTGGACGCCCGAGCTGTACCGGCAGTACGGCGCCGGCAAGCGGGACAGCGTCGGCAAGCCCCTGCCCGGCGTGCGCGTCCGGATCGTCGACCCGGACTCGGGTGTTGAACTCGGCGTGGACGAGAAGGGGTTTCTAGAGGCCCGCATCGACGCGATCGGGCCGGACTGGATCCGCACCACCGACGTCGCGTCGGTGGACGCCGACGGCTTCGTCACGATCCACGGCCGCGGCGACGGCGCGATCATCCGCGGCGGATTCAAGATCCTGCCCGAGACCGTGCGCCGGGTGCTGCTGGACCATCCCGCTGTCCGTGACGCTTGCGTGGTCGGCGTGCCGGACCGGCGGCTCGGCCAAGTGCCTTTCGCTGCAGTCGAACTCAGGCCAGGCGCCTCAGCACCGCCGGAAGCCGAGCTCAAAGACTGGGTGCGCGCGGAGCTGCCCAGCCACCACGTACCGGTGGCGGTAACGATCGTCGACAAACTTCCACGCAACGCCGCGATGAAGGTCAGGCCGGGCGATGTGGCAGCGCTCTACGTGGCGCGGTGAGCCGCGATCCGATCGAGCAGTTCCAGCGTCTCGAGCTCACGGATGGCCTGGCAACCGCGCTGCAGCATCACCACCATCATCGCGTTGCCTCGCTCTGTGGTACTGGCGAACGCGCAGCCCAGACATGTCAGCAGCGGGGCCTGCAGCATGCCCAATCGATAATCGCGCCAACAGGTTTCGCGGTCGTAACCGCTGACTCCGTAGCTCACAAGTGCGTGGTGGTACGTGTCGACGAGCTGTTGCTCGATCCGCGCCCGCAGTTCGGGCACCAGGCTGGTCGCGGTGAAATACGACAGGTCCCGCGCGGGTAGTCCGACGCCGAGGGTCTGCCAGTCGACGACCGTGACGCGGCTGCGGTCGGGATCGAACAGCAGGTTGTCCAGCCGGTAGTCGCCGTGCATCAGCGAGTACCTGCCAGGTTCCGCCATCAGCCACGGCGTCACCAAATTCATTGCAGCCGTGGCTGTTTCGCGGTCTGCCGGATCAAGGTGCGCACCGAGCTTGTCCAGCGTCATGTCCACGGCCATCTTCGCGATGTCGCCCAGGCCTTTGATTGCCTGCTCGTCACCCGGCATCGGCATCGCCACCTCGGCCATGGTCAACCACGCCGGGTCACACCAACTCGGGCCGTGCAAACCGGCCAGTGCGGTCACCGCGAGCCGCGCCTCGTCGGCCGTCGCCCCGGCGATCTGGTCACCTTGGACCGCAGGCGACATGTCTTCGAGCAACAGCACGAACTCCGCGCCCTCGTTGGCGATGTCGGAGTAGAAGCACTTTGGCGTCGGGACCCCCATCTTGTCGGCCACCCGGGCGTAGAACGCGACCTCGCTGAGATAACCGAGCGTGACGCCGCCCCGCACGGCCTCGTCCTGCACCGGCAGCTTGATCACGAAGGTCTCAGGGAAACCGGCAGGGTTGGCGGTGTAGGTGGCGGCCACGCGGTACGTCGCACCGGTCTGGCCGGTACCCACCGCAGCGACGTCGACGTCGCGCACCTGCACCGCCTGCCCCCCGGCGCTCAGCGCCGCCGACAGCCACGCGGCGGTCACATCAGTGGGCCGTTGCGGGATCGGAACACTCACCGTGACCGCCGCCGCTTCGCGATCATGCGCAGCGATGCGCGCTGCATCAGCGCGGGTGACAGCCGCACGAAAAGCCAACCGGCATAAGCGAGTTTGGGAACCACGACAATGCCTTTCTTCCGCTCGATACCACGCAGCACGTCGCGCGCCAGCCGGTCGGGATCGTAACCCGTCGTCCTGCCGGTGCCGGTGAGGAAAAAGTTGCGGCCTTCGAAGTCGCCGACAGCCCCTTTGTCGAGGATCGGGGTTTCCACGGCTCCAGGACAGATCACGAGGACGTCGACACCGTGCACAGCGGCTTCTGAACGCAGCGCCATGGACAGTCCGACCACGGCGTGCTTGGTCATGGCATAACTGGTGAGCCGGGCCGCCGGCACCAGCCCGGCCATCGATGCGGTGTTGACGATCGTGCCCTGTCCTTGCCGGATCATCACCGGATACGCCGCCGCGACCCCGTGCACGACGCCGCGGATGTTGACGTCGATGATCGCATTCCATTGATCGAGCGTGAGCAGTTCGGTGTCGCCACCCCAGACGATGCCGGCGTTGTTGAACATCAAGTCCAGCCGGCCGGTGCGCGCGACGACGTCGTCGACGGCAGCCTGTACCGCGGCGGCGTCGGTGACGTCGAGGCGCGCGGAGATCGCACTGCCCGGACCCGTCGCCTCTGACACCGTGCGTTCGGCTGCTTGCGCGTCGATGTCGGTGCAGAGCACGTCGGCACCGGCCGCCACCAAGGCCCGCGTCAGGGCGGCGCCGATCCCCGAGCCGCCGCCCGTGACGATGGCCTGCTTGCCGCGAAAGCCCGTCACTGTGGCCCCGATGCGGCCGACATCATCTTGTCCAGGTGCGCCAACACATCTGGGTAGCGCTTCAGGTGCGCGCCGCCGTTGAGGTCCATCACCTCGCCGGTCAGCCACGAGGCCTTGTCCGACACGATGAACAGCACCGCGTCCGCCACGTCCTGCGGAGTGCCGATGCGACCGAGCGGAGTGTTCTCGACGTACTCCTCGAGCGTGCCGGGCACCAGCTTCACCCCTTCGGTCAGCGGGGTGTCCACGAAGCCCGGTGAGACTGCGTTGACCCGTATCCCCCGCGGCGCCAATTCCAGTGCGGCCACCTGGGTCAGCATTGCCAAGCCGGCCTTGGCCGCGCAGTACGCGCTCATGCCAGGAGCGGCAAGCCGCGCGTTCAGCGACGTCAGCGACACCAGCGACCCGCCGTCGCGCAGATGACGTCCGGCGTGCTTGATCACCAGAAAGCCACCGATCAGGCAGACGTCGACCACGGACCGGAACTGCTCGACCGGCAGTTCGGTGATGCGGCCGACTCCCCCGATGCCGGCGGTGTTGACGACGACGTCGAGCGGCCCGGTGCGCTCGAACAGCGTGGCCACCGAGTCTTCGTCGGTGACGTCGACGGCGGCACTCGTGTGTGGTGCGCCGAGTTCGTCGGCGCGGGCGGTTGCGCCGTCGGCATTGAGATCGGCGACCGTGACGCGATAGCCGTTCCCCGCCAAGCCTTTCGCGACCGCCCAACCGATGCCTGAGGCTCCGCCGATGACCAGCGCAGCGCGGTGGGTGCTGTTGTCGGGCATCTGCCTCCATCCGGACGAGGGACTCGGGTTCTGACTGTAACCGTAAGCCTTTCGGTAAGGTGGACGGACCCGTTCGACGTGCGTTAACGTAGCCTTACCTACTCGCATCGACGGGAAGCGCGCACGACGATGTACGTCTGCCTGTGTCTAGGCGTCACCACCGAGGCGGTCCGCGATGCCGTCGACAGCGGCGCGTCAACGTCACGCCAGGTGGCGGCGGCCTGTGGCGCCGGGTCCCAGTGCGGCCGCTGCCGGCGCACGGTGCGGGCGATCATCGCCTCGCGGACGGACCCGTCACCGCGCCATGGCCTGTGGTCGCGGGTCAAACATCTCAGCGCCTGACGGCGCCGACCGATCTTCCCGAGTGTGAGCTGGTTGCGGACCGCTCCGGCGTGTCGTCGCAGTGAGCTCACGTTCGCGCAAGAAGTCGCGATATTGACAGCGCCGCGCGCCGTCTGGTTCCATAAATTATTATCTTGGCTAGCTTTACCAGATTAACCCGGGAGATGGCGCAATGGCTTCATTGCTCGAAGCAGGCCACTACGAGCTCAGCCACCTGAGATCTCTGGAGGCCGAGGCGATCCACATCATCCGCGAGGTCGCTGCTGAGTTCGAACGGCCGGTGCTGCTGTTCTCCGGCGGCAAGGACTCGATCGTCATGCTTCACTTGGCGCTCAAGGCTTTTCGGCCCGCACGGCTGCCGTTCCCGGTGATGCACGTCGACACCGGGCACAACTTCGACGAGGTCATCGCCACCCGCGACCAACTGGTCGCCACCCACGGCATCCGGCTGGTGGTGGCCTCTGTGCAAGACGACATCGATGCCGGCCGCGTGGTCGAGACCGGGCCCTCGCGCAACCCGCTGCAGACCGTAACGCTGCTGCGCGCGATCCGCGAGAACAAGTTCGACGCGGCTTTCGGCGGCGCCCGTCGCGACGAGGAGAAGGCCCGCGCCAAGGAGCGGGTGTTCTCCTTCCGCGACGAGTTCGGACAGTGGGATCCGAAAGCCCAGCGGCCCGAACTGTGGAACCTCTACAACGGCCGGCACCGCAAGGGCGAGCACATCCGGGTGTTCCCGCTGTCGAACTGGACCGAATACGACATCTGGTCCTACATCGGTGCTGAAGACATCACGCTGCCCTCGATCTACTACGCCCATCGCAGGCCGGTGTTCGTCCGCGACGGCATGTTGCTTGCGGTGCACCGCTTCATGCAGCCCCGGCCCGACGAAGAGGTCTTCGAAACCAGCGTGCGGTTCCGGACCGTCGGCGACGTGACGTGTACCGGCTGCGTGGAATCCACCGCTGCGACGGTCGACGAGATCATCGCCGAGACCGCAGTCGCGCGGCTGACCGAGCGGGGCGCCACCCGCGCCGACGACCGGATCTCCGAGGCCGGCATGGAGGACCGCAAGCGGGAGGGGTATTTCTGATGACCACTTTGTTGCGCATCGCCACCGCCGGGTCAGTCGACGACGGGAAGTCCACGCTGATCGGCCGGCTGCTGTACGACTCCAAGGCCGTGATGGAAGACCAGTTGGAGGCCGTCGAGCGGACGTCCAAGGAGCGAGGCAACGACTACACCGACCTCGCGCTGGTGACCGACGGCCTGCGCTCAGAACGCGAGCAGGGCATCACGATCGACGTCGCGTATCGCTACTTCGCTACAGCCAAGCGGAAGTTCATCATCGCCGACACGCCGGGCCACATCCAGTACACCCGCAACATGGTCACCGGCACGTCGACGGCGCAGCTGGTGATCGTGCTCGTCGATGCGCGGCACGGGCTGCTCGAGCAGTCACGCCGGCACGCTTTTCTGGCGTCGCTGCTGGGCGTGCAGCACATCGTGCTGGCCGTCAACAAGATGGACCTGATCGACTGGGACCGAGAGCGATTCGAGAAGATCCGCGACGAGTTCCACACGTTCGCCGCGCGCCTCGACGTGCACGACGTGACGACGATCCCGATGTCGGCGCTGCACGGCGACAACGTCGTCAGCAAGTCGGACAAGGCGCCGTGGTACGAGGGGCCTTCGCTGCTGTCGCACCTGGAAGAGGTGTACATCGCCGGCGACCGCAACCTCGTCGACGTCAGGTTTCCGGTCCAGTACGTGATCCGGCCGCAGACCCTCGAGCACCGCGACCACCGCAGCTATGCCGGCACCGTCGCCAGCGGCGTGATGCAGGTCGGCGACGACGTGGTGGTGCTGCCGAGTGGCAAGACCAGTCGCATCACCGCGATCGACTCGCCGACCGGCCCTGTGACAGAAGCGTTTCCGCCGATGGCGGTGTCTATCACGCTCGCCGACGACATCGACATCTCCCGCGGGGACATGATCGCGCGCACCAACAACCAGCCGCGGGTGACACAGGAATTCGACGCGACCGTGTGCTGGATGGCCGACGACTCGGCGCTGGAACCCGGCCGCGAGTACGTCATCAAGCAGACCACCCGGACCACCCGCGCGATCGTCACCGCGCTGCACTACCGGCTCGACGTCAACACGTTGCACCGCGACAAGAGGGCAACGGCGTTGCAGCTCAACGAACTCGGTCGGATCACGGTTCGCACTCAGGTTCCACTGATGCTCGACGAGTACACGCGCAACTCGAGCACCGGATCGTTCATCCTCATCGACCAGGCCACCAACGGCACCGTGGCCGCCGGTATGGTGCTGCGGGACATGTCGGCCCGTGATGCCGCCGTGCGCGCGTCGAGCCCGAACACTGTCAGGCACAAATCCCTTGTGACAGCGGCAGATCGGTTGTCACGAGGAGTCACGGTGTGGTTCACCGGGTTGTCCGGCTCAGGCAAGTCCTCGGCGGCCATGCTGGCCGAGCGCCGGTTGCTGGAATCGGGACGCCCCGCCTACGTGCTCGATGGCGACAACCTGCGCCACGGCCTGAACGCCGATCTCGGGTTCTCGATGGCCGACCGTGCCGAGAACCTGCGCCGGCTCGCGCACGTCGCGACACTGCTCGCCGACTGCGGACAGGTGGTGCTGGTGCCGGCGATCAGCCCGCTGGCCGAGCACCGGGCGATGGCCCGCCGCATCCACGAGGAAGCCGGTGTACCGTTCTACGAAGTGTTCTGCGATACCCCGCTGGCCGAGTGCGAACGACGAGATCCCAAGGGCCTCTACGCCAAAGCGCGCGCCGGCGAAATCACCCACTTCACCGGTATCGACAGCCCGTACCAGCCGCCGAAGAACCCAGATCTGCGCCTGACGCCCGATCGCACCCTCGACGAGTTGGCGCAGGAGATCATCGCGCTGGTCGAGTCGCAGCAATGACGGACCATGACGTGGCGGCTCGGTTGGCCACCGAGGCCGGCCGGCTGCTGCTTGCCGTGCGCGAAGAGTTCGCCGACGCGTCCATCGCTGAGCGAAAAGCCGCTGGAGACAAGCGATCTCACGACTTCTTGATGGCGGCGCTGGCTGGCGAGCGGCCCGGCGATGCGGTGCTGTCGGAAGAGGGTGTCGACGACCCCGCGCGGTTGTCGGCGGACCGGGTGTGGATTGTCGACCCGTTGGACGGCACCCGCGAGTTCTCCGAATTGGGCCGCACCGACTGGGCGGTGCACGTGGCGCTGTGGCACTCGGGCGACCTGGTGGCCGGAGCGGTTGCTCTTCCCGCGCAAGGGATTACGCTTGCCACACCGCACGTGCCCACGCCGCCGCCCGCCCCGTCGGCTCCGCGGATCGTGGTGTCGCGCACCCGCCCGCCTGCGATCGCGCTCGACGTGCGGGACCGTCTCGGCGGCACGCTGGTCGAAATGGGTTCGGCCGGCGCCAAGGTGGCGTCGATCGCGCAAGGCGTCGCGGACGTGTACGTCCACGCCGGCGGCCAATACGAGTGGGACAACGCCGCCCCGGTTGCGGTGGCGCGCGCGGCCGGCCTGCACGCGTCGCGCATCGACGGCTCTGCGCTCGAGTACAACCGGCCCGATCCGTTGCTGCCCGACATCGTGGTCTGTCGACCCGAGTTGGCCGACGCTGTGCTGGCCGCGGTCAGCTGAGACAATCGGCGTATGCGGATGTCGGCCAAGGCGGAGTACGCAGTGCGGGCCATGGTCGAGTTGGCGACCGTCGGCGAAGGCGTGCTGCTCAAGACCGACGAGTTAGCGCACGCTCAGGGCATTCCCGCGCAATTTCTGGTCGACATCCTGTCCGACCTTCGCACTGACCGCTTGGTCCGAAGCCGCCGCGGCCGCGACGGCGGCTACGAGCTCGCGCGCCCGGCGGCGGAGATCAGCGTCGCCGACGTGCTGCGCTCGATCGATGGCCCGCTGGCCAGCGTGCACGACACCGGGCTGGGAGATCTGCCCTATTCCGGCGCCACCACCGCATTGACGGACGTGTGGCGCGCATTGCGGGCCAGCATGCGTTCGGTGCTCGAGCAGACCAGCCTCGCCGACGTCGCGGCGGGACAGCTGCCCGCCCACGTCGGCAAGCTCGCCCAGGACTACCTCGACCAGGAAGGGCAGCGCGGTCACCGCACGGGTTGAGGTGCTTGACTGTTCTGGCCGACCGGGATGCGGCCACGCAGGTCGGCCGCGATCAGCCGCGCCGCCGCGTTCTGCCAGTTGTGCAGCGACCGCTGCGGTACCTCGGTGACGAACCACTGCCACGCCCGCCGCGCTACCGGATCCAGCCCTGCGGCGGTGGCGTTCTGCGCGTAGGCCCGCACCCCCACGACGTAGGGGAAATACAGCGCGTTGTAGTACCGCCATTCGTCGGTGGTGCCGAAGTCGCCGCCGTCGCGGGGCTTGAGCCGGGCGATGCTGTCGGCGAGCAGGGCCTTCAATTCGTTGGCCCGTTCCAGCGGCTGGTCGGGCGCGCCGCGACGGGCCAGCCGCTCGTCGATCTCCGGCAGCGCGGTCAGCGGGCTGGCCACGAGCTTGGACAGGTCGCCGTAGTGGCCGAGTGCGCGGCGGGTCAAGCGCACGAACGTCTCGTCGTCGAGGTCGTCGAGTGGGCTGGCCTTGCGCAACGGCAGCGCGGCCTCGGTGCTGCGAAGCGTGGCCCGGTCGGCCCGCAGAGTCGGTGAGCGCCAGAACGCCAGCCGGTCCAGAAGCCCGGCGAGCGGGTCGGCGAACACGTGGATTCCGATCGCGACGGCCAGGCTGGTGAACAGCAGCGCTGTCAGCGCGGTCCGGCCGGAGCCGTCGGCGACGACGGCCACCCCGATCAGCGCCTGCCCGCCGAACAGTGTGGCGACCACGACCGTCGCTGCGAACGACCGCAGCATGTCCGCGCGCAGCGCCTGGCCTTCGTCGAACGCGTCCCACAGCGCGACCGCCACTCCCAGCAGCGCCACGTCGAACCCCGTCGACGCCAGCGCCAGCCAGCTGGGCACCAACCCCAGCGGGATGATCAGGATCGCGTTGCCGAGCGCGAAGAACAGCGTCGCGACGATCACGAAACCCGCGACCGGGCCCGGTTGCCTCCGGCGCAGGACCGCGACCAGCATCGCGCCGAGCGTCGACACCGAGATCACGGCGAACATCAGCCAGTGGCCGGCGCGCAGGGGCCCGTCGACGCTGCCGGCCATCACCGCGGCCGCCAGCACACCGGTGGCCACGACCGCAATCAGCAGGATCTCCCTAGCGCGGCTGCGCCAGCTGTCGCACGGCCGTGACAACTCCACAAGGACCGCGAACCACGCGACGGCGGGCACCGCGACGAGGTAGATCTCGACGCGGCTCAGCGTCTCGGCGTGCGCCGTGCTGACGACCCGAACCGCGTCGAGCGCCACCACAGCTGCGAAACTCGTCAGCCCGAGCGCGGCGAGGACCAGAACCGGCTTACGCGGGTCGCGGGCCAGCAGGTACAGGCCCAGCCACCAACTCAGCGTGAACACCAGCGCCGACAGGGCAGCCATGGCTCAAAGTCTCCCACGCGGTGAGCCGCGTGCGCGAAGAGCAGAAGGCTCTACATGCCGTATCGGCGGTGCCGAGCGCTGTAGTCGCGCAGCGCGCGCAGAAAGTCGACCCGCCGGAACGCCGGCCAATAGGCCTCGGTGAACCACATCTCGGAATACGCGCTCTGCCACAGCAGAAAACCGGACAGGCGCTGTTCTCCGCTGGTGCGGATGACGAGGTCGGGGTCGGGCTGGCCGGAGGTGTAGAGGTTTTCCGAGATCGCGTCGACGGTCACGGCCTCGATCATCTGCTCGGGCGTTGCGCCGTTGGCGAGCTCTTTGGACAGCAGTGCGCGCACGGCGTCGGCGATCTCCTGGCGGCCGCCGTAGGCGACCGCGACGTTGACGTGGAAGGTTCCGGCAGGCGCCGTCGTCGTGGACTCGACGGCTTCGCGCAGCCGTCGGGCCGGCTCTTCTCCGATCAGCTCGAGGTCGCCGACGGTCTGGACGCTCCAGCGGTACGCCGGCGCGCAGATCTCCTCGACGACGTCGGTGATGATTTCGATCAGCGCGTTGAGTTCGTCGCGATCGCGCTGCAAGTTCTCGGTCGACAGCAGATACACCGTGGCCATCTCGATGCCGGCGTCGGCGCACCAGCGCAGCATCTCGGCGATCTTCGCCGCGCCCACGCGATAGCCGTAGCTGACGTCGTTGTAACCAAGCTCACGGGCCCAGCGCCGGTTGCCGTCGCAGAGAACCGCAATGTGGCGGGGGAGCTCGGATTTCGAGCGTTCGAGCCCCTGCCGCAGACGCATCTCGTAGAGCCGGTAGAGCGGATCCTTGAGGCGCGGCGGAATGATCTCCACGGGAAGCCAGACTACTGTGACGAGGTGAAGATTCTGTCGTGAACTGTGGCCGATGAGCGCTCGCGCGAAGAGCAACAAGCAACCGATGAGCGCTCGCGCGAGGAGAACACAAGAGCCGATGAGCGCTCGCGCGAAGAACGACGCTGGAGGTGACATGGCCCTCGAAACCACGCGAGACACCCGCACCTCGACGACCCCGCGGGGGCCTGACGCGGAGGACTTCCCCGAAGCCGTCGTCGACGGGGTCGCCCAGTTCCTCAACAAGCCGCGGGCGCGCGGGTGGATTCACGTGTACGCCGCGGTGGTCGCATTGATCGCGGGCGCCGCGCTGGTGTCGGTGTCGTGGGCGGTCGAATCGACGCGCGCCGGGCTGGCCACGCTGATCTACACGTTCACGATCGTCGCGATGTTCGCGGTCAGCGGCGCCTATCACCGCGTCAACTGGACGTCTGCGACCGCGCGCAAGTGGATGAAGCGCGCCGACCACTCGATGATCTTCGTGTTCATCGCGGGCAGCTACACGCCGTTTGCGCTGCTCGCACTGCCGCAGCGCAGGGGGATGGTGTTGTTCTGGATCGTCTGGGGTGGCGCGCTGGCCGGGGTGGCGCTCAAGATGTTGTGGCCGTCGGCGCCCCGATGGGTCGGCGTGCCGCTGTATCTGGTGCTCGGCTGGGTGGCGGTGTGGTTCATCGGGCCGATCACGGAAGGCGCCGGGGTGGCGGCGACGGTGCTGCTGGCGGTCGGCGGTGCGCTGTACAGCGTCGGCGGCGTGCTGTACGGGTTGAAGTGGCCCGACCCGTGGCCCACCACATTCGGCCATCACGAGTTCTTCCATGCGTGCACCGCGGTGGCGGCGATCTGCCACTACATCGCGATGTGGTTCGCGGTCTTCTGACGCACTGCCGATCGGCGCGAGCGTGCGCTGCGGTACGCGTCCGGCGGCGTGTCGGTGGGCAGACACGCACCCTCGCGGCAGTAGTCGACGCGACTAGAGGAGGGCGAGGTCGTCCGACGACCAGAACGCCCGCATCGACGTGATCTTGGAGTCGTCGTCGAACGTCATCACGCTGATCGGCTCGACGCGGGTCCGGTTGTCGCCCATATCGACGGTCAGCCGCCACAGGAACGCCGCCTCGTTTGGGCCGACCTTCAGCGCCACCAATTCGGTTTGCTTGCCCAGGTTCTCGATCGCAGCGTAGAACTCGCGAATGGCTGCGTGCCCGCGGCGCAGCTCAGAGCCGACCGGGTCCTCGATCGTGGCGTCCTGCGCATAGAGTGCGACGACGTCGTCGGCGCTGCCCTTGGCGAGTACGTCGAGATAGCGGTTCACAGTCGCGGCGGGGTCACTCGGCATGAGCCGCAGGCTACACGGGCGCGCCCAGCGCCGACGCCAGCTGCTCGGCACTAGTGACCGGCACGTCGCAGACCGGCCCGCGGCACACGTAGGCGGCATCGGCCCCGTCGACCCGGCCACGGCCCGCGAGTAGTTCCGACGAATCGGGGGGACCGCCGACGACGATCGCGCCGCCGGGTGCCAGCACGCGAGCCTGTGCCAGCAGCTGCGACGACGAAGACTCGCATGCCACCGCGATCTGCAGCGGCCCACGGACTGCCGCTTCGGCGACGGCCAGCCAGTGCCCGGCTGCGCGGGGTGCCCGCTCGATCAGCAGAGCGTGTGCGGCCAGTGTCTGCTCGGCGGCCTGCCGGTACCGGTCGCCGTCAGGCGCAAGATAGCCGGCGGTCAGCAGCGCCTCGGTGATCAGCGACGCGCCGGAGGGGGTGGCGCCGTCGGCCGGATCCGAGGGCCGGGCCACCAGTTGCTCGGCGTCGGCTGCGGTGTCGAACCACCGGCCGGCGCTGTCCGGGTCGGCGTATTGCGCCAGCGCGGTGTCGAGCAGGTCGGTGGCGGCCATCAGCCACGACGCTTCGCCGGTGATCTGGTGCAGATTCAGAAGACCGGTGGCCAGCGCTCCGTAGTCCTCCAAGATCGCGGGACTGTCCCCCACCACGCCGCCGAGGCTCGCACGCCGCAGCCGTCCGTTGACCAGATGCAGGATCAGCAGTGCATCCGCGCACCGCGCAGCTGCGTCGATCAGCTCGGGGCGACGCAGCGCGACACCCGCTTCGGCCAGCGCGGTGATCGCCATGCCGTTCCAGGCGGTGACCACCTTGTCGTCGCGGTCGGGCTGCACGCGGCGCTGCCGCGCGGCCAGCAGTGCGGCACGCACGCGGGCGAACCGGTCGTCGTCGTCGGGATCCTCTGGGAGTTGCAGCACCGAGCTGCCGTGCTCGAACGTGCCCTCCGGCGTGACCGCGAAAACATCTGCCGCCCAGGCTCCGTCGTCGCTACCCAAAACGTCGCGCAACTCGGCTGGCGTCCAGACATAGGTGGAGCCCTCCCGGCCCGCGGCGTCGGCGTCCAACGACGACGCGAACATCCCGCCGGTCTCGAGCGCGTCGAGGAGGAACTGTGCGGTCTCGGCTGCGACCCGGCGGGCAAGCGCGTCACCGGTGCGTCGCGCCCAATGCGCGTAGGCCCGCAACAACAGCGCGTTGTCGTACAGCATTTTCTCGAAGTGCGGCACCACCCACGACGCGTCGACGCTGTAGCGGGCGAAGCCGCCGGCCAGCTGGTCGTAGATGCCGCCGCGGGCCATCGCGGTCGCCGTGCGCTGCACTGCGGCCAGCGGCGCAGGGCCGCCCGTGCGTTCGTAGGTCCGAAGCAGCGCTTCCAGCAGCGCCGACGGCGGGAACTTGGGCGCACCGCCGAACCCGCCGCGCGCCACGTCCTCGTCGGCCAAGATCGCTTGCACCGCGCCGTCGCACAGCGCGGGCGTGACGTCCGGTCCGCCGCTCGGTAGTCCCGACGACATGCGGCGCAATTCGACGGCAATCTGGTCGCCGGCCTGCTCGACGTCGTCGCGGCGCGTGCGCCAGGTGTTGGTCACCGCCGAAAGCAATTGCAGGAACTGAGGTTTCGGGTAGTAGGTGCCGCAGAAGAACGGCCGGCCGTCGGGAGTCAGGAAGCACGTCATCGGCCAGCCGCCCTGCCCCGTCAGCGCCACCGTGGCGTTCATGTACACCGCGTCGAGGTCGGGGCGCTCCTCCCGGTCGACCTTCACGCAGACGAAGTTGGCGTTCATCACGGCCGCCACCTCGTCGTCCTCGAACGACTCGTGCGCCATCACGTGGCACCAGTGACAGGCGGCATAACCGATCGACAGGAGGATCGGCACGTCGCGTTCGGCGGCTTCGGCGAGCGCGTCCGGCGTCCACTGCTGCCAGTGCACCGGATTGTCGGCGTGCTGACGCAGATACGGGCTCGTGGCCTGGCCGAGAGTGTTAGCCGCCGGGTTCACGGCGCGAGTCCTCACTGTCGGCGCTGTCGGCGTCGGCGTCGGCGTCCGCTTCTTGGGCTTTGGTCTCTTCGCCGTCAAATCGCGACGGAAGCTTCTTCAAATGCCGGTTCATCGACCAGATCAAGGCGAATGTGCCGATCAACAACAGCACGACGATCAGCAGGCCGACCGGGCTCGCCTTACCGAAATCCGGACCGGTGTTGCGCGGTGCGTCGTCGGCGAGCAGCACCAGCGCCGCGGCCGCCATGCCGGTCATGATTCGGGCTCGATTCCGGCGAACAGGTCGGTCTCCGGCAATTCCACCGGCACCCTGGATCGAGCGAGCTCGAATTCCTCTGTCGGCCACAGCCGTTGCTGCCATTCGATGGGCGCGGCGAAGAAGTCGCCGTTGGGGTCGATCTGGGTGGCATGGGCCCGCAACGCGTCGTCACGCTGGCTGAAGTACTCAGAGCATTCGATGCGCGTGGTGACGCGGTGGGCGAACACGTCGTGCTCGGGATCCCAATGCTTGAGCCACTTTTCGAACGGACCCTTTTGACCGTGCTTGGCGAATTCGTCTTGAAGCAATTGCATCCGCTTGCGCAGAAACCCGTGGTTGTAGTAGAGCTTCTTCACTTCCCACGGCTCGCCGGCGTCGGGAAACCGGTCCGGATCACCCGCGGCTTCGAACGCCGCGACGGAAACCTGATGGCAGCGAATGTGATCCGGGTGCGGATAGCCGCCGTTCTCGTCGTAGGTGGTCATCACGTGCGGCTTGAACTCGCGGATGACGCGCACCAGCGCCTCGGTGGGCTCCTCGAGCGGGACGAGCGCAAAACAGCCTTCCGGCAGCGGCGGCGGCGGGTCGCCTTCGGGCAGCCCGGAGTCGACGAAGCCGAGCCAACGGTGTTCGACGCCGAGGATCTCGGCGGCCTTGGCCATTTCGTCGCGCCGGATCTCGGCCATTCGCGCCTTGACCTCGGGTAGATCCATCGCGGGGTTGAGGATGCTGCCGCGCTCGCCGCCGGTCAGCGTGACCACCAGCACGCGGTTGCCTTCCGCGGCATAGCGCGCCGTCGTGGCCGCGCCCTTGCTGGACTCGTCGTCCGGGTGCGCATGCACGGCCATCAACCGAAATCCACTCACGTCTGCTCTACCCTGGTCCTTCGCTGTCTTGACGGTTCCTATAGTTCCAGTCCTACTGTCTCCCCTCGACCGATGGGCACCCAAACATGACCGAGCGTCCGTCCACCCGGTACGGGCGAACCCCACGGCGCGCCCGCCGCTGGATCATCGTCGGCCTGACTCTGGCGGTCCTCGCGATAGGTGTCACGGTCGCGCTGGTCGGTTACCACCGGCTCGGCCGCAGCGACATCGAGGGCACGCTTGCCGGGTACCGGCTGATCGACGACCAGACCGTGGAGGTGACCGTCAACCTCACCCGCGACGACCCGTCGCGACCGGCCGTCTGCATCGTGCGCGCCAAATCCCAAGACGGCAGCGAGACGGGCCGGCGCGAGGTCCTGGTGCCGCCGTCGACATCAGCTGCGGTGCAGGTGACCACCGTGGTCAAGACCAGCCGGCCACCGGTGATGGGCGACGTGTACGGCTGCGGCTACGACGTCCCCGGCTATTTGGTGGCGCCGTGAGCGTCGGCCCGAATATTGCCGAACGCTGAATTCCCGGTGACGCCGCGGTGGTACCCTCGATGAATACACGGTTCCTGCTGGGACCGTGTATTGCTGCATTTGCGCTGATTACGAGTCCGCCAAAACGGCAATACACGCGGGGTGTCCGCATGCTCCCGGCAGTGAGGCGGTGAACCGCTGTCGCGAGCATTCGCGGCACGAGGAGCAAGGAGCGCGACAAGATGACCGATACCCAGGTGACCTGGTTGACCCAGGAGGCGTATGACCGCCTCAAGGCCGAACTCGACCAGTTGATCGCCAACCGCCCGGTCATCGCCGCCGAGATCAACGATCGGCGCGAAGAGGGCGACCTGCGTGAGAACGGCGGATATCACGCCGCGCGTGAGGAGCAGGGCCAGCAGGAGGCGCGCATTCGTCAGCTGCAGGAGTTGCTGA
Organism: Mycobacterium sp. NGS19; assembly: GCF_059813155.1. NCBI lineage: Bacteria > Bacillati > Actinomycetota > Actinomycetes > Mycobacteriales > Mycobacteriaceae > Mycobacterium > Mycobacterium sp. NGS19. The sequence continues at coordinate 203,156 of NZ_JCALEB010000001.1, forward strand.
GCAACGCCAAGGTCGGTGAGGCACCCAAGCAGTCAGGCGTGGCGCTGCCGGGCTCGGTGGTCAAAGTGCGCTATGACGACGGTGACGAAGAGGAGTTCCTCATTGGCACCCGCCAGGAGGGCATCACCGACGGAAAGCTCGAGGTGTATTCGCCGAACTCGCCGCTGGGCGCCGCGCTGATCGACAAAAAGGTCGGCGAGAAATGCAGCTATCAGCTGCCCAGTGGAAAGACGGCCACAGTAGAGCTGCTCAGCGCCGAGCCGTACCACGAGTAAGGGATCCCCGGGCGGTTAGAGTTCCCGCCCATGGCGCACATCGCCGAAGACCTTCTACTGCTGCTGCTCGACAACGCGACCAATCGGCCGGCGCTGGCACGAGAGCGCCGCGAGAAGCTGCTGGCCGCTGCGGTGCTGCTGGATCTGGCGTACGCGTGCAGGATCCGCCCGTCGGTCGACGGCGAACCGATGCCGCCGGGAAGGCTGTTGGTGCTCGCGGGGCCGGAGCTGGGCGACCCGATCCTTGATCCGGCGGCGCAGCGGCTGCAGCGCCGGCCGCTGACACCGCAGACCGCGGTGGCCAAGCTGCGCCGCGGCGTCGAGCCGGCATTGTTGACCACACTGCAAGGCCGCGGCTATGTTCGGCCAATCTACCTGCAGCGCAACGGTTCTCGGCTGTGGCCGATTGCTGATCGGTCCCGTGTCGACCACGCCCGGGCGCAGCTGCTTTCCGTGCTGTTCGACATGCGCGCCCCCACTCCGGCGACTGCGGCGATCATCTCGCTGTTGCACGTCACGGACGGCCTGGGCGCCCTGTTGAGCCTGAACGACCGAGGCTGGCGCTGGGTGCAGGCCCGTGCCGGCGACATCGCCGCCGGATGCTGGGTCGACGAATCGGGTGCGCCGGGCCTGCCCCAGGTGAACCTCGCGGTGACGGCGTCGGCGCTGCGACCCGCGTTAACCTAGCGCCTGCTCGAGATCGCCGATCAGATCCGCCACGTCTTCGATACCGACAGACAGCCGGACCAGGTCGTCGGGCACTTCGAGCAGCGACCCGGCTGCCGAGGCATGGGTCATCGCGCCGGGGTGCTCGATGAGCGACTCCACCCCGCCGAGCGACTCCGCAAGAATGAAAACCTCTGTGCGAGAGCATAATTCAAGTGCCGCTTGGCGACCGCCGCGCAGCCGCACAGACAGCATGCCGCCGAATCCGCTCATCTGGCGCGCGGCGACGTCGTGGCCGGGATGGCCTGGCAGCCCCGGGTAGAGCGTCTGGGTGACCGCGGGATGGTCGGCGAGGAATTCGGCGACGTGGGTGGCGTTTTCGGTGTGCCGCTGCATCCGAACCACGAGCGTTTTGAGACCCCGAAGGGTCAGGTATGCGTCGAAAGGGCCGGGGATCGCCCCGGCGCCGTTTTGCAAGAAGCCGAATGCCGTGTCGAGTTCCTCGTCGTTGGTCAGCAGCGCACCGCCCACCACGTCGGAGTGCCCGCCGATGTACTTGGTGGTGGAATGCAGGACCACGTCAGCGCCCAACGTCAGCGGACGCTGCAACGCCGGTGAGGCGAAAGTGTTGTCCACCAACACCTTTGCCGAGTGCGCATGGGCCAGTTCGGCAATTGCGGCGATGTCGGCAATCGACATCAGCGGATTCGTCGGCGTCTCGACGAGAATCAGCTTCGTCGCGCCGGTGATTGCGTCGCGCACTGCGTCCAGATCGGACTGCGGCACCGCGGTGTACGTCAAACCCCACAGCGTGAACACCTTGTCGATGAGCCGGAATGTTCCGCCGTACGCGTCGTTGGGGATCACGACGTGATCGCCGGGACGCAGCATCGCCCGCAGTGCACAGTCGGTCGCCGCCATGCCGGAACTGAAGGCTCGGCCGAACGTTGCCTCCTCGACTGCGGCCAGCGCGGTTTCCAGCGCGGCGCGGGTGGGGTTGCCGGTGCGTGAGTATTCGAAGCCGCCGCGCAGGCCGCCGACACCGTCCTGGGCGAACGTCGAGCTGGCGTAGATCGGGGTGTTGACGGCGCCGGTCGCCGGATCGGGCCGGTAGCCGGCGTGGATCAGCCGCGTGGACAGGCCTTTGCGCTGTTCGCTCATGAGCCACAAGCCTATGGGGACCCGCTGGCCCCGACAGAAGCAGTTCATGACACGACTTGTTCGTCTTGTTCGTCGGATCCCAGCTGCCCAGCGTTCGCCTGCCCGGGGGTGCGGCTCTCTGGAGTGAGGCCAGGTCAACTCCTCGGGACGGAACTACAGCGGGTCGGCGGAAGATGTGGAGCGGAGCCCGTCCATGAAGATGTCCAACAGGCGGCTCGCCCGGGCGTCGTGGTCGGGCGGCTTCGCCATGGTGAAGATCCCGATGAGGCCCGCGGCGATGTCCTCGGCGCTGACATCGGCACGGAGTTCGCCCGTCGCGCGACCGGCTTCGAGGATGTCGTCGATGGCCGCGAGCAATTGGGTCCGGGTTTGGGCGTGGGTGATCTCGCCGGCTTCGACCATCGCGACCAGCGTGTCGAGCATGCCGTTCTTCGTCGCGATCCAGTCACCGAACAGGTCCATCCAGCGCCGCAGCGCCGCCGGCGGGGGAAGCTGCGCGAGCAGATCGCGCGCGCCCGTAGTGAGTCGCGCGACCTGATCGCGGTAGACCGCGTCGACCAACGATTCGCGGGTCGGAAAGTGCCGGTAGAGGGTGGCGATGCCGACCCCGGCTTCGCGCGCGATTGCGCGCATCGACGGCTCGATGTCCGCGGACGCGAACACGCGCGTCGCCGCCTCGAGAAGTTGGGCGCGGTTGCGCGCCGCGTCCGCTCGCGGCCGACGATCCTCCGAGTCGTCCAAAGTGGATCGCGCTCCGTTTTGTGGTAAGGTGACTTCTACAACCGGAGCATAGTCCACTTTCGCTGCACTCATCCCATTCGAAGGAGAGACCAGTGAGCATTCAGGAACAACGCGTCGACACGCCGGTGTCCACCGGCCGCGTAGTCCGCCTCGAGTCGTTCGGCGGCCCCGAGGTGCTGACCCTCCGCCAAGCGCCAGCACCGAACGCCGGCGCAGGGCAAATCCGCGTGCGAGTCAAGAGCGCCGGACTGAATCCCATGGACTGGATCATTACCTCTGATGCAGACACCGCCGCCCGATTCGGTCTGAGCCTGCCGTGCGGATTCGGCACTGACTACGCTGGCGTCGTTGACCAGGTCGGCGAGGGTGTAACCGGCTTCGCGGTCGGTGACCGGGTGTTCGGCGGCGCCCTCTCCCGCGCGGTTGCTGACTACGTGGTCATCGATGTCGGCGGAACCGTCTCGGCAGGCGGCGATGCCCACCACACTCCCGACGGCCTCGACGACCGCACCGCCGCCACCCTCGCCATCGCGGGGTCCACGGCCGCCGCCGCTCTCGATGTGGTCAATCCCGGCCCGGGCGACACGCTACTCATCGGCGGCGCGGGAGGCGGAGTCGGTGTGTTCGTCGTCCAGCTCGCGCGGATCGCGGGCGCGCGAGTGATTGGGACTGGATCGCCCTCGTCGGCCGACGCCCTACGCGCCCTCGGGGCCGAGCCCGTCGCCTACGGTGACGGCCTAGTTGAGCGGGTCCGCGCCCTGGCTCCCGCCGGCCTCACCGCCGCTATCGACCTGTATGGAACCGAGACAGTTCAGGCGGCCCGGGAACTCGGTGTGCCCGACGAGCGGATCACCACCATCGCCGCACAGGTCGACGGCATTACGTGGGCCACCGGCGGCAACGCCGCTCCCGGCGCAGTCGAGGAGATTGCTCGTCTTGTCGCAGCGGGTCAGGTTCGAGTGCCCATCGCGGCCACCTTCCCCATGGAGCGGATCCGCGCCGCGGTCGAGCTTCAAGCCAGCCGGCATGTGCACGGCAAAGTCGTCATCGATATCTAGTCCGTAGCAGACGGCCATCCCCCCGGCGCCATCTCACGGGCCTACGTCCGCGTGCGCTCGGGGGTGCGCTTGGCCGCCGTGCGGTGTCGGCGGTGTACACATGGGGCATGATTACCGCCAGGATTGACGACCTCCTCGACGTCGACTCGCTGCTGTCGCCGGAGGACATCGAGTTGCGCAACACCGTCCGCCGATTCGGCGAGGAGCGCTTGCGCCCACACATCGCGGACTGGTTCGAAGCCGGCGAGGTTCCGGTGCGTGAGTTGGCCGCCGACTTCGGCAAGCTGGGACTGCTCGGCATGCACCTGAAGGGCTACGGCTGCGGCGGTTCGAGCGCCACCGCTTACGGGCTGGTGTGCCAGGAATTGGAAGCGGTCGACAGCGGGCTGCGCAGCCTGGTGTCGGTGCAGGGGTCGCTGGCGATGTTCGCGATCTACCGCCACGGCTCCGAAGAGCAGCGCCAGCGGTGGTTGCCGGCGATGGCCACCGGTGACGTGATCGGTTGCTTCGGTCTGACCGAACCCGACTTCGGGTCGAATCCGGCGGGCATGCGCACGACCGCCCGGCGCGACGGCGGCGATTGGATTCTCAACGGCTCGAAGATGTGGATCACCAACGGCACCGTCGCAGATGTTGCGATCGTCTGGGCGAGGACCGAGGAAGGCATCGCGGGCTTCGTCGTTCCGACGGACACCCCGGGTTTTTCGGCGCGCACGATGACACACAAGTTGTCCCTGCGGGCCTCAGTCACCTCGGAGTTGGCGTTCGACGATCTACGGTTGCCCGCAGACGCGAAACTGCCTGAGGCGCGGGGATTGTCGGGACCGTTGGCGTGCCTGTCGGAAGCCAGGTTCGGGATTGTGTTCGGCGCGGTCGGTGCGGCCCGGGATTGCCTGCAGGCGACACTTGATTACGTGAAAACCCGTGAGGTGTTCGACAAGCCGCTGTCCGCTTATCAGCTGACGCAGGCCAAGCTCGCCGACATGGCGGTGGAACTGGCCAAGGCGCAGCTGCTTGCGCTGCATCTGGGAGCTCTCAAAGACGCGGGCAAGATCCGGCCGGAGCAGATCAGCCTCGGCAAACTCAACAACGTTCGAGAAGCGATCGAGATCGCCCGCCAGTGCCGAACTCTGTTGGGCGCCAACGGGATAACGCTGGAGTACCCGGTGATTCGGCACGCCAACAATTTGGAGTCGGTGTTGACCTACGAGGGCACCTCCGAGGTGCATCAACTCGTGATCGGAGAAGCGCTGACGGGGGTCAGCGCGTTTCGGTAGCTGCTCGGGATGACCGCTCGCTACGGGGTGATCGGCGCTACCTGATTGCCGGTGAGCCTGCGATAGGTGAACACCAGCAGCAGGCTTGCCAACGGTGCCGCCACCAGCAAACCGACACCGCACAGCAATGCGCCGACGGCCGTGATGATGCCGGCGACAAGCCAGACCAGCAACGCGTTACCGACATTGCTCTTCACCGTGTCGAAACTGTTCTTGATCGCGTCGACTGGCGAGAGGTTGCGATCGAGCAGCGCGATGATCGTGAACATGAGCAAGAAGCTCGCGATCAGGCCGGGGAGGTAGCACAGCGCGTTGCCGACGGACACGATCGCGCTGACGATCAGCGCTGCAATGACCACGTTGCCGACGTTGCGCGGCCGGAAGAAGGTTCCCACTGTCACGTGATGCCCGTCCGCGAGCTCGAGAAGGCCTCTGATGTAGGCGGATTGGATCGTGTACGCGACGAGCATCAGGATGAACGAGACGACGATGTTGATGAGAAATCCGGTGGCGCTGAAAGCGCTCCAGGAGTAGCTGAACCCGGAATCCGACGACGTGTAATCGGCTCCCGGCGAGAACGCGATCATCAACCCGATCAGGATGCCGAGAACCACCAATTCGATGACGCCGTAGATGAGCGTTGCGACGACGAGCGGGCCGGCGTTCTTGCTGAACTTGTTCCACGCCCACGAGAACGCCTCGCCGAAGTCGAAACCCTGCCCTGCCCCGTAGCCGCCGTAGCCCGGGCCGGCGGCAGGCGGATAGTTTGCAGTGGGCGGTGGATAGCCACCGGGCGGCGGAGGCGGCGGGTAACCGCCTTGCGGTGGCGGTGGCGGCGGATAGCCACCCTGTTGTGGCGGCGGCGGATACCCACCTGGCGGTGGTGGATAGCCACCACTTTGCGGCGGGCCGGGTGGCGGATAACCACCGGAAGACGGAGGAGGCGGCGGCGGATACCCGCCGGGTGGTTGCTCGGTCATGATTCCTCTTTGATCGAATTAACCAGTGCGCCTTTAGATTTCGGCGGCTGACTCAGCTCGGGAAGTAAAAGGCGACAGCGACGATGATGCCGATGATCAACGAGACGGCGCCCACGATGATGCCGGCTAACGCAAGTCCTCGCCCTTGCTGGCCGGTCTGCTTGACCTGGTTCAGCGCGACGATGCCGAGGACGATGCCGACGATGGACAGGACACCGATGCAGAAAACGCCCAGAAGTGAGCAGACCAGCGACGCGATCGCCAGGCCGTTGGTGCCAGCGGCCGGCGCAGCGCCGGGATAGCCCGACTGAGGTGGCGGATACCCACCTCCGGAAGGTGGCGGTGGCGGCGGGTAGCCCCCGGGCGGTGGTGGCGGATAACTTCCTGGCGGCTGGTCGGTCATGGTGCCTTCCCACTCAGGTGAAGTAGCCGGGTGAAGCGGTGCTCACCATACCCGAGAAGATGTCGGAGAACCGTATAAGCGACGAAACGGCGAAAACGTTGCGCCGCTAGCTGCGTGCCGCAGCGCCAGACAGGAATCCGAGCAAATCCTGACGGGTGATGACGCCGACGGGCTTTCCCTCTTCGACCACCATGAGCGCGTCGCACTCACGCAGCATCTTCGCGGCGGTTCCGACCATTTCCCCTGTGCCGATCATCGGCATCGGCGGACTCATGTGCTGCGCCACCGCGTCGGCGAGTTTGGCGCGGCCCTCGAACACCGCCGACAGCAGTTCGCGTTCCGACACGCTGCCCGCGACTTCGCCTGCCATTACCGGCGGTTCGGCTCCGACGACCGGCATCTGTGACACACCGTATTCACGCAGAATGCCGATCGCATCGCGGATCGTCTCCGACGGATGGGTATGCACCAGGTCAGGCAGAGCACCTGACTTGCCGCGCAACACATCTCCGACGGTCGGCTGCGCCACCGAGCCGTCGAGGCGGGTGCGCAAGAACCCGTACGACGACATCCAGTCGTCGTTGAAGATCTTGGACAGGTAGCCGCGGCCGCCGTCGGGCAACAGCACTACCACCAACGCATCCGGCCCGGCCCGCTCAGCCACCTTCACCGCCGCGACCACGGCCATGCCGCATGACCCACCGACGAGCAGTGCTTCCTCGCGGGCCAGCCGCCGGGTCATCTCGAACGAATCCGCGTCGGACACCGCGATGATCTCGTCGGGAACAGTCGGGTCGTACGCGGCGGGCCAGAAGTCTTCGCCCACCCCCTCGACCAGATACGGGCGACCGCTTCCGCCGGAATACACCGAGCCCTCCGGGTCGGCACCGATGACGCGCACCGGTCCTTCCGGTCTGTCAGCCGAGACGTCCTTGAGGTATCGGCCCGCGCCGGTGATCGTGCCGCCGGTGCCCACGCCGGCGACGAAATGCGTGACGGCGCCGTCGGTGTCAGCCCACACTTCCGGTCCGGTCGTCTCGTAATGGCTGGCGGGTCCGTTGGGATTCGAATACTGGTCTGGCTTCCACGCGCCATCGATTTCGTCGACCAATCTGTCCGAGACGCTGTAGTAGCTGTCGGGATGGCCGGGCGGTACGGCCGTCGGGCAGACCACCACCTCCGCACCGTAGGCGCGCAGCACGTTCTGCTTGTCTTCGCTGACCTTGTCCGGGCAGACGAAGATGCATTTGTAGCCGCGCTGCTGGGCGATCAGCGCCAACCCGACGCCGGTGTTGCCCGACGTCGGCTCGACAATCGTTCCGCCAGGGCGTAATTCACCACTCGCTTCGGCAGCGTCGATCATCTTGACGGCGATCCGGTCCTTCACGCTGCCGCCGGGATTGAGGTATTCCACCTTCGCCACGACCCGGCCGGCGCCCTCAGGCACGACCGAGTGCAACTCGACCAGAGGGGTGTTGCCGATCAGTTCGCCGATGTGCTGCGCAATCCGCATGGGTCCATGATCGCAGCCGCGGTTCGGCGCCCGTCGCGCGGACCGAACGAGGCTAGTCGGTGGCTTCGCGGATGTAGCCGCCGATCTGCCGCAGCGACCGCACAGCTTCGGGAACCAGCGGCGCGCACAGCTGGAACACGTGCATCTGCCCCGGCCACACCCGCACCTCGACCGGCACCCCGGCAGCGGCTAACCGCCGCGCAGCCAACCGTGCGTCGTACAGCAGAACTTCAGAACCTGAAACGTGAATCAGTGTGCGCGGCAAGCCGGGTTCGATGTGATCCAGTGGCTCGTAGACGTCTTCGGGCTCGCCGTCGACCACGCGTCGAGACGCTGCCATCGCGATGAGATCGAGCAGTGCGTCAAAAGCCTTGGGCGGGAACATCGCATCGGTGCGGATGTTCGCGTGCTCTTTCTTGGCCTCGGTCTCCAGTTGCATCAGCGGCGACAGGGATACCATTGCGGCCGGTTCTTCGCCGTCTGCAAGCAATCGTTCGGCGAGCGCCAGGGCCAGGTAGCCACCGGCCGAATCTCCCGCCAGCACAATCTGATCCGGCCCGTACCCGAGGTCACGCAGCCACTGATAGCCGTCGTAGCAGTCGTCGATGGCCTGGCCGATCGAATGCTTGGGGATCATCCGGTAATTCAGCACCAGCACGGGCGCGTCGGCGTAGTGCGAGATCATTGTCGTCAGCCGGCCGTGCGTGTTCACTCCGCAGGTGAGGAACGCGCCGCCGTGCATGTACAAGACCACGCGCCGCTTGCCGTCGGCGGGCAGCACACCCTTGGCGCGGACCAGCTGCGCGGTGCACTGCGGCAGCTTCACGGTTGCCCGCACAGTGCCGGGGATGGGCAGCAACGCCCGCGCCGCGAAATCGATCAGCCCCCACGGCCATGGCAGAAACGGAACGTGGCTGCCAACTGTCAGCGTCGGACGAATTGTTAGCCGGGCGCCCAGCCAAGCCAGCCGCCCGGCGATGCTAGGACCGTCTTCGACGACCTCGACGGGCGCGCCGTCGCTGACTGGGTAGCGACGGGATTTCAGGGCGCGAGCTGCGCCGATGTGTGCGCGGGGCGACCCCGAGACCTTGCTTGGTGCGGTCATTTCACACTCCTACGCCGTTGTAGGCCGGTACCCCACGGGGTCACGCCGTCAGTTCCCGGTAACTTAGCTTGACACCTTCGGCGCGTTCAACGATCGGCTGAGGTGTTTTGATATCGGATTCCTATTTCTCCGTGATCGCACCGAGTTTCACCTGCGCGTCGATGCGGGTGCGCCACGTAAACTCGGCTCGTGCACATGCGCGCGCCGCGGCGGTCAACCATCGCATTGGCGGCCATCGGCGTCATCGCATCATCCGGCGGGGCTTATGTGGGCGCGCGAAACTTCTTGAACGGGCAAGCAGATCAGGCGCGCAGCGTGATCCCGCGGATCTGGGAACCGCCGCCGCGCGCCGACGGCGTCTACTCCCCCGGAGGCGGTCCCGTCGAGCGCTGGTCGCGAGATGTGCCGTTCGACTTGCACCTGATGGTCTTCGGCGACTCGACCGCAACGGGTTTCGGCTGCCACTGCGCCGACGAAGTTCCCGGAGTACTTCTGGCCCGCGGCCTGGCGGAAGAGACCGGTAAACGAATTCGTTTGAGCACCAAGGCAATTTCGGGTGCAACGTCGAAAGGGCTGTCCGGTCAAGTCGACGCGATGTTCGTGGCGGGACCGCCGCCGGACGCCGCGGTCATCATGATCGGCGCCAATGACATCACCGCGCTCAACGGGGTCGGCCCGTCGGCGCGTCGTCTCGGCGCGGCAGTCAAGCGTTTGCGGGACAGCGGCGCCGTCGTGGTCGTCGGCACCTGTCCCGACTTCGGGGTGATCACCGCGATTCCGCAACCGCTGCGCTGGGCCGCGCGGACCCGGGGATTGCGGCTGGCGCGGGCGCAGGCCGCCGCGGTGCGCAACGCCGGGGGAGTTCCGGTGCCACTGGCCGACCTGCTGGCACCGGAGTTCCTGCAGGCTCCCGAGTTGCTGTTCTCCGAGGACATGTACCACCCGTCCGCGGCAGGTTATGCGTTGGCGGCCAAACAGCTGTTTCCCGCCCTGTGCAGTGCGTTGGGCGAGTGGACCGGCGGGCCGGTGCCTGAGCTGCCGTGGGTGTCGCAAGCGGCCGAAGCCAGGACGTTCCGCAACAGACTGCGGCGCCTCGCGCGGATTGTCCGGCACACGACTGGGGTTCCGGCACCCGTCGTGGTGCCTGCCAACTGACGCGGACTAGGTTCGGGGTAACTCTGACCTCAGGAGGCGTCATGCCCGAAGCCGTCATCGTCTCGACCGCGCGCTCCCCCATCGGCCGCGCTGCCAAGGGATCGCTGGTTGACATGCGTCCCGACGACCTGGCCGCGCAGATGGTGCGCGCCGCCCTGGACAAGGTGCCCGCGCTCGACCCGCGTGACCTCGACGACCTGATCATGGGGTGCGGCCAGCCCGCCGGTGAAGCAGGCTTCAACATCGGCCGCGCGGTGGCGGTCCAGCTGGGCTACGACTTCCTGCCGGGCACCACGGTGAACCGCTACTGTTCGTCGTCGCTGCAGACCACCCGGATGGCGTTTCACGCGATCAAGGCCGGCGAGGGCAGCGCATTCGTGTCGGCGGGCGTCGAGACCGTGTCGCGGTTTCCCAAGGGCACCTCGGACGGTTGGCCGGACACCCACAACCCGTTGTTCGCCGAGGCCGAGGAGCGCACCGCCCAAGCCGCTGCGGGCGCCGACTCCTGGCACGATCCCCGCGAGGACGGCGTCCTACCGGACGTGTACATCGCGATGGGCCAAACTGCGGAAAACGTTGCGCTGCTTACCGGTATCAGCCGCGAGGACCAGGACCACTGGGGGGTGCGCTCGCAGAACCGGGCCGAGCAGGCGATCGCCAACGGCTTCTTCGAGCGCGAGATCGTCCCGGTGACACTGCCGGACGGGTCGGTGGTCAGCACCGACGACGGCCCGCGGGCCGGCACCACCTACGAGAAGGTGAGCCAGCTCAAGCCGGTCTTCCGGCCGAACGGGACCGTGACAGCGGGCAATGCGTGCCCGCTGAACGACGGCGCGGCTGCGGTGGTGATCGTGTCCGATGAGAAGGCCCGCGAACTGGGGCTGACCCCGCTGGCGCGCATTGTGGCAACCGGCGTTTCGGGGCTCTCGCCGGAGATCATGGGGCTCGGCCCGATCGAGGCGACGCGCAAAGCGCTGGCGAATGCGGGCATGTCGATCGGCGACATCGACCTGTTCGAAATCAACGAGGCGTTCGCGGTGCAGGTACTGGGCTCGGCGCGTGAACTCGGCATCGACGAGGACAAGCTGAACGTGTCGGGCGGGGCGATCGCGCTCGGGCATCCGTTCGGGATGACCGGTGCGCGCATCACCGCGACGTTGCTGAACAACTTGCAGACCTACGACAAGACGTTCGGCCTGGAGACCATGTGCGTCGGCGGCGGCCAGGGCATGGCGATGGTCATCGAGCGGCTGAGCTGAAATCGCGACGTTGATTGTGCGGCTATGGCGCCAAAGTACGAGTAGGCCGCGCCGTTAGCGCACAGTCAACGGGTTCGTGCGTCCCAAGCCCGCCGGAGTCGGCATAAGACGTCGGCGGAATCGTGTCGTTTGGTGACCCTGATGTCGGTCCAGCCCAGCTCGTGCAGATCGTCTCGGCGGCGGATGTCGTAGCCGTACTGTTCAGGGTCGGCGCGATGGTGGTCGCCCTCGTATTCAGCTGCCAGTTTGAGGTCTTTCCAACCCATGTCGAGGAAGTACGTCCGCAGGCCGTCGGGACTGAGCACCGGTATCTGCGTCTGCGGTCGCGGAAAGCCAGCTCGTATGACCAATAGCCGCAACCACGTTTCCTTCGGAGACGCCGCGCCAGGGTCGTACAGATCGAGCGCCTTCTCCAGCTGACGAAGACCGCGAACGCGCGGATGATCAGCCGCAACGCGACGAACGTCGCCGGCCTTGATGCCGGTGGCATTGCCTAGGGCGTCGAGTCGAGCAATGGCTTCATCGAGCCGCCCGCGCCGCCCCGAGTCGGACGCTGTGCGCTCCGGCGTGGTCACGGGGAATCCCCTCACCACGCCGAATTCGTTGTCTCGCAAGACATCACGGCGAGTCACGACGCCGCGTGGCGCTCGCGGGTTCGACCACACGAGCTCGACAGGGACTTCGCGGTCGATCCACCGCGCCCCATGCAGTGCTGATGCTGCAAGGCCTGCTACCACCCCCGCTCGACCAGACCAGAGCCATGCGGCAGCGATGCGGCCGAGCAACGTTGGCTGCACCCGCTTGTCGAGATAGACGTTCGGCATGATGGCCCGGTAGTACCGGCGCAGCTCATGCCGTGTCAGCGCACCGGACGCCAGCGCCTCGGTGCCGATGAACGGTTGACCCTCCCCCATGCCGGCAGACTGCCACCGCGGACCGACAGAGCAGTTGAGTGTGCAGCGAGGGTGCAAGAGGTCGAGTAGGCCGCGCCCTCGATGCACACTCAACGACGAAGGGCCGGCACCGTAGTGCCGGCCCTTCCGTGCAGAAAATCAGTCGCGGTAGAAGTAGCTGAGCAGCTGCAGAATCTCCAGGTACAGCCACACCAGCGTGACCGTCAGGCCCAGCGCGATGCCCCATGCGGCCTTCTCCGGCGCGCCGGCGCGGATCATCTGGTCGGCGGCATCGAAGTCGATCAAGAACATGAACGCCGCCAGCGCGATGCAAACCAACGAGAACACGATCGCCAGTGCGCCACCGCTGCGCAGCCCCATGCCAGCGCCTCCGTTGACGCCGAACAGCGACAACACCAGGTTGCCGAGCATCAGCACAAGCACACCGAAGAGGCCGGCCACGACCATCCGGGTGAGCTTCGGGGTTACGCGGATGGCGCCCGTCTTGTAGACGACGAGCATGCCGGCGAAGACGCCTAAAGTGCCCAGGACGGCTTGCGTGATCAACGTCCCGGCGCTGACGCCCGAGACGACGAAGTTGCCGAACACCCACGAGACCGCACCGAGGAACAAGCCCTCGAGCGCCGCGTAGCTCAGCACAATCGCCGGGTTGTCCTGCTTGCGGGCGAGCGTGGCGACAAGGACCAGAACCAGGCCGCCGAGTGCGCCCACCATGGTGAACAGCCCAGCCAAGGCCGTGTTCACACCCACCAGGTAGTACGACACCACCGCGACTAGTGACAACACGCCCAGCGTGATGCCGGTCTTGGTGACGACGTCGTCGACGGTCAGCGGGCGCGAAACGCCCTGCTGCACGTAGGGCTCGGTTTGATAGCCCTGATAAACCTGCTGTGCTCCGGCGGCGTGGCCGGGCCCGAACTGCGCGTATCCGCCTTGCTGCTTAGGCAGCGATCGAAATACCGGGTTGCTGGTCTCCCGCACCGTCGGTTCCTCTCCTAAATGTGTACCGAGAACAAACGTCCAACGATTGACACCTCGTCATCAGTTCCCGGCCTCTTCCCAGGCAAACCTTACCCGGGGCCGCGCCACCTGGGGAGACGATCTAGATTGCTTTCCCGTGACGGGTGACCGCTCTGCCGACGAGATCGTGACCAGCGCCCAAGACGGTGTCCGCTTCCTCACGCTGAACCGGCCCAAGGCGATCAACTCTCTGACCCATTCGATGGTCACCACCATGCACCAGGCGTTGCGTGAATGGGCTCACGACGACGACGTGCGGGCGGTGGTGGTCAGCGGTGCCGGGGACCGGGGGCTGTGCGCGGGCGGCGACATCGTCGCGATCTACCACAGCGTGCACAACGACGGCGGCGCCGAGGCTCGGCAGTTCTGGCACGACGAATACCTGCTGAACGCCTACATCGCCCGCTATCCCAAGCCCTACATCGTGCTGATGGACGGCATCGTGATGGGCGGCGGCGTCGGGATCTCCGTGCACGGCAACACCAGGGTGGTGACGGACACGTCGAAGATCGCGATGCCCGAAGTGGGCATCGGTTTCGTCCCCGACGTCGGTGGCACCTACTACCTCGCGCGTACGCCGGGTCGGCTGGGCCTGCACGCCGCGCTCACCGGCGCACCGTTCTCCGGGTCGGATGCGATCGCGATGGGCTTCGCCGATCACTACGTCCCGCACACTGCGCTCGACGACTTCGTCAAGACCCTCGTCGACGACGGCGTAGACGCGGCGGTGAAGCGTCACGCCGTCGCACCGCCGCCCAGTGAGCTTGTGGTGCAACGGAACTGGATCGACGAATGCTTCGCGCCCGACACCGTCACCGACATCGTCGCCGCGCTGCGCGGACACGACGCCGGCCCGGCGAATGACGCCGCCAACCTGATCGCCACCCGCTCCCCCACCGCCGTCTCGGTGGCCCGGGAGGCGGTGCGCCGCGCTACGAACCTGCAAACGCTGGAAGACGTTCTGCGCCAAGAGTATCGGGTGTCGTGCGCGACGCTTCGCTCACACGACCTGGTGGAGGGCATCCGGGCACAGGTCATCGACAAAGATCGCAACCCCAAGTGGTCGCCGGCCTCCCTGGCGGAGGTCAGCGCCGAAGACGTCGAAGCGTTCTTCGCCCCCGCCGACAATGACCTGTCGTTCGAGAACGAAAGCTGAAAGCCGATGACCTACCAGACCATCCTCGTCGACCGCCAGGACCGCGTTGCCACGATCACCCTGAACCGCCCGGAGGCGCTCAACGCCCTCAACGGCCAGGTGATGACCGAAGTCACAACGGCCGCAGCGGAATTCGACAATGACCCGGGCGTCGGCGCGATCGTGCTCACCGGCTCCGCCAAAGCGTTCGCCGCCGGGGCGGACATCAAGGAGATGGCGGAGCTGTCGTTCGCCGACGTGTTCGCGTCCGACTACTTCGCCGCCTGGGGCAAGTTCGCGGCCGTGCGCACGCCGACGATCGCGGCGGTGGCCGGCTATGCACTGGGTGGCGGCTGCGAACTGGCGATGATGTGCGATCTGCTGATCGCCGCGGACACCGCGAAATTCGGGCAGCCCGAGATCAAACTCGGTGTGCTGCCGGGCATGGGCGGTTCTCAGCGGCTCACCCGCGCGATCGGTAAGGCCAAAGCGATGGACCTCATTCTGACCGGGCGCAACATGGATGCCGCCGAGGCGGAACGCAGTGGGCTGGTGTCGCGGGTGGTGCCGGCCGATGACCTGCAGCGCGAAGCGATGTCGGTGGCCACCACCATCGCGCAGATGTCGTTGTCGGCCGCGCGGATGGCCAAAGAAGCCGTCAACCGCGCGTTCGAAACACCGCTGTCCGAGGGACTTCTGTACGAGCGGCGGCTTTTCCATGCCGCGTTCGCCACCGACGACCAAAGCGAGGGCATGGCGGCGTTTGTCGAGAAACGCGCCCCCAACTTCACCCATCGCTGAAGATGGGGACATGACCGAAGCCGAGGCCCCGGAGGAAACACCCGAGGCGCCCGCCGAAGAGCCGTCCGAAAAGACGGCCGCAAAGCCCGATTGGTGGGTCCGGCATTACACGTTCACCGGAACGGCTGTCGGGCTGGTGTTCCTGTGGCTGTCGATGACGCCGTCGCTGCTGCCGCGCGGACCGCTGTTCCAGGGACTCGTGAGCGGCGCCGCCGGCGCCACCGGCTACGCCGTCGGCGTGTTCGCCGTCTGGTTGGTGCGGTTCATGATGTCGCGGGACAGCAGCCCCAAGCCGCCGCGCGCCGCGTGGTTCGTGCTGGTGGCGGCCGGGGTGGTCGGCACGCTGGCGATGGTCGTTTGGTTTCACGTGTGGCAGGACCACGTCCGCGATCTCATCGGCGTGCCCCGGCTGAAGTGGCATGACTATCCGCTGGCCGCAGTCCTGGCCATCGTCACGCTGTTCGTGCTCGTCGAAATCGGCCAGCTGATCGGGCGCTTTATCCGATTCCTGGTTCGGCAACTCAATCGTGTTGCGCCGCCCCGGGTTTCGGCAGTCGTCGCAGTGCTGTTGGTCGTCGCGCTGTTCGTCGCGATCCTCAACGGCGTGGTCCTGCGGTTCGCGATGAGCACGATGAACAACACCTTCGAAGCGGTCAACAACGAGCAGGATCCCGACAGCCCGCCGCCCACCAGCCCGCTGCGCTCGGGCGGACCCGGTTCGCTGGTCAGCTGGGCCTCGCTGGGCAACCAGGGCCGCATCTTTGTCGACGGCGCCCCGACCGTGGAGCAGCTGTCGAAGTTCAACGGCGCACCGGCTACCGAACCGATCCGCGCGTACGCCGGACTGGAGTCCGCCGACGGCATCGAGGCCGCCGCGGAGCTCGCAGCACGCGAGCTGGACCGCACAGGTGGCCTCAAGCGCAAGGTCGTCGCCGTCGCGACGACCACCGGGACCGGCTGGATCAACGCGGCCGAGGCCGACGCGCTCGAGTACATGTTCAACGGCGACACCGCGATCGTGTCGATGCAGTACTCCTTCTTGCCTAGCTGGCTGTCGTTTCTGGTCGACAAGGAGAACGCTCGGCATGCCGGTCAGGCGCTGTTCGAGGCGGTGGCCGCACGGGTGCGGGCGCTACCGGAAGGCCAACGGCCCAAGCTCGTCGTGTTCGGGGAAAGCCTGGGCTCCTTCGGCGGAGAGGCGCCGTTCCTGTCGGTCAACAACATCGTGGCCCGCACCGACGGGGCGCTGTTCTCCGGGCCGACGTTCAACAACACGATGTGGCAGGAGGCCACCGCCAACCGCGATCCCGGTTCGCCCGAGTGGCTGCCCATCTACCAGCAGGGCTACAACGTTCGCTTCGCCGCCCAGTCCGACAACCTCGCTCGTCCGGCCCAACCGTGGGGCATTCCGCGAATCGTGTACCTGCAGCACGCATCCGACCCGATCACGTGGTGGAATCCGGATCTGCTTTTCTCCGAACCGGACTGGCTGAAGGAACCGCCGGGTTACGACCGGCCGCAGGACATGTTCTGGTTCCCGGTGGTGACGTTCCTGCAGGTGTCGGCCGACATGGCGGTCGCCGTGGACGTGCCCGACGGGCACGGGCACCGCTACGTCAAAGACGTGGTCAACGCGTGGGCCGCAGTGCTGCAGCCACCCGGATGGACGCCGGAGAAGACCGGGCGCCTGCGCGAAGTGGTGAAAGCACCCGAGTAGCAGACCTCAACGCGACCAGAGCACCGGACTCGCGAAGCGCCCAGTAACCGCCGACGACGTCGGTGGCGCGGTGCAGGCCGAGGTCTTGCAGCGCGGCGGCCGCGAGGCTCGACGTGTAGCCCTCGGAGCACACCACCACCCACTCGACGTTCTCGTCGACCGCCTGCGGCAGCCGTGCGTCACTGGTGGGGTCGCAGCGCCACTCCAGCACGTTGCGCTCGACGACGAGCGCGGACGGCACCCTGCCCTCACGCTCGCGCTGGGCCTGCGGGCGGATGTCCACCAGCACCGCTCCACGGCGGACCGCGGTGGGCACCTCAGGCGCAGCCAACCGCTGCAGCCGCTGCCGGGCGGCGAAGAGGACGTCGTCGATGCGGCTCACTGTCCCTCCGGAGTGTCGGTGAGTTGAGTGCGGACCCGCCGCAACGTGTTGTGCTCGGTGACGTCGTAGTAGGACATCGCGGTGAGCGGCGGGGAATACGCGTGCACGCTGAGCGTCGGCGCGTGGTCCGACGGGGCCCAGGTGACGTCGTGCACCCATCCCAGCGGGAACGCTGCCTGGTCACCGGCGACCAGCCGTCGTCGGCGCAATGTCTCACCGGCCCAACGGGTTTCGGTCAATGCACCGCTGAGCAAGGTGAGTGCGCCCAGCGAGCCGCAATGGTCGTGCAATTCGGTGGATTCACCCGGCACCCAGCTGATCAGCCAGACGTCGAGTTCGTCGTCGCTGCGCAGCCGGGTGAACCACCGTTCGTTCACCGGTATGCCGTGGCGCGGGAACAGGTGGTCGTAGTCGCCGCTGAGAACGTGGTCGGCGTCGCGGTCGGTGATGTGCAGAAGATCGGGCAGCCGCAGTCTCGTGGGACCGGGCACCGCCGGAATGGTCGACGGACGCAGCGCGGCGGGGCGGGCGGGCGACGACGAGCCGCTCGCGCGAAGAGCCAAAGACATGGGAGAAACTCCGAAGGATGGGTGGACGAATCGGGGGGCGGGCGGTCAGGCCCGACAACACTCCCGAGTGCCGATGAGTCCCATCACGGCCAATAGTCTGGCACACATGACTGCTGTGCGCTGCTTCCAGGGTCTGCTGTTGGCCGGTGTCGGGGTGGTGACGCTGCTGGCCGGCTGCTCGACGTCGGAGAAACCGTCAGATCAAGCCAAGCCGACGTCCGCCCCGCAGGCCGCGCCGTCGACCGCGCCGGCGCAGGTGGAGGTCTCACCGGCCGGCGTGACGACCGCCGTGAACGTGCCCGCGAGCTCCACCGAAGAGGAGTACTACCAGGCCTGTCATTGGGCGCGCGAATGGATGAAGGACAAGCCCGGCGACCCGCACGCTCAGATCGAGCCGTACCTGGCGATGGTGCAGGCGTCGGTCACCGGCGAGAAGGGCACGTGGAACACCCCGTGGACCAAGCTGACTCCGGAACGCCAGGCCGGGGTGATCGTGGCGGCGAAGGCGGCCGCGGACGCCGGCTGTGACTGAGCGCGCGCACAATGGCCAAATGGACGGCAAGCGCGTCGCGCTGGCACTCGGAAGCGGCGGCGCGCGCGGCTACGCCCACATCGGGGTGATCGCCGAGCTGCTGGACCGCGGCTACGAGATTGTCGGTGTCGCAGGCTCATCCATGGGCGCGCTGGTCGGCGGTTTGCATGTGGCCGGCGCCCTGGACGAATTCACGGACTGGGCCAAGACGCTGAGCCAGAGCGGGGTACTGCGGCTGCTCGACCCGGCCTGGCGCGGTCCGGGGTTCTTCCGCGCGGAGAAGGTGCTCGACGTGGTTCGCGACCTGGTCGGCGAGGCGGAGATCGAGAAGCTGCCGATCCCCTACACCGCGGTCACCACTGACCTGCTCACCGGTAAATCGCTGTGGCTGCAACGCGGTCCGCTCGATGTGGCGATTCGCGCGTCGATCGCGATACCGGGGATGATCGCGCCGTACGTCGCCGACGGGCGGGTCCTGGCCGACGGCGGCATCCTGGACCCGCTGCCGGTCGGGCCGCTGGCGGGCGCGAACGCCGACGTGACGATAGCGGTGAGTCTCAACGGCGACGACATCGGCAGTGAGCGCTACCGCCGCTCAGAGGAGCCCAACGCGGCAGCGGAGTGGTTCACCCGGTTGGTGCGCAGCACGTCGGCGCTTCTGGAAACTCCGGCCGCGCGTTCGGTACTCGGCCGGTTCAGCTCGACCGCCGAGGACGAGGCGGAGGAGGAACTGGCCGAGGCCGACCCAGAATCCGACGACGTGGCCACGGCGTCGGCGATGGTGCCCAAACTCGGCAGTTTCGAGGTGATGAACCGCACCATCGATGTGATGCAGGCGGCGCTGGCCCGTCATCAGCTCGCCGCGTATCCACCGGACATCCTCATCGAGGTGCCGCGCACGTCGTCGCGAAGTCTGGATTTCCATCGCGCCGCAGATGTGATCGACGTGGGACGCACACTCGCCGCCCAGTCGCTCGATTCGTTTGCTGCGCACGATAATTCGACCGACGACGCAGCCAACGACTCACCCGCTGAGTCCCGCGACTGATCCTTTGCGCGCGATCAGACTCCCGTTCCGGTCGGGCCGGTAGCGCTCGCCCGGTTCCCTGTGGTGCGGCCCAGGAGCAGCCCGAGCAGGACCATGCCGACACCCAAAGCGAAGTGCAGCCAGTTGTCGGCGGTGTTCACGGGGATGAAGTTGGCGGCGCTGTGCTGATCGATGAGAAGCCCGTAGATCCACAGCACCAAATAGATGAGGCCGCCGCCGATCAGAAACGTCCGTGCTCCGTTGAAGGTGCGCGCCATCAACAGCCCCGCCACGCCGAACAGCAGATGGACGATGTTGTGCAGCACCGATACATGGAAGAGATGCAGAAGCATCGCACCCGACTGGTGACCGGCGACTTTCATTCCGCCGTCGTAGTCGGTGACACCCGGGATGAAGCCCAAGACGCCCACTAACAGAAACACCGCGCCGACGACGAGCGCGGCGCCTTGAACCGTCGCCCAGCGGTCAGCCCGACCGGTGGCGCCGCCGGCAGGAGATGTCGCCATCGCTGCACCTCTCTTCTTCTTTCGTCAAACAAGCAAGATAGAGAGGTACCCCCAGGAGGTGGGTACAAACGCGGGACAGCCGCGTCAACCAGCGGCGTCGAGGAACGCGGCAACCTTGGCGGCGTCGCGCCGTCCTTGCTGGCGGCCCGCGACCGCTGAGGGCGCGCGACAGTCCGGGTCCAGCGGATTGCGCCCGAACGCCGCGACCGACCCCTCGTCGGCGAAGATGCCCAGCGCCCGGCCCGGGAACTCGGCCAGCTCGTCGGCCAGACTCCGCCCGAACGGCGAAAACCCCGGTTCCGGACTGGGTGACAGCATCACCACCGCGTCGGCGCCGGTGACCGCGTCCACGTTGGCGCTGCTGCCGATGCCGCCGTCCATGAATCGCCGCTGCCCGATCGTCACAGGGGGCCACACCATCGGTACGGCGCAGCTGGCCGCGACGGCGTCGACCAGCGACACGCCGCTGTCTCGGTCGAACAGCACACGCTCGCCGGTGCCGACGTCGATTGCCGTGACCTCGAGCCGACGCTGCGGCCAATCATGGGACGGCAGCCGATGCTCGATCACGGCCCGCCGGGCCTCTTCAGTGACCGTATTTGTCGAAAGGGCCTGCGAGCCGATCCATTTCAAGCGTTCAGAGAGCGGGACTGTCGGGTCGTTGGCATGCTCGAACAGCTCGATCAGCTCGTCGACGTCGATGTGGGGTGCGATCTCATGCGTAGCCGGTTCGAGCTGGCGGTCATACAGGCTCGGCAACGGCGTGCCGCTGGAGATCTGCGCTGCGACTGCCGAACCCGCCGACGTGCCGAGGAGAAGCTGCGCGTCGAGCAGGCGCCGGGCGGCACCTGGCGCCTCGTCCTGCACGCCGAGCAAAAACCCGGTCTCCCATGCGATCCCAGCGACGCCGCCGCCTGCGAGTACCAGTGCCAGCCGCTCGGTCCCAGTCACAGCGTCCTCCGTCCGAATTGTGAGGCCACCTAAACATCATGACTGACGGGCGATTGCCGTGGCTACCGAGCCCTGACCTACGCCGAGCAGACGCTGAATTGCGTGCGAAGGCGCTGCGCGATGCGATTTGGTGTCTGCTCGCCGTAGGTCAGTCAGCGCATTCGACGACGTCGTAGGCGTCGTCGGCGTAGCGGGCGCGGATCACCTTCTTGTCGAACTTGCCCACGCTGGTGCGCGGCACCTCGTCGACGAAGGCCCAGCGTTCCGGCAGCCACCACCGAACAACCTTGTCGCGCAGGTAGTCTCGCAGCTGCGGAGCAGTGACGGTTGCGTTCTGCTTCAGCACCACCGCAGCCAGCGGCCGCTCTTGCCAGCGCTCGTCGGGCACGCCCACCACCGCCGCCTCCAGCACGTCGGGATGGCCCATCAAGTGGTTCTCCAACTCCACCGAGGAGATCCACTCGCCGCCGGACTTGATCACGTCCTTCGCGCGGTCGGTCAGCGTGACATAGCCCAGCGCATCGATGCGCCCGACGTCACCGGTGCGCAGCCATCCGTCGGCGAACTTCTCGGCATCCCGGTTCCGGTGATAGCTGCCGGTGATCCACGGACCGCGAACCTCCAACTCCCCCACCGACTTCCCGTCGTTGGGCAGCACATTGCCATCGTCATCGACGATGCGCATTTCGACCCCGAACAGCGGTCGGCCTTGCGTCGCCCGTAACTGCCACGCCGCGTCACCGTCCACCCCGCGCGGCGGCCATGCCATCGACGCGACAGGCGACGTCTCGGTCATGCCCCACAACTGCATCAAGGTGATGCCGAACTTCTCGTCATAGGCGCGCATCAGCGATTCCGGCACCGCCGAGCCACCACAGAGGATCAGCCGCAGCGACGAAATGTCATGCGCTGGGTTCTGCTCCAAGCAGTGCAAAATGTCGTTCCAGATAGTCGGCACCGCGGCGGCCACCGTCGGGCGACATTTCTCGATCATCTCGACCAAGCGGGGTGCGTGCGCATAGCGGTCAGGCAGCAGCAGGTCGGCGCCTGCCATCAGCGCGGCATGCGGGATGCCCCAAGCGTTAGCGTGGAACATCGGCACCACCGGCAGCGCCCGGTCCCCCTCGGCCAAAGCCATTCCGTTGGTGCTGCACACCGACGTGCTGTGCAAATATGTCGACCGGTGCCCGTACACCACGCCTTTCGGGTGGCCGGTGGTGCCGCTGGTGTAACACATTGCGGCAGCGGCTCGTTCGTCAATGTCCGGCCAGTCGAAGTCGCCGGGCTGGGCGGCGAGCAGCTCGTCGTAGCGGATGACGTCCTTGCCCGCGGTCTCCAGCACCGCGGTGTCGCCGTCACCGACAGCCACCACCGCCCGCACGGTCTCCATCCTCGGCAGCACAGCCGCGAGTTGCTTCGCCAGCGACGTGTCGGCAAGCACCACGGTGTCTTCGGCGTCGTAGGCGATGAACTCGATCTGGTCGTCGGAGAGCCGGATGTTCAGCGTGTGCAACACCGCACCCATGCACGGGATCGCGAAGTACGCCTCGAGATGCTCCTGGTTGTTCCACATGAACGTGGCGACTCGGTCGCCGGGCCGCACGCCCAACGCGCGCAAGCCGTGCGCCAGTTGCGCGACGCGTAACCCGAATTCGCGGTAGTTGATCTCGCGGTAGCCGTCGTCGGTCGCGGTGATCACTACCCGGTCGCCGTGGATGGTGGTGCCGTGCCGCAGCATCGACGTCAGCGTCAGCGGAATGTCTTGCATCGTGCTGTACAACACGGCTTCTCCGATCAGTGATGACACTCGACGATGTCGTATTGCTGATCCGCGTACCGGGCGCGGATCAGCTTCTTGTCAAACTTGCCGACGCTGGTCTTGGGAATCTCGTCGACGAAAGTCCACCGCTCGGGCAGCCACCATCGAGCGACCTTGTCGCTCAGGAACTTCCGCAGTTCGTGGGCGGTGACGTCGGCGCCCTTGTCGACGACGACCGCGGCCAGTGGGCGTTCCTGCCAGCGCTCGTCGGGCACGGCGACCACGGCGGCCTCGAACACGCCGGGGTGGCCCATCAGGTGGTTCTCCAACTCGACCGACGAGATCCACTCGCCGCCGGACTTGATCACGTCCTTGGAACGGTCGGTGAGCGTGATGAAGCCCCGGCCGTCGATGCGGCCGACGTCGCCGGTGCGCAGCCACCCGTCATGGAACTTCGACTCGTCGGCATTGAGGTAGTACGAGCCCGTCACCCACGGTCCGCGAACTTCGACCTCGCCGACGGCTTTTCCGTCATTGGGCAGCACGTTGCCGTCGTCGTCGACGATGCGCGCTTCCACGCCGCACATCGGCCGGCCCGCGGTGTTCCGCAACGCCCAATGCTCTTCTTCGCTGACGTCGCCGGGCGGCCGGGCAATGGACGCCAGCGGCGAGGTCTCGGTCATTCCCCAGGCCTGGCGGATCTCGACGCCGTGCTTGTGCTGGAACTCTTTCATCATCGCCAGCGGCACCGCCGAGCCTCCGCACGGCACCACCCGTAGCGACGAAATGTCGTACTCCGGATGCGAATTCAGGTACTTGAGCACGTCGTTCCAGATGGTAGGCACCGCGGCAGCGATCGTGGCCCGATGCTCGTGCACCATCTTCACCAGACGTTCCGCCTGCAGGAAGCGGTCCGGCATCAGCAGGTCGGCGCCGGCCATCAGCGCCGCGTACGGTTTGCCCCACGCATTGGCGTGAAACATCGGCACGATCGGCAGGACGCGGTCGTCCTCGTTGATCGCAAAGCCGGCACAGATCGCCATCGACTGCAGGAATGCCGAGCGGTGACTGTAGACCACGCCTTTCGGGTTTCCGGTGGTGCCGCTGGTGTAACACATTGCGGCAGCGGACTTTTCGTCCACGTCAGGCCAGTCGTAGGTGGTGGGCTGGTCGGCCAGCAGGTCGTCGTAGCGGACCACGGTCTTGCCGGACTCGGTGAGCGCGTCGAGGTCGCCATGTCCGACCGCCACCACGGTGTGCACAGTCGACATCTTCGGCAGCACAGCGGCCAGTAGCGGCGCCAGCGACAGGTCGGCCACCACAACCCTGTCCTGCGCCTCTTCGGCGATGTAGGCGAGCTGATCGGCGGGCAGCCGGATGTTCAGCGTATGCAGCACCGCACCCATGCACGGTGCCGCCAAGTAGGTCTCCAGGTGTTCCTGGTTGTTCCACATGAACGTCGCGACCCGCTCGTCGCCGGTGATGCCCAGCTCCCGCAGTCCGTGTGCCAGCTGCGCGACGCGCTCACCGACAGTGCCGTAGCTTGCCTCGCGGTAGCCGTCGTCGGTCGCGGTGATCACCTTGCGCTCGGCATGCCAGCCGGTGCCGTGCCGCAACAACATGGTGATCGTGAGCGGGAAGTCCTGCATGGTGCTTTCCACTGCCACCCCCTGTGCTTGCTCTTCGCCGTCTTAGTTCCCATCTTGGCCCGCGCACCGGGGTGACAGGCCAATAATCGAGCCGAACCACTAGGGAAGGGCGGATGCATGAAGACCAAGGCCGCGGTGTTGTGGGGACGGAACCAGAAGTGGGAGGTCGAAGAGATCGACCTCGATTCGCCCAAACAGGCCGAGGTGCTGGTGAAGATGACCGCCAGCGGGTTGTGCCACTCCGACCATCATCTGGTGACCGGCGACTTGCCCATGGCGTTCCCGCTGATCGGCGGGCACGAGGGCGCGGGCGAGGTCGTGGAAGTAGGCCCCGGCGTCGCGGACATCGCCGAAGGCGACCACGTCGTCTTCAGCTTCATCCCGGCGTGCGGCCGCTGTAAGCCCTGCGCCCGCGGCATGAGCAACATGTGCGAGCTGGGGGCGACGATTCTTTCCGGTCCTCAGCTCGACGGCACGTATCGGTTCCACGCGCGCGGCCACGACGTCGGCCAGTTCTGCGTGCTCGGGACCTTCTCGGAGTACACCGTGGTGCCCACCGCGTCGGTGATCAAGCTCGACCAGGACGTCGCGCTGGACAAGGCCGCGCTGCTGGGCTGCGGCGTGACCACCGGGTGGGGCAGCGCGGTGCGCACCGGTGAAGTCCGCGCGGGCGACACCGTCGTCGTGATGGGTGTCGGCGGGGTCGGCATCAACGCGGTGCAGGGCGCACGCATCGCCGGGGCGCAGCACATCGTCGCGCTGGATCCCGTGGAGTACAAGCGCGAGCGGTCGCGGGAGTTCGGCGCCAACCACGTCGCCTCGTCGGTCGACGAGGCCTGGCCGCTGGTCAACAGTCTCACCCAGGGGGAGATGGCCGACGTCTGCATCATCACCACCGACGTCGCCGAAGGGTCCTACCTGGCGCAGGCGCTCAGTTTGGTGGGCAAGCGGGGTCGTGTGGTGGTCACCGCGATCGGGCATCCGACGGAGTTCACCGCGACGATGTCGCTGTTCGACCTGACGAGCTACGAAAAGCAGGTGCGGGGCTCGTTGTTCGGGTCGTCGAACCCGCGCAGCGACATCTACCGGCTGCTGTCGCTGTACGACAACGGCCAGCTCAAGCTCGATGAACTAGTCACCCGCGAGTACCCGCTCGAAGACATCAACCAGGGCTACGACGACATGCTCAGCGGAGTGAACCTGCGCGGCCTGATCCGCTACTGACGACGGCTCAGACGCCGGCCGGCTGCAGCTCGCGCACGTCGCGCATCGCGACGGTCTGCACGCCGAGCACATCGTCGAAGTGGGCCGGCGTAGCCCCGTCGAAGACGCTGACCCGACCCGTGTAGTCGGCGACGTACAGTCGGCCGTCCGGACTCGTCGCCACACAGGACGGCTGCGCGCCGATACTGACGGTGTCGACGACCTCATGGTTGTTGGCACACACCACGGCGACCGCGTCTCGGTACACGACATAGACGCGGGCCGCGTCGGCGCTGAGCGCCACCTGCACGGGATGTCCGCCGAGCCAGGCCGTGGCCACCGGCTTGCCGGTCGTCATGTCGATGACCTCCACCAGGCCGCC
This sequence comes from Mycobacterium sp. NGS19, assembly GCF_059813155.1. NCBI lineage: Bacteria > Bacillati > Actinomycetota > Actinomycetes > Mycobacteriales > Mycobacteriaceae > Mycobacterium > Mycobacterium sp. NGS19. The sequence continues at coordinate 229,317 of NZ_JCALEB010000001.1, forward strand.
GTATTCCGGGTCGGAGCCCAGCACATATGCCACCCGCCCGTCGCCGCGGACCACGGCATCCCGGATGGGCGACACCGTCGGCACAGTGGCCACCACACGCGACGTCGTGGCGTCCACCACGCTGAGGCGGGACCGCGACGTGTCGGAGGTGCCGACGTACACGAACCGGCCGTTCGGCGAAATCCGGAGCGCATCGATGGTGCTGTCCGCATCCGCGATCGCGACCGTGTCGACATAGCCGGACGCGACGTCGACGAATGCGAGGTCGACGTTGTCGTCACCGGCACCGCCGACCACGAGGTGGCCACCGTTGGGCCGTGCCGCGATCTTGGCCACCTGCAGCGGCAGCGGCAGGCTGGCGAGCCGGCTCGCGGAGTGGGTGTCGATGGCGGACACGTAGTCATACGTGGGCGCGGACGCCGCGACGAATGCGCGGCCACCGGTGACGGCGACCGCGAGGGGCTCGCCGCCGATCGGCACAGTGGCGTGCGCGCGGAGCCCGTGGCCGTCGAGCAACGACACACTGTTGTCGCCCGCGTTGGCGGCGACGATCGTGACGCCGTCGCGGTCGACGGCGAGGTCGCCGATCGGACCGCGGCCCACCGCGATTGCCGTGATAAGACGCGCGCGGCTGAGCGGCCGAATGTCGGCAGCATGCAACAGCAATGAATTGGCCATAACCATCAAAACCTCCGCCGGCAATCGTGGTGCCGGCTCCGGACTTTTCGTCTCACTGCGCCGTGCGGCGCACATCCTCGTTGAGTCTAGCCATCTGAAATCGCGTTAAACGAGAAACGAACGACCCGCGCTCGAGGGCCGATGTGCCCTTCTCAGAGTGTGCTTAAGAAACTGTCAAGCGAATCTCGTCGGCGGCTCACCGGTTATCGACTCGGGCGGGTCTGCCTGCGAAACTGCGTTGTTCGGCAACCACGTCGTCGTTGCGTGGGCAACGATGATGTGTAACGAATTCTTAGTATCGGCAAGGTAAATGAGGGGCAAATCACACGACGTCAGCGGCTAAGTTGACTCGGGTGGAGAAGGTGATCGCGCTCTTGCGCGACGCGGAGCGTGACGAGACGTGGTGCTCCCATCTGCGCGGGCCGGTGGCCCAGAAAATCCTGGCGCTCGGTGTTGCCGGACTTGCCGTGAACGTGCGCGACGACGCGGTGCGTGGCTCGTTGATGACGCTCACGACGCTGGATCCGCCAGTAGTGGCCGTCGTGAGCATGTGGGTCCAGCAGTCGTATGGCACGCAGGTGGCCGACGCGATCGCGCTGCTGTCCGAGCACTGCGACAGCGTGGCTGCGTACCTCGTCACAGAATCCGTGCCGTTGGCGCCGCCCAGTGGCGAATCAGGCCAGCGCACAACTGGTTTGGCGAACATCGCGGTGTTGCGCCGGCCGCCGCAGCTCGACCGCGAAACGTGGCTGCAGCGCTGGCAGCTTCACCACACGAGCGTCGCCATCGAGACGCAGGCGACGTTCGGCTACACGCAGAACGTCGTGTGGCGCGCGTTGACGCCGGAGGCGCCTGCCGTCGACGGGATCGTCGAGGAGCTGTTCCCGATCGAGGCGGTCGGTGATCTGCACGCCTTCTTCGGGGCTGCCGACGACGCCGATTTGGCTGACCGGATGGGCCGGATGATCGCCAGCACGTCGGCGTTCGGCGCGAACGAGAACATCGACACCGTGCCCACCAGCCGCTATGTGCTGCGCACGCCGTTCGGCCAATAGGAACGGGCCCGGTTCGCAATGAACCGGGCCCGTGTGGGATGGGCTTTTACTGGTTTTCCTTCTGGCGCTCTTCGGCAGCCTTGGCGCCGCCGCGCGCCGACTCGGCCTCTGCCTCCTTGCGGGCGGCATCACGCTGAGCGTCGGCCTTGTCCTGCTGGGCCTGTCCCTCTTCGGTGAGGTCGTCGCGACCGGTCACGGTCCCGACAGCCTCCTTGGCCTTGCCCTTGACGCCTTCGACGACACCCTTGATGCCTTCTTCCGGTCCACTGTTCTCAGCCATGCATCCTCCTCGTTTGGCTGTACGTTCTTGGGTGACCGGCGGGGCCGGTTCTACCCGCACACACGATGCAGGTCCCGCCGTCGGGTTCTGAGTTCCCGAAGGGCAGGCATTCAAACCAGCGCGCGCAATCCCGCTTCAGCGCCAACGACTTCTACCGGATCGGCACGCTGACGGCAGGTGTGTTGTAGCCGGTGACCCTGACCCAGGTCCCGGCGGTTCCGGGCGTCGGCACGACACCGCGGATCTCGACCGTCTCGCCGGGAAACACGGTCACGTAGTTGTCGTCGTATTCGATGGGCAGGATCTCGTCGCCGTCGCGCGTCGGCAAGATCTCCGCCCGCTCGAAGAACGCGATCGACGTCGTCGGGTTGTGCAGCCGGATCGCGACGCCGTCACCGCCCTCGGCGCCCACGTGCCGGGCTGACACCTCGAGCGGAACCCGCGTCATGTAGTTCAGCGCCGTCATGTCCGCCCAGCTGGCCTGGGCCAGGTCGAACGCGGAATCGTTCTCCGGCACACCGAGGTCGTCGCGCTGCTGCGACTGCCAATAGACGTTCTCGGCGATCACCTTGCCCGTGCTGTCCCGCAATTCACAGCGCACGAAGTAGACCGGCGAGTCGGCCGGTCCCCGCGGCAGCGTCATCGCCCTGACCGATTCGCCCGACATCACGCTGATGTCATTCGCTGTGCGATCTGTACGGACGCGGCCCTGGAGGTCGTAGACGCGAACCCGCACATCGAGGTTCTTCTGGTAGGTCTGGGTCTGGTTGACGACCGTGACGTTCGCTGAAGTGTGGTCGCCGGTCGCGTAGGAGTCGAACACCACCGACAGCGGCCGCAGGCCCTTCTTGGCTCCGTAGTAGGCGCCGCCGGGCCGCAGGTAGTAGTCGAACAGGTTGCCGTAGAACGACGGCCAATGACTGTTGAGCATCCAGTAGATCGTCATCTTGTGGGTGGCCCAGCCGTCGGCGGCGAAGGTCTCGAACTGCGCGCGGGTCGCTTCGTAATGCGCCAATTGCGCTTTGCCGGCGAACATTTCGGCACTCGTCGACGGGCCGTAGCGCCGGTTGACGGCCCGCTGGATGTTGGCCAACGTCGCGTTGCTCGGCTGGGCTCCGGCGTGGAAGTACCACGTGTCGTTGATCGGCCACAGCTTGTCGGGCGGGATGAACTTCTTCAGGCTCGCGAACGGCGGGATGTGTTCGTTGTTGCCCTGCTCGGCCGACGATCCCCAGGTGGCGCCGTAGCGTCCGCTGAACCAGTACGTCGGCGGGCGCCAGCTGTAGGGCCCGGCCATGTCGATGCCGTCCCAGGTGGGTACGCCGTTGCGGTCGCGGGCCAACGACGACACCGTGTCGACGACCGCGTTCTGCCAGTGCAGATTCGTCAGGATCTTGCGGTAGTCGGCGAGGATCGGCGGTGGTGGCAGGCCGTCGCTGCCGTTGGCCCACACGAACGCAGAAGCGTGGTTGTGCAGCGTCAGTATCTGCGAGCGCAGGCTGTCCATGGCGACGCGGTGATCTTCGGCGTCCCACTGCTCCCATTTCTCCCACTGGTTGCAGCACATCCAGCCGAACATCAGCGGAATGCCGAGTTCGTCGGCCTTCTCGACCAGGTGCTCGCTGGAGAATTTTCCTTCGAGCCGCAGCATGTTGAGGCCCAGGTCCTTGGCGTAGCGCAGCACCGCGGTCTCGCGGGCGGGGTCATACAGGTACAGAAGGTCGGGGGTGTAGGCGGCGCCGCGCACCAGGAAGTTCTTGCCGTTGACTTTGAGATAGAAGTCGCCGCCGTTGTCGGAGAACCGGGTGTCGCGGTCTTGCGTCACGGTGCGGACGCCGAACCGCTGCGTGCGGGTGTCGCTGAGCTGGTTGTTGACCCGGAATTCCACCTTGAGGTCATACAGGTTGGGTTGGCCCATGGTGTAGGGCCACCACAGGTCCGGCTTGTCGACACGCAGCTGCTCGAATTCGTCGGGCGACAACGTCACTTCGCGATCTTCGCCGGGGGAAAGCATGACCGTCTTGTCCACACGGATTGCAGGCTTGCCGGCCCGCGTGATGATTGCGCGCAGAACACCGCGGGTCTGCTGCGTCGAGTAGTTGTGCACATTCGCGCGGATGGTCAGCTGCGCAGAGTCGGTGCGGGGCAACGGAAGTTGACTGTTGACGAGCGCAGGACCGAGCCCCACGACGCCGGTCGCCTTGAGGTAGACGGGTTTGAAGATGCCGGCGTTGCGGTCGGACACGAACGAGTTGCCGTGCAGCGCATTCTTTCCCGGCCCCTGATAGCCGAGGTAGTCCCAGTTGATCCAGTCGTTCCAGCTATCGGCCAGTTCGACGCCGTCGACGTCTTGCAGCGCGCGTTCGGGGGTGACCTTCACCGCGAGCGTGTTGGGCTGTCCTGGCGCAATCCACGGCGTCACGTTCACCTGGTGGTCGACATACATGCCGACAATTTGCTTACTGTCGGCGACGAGATGTCCGTTCAGCCACACTTCGCCGCGATAGTTGATTCCCGGGAAATCGAGCAAATAGGTTGTGCGGCCCGCGGGCGCGGTGAAAGTGGTTCGGTACCACCAATCTTGCTTGTACAAATCTTGCGGAACTTTGTCCCGAAGGTTTTTGCCGACGTAGAGGTCGGGATAGACGCCGTTCTCGCGCAGAATTTCCAGTACGGTCGCCGGCATGTGCCGGATTCGGTACCACGCGGAGTCGCGGTAATCGGTGCGGGAGACAGCCGGGCCCGGCGGAAGTCCGCCCGCCGGCGACAGGCTCCAGTTCTGCGCCAACTCAAGGGTTTCCGGCGGATCGGTGCTAGCGAAAACCGGGTATGCCCCCGCGCACAGCAGCAGCGACAGCGCGATGCAGACCTTCGCGACGACCTTCAGCATGGTGTTTGGAACTCCTGGCGCCCCGGCACCGCGCCACCCGGCGCTCGAGTCATCATGCCGCTGCGATCCGACACAGTAACAAGCCTCGGGCGCGACCGGTGGTCGCGGGAGGCGCCACGCTCGCTGCCCGGTCGACTAATTTCCGGCAAGTGCCGCCAATGAAATGACCCTGATGTCATTTACTGACGGCGGCCGATCCCGGCTTCGATTGAAGTCGGTCGGGGTTAACTGTCGACGACTTTCATGATTCTCACAGCGATTTCACGGGCCCTGGATTACAGTCACTTCACCCCGGAAAGCCGGAATTGATGAACCGCCCGAAGGAGCCACAATGTCGATCAAGCGCCTCACGGCACTAGCCGCCGGCGGCGCTGCCACCGCCGCAGTGCTGGGAGTCCTCAGCGTCGCGCCGGCCAGCGCCCAATCCGACACCTACGTCGCAATTGCCTACTCCCCGGCCACCGGCGCCTTCGGATGGGGAAACAACGCGTCTACCCGTGCGCAGGCCGAGGACGTCGCGATGGGTTACTGCATTCAGTACGGCGGCACCGACTGCCGCATCGCCGCGTGGGCGGTGAACGGTTGCGCGGCGCTCGCCACCTCGGCGAATAGTTGGTACGGCGGTTTCGGCGGAACTCTGGCGGCTGCTGAGAGCAATGCGCTCGGCAGAAATGGCGGTGGCACCATTCAGATTTCGAAGTGCTCGACGTAAATCGCATCCAGCGTTAGCTGGTAGCCGGTCGGGGTGCGGTGCGGAAGTGAACGTTGCCTCCGCACCGCCCGCTTTTTCTCGCCGCTGACGGCGCACCCCTTTTTGTGTCGGCTATTTGTCGCGACCTGCCCGCGGCCAACGCCGACCGTGGGACCATCGGGCGATGGAGTCCGACGGTGATCCCGAGGCGCGCATCCGGGAGTTGGAGCGCCCGTTAGCGGCGCAGGCGCGCGCTTCTGAACTGGGCGCTTCGTCGGCCGCAGCGAGTTTTGGGCAGGCAGGTCCGCCCGTCACCTACGGTCCGATGCCGTCGGCTCCCCGGGCGGTGAGTGCGGGTGCGTGGTGGATGGTGGCGGCAGTGCTGGTGATCGGTGTGGTGGCGCTGGCCGCAGGTGTGGCCGGCTTCGGCGCACAGGTGTTGTCCGATGGGCGCCCGACCGCCAGCCCACCGACTCCGCGCGCGAGTGAGCCGGGGGCGCCGACCGGCTTCGCCCCCGCGCCGACCGCGGCTTCGCCCGTTCCGCCGCCCGGCGGCAATGTGAGCGTGGCCGGCAGCCAGGTCACCAAGACAATCGAGTGCAACGACAGCCTCGTCAGCGTCAGCGGACTTTCGAACACCGTCGTGATTCGAGGCCACTGCGCGCAAGTGACGGTTTCAGGGGCGCAGAACGTCGTCTCCGTCGACGGCGTCGAGACCATCAGTGTGTCCGGCTTCGACAACAAGATCACGTATCACTCGGGATCTCCGCAAATTGATAGAAGCGGACAGAGAAATGTCGTACAACGGGGTTGACGATTCAGGTCACGGGCTCTCGGGTAAACCCAGGAATCGCTGCACAAGGAGGTGATGGCGATGGAGTTCAAGAAATTCGTCGCTAAAGCAATCGTTGTCGGGAGTCTCGGCCTGCCCGCCGCCGCCCTGGGGATGGGCGTGGCAAACGCAGACACGCGCCCGTCCGTGCCCACGCCGCCGAACATTCCCGTAGCGGCGGACACGATGACGCACGGCAATCGGGTCGCGCCGAACACCATCGCCAAACGATTCACGTCGCCGGGGACACCGCTGGCCGCTCGCGTGCAGCGGACGACGGTGAACGTGAACTCGGGGGCACCGACGACGACGGCTAATCCGTTCGGCTCCCTGGGCGGCCGGTCTGACGCCGCGGCTACGGGGCTCAACCGGCATGGGTGGGCCGACGCACGTTCGGCCGGACCATTCGGGTTGGGCCGGCTGCTGGGGTCTCTTGGCGGGTTGATGCGCTGAAAGCCAAAGGGCGCCAACGGGCGACAGGCTGTGCTCTCGCCTGAGCGCGCCTGGCGACGAGCGCAGCCTGGCTCAATCAACTGCGGGCTGGGCGGTCCTGGCGATTCGTGTCCGATTTCCACCGGCGCGTTTAGCGTCATACATGGCGGCGTCTGCGGCTGCGATCAACGCCTCGACGAACAGTCGGTTGCCGCCGTCAGTCCGCTCCTCCAGTGATGCGCTGGCACAGCCGATGCTTGCCGTCACCGGGTGCGGACTGATCGCGATCGCATCCCGGAGCTGTTCGAGTGCTTCGAGGAACTCGCCGGCGGTGAGGGTGTCGGCAATGAGAAATTCTTCACCACCGACGCGCCCGATCACCGCAGTCGCCCGACAGTGTGCCCGCAACGCATTGCCGACTTCGATCAACGCTGCGTCGCCGGCGGCGTGGCCTTGGCTGTCGTTGAGCTGCTTGAAGTTGTCGAGGTCGATCATCGCCACTGCCAGGAATCCGGAGTCGCTGTGCTGAGCGAGCAGAGTTTGCACCGCGGCGTGGAAGGCCCGACGCGTCAAAAGGCCCGTCAATCCGTCGCGGCTGGAGCGGTGCAGGTCGACGCTGAGCGCATGCACCATCGACTGCACCGCAAAAGGTATGACCGTGTTCAGCATCAGAATCAGCGCCAAAGCACACCCGGCCAATAAGGCCCCGGAGCGGTGCGCTACCTGCTCGAGGAGCAGCAGGGCGGTGAGAGTCGCGATCACGAAGTTGAAAACCATGTAGGGAGCGGTGTGGAAGAACGCGATGTAGCCGGCCAGTAAGGCGAACGCGCTACACCCCAGCACACCGGCCCAAGGCTCGGTCTGCACGAGACACGAAACCGCGATACCGACCTCGGCGACCAGGACGAAGAAGATGGATTGCCGACAGGTGGGCCAGCGCCACAACCACAACAGCGCCAGCACTGCGCATGTCGCGACGATGATGACCGAGCAGGCGCGTGCCGGCCACAGATCACCAGGTGCCGCGGAGCTGTAGCAGGCTGCTGCCGGCAGCACAGCCAGCGACGCTATCGTCGCCGCCATCATCGTTCGCCATAACCGGTCCATGCCGCGCGAACTGACATAGCCACTGAGCCAGTCGTAGTGGTCGCTCTGCTGCCACCACCGCACCACCCAGCTGCTCATGATCCAACCCGCCCGCGGACGTCGGAGCACCACCATCGCCATCGGCACTCTGCCGGGCGGATGGTACGACATCGGTGTTAACGGGGTGCTACGGGCTTTTGAGAAAGTTCATTGGTGTCCAGGCGCGGGTGGTGCCTCCAGTCGGACTCGAACCGACACTGGGCGGGTGCGAAAAACGGACCAGCCGCATCGGGCGACCAAGCGAACCGATTGATTCCCATCTCCGGCTGGGTACGCGCAGCCTCGACCTCCCTCGGACAACGGTTACAACGGCGAGGTTCTGTATTGCTGCTCGGATGCGCCAGTCCGATGATGCGATCGTTCGTGGATCGATAGCGACGCTATCCGTGGATAGAGGATCGCGGGGCCGAGCCATCGCGCAAGGAAGCGCCGCAGTTCGATTCCTTCCCGCGGGGGCTGCCCGGGATCGGTCAGCATGGATTGCACTGTGCGCAAGGTCATTTCGGCAAGATCACGCAGCGCGGTTGTGTCGAAACCGTGCAGCCGCCAGTCGACATCGAAGCGGTGAAAGACCGACAGGCAGAAGCTGATCGCTGTGTCGGACGTCAGCGAGGTGACGGCTTCACCCTCCTGGCGCCGCGTCAGCAGATTCTCCAGCTGTGGATCGCCGGCGAGGTTCTCGATTCCGAACGACACACTTTCGACGATGGCAGTGACCGGGTCGTTGAGTCCACTGACGTGGTCGACAACTTGGTCGATGAAACCGTTGACCGCACGCATCGAGCTGGCAATCAGTAGTGCGTCAGCATTCGGGAAATAGCGGTACACCGTCTGGCGAGTGACACCAAGCTTGCGGGCGACGTCGGCAAGGCGCATCGCCGATCCGCGTTCGGCGACCACTTCGTCCACAGCATCCAGAATGCGGGCGATCGCCTCCTCGTCCGAGCCCGGTGTGGACCCCGCCCAGCCGCGACTACGCATCCGCCGTCACAAGCATTTCGACGTCGAACTCGATGAGAAGTGTTGTCGGGCCGGTCATTCCCAACACAGATTTCCAAGGGGCCGGACCCACACGATGAGGTGCAGGAAGACGTCGTGTCAGGACTACAAGTGCTTCCGCCAATTCCCGGCGTGCGAGGTTGGCCCCTAGGCAGTAGTGCGCGCCGCCGCCGAAGGTCAGAATTGGGGGTACATCCTTGCGCGCGATGTCGAAGCGGTCAGCGTCGTCATAGATCGCCGGATCTCGGTTGGCGGCAAAGGTGTTTGCGAGTACGAGGGTACCTGCCGGGAACATGTAGCCACCGAACTCAGCATCCTCAACGGCGACCCGCGGCACGATACAAGCTGCCGGCGAGTGGCGCATGCTCTCCTCGACCGCCTGCATCGCGAGTTCTGGATGGTCGCGCAGCTTCGCCCACTGGTCTGGATGCTCGCAGAGCACCTGCACCGACGCCGCCAGTTGGTTTCGCGTGGTGTCCGTTCCCGCCATCAAGAAGCCGGCCACCAGCATGCGCAGTTCATCGAGATTCAGTCGATCTCCGTGGCTTTCGGCGCGGATGAGTTCGGAGAGCAGATCATCGGTGAGGTTGTTTCGGCGTGCGGCGACCATGTCGTCGACGTAGGCGTCGAGTTCGCTCCATGCGCGCATGATCGCAGCTTCATCGAAGGTGGCATCCGGCTGGAAGTTGAGTGCTTTGAAGATCTCTTCTGTCCAGTCTGCGAATAGCTGCCAATCCTCGCGGGGCGCGCCGATCAGCGCGCACATGATCGGAGTCGGGTAGCGACGCGCGATGTCGGTGACGACGTCGCAGCGGCCGGCGTCGATCACCCGATCGATCAGCTCATTCACCACCTCGTGGATCGTGTCGGTCAGGCGGGACGTCGCGCGCGGGGTGAACGCCTTGGAAACCAATTTGCGTAACCGGACATGCGGTGCGCCGTCAAGGCCCAGGAGGCTGTTCGCCATCTTGTCGTACAACGGGCCTGACGTGATGCCCTGCGCCGCCAGAGTGATACCCGGCGGGAGACGGAATCTATTGTCGCGCAGGATATCTCGGGCCAACTGGTAGGACAGGATTTCCGGGCCAAGGGGGCCAATGGCAATGGGTGCGCGCGATTGCGCACTTCGCAGATCATCGAGCAGATCTCTCGGTGTGGCGGTGAGGCTGTAGTTGATCGTGGGGAGGCCAGCGTCGAAGACGGTGGGGGCGGCGCTGTGCGGGTTCATCGACATCGACGTCTCAACTTCCGTTGGGGCCCAGATATGGGCTTGCAGACCGACATATACACAATGAATGTATGACCATTGCTCCGTAGCGGTCAATACTGAGCGGCAACACCTTGGTCAGAGCGGTGAATCAGCCAGTGTGATCATACGTAAATCGCTATAACGTCCGAGGGTGAGATTCACCGAGATACGCGACTGAGTGGTCCGGAGGAGATGTCACGCGATTGTTCGGTATGCGCTCCAGCGATCGGGGTCGTCTTCCAAGGCGGCACGGTCCCACTCGGCGTTCACGGCTGCGGCTTCGTAGGTGTCCCGCAAGAAGCCGAGGAGCGTCCTGTCATGGTCGGCCGCTTGCCGCACAACTTCGTATGGCAGCACGAACTCGCCCGGATCCCATCGGTAGGAGGCCTCTGGTGGACTGACGGGATGGTCGGCGAAGCCGCCGGTCGAGTACTTAGCCAGGTGAGAATTTCCGCCAGCCCCCACCCGAACAGCCCGATTGCAGCGCCCATGCATCGCGCTCGCCGTGTCGGCCGGACCGGAGCACCCACGCCTGCGTCATCTCTTCATTCTTGCGCGCTCAATGGGAGGTCAGTAGTCAGGAGGAATGGTGACACCGTTGCACATTGGATTGGCATGGTATTGGACGGAGTCATAAGCCCTCTCGACCAGAGCTTTGGCTTGGTTATAAGTCATGTCCGGATGAAGCTCGAGCATGGTGAGGGTGTACCTGTCACTCGGGTCGTTGGGATTTACGTGCATCGCCATCACTGCCAAGCAGACTTGCCGGTCGATGTCGTCAGCGTGGGCCGTCGGCGCGAGCCCAATGGCGAGCCCCGCCGCCACCACCGCTACTGCGGTAATCAGCCGCTTGCTCATGTTTCCTTCCTCTCGAAGCCCACCTGTCAGAGAGCGCTGGCGATCGCCATGCGACGCGAATCGTGATTTACAACCACTGCGCCACGCCGCCGTGACGGGAGCAAGTACCCGTCCGATGAGTGCTATAGGAATATGACCCGTCACCACAGACGGCGGTAGCGCCGGGTGGCATTGCTGAACCAGGTGACGGCTGCTGCGGCACAAGAATGCACTGTCCGTCGCTGTTCTCGTAGTAGCCGCTACCGCAGGCCAGCACCGCAGTGGGCGCAGACGGTACAAACGCTGGAGCCAACCCCAATCCGACTGCGACAGCTACGAAGCCGACGACAAAGCGAGTCCGAGTTGACATGACCACCCCTGATCTTGAAACTCGTTTTCCCGACCTCAGCAAACTGTAGGCGATGCCCGGGCACGTCATCAGGGAATTTGGAACTTTACCGGCGGCCTCAAGCCCCATCCCCATGTCTCGAACCGTCGGACTTCGCGGAGCGATTCAACCGCAAAAACCCGTGTCTACGGCGCCAGGAGGTAGTGGAGGTGAGTGTTAGCTAGCCGCGCCCGCCACCGCGATGAAGCCGCCATCCGCCGCGACGACGCCGCGACGAAAGTCCCCCGAGACGCTCCAATGGCTTCAAAAAGTCATCTACTAGGCCGTATAAGTCGGTGCCCCCAGTGGGACTCGAACCCACACTGGACGGATTTTAAGTCCGCTGCCTCTGCCAATTGGGCTATGGGGGCGTCGCAACCCGCTCAGCACGGTACCGCGCGGGATTGATCACCGTCATCGCGAGCGAACCGCTGCCGCAGGGGGATGATGATCACGTGAGCTCCGCGTCGGCCAAACGCGGGGAGTTGCGCATCTACCTCGGCGCCGCTCCCGGTGTCGGCAAGACCTACGCCATGCTCTGCGAGGCCCACCGCCGCCTGGAGCGCGGCACCGACGTGGTCGCGGCGGCAGTCGAGACGCACGGCCGCAAGAAGACCGCGCAACTGCTCGAGGGCATCGAGATGGTGCCGCCCAAGTTCGTCGAGTATCGCGGCAGACGTGTACCCGAACTCGACGTGAGAGCCGTGCTGCAACGTCGACCGCACGTCGTGCTGGTCGACGACCTCGCCCACGCCAATGCGCCCGGCAGCAAGAACCCTAAACGCTGGCAGGACGTCGAAGAGCTCCTCGATGCCGGAATCACCGTGATCTCCACCGTCGACATCGAGCACATGGAAAGCATGAAAGACGTCGTCGAGCGGATCACCGGGATCGCGCAGAAGGAGACGATTCCCGACGAGGTCGTTCGTGCCGCCGACCAGATCGAGCTCGTCGACATCACGCCAGAAGCGTTGCGGCGCAGGCTCGCCCACGGCAACATCTACTCCCCTGACCGCGTCGACGCCGCCTTGTCCAACTACTTCCGCCCCGGAAACCTGACCGCCCTTCGCGAGCTTGCCTTGCTGTGGCTCGCCGACCAAGTCGATGCGGCCCTCGAGAAGTACCGCGAAGAGAACCAGATCACCGACACCTGGGAGGCGCGCGAACGCGTCGTCGTCGCCGTCACCGCCGGGCCGGAGTCAGAGACATTGGTGCGCAGAGCTTTTCGCATCGCCTCAAAGTCCAGCGCTGAACTCATGGTGGTGCATGTGCTTCGCGGAGAAGGCCTTTCGGCCGACTCCGCACCGCGAATCGCCAAGATACGCGAGCTCGCTGCCAGCCTCGGCGCCACCACGCATACCGTTGTCGGCGACGATGTGCCCACGGCGCTATTGGATTTCGCTCGCCAGGTGCACGCCACCCAATTGGTGCTCGGCACCTCCCGGCGTTCGCGATGGGCGCGCATCTTCGACGAGGGCATCGGCGCAACCGTGGTCCAGCAGTCGGGCCCCATCGACGTGCACATGGTCACTCATCCGGGAGCCAACGAGACGTCCCGCCGCCCAGAGCTATCGCCTCGCCGCCACCGCCTGATTTCCTGGCTCGCGGCGATCATGGTGCCATCGCTGATCTGCGCGGTGACGGTCGCATGGCTTGACCGCTTCATGGGCATCGGCGGTGAGAGTGCCCTGTTCGTCATCGGTGTGCTCATCGTCGCCTTACTGGGCGGCGTTGCCCCCGCTGTACTTTCGGCCGTGCTCTCGGGAATGCTGTTGAACTACTTCCTCACCGAGCCACGGCACACCTTCGCCATCGCCGAGCCCGACGCCGCCGTCACCATCGTTGTGCTGCTCGCCGTCGCCGTCGCTGTCGCGGCGCTGGTTGACAATGCCGCCAACCGCACCCGCGAAGCCCGCCACGCATCGCACGAAGCAGAACTCCTCGCACTGTTCGCCGGGTCGGTGTTGCACGGCGCGGACCTCGATACGCTGCTGGAGCGTGTGCGCGAATCCTATTCACAGCGCGCCGTCAGCTTGCTGCGAGAAGGCGCGGGCATCGTCGGATGCGTGGGCGAGAATCCATGCGTCGCCGTCGAGACTGCCGACACCGCAGTCCAAGCCGGCGACGACGCATTCTGGCTACTCCTGGCGGGCCGAAAGCTGGCAGCCCGCGACCGTCGCGTGCTCACCGCCGTCGCGAAACAAGCGGCGGGACTCGTCCGCCAACGGGAACTCGCCGAAGAAGCCGGCAAAGCTCAAGCGATCGCGCAAGCCGACGCGCTCCGCCGCTCGCTGCTGTCCGCAGTCAGCCATGACCTGCGCAGCCCGCTGGCCGCCGCCAAAGCCGCGGTCTCGAGCCTGCGCAGCAGTGACGTCGACTTCTCCGCCGAAGACACCGCCGAGTTGCTCGCCACCATCGAGGAGTCCGTCGACCAGCTCACCGCGCTCGTCGGCAATCTGCTGGACTCGTCGCGCCTCGCCGCCGGCGCGGTGCGCCCCGAGCTGCGACGCGTGTATCTGGAGGAAACCGTGCAGCAGGCCCTGCTGGCAGTCAGCAAGGGAGTCACCGGGTTTCGGCGGCGTGGCCTCGACTGCGTCAAGGTCGACGTCGATGGCGCAGTCGTGATGGCCGACAGCGGATTGCTCGAACGGGTATTGGCGAACCTCATCGACAACGCGCTACGGTATGCGCCCGACAGCCCGGTGCGAGTCACCGCCGGCCGCGTCGGCGACCGCGTGCTGATCGCCGTGGTCGACGAGGGACCCGGGTTCCCTCCCGGCAGCGGGGAGCAGTTGTTCGCGCCGTTTCAGCGGCTCGGTGACCACGACACCAGCATCGGCGTCGGCCTCGGCCTGTCGGTGGCTCGCGGCTTCGTCGAGGCGATGGGCGGCACCATTTCGGCCAGCGATACTCCCGGCGGCGGCTTGACCATCGAATTCGATTTGGGAGCATCGGTATTGGCCGGTTCGCCATGACTCAGCACAAGACCCGGGTGCTGATCGTCGACGACGAACCGCAGATCCTGCGTGCGTTACGCATCGACTTGTCGGTGCGCGGTTACGAGGTGGCGACCGCAGCCACCGGCGCCCAGGCGCTGCGCTCGGCGACCGAACATCGGCCCGACGTCATCGTGCTGGACCTAGGGCTGCCCGACATGTCAGGCGTCGAGGTGCTCCGGAGACTGCGCGGCTGGCTCACGGCACCCGTAATCGTGCTGTCGGCGCGCACCGACTCTTCGGACAAGGTGGAAGCACTCGATGCGGGAGCCGACGACTACGTCACCAAACCCTTTGGCATGGACGAGTTCCTGGCCCGGCTGCGGGCCGCGGTACGCCGGGGCGCGGCCGCGTCAGACACCGACCAGCCCGTCGTCGAGACACCGTCGTTCACCGTCGACCTGGCAGCGAAGAAGGTCACCAAGAACAACGCAGAGGTGCACCTGACCCCGACCGAGTGGGGGATGTTGGAAACGCTGGTGCGCAACCGCGGGAGGCTGGTGGGCCGCGAGGAGCTGCTCAAAGAGGTCTGGGGCCCGGCCTACGCGAAGGAAACCCATTACCTGCGTGTCTATCTGGCGCAACTGCGACGCAAGCTCGAAGACGACCCGTCGCACCCCGTCCATCTGTTGACCGAGGCCGGGATGGGTTACCGCTTCCAGGAGTGACCGGGCACGCCGAACCCGTGCACTTTTACGGAATCTATACGGCTTCCGGACGAGTCGCGGTGGCGCAACGACATTAGGCTCCGATCTTGTGTCGTCACCGACGTCATTGCTCAAGCGCCTGGTCGTCGGACGGCCGTACCGCAGCGACCGGATAGGCCACACCCTGCTGCCGAAACGGATTGCGCTGCCCATCTTCGCCAGCGACCCACTGTCGTCCGTCGCGTATGCGACCCAGGAGATTCTGCTGATCCTCACCCTGGGCGGACTCGCGTACCTCTACCTCACGCCGTGGATCGCTGCCGCCGTCGTGCTGCTTCTCGGCGTGGTGGTGCTGTCCTACCGGCAAGTGGTACAGGCCTACCCCAGCGGGGGCGGCTCCTACGAGGTGGTGTCGACGAATCTCGGCGCACGCGCCGGACTGGTGGTGGCTGCGGCGCTTCTGGTCGACTACGTGATGACGGTTGCTGTCTCCGTCGCGGCGGGTGTCGACAACATCATTTCAGCTGTGCCGGAACTGAATCCGTACCGCGTGGCGATCAACATCGCCTTCATCGTGTTGCTCACCGCGATGAACCTGCGCGGAGTGCGCGAGTCCGGCCGAGCGTTCGCTGTGCCGACCTACGCCTTCATTGTCGGCGTGATGGCGATGATCGTCATCGGCTTGGTGCGTGCGCTACTCGGCGACGCGCCCCAGGCCGAGAGCGCCCACTACGGCATCCATGCCCAGCAGTCCGGCCTGAACACCCTGGCGATCGCCCTGCTGGCGCTGCGCGCCTTCTCGTCGGGATGCACCGCCTTGACCGGAGTGGAGGCCATCTCCAACGGCGTGCCCGCGTTCCAGAAACCCAAGGCCCGCAACGCCGCTCAGACGATGTCGCTGATGGGCGGGCTGGCGATCTCGATGTTCGCCGGCGTCACCGCCCTTGCACTGGTCTCGCACACCCGGGTCGTGGAGGACGCGTGCGACTTGATCGGCTTCCCCGGCGACTGCCACAACGACGCGCAGCGCACCGTGATCGCCCAAATCGCCGCCGCGGTATTCGGCAACAACAGCGTCATGTTCTTCTACATCCAGGCGGCCACCGCGCTGATCCTGATCCTGGCCGCCAACACCGCATACAACGGCTTTCCGTTGCTCAGCTCGATCCTGGCCCAGGAGCGGTACCTGCCCCGGCAACTGCACACCCGCGGCGATCGGCTGGCCTACTCGAACGGCATCATCCTGCTGGCCGTCATCGCAGGGGGCCTGATCTATGCGTTCGACGGCTCGACGACCCGGCTGATCCAGCTCTACATCCTGGGCGTCTTCACCTCGTTCACGCTCTGCCAGACGGGCATGGTGTCGCATTGGAATGCGATGTTGCGCAACGCCGAATCACGGCGGCAGCGGTACCGCATCCACCGTGCCCGCGCGATCAACGCCTTCGGCGCGTGCTTCACCGGGGTGGTGCTCATCGTCGTCATGATCACCAAGTTCTCGCACGGCGCGTATCTGGTGGTGATCGCGATTCCCGTGCTCTGCGTGATGATGCAGGCCATTCACCGGCATTACGCGGCCGTGCGCGAGGAGCTGCGCACCGTGCACGAGGGCGAAGACGAGCCGAAGTTGCCCAGCAGAACCCATGCGATCGTGCTCGTCTCCGGATGGCACAAGGCAACTCAGCGAGCGCTGATGTTCGCCAAGGCGACACGGCCGGACACGCTGACGGCTCTGACTGTGAACGTCGACGACGCGGAGACGCGAGCGCTGATGCAGGAATGGGAGGCACTCGACGTCGACGTCCCGCTCAAGGTCATCGAATCGCCATACCGGGAGATCACCCGCCCCGTCGTCGACTACATCAAGAAGCAACTCAAGAGCGGACCCCGCGACATCGTCAACGTCTACATCCCCGAGTACGTCGTGGGCCGCTGGTGGGAGAACCTGCTGCACAACCAGAGCTCGCTTCGGCTCAAGGGCCGGCTGCTTTTCGAGCCCTCGGTGATGGTCACCAGCGTGCCGTGGCAGCTGCGCTCCTCGACCCGACGCGACCACGCCCGAGTGGAACATGTGGCAGGCGAAGTCCGCAGAGGCATCGGCCAGTCCGCACCCACTTCGACGACAGGCCACGCGACGGACCTTCCTGCTGCCGAACCCGTTTACCGCATGTCGTGAGCGGCTGACGCCCAGACGGTAGCCACTGCGGCAAAGTGCGAGAAAGGCCCGCGTGGAATGCAGTTTCGGCGTCTAGCGCCGCAACTGATCGATCGAGAGCGCGATGCCGTCGAGGATGTCGTGCTCGCTGACGATCAACTGGTCGATGCCCGCACGCTGCTTTAGCACGTGGGCCAGTTCTTCCACCACGATCGCACCGCCGCCGATCACGTCGACACGGCCCTCGTGCATCGGACCCAACGCCGCTCGCTGCGCGCGCGTCATGCGGATGAGACTGTCGCAAACCTCGAGCAACTCTCGAAAAGCCACGCGCGACAAGTGAATTGCCGCCGAATCGTACGTCGGCATCTTCTGCGCCAACGCCGACAGCGTCGTCATCGTGCCGGCCACACCCACCCATGAACGGGCCCGCTCGACGGGCACCACCTGCAACGCCTCCCCCAGCCGTTCGCGTACCACCTCACGCGCTGCGGCCACCTCATTGGCGGTCGGCGGATCGGAGTGCAGACAACGCTCGGTCAGCCGCACACATCCGATGTCGGCGGAGAAGCTGGCCTCCACCTCGGCCGAGCCCAGCACCAGTTCCGTCGAGCCGCCCCCGAGGTCGACAACGAGGAAAGGCGCTTGGGCACAATCCAATTCGGCCACCGCACCGGAAAACGACAGCGCCGCCTCCTCTTCGCCGGTGATCACTTCCGCGACGGCACCCGGCACCGCGGCACCCAGCACCTCGGCGGTCATCGCGAAGAACTCGTCGCGGTTGGCCACGTCACGCGCGGCCGACGTCGCCACCATCCGAACCTTCGCCACCTCGAACCGTTGCAGCAGGCGCGTGTAGTCGGTCAGCGCGGCGCGAGTGCGCGCAAGCGCCTCAGGTGCGAACTCGCCCGTGGCGTCGACACCTTGACCCAGCCGCACGATCCGCATTTCGCGGTGCACTTCGTGCAGCTGGCCGTCGGCCACGTCGGCGATCAACAACCGAATCGAGTTGGTGCCGCAGTCGACGGCCCCGACCCGCGTCACGTCCAATCCTCTTTGACCAGAAGGCCTTCCATCGCAGGGTCGTTCGCCAGCATCGCCAGCGCTTCATCTCCCAGTGGGTTGACGCCCGGCCCCTTGGCCAGCGAATGCGCGATCAGCACATGCAGGCACTTCACCCGGTCCGGCATGCCGCCACCGGAAAAAGTGGTGCCCAATGGTTCGATGGCGTCGCGTTCAGCCAGATAGCTCTCGTGGGCGCGGCGGTACGCCGCCGCCAGTTGCCGGTCTGCGGCCAGCCGCGCGGTCATCTCCTTCATCACCCCAGAGGATTCCAGCCGGCTGGCGGCCGCCGTCAACGCGGGGTGCGTCAGGTAGTACAACGTGGGAAACGGCGTACCGTCGGGCAGCCGCGGTGCCGTCTTGACCACCCCCGGTTCGCCGTTCGGGCAGCGGTACGCGATCGCAAGCACGCCACGCGGTTCCCGGCCGAGTTGGCGTGCGACCGCGTCGAGGTCGGCGCGGTCAACCACCGGGCGGCGGAGGCGGACTGGGCGGCGGCGGTGGTGGTTCCGGGGCAGGGCCGGCGGGCGAAATGTTGTGCGGTGTGTCGGCGATCGTGCGCCAAAGTGCGGAGTACCACGGGCCATTCGACGACGGCTTCGCCGCCGACGCGCCCGGCTGATCCGACGGCGTCACCGCCCCGGGCGGCAGCTGCACCTGATAAGGGATGTCACCGGGCATGACGAAGCCGAGCCGCTCACGCGCCTGCGCAGCGATGAACACCGGATCGGCCAGTTTGGCCTTCTGCTGCTCCAGTTCGGCGATCTGCGCGCGCAGCGTGGCCTCACTGGCGGCCAGCTGCTTCATCTCGGTGCGCTGCGCGAAGTATGTTCGCACCGGCCCGGCGATCGTCAGCGTGAGCACACAGATGACTGCGGCCAGGATCGCCGCACGGCGCGCGGTGAAACCCAGCCGTTGTTCGCTCTGGCGAGCCGCGGCCGCCGCGATCGACGCTGTAATCGACTCTGCCGCAGGCTCTTCCGTGGCCCGGGAATCAGCGGCGCGTGTCTCCCGGCGCTGTGCCGTCGACCGCGGACGCTCCCGCGCGCTGTCGCCCCGGCCGGGACGTGACCCCGGGGAGCGCCGCTTCGGGTCGGACCGCTTGGAGTCGGGCACTGCTCAGTCGGCCTCCAACGAAAAGCGCGGGAACGCAAGGTCTCCGGCGTAGCGTGCGGCGTCGCCGAGGGTCTCCTCGATCCGCAGCAACTGGTTGTACTTGGCGACGCGCTCGCTGCGCGCCGGCGCACCGGTCTTGATCTGACCGCTGCCGACGGCCACGGACAGGTCGGCGATCGTGGTGTCCTCGGTCTCGCCGCTGCGGTGGCTCATCATCGTGCGGTATCCGCTGTTGTGCGCAAGCGCGACCGCGTCCAGCGTCTCGGTGAGCGTGCCGATCTGGTTCACCTTCACCAAAAGCGCGTTGCCGGCGCCCTTTTCGATGCCCTCCTCCAGGCGCTCGGGGTTGGTGACGAACAGATCGTCGCCCACGAGCTGAACCCGGTCGCCGATCTCCTTAGTCAGCGCCACCCAGCCGTCCCAGTCGTCTTCGGCCAGCGGATCTTCGATCGACACCAGCGGATAGGTGTTGAGCAGTTCGGCGTAGAACTGCGTCATCTGCGCGGAGTCGCGGGTCTCCTTCTCGAACGCGTAACCGCTTGCGGCGTCGAAGAATTCGGTTGCCGCCACGTCCAGCGCCAGCGCCACCTCCGAACCGGGTTTGTAACCCGCGGCCTCGATCGCCGACAGGATCAGATCCAGCGCGGCCTTGGTGCCCGCGACGTCGGGGGCAAATCCGCCTTCGTCGCCGAGGCCCGTCGACAAGCCTTGCTTCTTGAGCACCGACTTCAGCGCGTGGTACACCTCCGCGCCGGCGCGCAGCGCCTCCTTGAAGCTGGGCGCACCAATGGGCGCGATCATGAACTCTTGGACGTCGACGCCGGTGTCGGCGTGCGCGCCGCCGTTGAGGATGTTGAGCATCGGCACCGGCAAGATGTGCGCGTTAGGCCCGCCGAGGTAGCGGAACAGCGGCAGCGCGGCCGATTCCGCGGCCGCCTTCGCCACCGCCAGCGACACCCCGAGGATGGCGTTCGCGCCCAGCCGCGACTTGTCCGGAGTGCCGTCGAGGTCCAGCAGCGCCTGATCTACCAGCCGCTGGTCGTCCGCGGACATTCCGATGACCGCTGGCGCGATCTCGTCGAGCACCGCGGTGACTGCCTTCTCGACGCCCTTGCCGCCGTAGCGCGAAGCGCCGTCGCGCAACTCGACGGCCTCGTGCTCGCCGGTGGACGCTCCCGATGGGACCGCTGCCCGCGCGAACGTCCCGTCGGTGAGGGCCAGTTCGACCTCGACGGTCGGGTTGCCGCGGGAGTCGAGAATTTCCCGTGCTCCGACCTGCTCGATGATGGGCACAGTCTCTCCTTGGATCGGCTGGCTAGGACAACTCACCCTAGCGGGCTGTTATTACAGCGGGTGTCCGTCGGCGTATGCGGTGGCCCAGTCGCGCACGGTTCTGGCGTACTGGTCGGACAGGTTGTAGGCGCGCAGGGCTCTCATCCAGCCTTCGGGGGTGGACAGGTCGCGGCCGCGCCAGCACAGGTAGCCGGCCGCCGACAGCGCGGCATCGTCGAAGTTGTCCGGGCTGACCACCCCGTCGTTGTTGGCGTCGACACCGTAGAGCCGCCACGTCTCCGGGATGAACTGCATCGGCCCCATTGCCCGGTCGATGCCGTTGTCGCCGTCGAGCAGACCGTGGTCGGTGTCCATGATCTCGAGGTTGCCGTTGCTGCCGTCGAGCTGCACGCCGCGAATGGCGGGCGTGACGTCGCCGTTGGGCGCGATCGTGGCGCCGCGGTAGGTGCCGTTGTGGCTTTCGACCATCCCGATGCCGGCCAGCGTGGTCCACGAGATGTGGCAGTCGGGGTTTTCCACCTCGGCGACCCGGGCGGCGTAGGCGTACGCCTCCAGCGCGTTCACCGGCATGTGCAGCGCGGGCGCGCGGGCGGCGGCCCAGGCGTGCAGCTGATCAGCCGGACGCCCCGCGGCATGGGTGTCGATTTCGGGGACCGGGTCGCCTGCCGGGGGCGGCACACCCTCGGGAATCGGCGTCCCCAGATGCCACGAGCAGCTCGAGGCCATCAGCACGGCCGTCGCCGCCAATACGACGACAACCTGCAGCCAGCGCCCCCCGGTCAAAGCCCGGCCCTTTCCGGCATCACTCGCACGAGGGTCCAACCCCCAGCCCTGCGGCGGCAACACATCTCCTCAACGTGCTTCGGTTCACCTCATGGTCCCATGAGAACGGCGACCCTCGGCTCTCCTCCATGCGGTTGACGACGTATACCGTGAAATTCTGTGAATTGGTAAGGTGAGCGGAACCTAACTCGGCGTGCCAAAGTGACGTAAGGAAGCGCATGACTGCAGGCCCAGACCTCTCTGTGAGCGTGACCGCGGCCGCCCCGACGCTTTCTTCCCAGCTGGTTGGCAGCGGACTGATCGGGCTGCGCGAGGGCCTGGAAACCGGGATCGTCGTGATGGTGCTCGTGGCGTTTCTGGTCAAGGCACAGCGGCGCGACGCACTCAAGTGGGTGTGGCTCGGTGTGGGCGCAGCGGTTGCGATGACCGTCGGCGTGTTCCTGATCATCCAGTACAGCGCCTACACCGTCACCGACCTCGGCGCTGAGGCGATCGCCGGGATTGCGTCCCTGGTCGCGGTCGCGATCGTCACCACCATGGTGCTGTGGATGAAGAAGGCCGCGGCCGGTATCTCCGGTGAATTGCGCGCCGGCATGGCCAAGGCGCTGGAAACCGGTGCGCTGGCGGTGTTCGCGCTGGCATTCCTGGCCGTCGGCCGGGAGGGCTTCGAGACCGCGCTGTTCATGGTCGGCTACGCCGAAGCCGAAACCGCATGGCCGCTGGTTGGATTGCTGCTCGGGGTGCTGGTGGCCGCCGCGATCGCCTGGGGCATGTACCTGGGTGCGGTACGGATCAACCTGGGCAAGTTCTTCACCTACACCGGGGTATTCCTCATCCTTGTCGCCGCGGGCATCCTCGGCTACGGCGTGCACGCGCTGCAGACGGTCGGCTGGCTTCCCGGCCTGGGCGCCACCGCTTTCGACATCAGCCACTGGATCAATTGGTCCGCCTGGTACGGCGAACTGATCCAAGGCATCTTCAACATCAGCCCGATGCCGTCGGTGCTGCAGTTGGTCGTCTACCTCACCTACCTGGTCGTGGTACTGGCGCTGTTCCTTCGTCCCACCCACAAGCCCGCACGTCCCGCCGAGAGCGCCGGGCAGCCGGCGCCCCAACCCACCCCGGAAAGGTCCACTACGTGAGCCGTCGTTCTTCCGCGAGCAGAGGCTTGGCGGCGATCGCTGCCGTGTTGGCCGGCGCCTCGCTGGCAAGCTGTGCCGCCAAGGATTCCGCCAAGAACAACTCCTCGGCGGCGGGAGCCGCAACGGAGGTCACGGTCACCGCAACCGACACCAGCTGTCAGCTGTCGAAGACCGAAACCACAACGGGCGCAACCACCTTCGTCATCACCAACAACGGCAACAAGGTCACCGAGTTCTATGTCTACGGCGAGGGCCAGCGGGTGATGGGCGAGGTCGAGAACATCTCCCCCGGCTTGCAGCGCAAGCTCGTCGTGAATCTCAACGAACCCGGCAAGTACCAAACCGCCTGCAAACCAGGCATGGTGGGCGACGGCATCCGGGGAGACTTCACCGTCACCGGCGAAGCGGTGAACACCAGCGCCGAGGGCAAGTTTGAGGAAGCCTCGGACAACTACAAGCGCTACGTGCTGTCGCAGACCGACGCGCTTCTCGCCGCCACGGAGTTGTTCGTCAATGCGGTCAAAAAGGGCGACGTCGCTGCGGCCAAGGCCCAATACCCCACGGCCCGAACGTATTACGAGCGGATCGAGCCGGTCGCCGAGTCGTTCCCCAATGACTTGGACCCGCGCATCGACCGGCGCGAGGCCGACCTCGAGCCGGGCCAGAAGTGGACCGGTTTCCACCGGCTGGAAAAGGATCTGTGGGTGACCGGCCCCCAGCCCGATACGAACGCGATCGCCGACCAGCTGATGAACGACGTCCGCGAACTTCACCAGCAGGTGGCGTCGCCCGACTACAGAATCGACTCCACCCAGATCGCCGGCGGCGCGCAGGGACTGCTCGACGAGATCGCGATCAGCAAGATCACCGGCGAAGAAGACATTTTCAGCCATACCGACCTATGGGACTTCCACGCCAATGTGGAGGGCTCCCAGGCCGCGGTCGCGTCGGTGCGCCCGATCCTCGACCAGCGCGATGCACAGCTAGGCAAGCGGGTGGACCAGCGGTTCACCGACGTGTTCGCACTGCTGGACAAGTATCGCAAAGGCGACGCATTCGTCTCGTATGAGACCGTGACCGAGCCTGCACGCCAAGAACTTTCACGCGCCATCGACGCACTGTCCAAGGAAGTCAGCCAGGTTCAAGGTGTCATCGCCCCGCAGTAACGATCCGGTCGAGCCCGACGCCGTCGCCACCGGCGAGCGGCGCGGCATCTCTCGGCGCACGCTGTTCGGCGCGGCCGGGGTGACCGCGGCGGTGGTGGGCGCCGCAGGAGCGGGTGCGCTGGCCGGGCGCGCGACGGCCGCCGCTGAAGCGGTGGACATCCACCGGCCGATTCCGTTCCGCGGCGAGCACCAGGCCGGCATCGTCACCCCGCAGCAGGACCGGCTGCACTTCTGCGCGTTCGACGTCACCACCGATTCGCGCGACGACGTCGTGGCGCTGCTGCGGCAGTGGACGAAGATGGCGGAGCGGATGACCGCGGGCGACGAAACCGTCCCACGCGGCGCGGTAGGACTCAACCCCCATGCGCCGCCGTCGGATACCGGTGAGGCGCTTGGACTTCCGGCCTCCGCGTTGACGCTGACGATCGGGTTCGGGCCGTCGTTCTTCGTCAAAGACGGCAAGGACCGCTTCGGCATCGCTCATCGCAAGCCGGCCGCACTGGCGGACTTGCCGAAATTTCCCAACGAGACGCTGGACCCGGCGCGATGCGGCGGCGACATCTGCGTGCAAGCATGCGCGAACGACCCACAAGTGGCGGTGCACGCGATCCGCAATCTGGCCCGCGTCGCGTTCGGCACGGCCGCGGTGCGCTGGACGCAGCTGGGCTTCGGACGCACGTCGTCCACCTCTCGCGACCAGACGACGCCGCGAAACCTGTTCGGCTTCAAGGACGGAACGCGCAACCTCAAGGCCGAGGACACCGAGAAGCTGAACCAGCACGTCTGGGTACCGCCGGGTGACGGGCCGGACTGGATGACCGGGGGCAGCTACCTGATTACCCGGCGCATCCGGATGCGGATCGAAAACTGGGACCGCACAACGCTTTTGGAGCAGGAGCGGGTGATCGGCAGGCACAAGGGCAGCGGTGCGCCGATCGGCTATGCCGACGAGTTCGACGAGCTGGATCTGACCAGCAAGACCAGTAAGGGCGAACCGCTGATCGACCGCGACGCCCATGTGCGGCTGGCCTCGGCGGAGCAGCTCGGCGGAATCGAAATTCTGCGCCGCGGCTACAACTTCACCGACGGCGCCGACGGATTCGGCCACCTGGACTTCGGCCTGTTCTTCATCGCGTTCGTGCGCAATCCGCTGACGCACTTCGTGCCGATGCAGACCGTGCTGTCGCGCAAGGACCTGCTCAACGAATACATCACTCACACCAGCAGCGCGGTGTTCGCCTGCCCGCCCGGTGTTCGGGAGCACGACTCGTCGGGCTTCTGGGGTTCGACCCTGTTCGCCTGAGCTGAACTTTTGAGTGTGCGCCTAGGGCGCAGAAGTGCGAGTAGGTCGCACCCTCACTGCACAGTCGATTGGGTGGGTGACTGCTCCGGCGTCTCCACCGGCGAAGGCTCCGGGACTTCGACGGGCCCGGGTTCGGGTACGTCGGCCGGGCCCGGCTCGGGGATGCGGTCGGGCGCGGGCTCACCAGGCTCCGGCGCGGGCGCCGGCTCACCGGGCTCGGTGTCCGTCGGCTCGGTGGCCGGCCACGCCGCCCGCCACTCGTCTTCGGTGATCGCGTCTAGCACCGCCACGTCGAGCTCCTCCGGTACGTCGGAACCGCGACGCGCCGCCGCGATGTTCTTCTCGGCTGTCCGTACCATTTCCATGAACTGCAAAACCTCTGCACGCAAAGCGTTTTCGGCATCCCCGTCAGCGGTCACCGCGAC
Organism: Mycobacterium sp. NGS19; assembly: GCF_059813155.1. NCBI lineage: Bacteria > Bacillati > Actinomycetota > Actinomycetes > Mycobacteriales > Mycobacteriaceae > Mycobacterium > Mycobacterium sp. NGS19. The sequence goes on from NZ_JCALEB010000001.1 coordinate 254,882, forward strand.
CGTCGTCACGCCGTGCGGAACCAGGTCCGCCGGCAGCCCGGCGTCTCGCACCCGACTGAGCACCTTCTGCGCAAGTGCCAGCGACGGCTGGCCCGTCGGGATGCCGTCGAGGCAAGACCCTCGAGCCTTCTCCAGGGCCTTGCGTTCGTCCCACTCGGCGATTTGGCGTTCGAGCGAAATCTCTTCTCCGGCAAGCACTCCGGGCACGCGGTTGCCGAGCTTGCGCAGCAGCGAGTCCGCCACGTCGTCGATGGTGAACGGATGCTGTGGCGCGTCCTCGGCGATCCGGGCGTGGAACAGCACCTGCAGCAGGACGTCGCCGAGTTCTTCGCGAAGGTCGTCGGCGTTGCCGCTGTGCACTGCGTCGAACAGCTCGTAGGTCTCTTCCAGCAGGTAGCGACGCAGCGAGTCGTGGGTCTGCTCGCTCTCCCACGGCCCGTTGGTGCGCAGCTTGTCCATCAGCGCGACCGCATCGACCAACCGCTCCCCCGGCTGCGGCGCGGGCGCGGCAATCACCCGGTCGCCGGCAGCCAACCGCGCCTTGACTGCCGGGTGCTCGGAATCCGACGACAGCAGCACCGGGGCATCGGACCCGTCGAACACCGGCCGCGCCGCCGGCAGCGACCACGGCACCCGGATCGGCATCTCCTCGGTGTACTGGACATCACCCGCGAGCAGACCAACCGCCTCGACCGGAACCATCGCCGGGCGCCGGGGGTCGACCAGAATCACGGTCATGGTCTCGCCCCCTCCCGCGTGTCGGTGACCTCGGTTATATCAATACTTCCCGGCGCCTTGTCATCCAGCGCCAACAGCAGGTCGGCGACCATCTGCACCAGTTCGAGGTCACGGATGCGCGGCGCGCCGACGCCTTGGCCGGCCCGGGGGATCGGCAGCTGCACGGTCGACGTGGTCGCCCGGTAGCTGGCCGACGGATGCAGGCGCTTGAGCCGCAGCTGCTGGGAGTCGAGCAGCGTCAACGGTGACAGCCGCAGCGTGGTGCCCGTCGCGAGCACCTCCGTGACGCCGTAGTGGCGTGCCAGCAGCCGCAGCCTGGCCATCGCCACCAGCCGCCGCGCCGGCTCGGGCAGCGGCCCGTACCGGTCTACCAGCTCTTCGACGACCGAGGCGACGGCGTCGTCGTCGGCCGCGGCGGCCAGCCGGCGGTAGGCCTCCAGCCGCAGCCGATCGCTGCCGATGTAGTCCGGCGGCAAATGTGCGTCGACCGGCAGGTCGATGCGCACCTCCTTGGGCTCCTCGGGCGTGCTGACCATCTGACCGTCGGCCGCGGCGCGATACGCCTCCACGGCCTCGCCGACCAGCCGCACGTACAGGTCGAAACCCACGCCGGCAACATGCCCCGACTGCTCGACCCCCAGCACATTGCCGGCGCCGCGGATCTCGAGGTCCTTCATCGCGACGGCCATGCCCGCGCCGAGTTCGTTGTTCTGGGCGATCGTGGCCAGCCGGTCATAGGCAGTCTCGGTCAGCGGCTGCTCGCGCGGATAGAAGAAGTAGGCGTAGCCACGTTCCCGCGAACGCCCCACCCGGCCGCGCAGCTGGTGCAACTGCGACAGCCCGAACGTGTCGGCGCGCTCGACGATCAGCGTGTTGGCGTTGGAGATGTCCAGCCCGGTCTCGACGATCGTGGTGCACACCAAGATGTCGTATTCGCGGTTCCAGAACCCCTCGACGGTGCGCTCCAACAGATCCTCCGGCATCTGCCCATGCGCGACCACGACTCGGGCCTCCGGCACCAACGCGGCCACCCGCGCAGCGGCGGCGTCGATGGAGCTGACCCGGTTGTGGATGTAGAACGCCTGGCCGTCGCGCAGTAGCTCACGCCGCAGCGCCGCGGCGATCTGCTTCTCGTCGTGCGGACCGACGTACGTCAGCACCGGATAGCGCTCCTCCGGCGGAGTCAGGATGGTCGACATCTCGCGGATCCCGGCCAGGCTCATCTCCAGCGTGCGCGGAATCGGGGTGGCACTCATGGTCAGCACGTCGACATGGGTGCGCAAGCTCTTGATGTGCTCCTTGTGCTCGACGCCGAACCGCTGCTCCTCGTCGACGATCACCAGGCCCAGGTCTTTCCAGCGCACGCCGGTCTGCAGCAGCCGGTGGGTGCCGATCACGATGTCGACGGTGCCGTCGGCCATGCCCTCGAGCACTTCGCGGGATTCGGCGGTGCTGGTGAACCGCGACAGCGCCTTGATGCGCACCGGGAACCCCGCCATGCGCGCCGTGAACGTCTGCAGATGCTGGTCGGCCAGCAGCGTCGTCGGCACCAGCACCGCCACCTGCTTGCCGTCCTGCACCGCCTTGAACGCCGCCCGCACCGCGATCTCGGTCTTGCCGTAGCCGACGTCGCCGCAGATCACCCGGTCCATCGGGATCGGCTTCTCCATGTCGGCCTTGACCTCTTGGATCGCGGTCAGCTGGTCCATGGTCTCGGTGAAACCGAACGCATCCTCCATCTCGGCTTGCCACGGGGTGTCCGGGCTGAACGCGTGTCCCGGCGAGGCCTGACGTTTCGCATACAGCGCGACGAGTTCCTGGGCGATTTCGCGAACGGCTCTGCGCGCCTTGGTTTTTGTGTTCGCCCAGTCGCTGCCGCCGAGCCTCGACAGCGTCGGCGATTCGCCGCCCACGTAGCGCGACAGCTGGTCGAGGGAGTCCATCGGCACGTACAGCCGATCCTGGCCGCCGCGGCGCCCGGATGCGTATTCGAGGACCAGGTACTCGCGGCGGGCGCCGCCGACCGTGCGCTCGACCATCTCGACGAAGCGGCCGATCCCGTGCTGGTCGTGAACGACGAGATCGCCTGCGGTGAGTGTGAGCGGGTCGACGACGTTGCGCCTCTTGGCGGCGAGCCGCTTGCCCTCGGTGACCGCGACCCGGCTGCCGGTGAGGTCGGTTTCGGTGATTATCACCAGCGCAGCGCCCGGTAGTACGACGCCGTCGTGCAGCGTGCCCTTGAGCACGCCGACGACACCGGGGCTCGGGGCGTCACCGGGCTCGAGGCAGACGGCGGCGACGTCGGCGTCTTTGAGTTGCTCGACCACGCGGTGCGCGGTGCCGGTGCCGGGCGCGACGATCGCCGCGGTGCCGCCCGTGCTGACGTGCGCCCGCAGCATCGCGAAGATCTCTTCGACGCTGTGCTGATGGCCGCGCGCCGACGGTGCTGCCCGCATCTCGAGTTGCACGGCGTCGGGATCGGGTAGCTGGCTCAGCGTCCACCACGGATGCTCGCCCTCGATCGCCGCGGCGTGCACGTCGTCGAGCTCCAGAAAGCCCGACGCACCCAACTGCTCCACGTCCACTGGCGCCTCGGCGCCCAGCGCGGCCGTCGACCAGGACGCCTCCAGGAACTCACGGCCTGTCTTGATCAAATCGGCCGCGCGGGTCCGCACCTTCTCGGGCTCGCACACCAGAAGCGGCGTGCCTTTCGGCAGATGGTCGAGCAGCAGGCTGAGCTGTCCCGCGCCCAGCACCGGCATCAGTGCTTCCATGCCGTCGACCGGGATGCCTTCGGCGAGCTTGGCCAGCATGTCGCCGACGCTGCCGATCGGGCCGCCCTTGGCGGTTGTCCCGGCCAGCTCGGCGGCTTTGGCGCGGACTTCGTCGGTCAGCAGGAATTCGCGGCAGGCGACGGCTGTGACGGTGTGCACGTCCAGCCCGGGGATCGACCGCTGGTCGGCGACGGCGAACATCCGCATCTCGCTGACCTCGTCGCCCCAGAACTCCACCCGCACCGGGTGCTCGGCGGTCGGCGGGAAGATGTCGAGGATGCCGCCGCGCACCGCGAACTCACCGCGCTTGCCGACCATGTCGACGCGGGTGTAGGCCAAGTCGACCAGCCGCGCCACGACGGCTTCGAACTCGGCTTCGCTGCCGACCGTCAGCGTCACCGGTTCGATGTCGGCCAGGTTGGGCGCCATCGGCTGCAGCAGCGAACGCACCGTTGTGACAACGACTTTCAGCGGCTCGTCGCCCGGGAATGCGAGCCGGCGCAGCACAGCGATGCGGGCACCGACGGTCTCGACGCCTGGTGAGAGCCGCTCGTGCGGAAGCGTCTCCCACGAGGGAAACAGCGCGGCGGCGTCACCGAACACGCCTTTGAGTTCAGCGGTCAGGTCGTCGGCTTCCCGGCCGGTGGCCGTGACGACCAGCAGCGGGCCCGCCTGCGCCAGCGCGGCCGTGACGAACGGACGGGCGCCGGCCGGGCCGACCACGTTCAGCTCAGGGGGCGAAGCGGCGGCGCGCCGGGCGACGTCTTGCAGCGACGGGTCGCGCAGCGCCAGGTTGACGAGCCCCGCGATCGGGGTGTCGGTCATGATGTCATCCATCGTAAGCAACGCGCCAAAGCCGTTGCGGTGCCGCCCAAATCCGACGCGGCGACGGCGCCGAGGTCAGGCCGGCGCGGTGGCCCAGGCAGGTTTGAAGCTGGGATCGGGCAGCCCGTCGGGGAAGCGCCGAAGTTCGCGTGCCGCCAGGTCGGCCAGGCGTTCGATGGCTGCCACCACCTCTGGCGTCGGCCGTCCCGGCCGCGACCAGTACACCCCGACGGCGCCCAGCGGTTCGGGCGCCAGCATCGGCGCCATCACGAGGCTGCGGACGAACGTCGGGCGGTAGGCCTCCTGCGGGATGCGTTCGTCGTGGCGGATGTCGCCGATCGCCACGGCCGTGCGGTGCATCATGGCCCAACCGCTGATACATGCCGACGCCGGAAAGCGTTGACCCTTCCACAGCGGGCTCATCGAGTCTTCGTCGGCGTAGTAGCAGCAGTCGCCGTCGAGCAGCACGAACGTCGCGCCTTGGGCGTCGGCGAGGCGGCGGGCGGCGACCTTGACCCTCTGCTGAAGATCTTCCAGCCGGCCGGCAGCCTGCAGCTCGTGGGCGAGAAGGTGGAACTCGGGGGTGTCAGTCACGGCTAGCTCCCTGCGGAAGCACCCATGGTAACGCCGTGGGGTGGCTGGCAGAAGGCTGTCTATTCGTCCTATTCGTCGTGCAGGACCGGGTCGTCTTCGAGGTGCATCAGCCCGTTCCAGCACAGGTTCACCAAATGCGCGGCCACCACTTCCTTCTTCGGCTCGCGTACGTCCAGCCACCACTGGGCCGTCATCGACACCGAACCGACGAGCGCCTGCGCGTACAACGGCGCCATCTCGGGGTCCAGGCCGCGCCGGGAGAAGTCGCCGGCCAGGATCGACGACACTTGGTTGACGGCCTCGTTGAGCAGCGTCGAATACGTTCCCGAGGTGATGCCGACCGGGGAGTCGCGGGTCAGGATGCGGAAGCCGTCCGTGCGTTCGTCGACGTAGCTGAGCAGCGCCAGCGCGACGCGCTCGATGCGCAGCCGCGACCGGTTGTTGGTGGACTTGGTCAGCGACGAGGTGATGCCGTCGAGCAGTGCGGACATTTCACGGTCGACGACGACGGCGTACAGGCCCTCCTTGCCGCCGAAGTGTTCGTAGACGACGGGCTTGGACACGTTCGCCCGCTGGGCGATCTCCTCGATCGAAGTGCCTTCGTAGCCGCGCTCGGCGAACAGCGACCGGGCGACGTCGATGAGCTGATGGCGGCGCTCTGCCCCGGTCATGCGAGCGCGGGGGGCGCGCGCTTCCTTGTCTGGTGCCGCCACGGAGCCAGGTTACGCTTTCAGCTTCAGCGCGCGGCAACCTGCTTCTTGCCGTACACGCGTTCCCTCCTCGCCGTGTCCTCCGAACAAGTCGGCCTTGATGCTTTCTTATCGACCCGGAACAGGAACCGGAGCCAACCATGGCGTTGCTGCGGCGTCTTTATCGTCTGACCAATTCCGAAGCCGATGTTTCGTTACGCCTTTTGCACGGCCACGAGCTGAAGCAGATATCCGAAGAACTGTGTGTTTCGCTGACGACGGTCGCACTCATCTGCAGCACATCTTCGAGAAAACGGACACCCACCGGCAAGCTGAGCTGGTTCGGCTGCTGCTCGTGCTCACTCCCTGATCACGAGCCGGCCCTAGAGGTTCGGTTAGAGTCACGCTGACGCTGGTGAACAGTCCGTCGTGGTGTAATCGGCAGCACATCAGATTTTGGTTCTGAGAGTTCAGGTTCGAGTCCTGGCGACGGAGCGAGGCTGGCCCGAGCGACAATCGGCACGGAGCGAGGCTTGCCATGATGGACGAGACGACCGCGCACATCGACGTACTCGCTGCAGAGGCGCTGCGGTTCCTGCTCACAGCCGTCGAGCAGATCCTGCCGGATAGCTGGGACCGGCCGTCGAACCTCGAGAACTGGACCATCCGCGAGCTCGTCGGCCACGCCACGGGCAGCGCGGCGAAGATCGTCGCGCTCTTCGAGGGCGCAGATCTGTGGGGCCGTTCGGAGCCGGCGGATTGGGTGAGCGAAAACCCGGCCGCACGGCTTCGCGACCTGTCGGCGCGGTTGCGGGACGTGTCGACTGATCCCGACCTCGAGGCGCCGCGTCCGTCACCTGCAGGTGAGGTGCCGCTGCGCCAGGCATTGGCCTTCCCCGTCGCGGACCTGGCAATTCACAGCTGGGATATCTACCGCTCGCAGGGCAGGCTGATCGAGCTGCCCGATGAGTTGCTGCGCTTCTGCTGCCAGCTCGTGGAGTCGATCCCCGAGGAGTTGACGCGACGCCCGGGAGCCTTCGGACCGGCCAAACCCGCGCCGGACGACGCGACGCCGACGGCCCGGCTGATGGCCTATCTCGGGCGCTCGGTCGACGACCCCAATTGATTGGCGTCAACTTTTTGCCGCGAGCGTGCACAAAATGACACGCTTGACGGCGTGTCGGTGAACAGACACGCACGCTCGCGATGTGGGGGCGAACGCAAGGCGGGAGGTCCTGGTGACTGAACATTCCGATACGGCCGTGATCGTGCTGGCCGCCGGGGCAGGCACCCGCATGAAGTCCGACACCCCCAAAGTGCTGCACACACTGGCCGGCCGCAGCATGTTGGCACACCTGCTGCACTCGGTAGGCAAACTCGCGCCGCAGCACCTGGTCGTGGTGCTCGGCCAGGACCGCGACCGGATCGCCCCGGCCGTCGCCGAACTGGCGCAGGAGCTGGGCCGCCCGATCGAGGTCGCGGTGCAGGATCAACAGCTGGGCACCGGCCACGCGACGGCGTGCGGCCTTGATGCGCTTCCGGACGGGTTCGACGGCATCGTCGTCGTCACCTCGGGGGACATCCCGCTGTTGGACGCCGACACGCTGGCCGAGCTCGTCGCAACCCATCGCGCCGAGCCGGCGGCGGTCACCGTGGTCACCACGACGCTGCCCGACCCGACGGGCTATGGCCGCATCCTGCGCACCCAGGACCGCGAGGTGATCGCGATCGTCGAGCAGGCCGACGCGACGGCCTCGCAGCGCGAGATCCGCGAAGTCAACGCCGGCGTCTACGCGTTCGACCTTGCGGCGCTGCGCTCCGCGCTGAGCCGGCTGCGTGACGACAACGCCCAACATGAGCGCTACCTCACCGACGTGGTGTCGATCGTCCGCCAAGACGGCCTGACCGTGCACGCCCAGCACGTCGACGACGCGATGCTGGTGGCCGGCGTCAACGACCGCGTTCAGCTGTCCATGCTGGCGGCGGAATTCAACCGCCGCATCGTCGCGGACCATCAGCGCGCGGGTGTCACCGTCACCGATCCGGCAACCACGTGGATCGACGTCGACGTGACGATCGGCCGCGACGCCGTGATCCAGCCCGGCACGCAGCTGCTGGGTCGGACGCGCGTCGGCGAACGCGCCGCGATCGGACCGGACACCACGCTGGTCGACGTGACCGTCGGCGCCGGCGCCTCGGTGGTGCGCACGCACGGCGTGTCGTCGACGATCGGCGACAACGCCCAGGTCGGGCCGTTCACGTACCTGCGGCCGGGCACAGTGCTGGGCGCCGACGGCAAGCTGGGCGCTTTCGTCGAAACCAAGAACGCCACGATCGGCACCGGAAGCAAGGTGCCGCACCTGACGTACGTCGGCGACGCCGACATCGGCGAGCACACCAACATCGGCGCGTCCAGCGTGTTCGTCAACTACGACGGCCAGACCAAGCATCGCACCAAAGTGGGATCGCACGTGCGCACCGGCTCGGACACGATGTTTGTCGCACCGGTGACCATCGGCGACGGCGCGTATACGGGTGCCGGCACGGTTATCCGTGAGGATGTGCCGCCGGGCGCGCTGGCCGTCTCGGCGGGTCCGCAGCGCAACATCGAGGGCTGGGTGGCCCGCAACCGGCCGGGTTCGGCGGCGGACGAGGCGGCGCGTAAGGCAACTGCAGACGAGGAAAGAACCTGATCCGGTCACCCGTTATTCGCGTGCCCGCAACCACGTACCATTGGGCCGACATTCCCGACGAATCGGCGAGGCACCGTGGGCACCGACTGGACCGATAACCGCAAGAACCTGATGCTCTTTGCGGGCCGCGCGCACCCTGAGCTCGCCGAAGAGGTGGCCAAGGAGCTCGACGTCCAGGTCACCGCGCAGACGGCCCGCGATTTTGCGAACGGCGAGATCTTCGTCCGCTTCGAGGAGTCCGTCCGCGGCTGCGACGCGTTCGTGCTGCAGTCCCATCCCGCGCCGCTGAACAAGTGGCTGATGGAGCAGCTGCTGATGCTCGACGCGCTCAAGCGGGGCAGTGCCAAGCGCATCACGGCGATCGTGCCGTTCTACCCCTATGCGCGGCAGGACAAGAAGCACCGCGGCCGCGAGCCGATCTCGGCTCGGCTCGTCGCCGACCTGCTCAAGACGGCCGGCGCTGACCGCATCGTCACCGTCGACCTGCATACCGACCAGATCCAGGGCTTCTTCGACGGGCCGGTGGACCACATGCGGGCGCAGAACCTGCTCACCGGCTACATCAAGGACAACTACTCGACCGACGACATGGTGGTGGTCTCCCCCGACTCCGGTCGCGTGCGCATCGCCGAGAAGTGGGCCGATTCGCTGGGCGGCGTTCCGCTGGCGTTCATCCACAAGACCCGCGATCCGCGCGTGCCGAATCAGGTCGTGTCCAACCGCGTGGTCGGTGACGTGCAGGGGCGTACCTGCGTGCTGATCGACGACATGATCGACACCGGCGGCACCATCGCCGGGGCGGTGAAGCTGCTGCACGACGACGGCGCGCGGGACGTGATCATCGCCGCCACGCACGGCGTGCTGTCCGAACCCGCGGCCGAGCGGCTGCAGGCCAGTGGCGCCAAAGAGGTGATCGTCACCAACACGCTGCCGATCGGCGAAGACAAGCGCTTCCCGCAGCTGACGGTGCTGTCGATCGCGCCCCTGCTGGCCAGTACCATTCGCGCGGTGTTCGAAAACGGTTCGGTGACAGGGCTTTTCGACGGAGAAGCGTGATGGCGGACCGCTCCGCGAGTGTCATCTACCACAACCCCCGGTGCTCGACGTCGCGCAATGCGCTGAAGTTGCTGCAGGACAACGGGATCGAGCCGCAGATCGTCGAGTATCTGAAGACTCCGCCGACACGCGGGCAGCTGGCTGACATGATCCGCGACGCTGGAATTCCGGTGCGCGCAGCGGTGCGTAAAAAAGAGGCGCAGTATTCGGAACTGGGCCTCGACGATGCCAGCGACGACGAGCTGCTGGACGCCATGGCCCAGCATCCGATCCTGATCGAGCGGCCGTTCGTCGTCACCCCGAAGGGCACCCGGCTGGCCCGTCCGGTCGACGTGCTGTACGAGATCTTGTGACGTTGCGCCAGTTCGTATTTGCGGTGGCGGTGCTCTGCGCGGTTGCCGGCTGTACCACCAAGCCGACGGACTATCGAGCGGTGTGGTCGTCGACGCCGGCGACACCGACGCCCACAAGCCAAGCGCCCGTTCCCTTTTCGCAGTATCTGCAGCAGAAAGGCGTCGACGGCACGCCAATGACACCGCAGACGCTGACCGAGTTGACGGTGTCCATGCCGCACCCGCCGGGCTGGGCGGTGGTCACCGACGACAAGCAGCCGTCGGCGTTCGAGATCATCCGCAAAACCGCGGTGGGAACGTTCCAGCCGACCGCAATGCTTTTGGTGTTCAAGCTGACTGGAGCCCCCTTCGATCCCGTCGAGGCGCTCAAGCACGCCTACGAGATGCCCGGCGCAATACAGGAGCCGTTCAACGGCATGCCTTCGGCGAAGATCGAGGCGTCCTACCCCGACACGACCGGCCAGCGGGTGCACCGCTACAACAGGATCGTGATCGCCACGGCGAAGCCGCCCGCGAATCAGCGCTACCTCGTTCAATTCTCGGTGACCACTCTGGCCGATCCGGCGCAGGAATCCGATCCCGACGTGCTGACGATCATCAAGGGATTCACCGTCGCGGTCCGCTGATCCCAGCATGGCCCCGCGGGCGGTGGCTGTACCGCGAGCAGACACCAAATCGCACGATCGAGGTCTTTGCAATGCGATTCTGTGCCTGCTCGCCGCCGGAGGCGACACGTTAGGGGGACTTCTCATGACCGGCTGGACAGCTGCTGACCTTCCCTCCTTCACCGGACGCACTGTGATCGTCACCGGGGCCAACAGCGGCCTCGGACTGGTCACCGCACGCGAATTGGCCCGTGTCGGAGCGCATGTGGTGTTGGCCGTGCGCAACACCGAGAGAGGAGACGAGGCGGCACGGACGATCCGTGGCGACGTCGAGGTGGGCAGACTCGACTTGCAGGATCTGGCGTCGGTGCACGAATTCGCCGCAGGAGTGTCCGCCGTCGACGTGCTGGTGAACAACGCCGGCATCATGGCCGTCCCGCACGCGGTGACCAAGGACGGCTTCGAAAGCCAGATCGGCACAAACCATCTCGGCCACTTCGCCTTGACGAACCTGCTGCTGCCGAAGATCACCGACCGCGTGGTGACGGTGTCGTCGCAGGCACACCAGCTAGGACGGATCGACCTCGACGATCTCAACTGGCAGTCGCGCCGCTACCGGCCGTGGTTGGCTTATGCGCAGTCCAAGCTCGCGAACCTGCTGTTCACCAGCGAGCTGCAGCGGCGCCTGGACGAGGCGGGCTCGGGCGTGCGCGCGCTGGCCGCACACCCCGGCTACTCGGCGACGAACCTGCAGGGCCACTCCGCGAGTCGGCTCAGCGCCGCGCTGATGCGGCTCGGCGCGCGGATCGCCACGGACGCCGACTTCGGGGCGAGGCCAACCCTGTATGCGGTGTCGCAGGACCTGCCCGGCAACACTTACGTCGGCCCGCGATTCGGCTATGTCGGCCGTACTCAGCCGGTGGGCCGCAGTCGACGCGCCCGCAACGCGGACACCGCGAAGGCGCTGTGGGAGCTGTCCGAGCAGCTCACGGGCACCAAATTTCCGCTCTGACGCGCTCATCGGCTACCCTCGGACGACGTCACGGCGAGGGTGGGCAGCCACCGTTATCGACGGAGACCTGCTTGGTTGCTTTCTCCCGCGTCGTGCTCTGAACCGACTACAGGAGCAACCGCATGGCGAAGACCACCACCAACCAGCTGACCGCCGAGGTCCGTACCGAGACCGGCAAGGGCGCGTCGCGGCGCGCTCGTCGCGACGGCAAGGTGCCCGCCGTGCTGTACGGCCACGGCTCTGAGCCGCGCCATCTGCTGTTGTCCGCACACGACTTCGCCGCCGTGCTGCGCAGTTCGGGCGCGAACGCCGTCCTGACATTGGACATCGAGGGCAAGGAACAACTCGCCCTCACCAAGGCGCTCGACATCCACCCCATTCGCCGCAACATCCAGCACGCCGACCTCTTGGTGGTCCGCCGCGGCGAGAAGGTGACGGTGGACGTGAACGTCATCATCGAGGGCGAGCCGGCGCCGGGCACCTTGGTCACGCAGGACGCCACCACGATTCAGATCGAGGCCGAGGCACTGTCGATTCCCGAGCAGCTGATCGTCTCGGTCGAAGGGGCCGAGGAAGGCACCCAAATTCTGGCGAGCCAGGTGGAGCTGCCTCGCGGTGTCACGCTGGTATCCGATCCCGAGACGCTGGTGGTCAACGTGGTCCCTGCGCCGACCGCCGAGCAGATGGAAGCCGAGCCGGCCGAGGCCGCGCAGGCCGCCGCGGAAGGCGCTGGCGGGACGTCAGCGGAAGAGCCGGGCGAAGCGCCCGACAACGAGTAGCTGGTGCCCGAACCCCGACTGCTGGTCGGCCTCGGCAACCCCGGGCCGGTCTACGCCAAGACCCGGCACAACCTCGGGTTCATGGTGGCCGATCTTCTCGCCGCTCGTGCCGGCTCGACCTTCAAGGCGCACAAGAAGTCCGGGGCCGAGGTGGCCACCGGCCGGCTGGCCGGGCGGCCGGTCATCCTGGGCAAGCCGCGCAGTTACATGAACGAGTCGGGGCGGCAGGTCGCGGCGCTGGCGAACTTCTACTCGGCGGCGCCCGGCGAGCTCGTCGTCATTCACGACGAACTCGACATCGACTTCGGCCGCATCCGCCTGAAGTTCGGCGGCGGGGTTGCCGGGCACAACGGCTTGCGCTCGGTCGGTTCTGCTTTGGGCAGCAACGACTTCTACCGGGTGCGGGTGGGCATCGGCCGTCCGCCCGGCCGCAAAGACCCTGCCACGTTCGTGCTGGAAACCTTCACCGCGGCCGAGCGGCCGGAGGTGCCGGTCATCTGCGAGCAGGCCGCCGACGCCACCGAGCTGTTACTCAAGCTGGGCCTGGAAGCCGCCCAAAACCAGGTGCACGCCTGGGACTAGGCGCGGCCACCGCCGCGAGCGTGAGCTCAGCGCGAGAATACGGCGATTTTTTCGCGCTGAGCTCACGTTCGCCGGATGCAGGCCTGACGAGCGTCAATCCGAGGTGCGGCGAGCGTAGGCGCGCAGTGCGATCGGCGCGAAAACCGCCGTCAACACCAGCGACCAGATGATGGTCGCCAGCACCGGGTGGTGCAGCGGCAGCTGAGCCGACGGTGGCGCGGGCGGCCCGTTGCGCCAAAGTTCGCGCATCGCCTGCGCCAGTGATGACACCGGGTTCCACTCAGCGATCACCCGAAGCCAGTGCGACATCGGCTCCGTGGGCGCAAACGTATTGGCCAGGAAGGTGATTGGGAACAGCAGTGTGAACATGACGCCGTTCACAGCCTCCACCGTCCGCATCAGCGAGCCGACGAGGATGCCGAACCAGATGATGCCGAACCCGAACACCAGGACAAGCGCGAACGCCAGCACTGCCTCCGCGATGCTGCCGCGGATCCGCCAGCCGATGGCCAGGCCGGTCAGGGCCATCACGACCATGCCGATCGACGAGTGCAGGAGGCTGGCCACGCTGCGGCCGATCAGCACCGACGACCGCGCGATCGGCAGTGAGCGGAACCGGTCCATGATGCCCTTCTCGATGTCGTTGGTGATTCCCGCCGCGACGACGAACGCACTGAACACGATGGTCTGCGCCTGAATCCCCGCCAGCAGGAACTCGCGGTAGGACGGACCGCCGGTGTTGGTGATCGACGCGCCGAACACAAAGGCGAACAGCAGCACGAACATGATCGGTTGTGCGGTCACGTCGCTGAGCATCTCAGGCATGCGTTTGGTGTGAATCATATTGCGTTTCACCATGATCCACGACTGCTGCGCAATGTTTGTGCGATGCGTCTCCGGCCGGCGCGCCTGGGTGGGCAGCTTTTGCGTCACAGCGGTCATGCCGGTTCCTCCTGTTGTTCGGGTTCGGTGCGGCGACCCGTCAGCGACAGGAACACATCGTCGAGGCTGGGCCGTGACAACCCGATGTCGTCGACCTCGATCTCGCTGTCGCGCAACCAGCCCGCCACCCGAGTCATGTCCTCGAGGCCGTTGGCCGCGGCGGTCAATTCGCGGGCGCCGGCGTCGACGAACACCTCCGAACCGGTCTTGCGCAGCAGCGCCGCCGCGGCCGCCAGATCCTCCGAACGTGTCACCGTGACCACCAGGCTGGCGTTGCCCGCCTGCTGCTTGAGTTGCAGCGGCGTGCCTTCCGCGATGATCCGGCCTTTGTCCATCACCACGATGTTGTCGGCCAGCTGATCGGCCTCCTCGAGGTACTGCGTGGTGAGCAGCAGCGTGGTGCCCTCGCGCACCAGCCCGCGCAGCACCTCCCACAACTCGTTGCGGCTACGGGGATCCAGGCCCGTGGTGGGCTCGTCGAGGAACAGCACCGGCGGACCGGCCAGCAAGCTGACGGCCAGGTCCAGACGCCGGCGCATGCCGCCGGAATACGACTTCACGGGCCGGTCAGCCGCATCGGCGAGCGAAAACTGTTGCAGCAGTTCGTCACTCAACCGGGCCAGCTCGCGGCGGCGGATGCCGTAGAGGCCGCCGATCATCCTGATGTTCTCGCGGCCGGTGAGCAGCTCGTCGACGGTGGCTACCTGACCGGTCAGACCCATGTTGCGCCGCACCATGTCCGGCTGCTCGCGCACGTCGTAACCCGCGACCCGCGCCGTGCCGCTGGTGGGCAGCGTCAGTGTGGTCATCATCCGCACCGTGGTGGTCTTGCCGGCGCCGTTGGGGCCCAGCAGGCCGAGCACCGTGCCCTGCGGCACGGTGAAACTCACGCCGTCGACGGCCGGAGGCTGCCCGGCGGCGCCGAACCTCTTGACCAGTTCGATCGCCTCGATGGCCGGGCCGGAAGCAGACATACCTCGACCGTAACGATTGGCACCGACGGGTGGCCAATCGTTTTCAGCGGCGCGGCATCCCGTTGAATGCCAGCCATGGCCCGCAACAGCGCAGCCGTCGGCGCGTCGATGGCGCTCGTGTCGATGTCGTGCGTGCAGCTGGGCCTCGCCGCCTCGGTGGCACTGATCGACCGGATCGGCGCCGAGGGCGCAGCCTGGCTTCGGCTCGCGTGGGCGGGCCCGCTTCTGCTGATCGCGGTCCGCCCGCAGCGGGCAGCGTTCACTCGCCGAGCCTTCGTCAGCTGCGTGGTACTCGGCGTGGTCACGGCCGGCATCACGACGCTGTTCATGGCTGCGCTGGACCGCATACCGATGGGCACGGCCAGTGCGCTGGAGTTCCTCGGTCCGCTGGGTGTCGCGGTGGTCAAGGGCCGCAGCCGGCTCTGGCCGTTGCTGGCCGCGGTCGGGGTGGTGCTGCTGACTCAGCCGTGGACGGGCACGGTGGACTTCGTCGGGGTGGCATTCGCGCTCGCCGCCGGGCTGTGCTGGGCGGCCTACATTCTGCTGACGCAGCGCGTCGGTGACGACGTGGCCGGGATTGCCGGTCTCGCGGTGTCCATGCCGGTGGCTGCGTTGACCGCCACTGCGGTGGCGGGCCCCTCGGTTCTGGCACGGCTGACCCCTGGCCTGCTGCTGACCGGGCTGGGTTTGGCGCTGCTGCTGCCGGTGATTCCGTTCGTGCTGGAGCTGCTTGCGCTGCGCCGGCTGACGGCCGCCGCGTTCGGCACGCTGATGAGCCTGGAGCCGGCGTTCGCGTTGCTCATCGGGTTGGTGGTCCTGGGTCAGGTGCCCAATGGCGCCGCGGTCGCCGGGATCGCGTTCGTGGTGACGGCCGGCGTCGGCGCCGCCCGCTCCGGCGGCCGATCGGGTGCGTCAGGATTCGTTCTGCCGCCAGGTGAACAGGTCCTCGAGGTTAATCCCCCGCACCGCGGTGACGAAATGCCCTGAGTCACCTTGTTTTCGTGTCGGTTGGACCCACCGCGCTACCGAGTTCTGCAGCAGGGCTGCGGCTCGGGCCGATGAACAGCCCTGGTGCAGAATTCGGCGCAGCTCAGGCCGGGGTGCGCGGTTACGTGCCGGTCTCCTCGGTGACCACCATTCCGTAGTCGCCGGTCTTCCAGGCCTTCATGAAGGTGGCCACGGGAACCTTCTCGTCGCGGCCGGTGTCGGTGCCGCTGTCGTTGAGATGCACGATGCCGTTCTTCGAATCGACGCCGGTGACGACGACAGCGTGGTCGGCCTCGTCGCGCGGTCCGTCCTCGTTCCAGACGGTTTCGGCGTTGACGCCGACGATCACCTTGTGGCCGCCGGCCAGATACTTCTTCAACGCCGCCATGCCGGTGTCGACGCCGGTCTGCTCGGCCTGCTCGGTATCGGTGATCTGACCGTGGATGCCGAAGTGCGCCAGCAGCACCACCTCGTCCTCACCGGAGGTGCCGTTGCCGCTGTTCGGATCGTCTGGGTCCGACGGCCGGATGTAAATCGAGCCGGGATGGGTCTTGGACGGCGTGTGCTCGGCGAGCTCGATCATCTCCTTCTCGGTGGGCATGTGGCCGGTGATCTGGCCGACCACACTGGCCACGGACATCAGCGCGCAGTCGTCGAGGGTTTGCGGCGCCCAGTACCGGGCGGCCGCGGCCGGGTCGCCGTACATGCCGGTAGTGGTGGGCTCGATGGCCGGCGACGGCGCGGCCGTCGCGGGGCCGGCAAGCGCGACGCCGGCGGTGCCGAACACGGCTGCCGCGCTGATGACGCCGGCAACCACAGTGCTGCGGGCCGAGGCTGCGATCCGGGCAGTGAAGACGTTGCTCACAGGCTTTCCTTTTCTCGTAGCCGCCGCGGCGGCGTGGGCTGTTGAGAAAAGGTTCGGATGCTGCCCTTGACGGATTCTCAATGAATCCTTGGCGCGCGCTCACCGGAGCGCGAACGTGCGCCGATGCACGGGCTGACGCGGCGTGTCGCTGTGCAAACACGCGCGCTCGCGGAGCTAGCTGACACGCGCGCTCGCGGAGCTAGCTGACGAGCGCGCTCGCGGAGCTAGCTGACGAGCGCGCTCGCGGAGCTAGCTGACGAGCGCGACCGAGTTGGCCCGGCGCAGCTTGCCCGACGGCGTCTTGGGGATGGTGCCGGGGCCGAGAACCACGACGTTGCGCGGACGGACGTCGACCTCGCGCACCACTTCGCGGGCAACCTCGTGCTCGATACGGCGCACCTCGGCCGGGTCCTCCCAGGCATTCGACTCGACAGCCACCGCGAACGTCTCGCGGGAATGGCCGGCGTCAAGGCGCACGGCGACCGCGCACCCGGGTCGCACGCCTTCGACGCGGCAGGCTGCGCGCTCGATGTCGGTCGGGTAGATGTTGCGGCCGGCCATGATGATGACGTCCTTGACGCGGCCGCAGACGACGATGTGACCGTTTTCCATCAGGTAGCCGAGATCGCCGGTGTCGTACCAGCCGTGCCGGTCCTGCGCGGGCACGAAGCCGCCCATCGTGACGTAGCCGGGGGTGAGCGCCTCGCCGCGCAGCTCGATGATGCCCACGCCGCGGGGCGGCAGCACGTTGCCGTCCTCGTCGACGATCCGCGCCTCGAGGTCGCGCAGCAGCGGGCCCAGCGATGCCAACCGGCGGGTGTTGCCCTTGGTGGCGGGCACCGCGCGGCGAAGCGCGGCCAGCAGGTCGGCGTCGACCTCGTCGACCACCAGGCCCGCGCCGCACTCGGAGAACGAGACCGCCAGCGTGGTCTCGGCCATCCCGTAGGCGGGCAGGATCGCCTCAGGCCGCAGTCCGAACGGCTTGCCGGCGTCGATGAGGTCTTCGACGTCGGCCGGTTCGACCGGCTCGGCACCAGATAGCGCGAACCGCAGTGTCGAAAGGTCGAATTCACCCGGCTTGGCTTGCCGGCGCAGCCGCTTGGCGAACAGCGCGTACGCGAAGTTCGGAGCGGCGGTCATGGTGCCCTTGTACTTGTCGATCAGCCGGGCCCACAGCAGCGTGTCGCGCAGGAAGTCCAACGGGGTGACCTTGACCAGCTCGGCGCCGAAATACATTGGCACCGTCAGGAATCCGATCATGCCCATGTCGTGGAAGCACGGCAGCCAACTGACCATCACGTCGTTGTCGACGTCGTACTTCGCGCCGATGAACATGGCCTCGGCGTTGGAATAGATGTTGCGGTGGGTGATCACCACGGCCTTGGGCGACCCGGTGGACCCCGAGGTCAGCTGCATCAGCGCGACGTCGTCCTCGCTGGTGTCGACCGGATCGATGGGTGCGGCTTCCAGCAGCTTGTCAACGGTAAGCACCTTGACGCCGCGGTCCTCCAGCACCGGGATGGCTGCCAGGAACGGCTCGGAGACCACGACGGCCTTGGCCTCGATCATGTCGATGACGGTGGTGGTGTCCAGCGCCCACATCGCCAGGTCGGTGCGCGGGGTGGGCTGGTGCAGCATGGTCAGGCTGGCGCCGCGCATCCACAGCGCCTGTGCAGTCGGCGCGATCTCCACCGGGGCACCGGCCAGCACGCCGACCGCGTCACCGTGCCCGACGCCGGCCGCGGCCAAACCGCCCGCGATCCGGCGGGCCTTCTCGTGTACCTCGCCCCAGGTGTGGCGGACCGGAGCATGCGGTTCACCCGTCACCATGCCCCGGGTGGTGCTCAGGGCGTTGCGGTACATCTTCTCGGTGAATCTGCTCACGACGACCTCCTGGGTTCGGCACCCGCCGGCTCAGGCGCAAACGCCCGGGCATCAATGTTGCGCCTGCTAGATGGCCCTTGGCAGCAGGCGCGCGCATACGATTGCGCAGCGGTTCGATTGCGAGTCCGTGATCTTTTCCGGGCTGCGGACCCAAGGTATGACGATCGCCCACCCCCGCGTTGGATGGGCGACCACATGAGGCAAGCCGGACCGCTGACGTACACCGCCGATGATCTTAAACTCCTCTTAGACTAAGCGGCAAACTCGACGCAGTTTTGAGAACTGCGTCACACCCCATGCGTCGGTGCCGGCACCACCCGCGCCCCCTGCACAGGGCCGCTGGCCACCCGCACCGTCCGGCAGACTCCCGCCCCGGCCAGTTGCGTCCCGACGTCCACCGCGGACGCGGCCGTCGGGCACAGGAACGCACACGTCGGCCCGGACCCGGACACGATTCCCGCCAGCGCACCCGCCTCGACGCCGGCCCGCAGGGTGCGGCGCAGACCCGGCTGAAGGCTGATCGCCGCGGCCTGCAGGTCGTTACCCAACAGCGGCGCCAGCCGTCTCGGGTCGCCGGCGGCCAGGGCCGCCAGCAGCGGCTCCGGTTCGCCCAGTCGCGGCGGATCGCCGGCGCTGCGCAGCCGGTCCATCTCGGAGAACACCTTCGCCGTCGACAACCCGTTGGCCGAGAACGCCAGCACCCAATGAAAAGTGGTGCGAGCGAGCACCGTCGCGAGCTCTTCGCCGCGGCCGGTGCCCAGCGCGGTGCCTCCGTGCAGCGCGAACGGCACGTCACTGCCCAGCTTGGCGGCCAGCGCGTGCAGGTCGCGCCGCGGCACGCCGACCTCCCAGAGGTTGTTCATCGCCACCAGCACCGCGGCGGCGTCGGCGCTGCCGCCGGCCATGCCTCCCGCCACGGGGATCGACTTCTCGATCGAGATCTCGACGTCTGGTGAGCGGCCGACGTGCTCGGCCATCAGCTCGGCGGCCTGCCAGGCCAGGTTGCGCTCGTCGGCCGGCAGCGAGTCGGCGCCTTCGCCGGTGATCTCCAACGTCAGTGTGTCGGCGTTGCGCACCGTCACCTCGTCGAGCAGGGACACCGCGTGGAACACAGTGGTCAGTTCGTGGTAGCCGTCGTCGCGCCGATCCCCGACGGACAGGAAGAGGTTGACCTTGCCCGGCACTCGCACTGTGACAGAACCGGTCGCCACCCATTCGGGCGCGGTGCTGCCGTCGGACACGGCAAGAGACTAACGCGCGATGACGATTCGCCACGACTCCCCGAAGATGCCGTTACGGCCGAGCACATGGAAAAGAGTGGCCAGACGTACCCCTCGACCGTCTGCACCACTCCTTACTCTGGTCGTTACCCGCAACTCGGCGGGGGCAAACGAGCCTACGCTGAGGCGGTGCTGTGCCCTGGGCAGGCGTTCGAGGGCTATCGCGTCGAGGGCCTCCTGGGCCGTGGCGGTTCCGCCGCGGTGTACCGGGCGCACGACGACGCGGGCCGGACGGTGGCGCTGAAGGTGCTTGCCGACGATCGCCGCGGCCCGGCAGAGACCACGCGGCTGCAACGCGAGTTCGACTTCGCCCGCCGGCTCAGCCATCCGCACGTGGTGTCGGTGTATCGGCGCGGGGACTATTGGCTGGCAATGCAACTGGTGGACGGCGGCACCGCGATGGCGCTGCAACGGCTCGCCGACCGGCTCACCGCGATGGCGCAAGTCGCCGACGCGCTGGACTACGTGCATCGGTGCGGGATCGTGCACTGCGACGTCAAGCCGTCCAATCTGCTTGTGCATCAGCCGTTTTCGGATGGCGGCACAGTGCTCATCGACTTCGGTGTCGCGTACGCCGTCGCCGAGGACAACCGCAAACGGCCGCAGCCACTGCTGGCGTCGCTGCCCTACCTGGCGCCGGAAATGCTGCGCGGCAGGTCGCCGTCGGCGGCCACCGACGAATACGCGTTGGCCTGCACGGCCGTCGAATTGGTGACCGGCGCACCGCCTTTCGCGGCTGCGACGCCGGCAGAGCTTGCGAAGGCCCACTTGACCACACCGCCGCCCTATCCGTCTCGCACATACCCGTGGCTGCCACGAGCGTTCGACGGTGTGATCGGCAAGGCGATGGCCAAGGATCCAGAGCTGCGCTACCGGACATGCGCCGAGTTCGTCGCCGCCGTCGTGCGGATCCTCAGCCGTTCGTAGATTCGGGCAGGCCGGAGCGCTGCAGAAGCCGCACGAAATCGGCGATGCCCAGTGTCTCACCGCGACGGGCGGGGTCGATGCTGGCCGCCAGCAGGCGGCGCGCCGACTCGTTGCCCGAGCCGGCCCATTCCGCGAACGCGTTGCGCACGGTCTTGCGGCGCTGCGCGAACGCGATGTCGACCAACCTGAACACCTCGCGGCGGAAGACGTCGTCGGTGGGCCACGGTGCGGTGTCGTAGCGGTCGATGCGCACCAACCCGGAGTAGACGCGTGGGATCGGCCAGAACACCGTGGGCGACACCGTTCCGCAGCGGCGGACTCGCCCGAAGAATCGGGCCTTGACGCTGGGGGTTCCGTATTCCTTGCTGCCCGGCTCGGCGCCCAACCGCTCGGCCACTTCGGCTTGCACCATGACCATCACCACGCGGATCGACGGGAACTCGGCGAGAAGGTGCAGCAGCGCCGGCACCGCGATGTTGTAGGGAAGGTTCGCCACCAGTGCGCTGGGCAGGCCGAACGGTTCGCTCTCGAGCTCGGCACGGCGCAGCGTCAGGATGTCTTGGTTGCGCACGCTCAGCCGCTCGGCTTCGGCGGGGCCGTGCTCGGCCACGGTCAGCGGCAGTCGCCCGGCGAGCAGCGGGTCGATCTCCACCGCCGTCACCGTGGCGCCCTTGTCAAGCAGGCCCAGCGTCAGCGAGCCCATGCCCGGGCCCACCTCCACAACATGGTCGCCCTGTCCCACGCCTGCCGTGGTCACGATCCGGCGGACCGTGTTGGCGTCGTGAACGAAGTTCTGGCCCAACGACTTTCGCGGACGAAAGTCGAGCTCTTTGGCCAGCCTGCGGATTTCGGTGCGGCCGAGCAGCCGGATGGTCAGCGGGCCCCGATGCGTCCGCTACACACTGGCCAAGCGCCCCAGCCCTGACGCTGCTGGGTCACCGACGCGATCGCGATCTGCTCCTCGCGGGTCGCCAGGTCGGCGCGGGGCGCGTAGCGCAGGCCGCCGTTGCGTTCCCAGGTGTTCTGGTCGAACTGGACGCCGCCGTAGAAGCCGTTGCCGGTGTTGATGGCCCAGTTGCCGCCCGCCTCACAGGACGCCAGCGCATCCCAGGCGGCGCCGTTGGTCACCGGCGGTACCTCGGTGCCGGGTTTCGCGCCTATCCGCAGCACCGACGGCCGCGCCGGCGTGATCACCTCGTTGGCCACCGGAAGCCGCCCGGTTTCCACACCGTTGACCAGTGAGACCGCGAACGTGACGTCCTGCTCCCCAGGCTGGCCGGGGTCGTCGACCACCTGCCGGCTCATGTTCATCTCGGGATCCGGGATCTTCTGCGCCGGCGGCGGCAGCGGCACCCGTTCGGTGACCTTCTGCATCCGTATCCGCGTGACGACCACGGTCATCCCCTCGGTGACCGGGGTCGATGGCGGGGGCACCACCTTGTCGGCCTGCTCCAGCGGTGCGCCGGCCGCGGTCAGCAGCTCACCGACGGTCGGCGCGGCCAGCCGACGATCGGTCATCACCCCGCCGTCGTCGAGGTGCACGTTCTTGGGGCTGACCACCGGCAGCGCCATGCCTGCCAGCGGCAGGCGGCTGGAGCGCGACGCCGCCGCGGGCGCCGCGTCGGACAGCGACAGCTGCTGCAGCGCCTCGTCGACCGTCGCCGCGGTGGTCCACAGCTGGTGGCTCTCACCACCGTCGAGCGACACCTGCAGCGGGCGGCTGCGGTGCAGCACGATGCGGTCGGCGTCATTGACCGGCTGGTCCGCTGCTGGATACAGATCGTCGCGCTCACCCACGGTGAAGCCGTTCTCGCGGACGACGTCGATCACCCGCGACTTCATCGTCGACACAGTCACCGGGGAGCCGTCGACGTCCAACGTGACGGTCTTGTGGGCGGCCACGGCGTAGCTTCCGCCGAAGGCCAGTGTCAGCAAAAGCGCGCCGACGAGGGCGCGCAACACAGGTGAATTGTTTTGGTACAGCTTGGTCAGAACGTTCAAGAGTCGTCTATCCCGACTGTCGGCGTCATTTGCTAGGCCGCTCGGGCCGAATCATGATCACAAGACGGTAACGAAGAGCCCTACCAGAGGCAAATCTGAAGCGCCGGTTGAGGCATGAGTCACATCGAGAGTTCAGATGCGTTGTGTTGCGGGCGGATTGGGCTAGCCGCGGATAACCGACGCGCGCCGCTAGGTGTTTGCTGGCATCAATACCGGCGTTTGTGCAGTTGAGGGCGGCCCGCGGCAATAGCCTGGCTAACCTTCTTCGGGCAGCCCGTACACCCGCCGCGCGTTTGCTGTCGTCGCCGCCGCAATTTCTTCGGCGGGGCGGCCCGTCAGCTCGGCGAGCGCCCGGACGGTGTACGGCAGGCAGTACGGCTCGTTGGGCGCGCCCCGGTAGGGATGCGGAGTCAGAAACGGCGCGTCGGTTTCGACGAGCAGCTGCTCGGCGGGGATCAGCTGCGCCGCCTCGTGCAGCGCGGCGGCGTTCTTGAAACTCACGGTTCCGGACAGGCTCAGCACCCAGCCGGCATCCACGCATTCGCGCGCCATCGCCGCATCGGAGGAGAAGCAGTGGAAGATCACGGTATCCGGGGCGCCCTCGGCCCGCAGCACGTCGAGCACCTGCCGGTCGGCGTCGCGGTTGTGGATCATCAGCGGTTTGCCCAGTCGCTTGGCCACGTCGATGTGCCAAGCGAAGGCCTCCCGCTGCACAGCCGGTTCGGCACATCCGTCCAGCCGGCCTGGCCAATACAGGTCAAGGCCGGTCTCCCCGACCGCCACCACCCGCTCGTCGCGGGCCAGCGACTCGATCTGCGCGCGGGCCGCCTCGGTGAGCGCATCAGCGCGAGTGGGGTGCAGCGCGACCGCGGCGTACACGCGGGAATCGGCGTGGGCGGCGTCCACCACCCACCGGGCCGACGCGAGGTCGTCGGCGATCGTGACGACGGCCGCGACGCCCACCGTCTCGGCACGGTCGACGATCTGGCGCACGTCGTCGGGATCACTGGCCCCGCACGCGTCCAAGTGCGTATGGGCGTCGACCAGCGGGCTCAGCGGCTCAGGGGGCGGCGGCGCGGGACGGGAACGACTGACTGGCACACCATATTGTGATCAGATAATGAGGCCTTTCTATGTGACCACCGCGATCGACTACCCGAACGGGGCGCCGCACATCGGGCATGCCTACGAGAAGATCGCCACCGACGCCATCGCGCGGTTCAAACGGCTCGACGGTTACCACGTCCGGTTCCTCACCGGCACCGACGAGCACGGGCTGAAGATGGCCGAGGCCGCCGCGGCCGAGGGACTGCCCACCGCGCAGCTGGCCCGGCGCAATTCCGATGTGTTCCAACGGCTTTACGACAAGCTCAACCTGTCGTATGACCGGTTCATCCGGACCACGGACCCCGATCACTTGGAAGCGTCGAAGGCGATCTGGCAGCGGATGGTGGACGCCGGCGACATCTATCTCGGCTCGTATGCGGGCTGGTACTCCGTGCGCGACGAGAACTACCTCAGCGAGAGCGAGACGAGGCTGGAGCCGGACGGCACCCGCGTAGCGGTCGAAAGCGGCGCGCCGGTGGTCTGGACCGAGGAACAGACGTATTTCTTCCGGCTGTCGGCATACGCGGACAAACTCCTGGCCCATTACGAAGCGCATCCGGAGTTCATCGGTCCTGAGGTGCGCCGCAACGAGGTGATCAGCTTCGTCTCGGGCGGACTGCGCGACCTGTCGATCTCCCGCACCTCGTTCGATTGGGGCGTGCAGGTGCCCGACCACCCCGAACACGTCATGTACGTGTGGGTGGACGCATTGACGAATTACCTTACGGGCGTTGGGTTTCCAAATACATCAT
The DNA here is from genome assembly GCF_059813155.1 of Mycobacterium sp. NGS19. Lineage (NCBI taxonomy): Bacteria > Bacillati > Actinomycetota > Actinomycetes > Mycobacteriales > Mycobacteriaceae > Mycobacterium > Mycobacterium sp. NGS19. The sequence goes on from NZ_JCALEB010000001.1 coordinate 279,301, forward strand.
CCGAGTTGTTCCAGACGTTCTGGCCGGCCGATCTGCACATGATCGGCAAGGACATCATCCGGTTCCATGCGGTGTACTGGCCGGCGTTTCTCATGTCGGCCGGAATCGAGCTGCCCCGAAGGGTTTTCGCGCACGGCCACCTGCTCAACCGTGGCACGAAGATGAGCAAGTCGGTGGGCAACGTCGTCGACCCGGTCACGCTGATCGACGAGTTCGGAGTGGACCAGGTGCGGTATTTCCTCTTGCGCGAGGTGCCGTTCGGTCAGGACGGCAGTTACAGCGACGACGCGATCATCACCCGCGTCAACGCCGATTTGGCCAACGAGTTGGGCAACCTCGCGCAACGCTCGCTGTCGATGGTGGCCAAAAATCTCGACGGCGTGGTGCCGGAGCCGGTGGCGTTCACCGACGACGACCGCGAATTGCTGGCGGCGGCCGACGGGCTGCTCGAGCGGGTCCGCGCGCACTTCGAGGTTCCGGCCATGCATCTTGCGCTGGAAGCGATCTGGCTGGTGCTGGGTGCGGCAAACAAGTATTTCTCGGCGCAGCAGCCGTGGGTTCTGCGCAAGTCAGAGGCGCAGGCAGACCACGAGCGGTTCGGCACCGTGCTGTACACGACGCTGGAGGTGGTGCGGATCGCTGCACTGCTGGTGCAGCCGGTGATGCCGGACTCGGCCGCCAAGCTCTTGGACCTGCTCGGCCAGGCTGCCGATGGCCGTTCGTTCGCCGCGATCGGCACGCGGTTGGCGCCGGGGACCGCGCTGCCGGCGCCGACGGGCGTGTTTCCCCGCTATCAGGCCGAGTGAGATCTGGGTCACAAGGTGTCACGTCCGGGCGCGAGCCGGTGTCTGGAGGGCATGACCAACTCGAACACTCCCATCTCAGTTGTCGTGATCGGCGGCGGTTACGCCGGAACGATTGCGGCGAATCATCTGTACATGCGCGACGACGTCACCGTCAGCCTGGTGAACCCGCGCCCGCACTTCGTCGAACGCATCCGGTTGCACCAGTTCGTGGCCAACTCGGGCTCGGCGACCGTCGACTACGGCGAGCTGCTGAACCCGAAGGTGCATCTCGTCGTCGACACCGCCACCGACATCGACCGCGACGCCCAAGCGGTGAGGCTGGCGTCGGGCAGTGCACTGCGCTACGACTACCTGATCTACGCCGTCGGCAGCACCGGCGCCCACCCGAGTGTGGCCGGAGCTGCTGAGTTCGCTTGGCAAGTAAGCGATTTCGACCATGCGCAGCGCCTGCGCGAGCGGCTCGAGGACCTGCATCCCCACGCGCCGGTGTGCGTGGTCGGTGGTGGCCTCACCGGCATCGAGATGGCTGCCGAGCTCGCCGATCAGCGCCCCGGGGCCGCCGTGACGCTGATCTGTGGTCCGACGCTGGGGCCGTCGCTGGGCGACGCCGCGCGCCGGTCGGTGGCCCGCCAGCTCGACCGTCTCGGCGTTCGGGTTCTGCAAGGCACCGCGGTGGTCGAGGTGGACGAGCACCGGGTGCTGCTGGAGGACGGCGTCGAGTTGCCCAGCGCCGTGACGATCTGGACCGCCGGTTTCGATGTGCCGGATCTGGCGGCGCGCAGCGGACTGAGCACCGACGCGGTGGGCCGACTGCTGACCGACGAGACGCTGACGAGCATCGACGACGAGCGGATCGTCGCTGCAGGTGATGCGGCCGCGCCGTCGGGTCAGCCGCTGCGAATGAGCTGCCAGGCCGCGGGGCCGCTGGGCGCACAGGCGGCCAACACGGTGCTCAGCCGGATCGCCGGCAAGACGCCCGCGGTGATCGACCAGGCGTTCATCGGGCAGTGCCTCAGCTTGGGCCGGTCGCTGGGGACGTTCCAGCTCACCCACGCCGACGACACTCCGCGGCGCTTGTATCTCGGAGGCCGGCTAGCTGCGACTGTCAAGGAGATGATCTGCAAGGGCACCGTGCGGGGGATCGCGCGAGAAGCCCGCAAACCCGGCTCGGCGTTCTGGCTGCGCGGCGGCAAACGGCCTGCGGCAGAACCGATTTCGCTGCCATGACCACCGATGATTCGCGTGCCCAGCACGCGATCGACGAGCACGCTGAGCGGTTTACCCTGTTGCGGCCGCTGCTGTTCACGATCGCCTACGAGATCCTCGGCACCGCAACGGAAGCCGACGACGTGCTGCAGGAAAGTTACCTGCGCTGGGCCGAGGTAGACCTGTCCACGGTGCACGACACCAAGGCCTACCTCGCCCAGCTCGTCACCCGGCAAGCCCTCAACGCGCTGCGGGCCCAGTCCCGCAGGCGCGAGGACTATGTCGGCCCGTGGCTGCCCGAGCCGCTGCTGCTGGAAACCAGCGACCCGTCCTCTGATGTGGTGCTGGCCGAGTCGGTGTCGATGGCGATGCTGGTGGTGCTGGAGACCCTGGGTCCCGACGAACGCGCGGTGTTCGTCTTGCGGGAGGTGTTCGGCTTCGGTTACGACGAAATCGGTTCCGCCGTCGGCAAATCCGCGTCGACGGTGCGCCAGATTGCGCATCGTGCCCGCGAGCACGTGCAGTCGCGGCGCAAGCGGTTCGAGCCCGTCGACCCGCAGCTGTCGATGGAGATCACGACCCGGTTCTTCACCGCCGCAGCCACCGGCGACGTCGACGGCTTGCTCGAGTTGCTGGCACCGGACGTGGTGTGGACCGCCGACAGCGCAGGCAAGGTCAGCGCTGCACGGCGGCCGGTCAGTGGGGCCCAACGCGTCGCCCGACTGGTCATGGGCCTGATGCGCCTGGGCGGCGAGAACGGGCGACTGGAGCCGGCGATGTACAACAACGCCCCGGCGCTGAAGCTGTATCTCGGCGACAACTTCGAAGGGCTGGTCACCGTCGAGATCGTCGACGGGCGCATCACGCACTTCTACGTGATGCGCAATCCCGACAAGCTGGCCGGTATCGACGTGCCGCGCGCGATCAGCCGCTGACTTTGCGTCTGCTCTGCCGGCACGTCAGGCTTGCGGGCATGCGGATCGAGCGGCTCGGCGAACTGGGCGACGCGCCGGCGGTGCTACGAGCCCTCGCGCGTCGCGGACGTCCGGCCGCACTGATCGGCGACTGGTTCGGCTCGCGGGCGGTCATCGCACCGCAACTGCAGGCTGTGCCCGTCGGTCGCCGCGACGTCTTCACCGTGGCGCCGGGGTCGCAGGGTGACGCCGTCGGCGGCGGCTGGCTCGGCTACCTCTCCTATCCCGATGCCGGTGCGGACGGTCTCGGCCCGCGCATTCCCGAGGCGGCCGGCAACTGGACGGACTGTGTGCTGCGCCAGGACCGTGACGAGGTCTGGTGGTACGAAAGCATTTCGGGCGCAACACTTCCCACCTGGATCACCGAGGCATTGCGGTCGCCTGGTGCGCCCGGGCCCGGCCATGTCGAATGGCAAGCGGCGGACCGCGACGCGCACCAGCATGGGGTGCACGCATGCCTGGAGGCCATTGCCGCGGGTGAGATCTACCAAGCATGCGTGTGCACGCAATTCGCCGGCAGACTTGTCGGCACGCCCGTCGACTTCTTCGTCGACGCGGCCGCCCGCACCCGTCCGGCCCGTGCAGCTTACGTGTCTGGCGAGTGGGGCGCGGTGGCGTCGCTGTCGCCGGAATTGTTTCTGCGGCGGCGCGGTACCGCGTTGGCGTCGAGTCCGATCAAGGGCACCCTGCCGCGGCACGCGGACCCGTCGGCGCTGCGCACGTCGGTCAAGGATGTCGCCGAGAACATAATGATCGTCGATCTCGTCCGCAACGACCTGAGCCGAGTCGCTGTCAACGGAACAGTCACCGTCCCAGAGCTTCTGGTGGTGCAGCCGGCCCCGGGCGTGTGGCATTTGGTGTCGACGGTCACGGCTGACGTCGACCCCGACGTCCCGATGGCGGCCGTACTGGACGCGACGTTCCCGCCGGCGTCGGTCACCGGCACGCCGAAAACCAGGGCGCGCCAGCTGTTGGCGCAATGGGAGCCGCAACGGCGCGGGATCTTTTGCGGCACAATCGGTTTGGCGTCACCACTGGCCGGCACTGAACTCAACGTCGCGATCCGCACCGTGGAGTTCGCCGCCGACGGCGGCGCCGTGCTCGGGGTAGGCGGCGGGATCACCGCCGACTCTGATCCCGACGCCGAATGGCAGGAGTGCCTGCACAAGGCCGCTCCGATCCTTGGGCTCGGTCAACCCCTCGCCCGCAGGAACGCATCGTAGAGCTCGCGACGCGACGGCGCGCCCGGATTCCCCGCGATCACCTCGGCACACGCATCCTTCACCCGGGCGCCGGCGTCCACCAGCGCAGCCACTTCGCCGATCAACGCGACGATGTCGGCTTGCGGGCGCGAACCCGCCAGCACGACCGTGATCTCCCCCAGCACTCCGTGAGTCGCCCACTCGGCAAGCTCCGCGAGTGACCCGCGCACCACTTCCTCGTGCACCTTGGTCAGCTCGCGGCAGACGACCGCCTGCCGCGACGGGCCGAGCTCTTCGGCCGCGTCGGCCAGGCAAGCCGCCAGCCGCCGCGGTGATTCGAAGAAGACACATGTGCGTGGCTCGGCCGCCAGCCCCGCCAGCCATGCCCGGCGGGCAGCGGGTTTGCGCGGCGCGAAACCCTCGAAGCAGAACCGCTCCGACGGCAGCCCGGATACCGCCAGCGCGGTGGTCACCGCCGACGGACCGGGCAAGCAGGTGACCGGAATGTCCGCGGCAATGCACGCCGTCACCAGCCGGTAACCGGGGTCGCTCACCAGCGGCATGCCGGCGTCGGTGACGGCCAGTACGGTGGCGCCTGCCTTCATGTCGGCGACCAGCGCAGGCACCCGGGCCGCCTCGTTCTGGTCGAACAAGCTGACCACCCTCCCCGGGATCCGAACCCCGAGCGCGGTGGCCAGCGTGCGCACGCGGCGGGTGTCCTCAGCGGCCACGACATCGGCGGAACCGAGCGCGGACACCAGGCGGCCAGACGCGTCGGCCGGCTGCCCCAGCGGTGTCGCGCCCAGCAACAGTCGGCCGCCGCCCATGCCGACAGCCTACGATCGCCGATGTGACCGTGGCTGACGTCCAACCGCGCACCGACGAGCGCAAGGCACCCATGATCAGCCCCGGTCCGGTCGCGCCGGTCGCCGACTTCGGCCCGACCGACCGGCTGCAAGGCTGGGCGATGACGGCCGTCGTCGCCGCGCTCGCGGCGATCACGCGGTTCGTCAGCCTCGGCTATCCCACCGACGCCGGGACGCCGATCTTCGACGAGAAGCACTACGCCCCGCAGGCCTGGCAGATGCTGCACAACGGCGGCGTCGAGGACAACCCCGGCTACGGGCTCGTGGTGCACCCGCCGATGGGCAAGATGCTCATCGCGGTCGGGGAGGCGATCTTCGGCTACAACGGCTGGGGCTGGCGGTTCAGCGGCGCACTGGCCGGGGTGGTGCTGGTCGTGCTGGTAGCGCGGATCGCCCGTCGGCTGAGCCGCTCGACCTTGGTCGGCGGTATCGCAGGACTGCTGATCATCGCCGACGGCGTCAGTTTCGTCTCGGCGCGCACCGCGCTTCTGGACGGTTTCTTGGCGACGTTCGTGGTCGCGGCGTTCGCAGCGCTGATGGTCGACCGTGACCAGATGCGCGCCCGCATGCACGTCGCGTTCACCGAGGGACGCATCGCCGAAACACCTTGGGGGCCAAGGCTTGGCGTGAGGTGGTGGCGCTTCGCGGCAGGCGTGCTGCTGGGGTTGGCCTTCGCCACCAAGTGGTCGGGGCTGTATTTCATGGTGTTCTTCGCGGCGCTGTCGCTGGCGTTCGACGTGGCCGCGCGCCGGCAGTATCAGGTGCCGCGGCCGTGGCTCGGTGTGTTGCGTCGCGACACGGCGCCGACGGTGTACGCGATGTGGCTCATTCCATTCGCTGTGTACATGGCGTCGTATGCGCCCTGGTTCGCGTCCGAAACGGCGATCAACCGCTACGAAGTGGGCCGCTCGATCGGGCCGGGCGGCCTCTTGCCTGACGCCATCCGCTCGCTGTGGCACTACACCTACGGCGTCTACAACTTCCACGCGGGCTTGACCAACGCGGCAGGCAATTATCACCCCTGGGAGTCGAAACCATGGGCCTGGCCGATGTCGCTGCGGCCGGTGCTGTACGCGATCGACCAGCAGAACATCGCCGGCTGCGGTGCCCAGTCATGCGTCAAGGCGGTGATGATGGTCGGCACGCCGGCCATCTGGTGGATCGCGCTGCCGGTGCTGCTCTGGGCGCTGTGGCGAGCTGCGGTGAAACATGATTGGCGGTATGGCGCAGCGCTGGTCGGCTATTGCGCGGGCTGGCTGCCGTGGTTTGCCGACATCGGGCGCCAGATGTATTTCTTCTACGCCGCGCCGATGGCGCCGTTTCTGGTGATCATGATCGCTCTTGTTCTCGGCGACGTGCTGTATGCCCCAGGTCAGTCGCGCGAGCGGCGAACGCTCGGCCTGCTGGTGGCCAGCTTCTACGTCGCTGCGGTGATCGCGAACTTCGCCTGGCTGTTCCCCATCCTCACCGGCATTCCGATCTCGCAGGCGACGTGGAACATGGAGATCTGGCTGCCCAGCTGGCGCTGACCACGCACTCGCGCCGGTTCGCTACAGCTGCTTGCGAGGTGGCTCTCAGCAAATCGCTTAGAAATTGCGCTCCTTTGGTGTCGAGGATGCGCTCTGGAAATCGCCGTCTTTATCGAGACCACTGGTCTTCCTGGAACTGGGATTGCTCTCCCGATTTTGGGCAATGCGCGTGTCAGCGTCCCAAATTAGTGAATTAGCAAACCCACAGATCGCGTATCTTATTGGACGTTGAGTTAGCTGTACGGTCTGGTGACCGAGCGGAGACGGCGTCGAATGTCACGAGTGAGAGGCTGGTTGAGTCGGCCCGACCAGTTCGCACGCATGACGGCGTTTCTGCGTCAGCGCAAGCTGCAGGGCTCTGCACAGTCGATCATGGCGGTGGTCGTGGCCACGTCGTCGTTGGTGCCCGTCACGGCCTTGGCCACCGACCGCAACGCCTGCACTCCGGCAACAGTCCTGAGTATCGTCACCGTCCTCTTCACCGTCGGCATGACCGCTTTCTGGCTCACGAGGTGGCCGACCCGCCGGCAATCGCAATTCGCCGCGGTAGCCGGCACAGTGTGCATCGCAGGATGGAGTCTCACGCAGCCCAGCGCCGCCGTCGCGGCCCTGGCTGCCACTGCAACGGCGATCACCGGGGGATACATCGCCTTTTTCCACAGCCCCAGAGTCTTGCTGTTCAACTTCTCGGTCGCGGTGCTGACTGCCACGGTCGCGGCGTTCCGGCTGGCGCGCGATGTCGACGTCGCGACCGCCTCGGCGGCGTTCTGGGTGATCTGGTTCCTCAACGTTTCTGTCCCCTTGGCGATCCGCGGCTTGGCGGGTGCGATGAGCCGCTACGCCGCACGGTCCGACGAAGATCCGCTCACCGGGCTGTTGAACCGGCGGGCTTTCGTCGACACCATCAGCAGCCGGCTGGCCGACGCGCGACCGGACGACACCGGCCTGGCGGTGCTCCTGATCGACATCGACGACTTCAAGAGCGTCAACGACAACCACGGTCACCCCGTCGGCGACCGCGCCCTGCGCGCGGTCGCCGAGCTGCTGCGAGAACACAGCCCGCCCGGCGCGGCGCTGTGCCGCGCCGGTGGCGAAGAGTTTCTCATCGCGCTATACGGCGAGTCACAGAACGCGCTGGATCTTGCCAACCGCTTGCGCGACTCCATCTCGGAGCTGTCGTTCGGCATCACCGCCAGCATCGGGCTCAGCTCTGTGGTGTTACCGAAATCCGCCAGGCTGGCGCATGCGGAGCTCATCGAGCAGCTCATCGCCGCGGCCGATGCCGCGATGTACGTCGCAAAACGAAACGGCGGCAATCGATCTCAGCACGCGTGACGTCGTGGGTCGGTCGATCGCCCGGTTGTCAAAAAGCCGCCGGCGAGGTGGTGGACACAAATAGCTCGTGGAGCGCCGGGGCGGCGAGCGGCGGACTGAAGAAGAAACCCTGGGCCATCTCGCAACCGAATTCTCTCAGCCGGTCGGCCGTTTCGGCGTCTTCGACGCCCTCCGCCACAGTCGACAAGTTGAGGGTGTGCGCGAGGTTGATGACGGCGCGCACGATCGCCGCTGTCCGCTCGTCACCCAAAATGGCTGCGGTGAAACGCTTTTCGAGTTTGATCTCGTCGATCGGAAGTTCGCGAAGGTAACGCAGCGCCGAGTAACCGCTGCCGAAGTCGTCGAGCACGATACGCACCCCGCCGTGGCGCAGGTCCGCCAGAATACTTGCGGTCGTGGTCATTTCGTCGATAAGCAGGTCTTCGGTGATCTCCAGGACAAGTGAGTCCGCGCCGAGATTGCGGCTGCTGAGTTCGTCGGCGATGCGCCGAGGCAGCCGGGTGTCGGCGAACAACGGCGGAAACAGGTTGACGGCGACCGGGATGTGCTGCCCGAGGCCATGCCACTGCGCGGCATCGTCGAGCGCTGTGGCGATGACGAGATCGGACAGGTCTCGCATCAGCCCGTGCTGACGGACCAGCGCCAAGAAGTTCTCCGGCTCGATCAGGCCCCGCTTGAGGTGTGGCCACCGGATGAGCGCTTCCACGCCGACGATCTGATCGGTCCGCAGGTTCACCTTGGGCTGGTAGACCATTGTCAGCGTGCGATTTTCGATCGCGTTGCGCAGTTCACCCAGCAAGCGCACCGCCGCGGAACCGCCGCCGTTTCTCCCGTTCCGGGCATGGCTTTGGTCCGTGTCGCAGGTCAGCTCGTTGGTGAAGATCTGCAGGTTACCGAGTCGCGAACGCTTGGCGGCACGCATCGCGATGTCGGCCTGGTTGAGCAGTACCTCTGGGGAGTCGACGAGCTTCCCGCGAGGTGCCACCGCAAGCCCGACGCTGGGTTTGACTGTCACCTCTTCACCGGTGACGACGAACGGCCGGTCGAACGCCTCGACAATTCGATAGGCCACCAGATGCGCGCGGTCAACCTCACCTTCGATCAGCACAGCGAATTCGTCGCCGCCGACACGGGCCACGGTGTCGGTGGGAAGAAGAAAGCTCTCGAGCCGATGCGCGGTCTGCCCCAGCACCACGTCACCGGCCGAATGCCCCATGTGGTCGTTGACCATCTTGAAGTCGTCGAGATCGATCAGCATCACCGAAATCGCATTGCGCTCGACGTTGTGCCGTGCGACGGCATGCGCCAGCCGATCGCGGAACAACGCTCGGTTGGCCAGCCGGGTGAGCGGATCGTGCAGCGCCTGGTCGGCGACCCGCTGCAGCAGACGACGGTTCTCCGAAACGGTCATGAACTGCCTGGCGAAAAGGCTGATCGTCATCACGATTGTCGCAACCAGCGCGGCATTGGGAACAACCGCGGTGCGGTAAGCCACCGTGGCAACCGTCCCGGCCGTCACCGCCGGAAAATACGGCAGCCACGACGAAAGCGCCGGCGGCAGCGCCGGTCCCGGCGCCGAGACCACAGGCCGTACAGCCGGCCGCACAACCGCCGCACCAGCGAACAGCAGCATGCCTATGAACCAGCCCAAAGCTACGGGCCCGTTCAAATCCTCTCTGCCGCCAGCGATCAGTCCCAGAAACCAGTTGTCCGACGCGGCCGTTGCCACGCTTGCAGCGACGAGCAGCCCGAGGCTCAGGCGCTGCCCGCTGCGGGCGCGCACCAAGAGCAAGACGGCGACTGTGACGGTCACGATGCCGGCCATGGAAGCGAACAACCCGGCATTGAGCGCAAGCGGATCGACACGACCGGACGTGTACAGATCGTTGAGGACGAACACCCAGCTGACCAGAAACAGCGAGCTTTCGACGAGTACTCCGTCCAGAAAAATCCGCCAGCGTGATCGGCCCGCATGCCCGAACGGAAAGACCATCAGCGCGGCGCAGCTGAGGATCGGCAGGATCGCAATGCCCAGCAAGGGCGACGGGAACAACGGCGTGGAGGCGGCCTCCGGTACGTGCTCGTGTGCCCACGACCCCATGCTGGCAGTCCAGCCGGCGAACGCGACCGCCCACAGCAGCCACGCAAACCTCTGGCGGCCGTGTCTGCGCCAAGCGGCCAGCACCGCGCACACCGCGGCCAATGTCCCGGCTGTGATCAAACCTGCAAACGTGAGCGTTACGCGGGTGCTCGCGTCGCCCCAGCCGGCAACTCGCCAGATCGCCCAGGCGATAGCTGCCATGCCGGCAAGGAGAGTGAGGACGTGCGCCGGTGTGCGGACACCGCGCCACTGCGTCCCGCTGGCCACATTGAACCCCGCGACATTGAGAAGTTGGTGCTTGCGCGGCAGCTTAGCAAAGCGATCGGGTCACCTCGGTAATGGCAACGATCTGCCGATGCGTTTCACTGAACGCACTTGCCACCGACGTATCGATGTCACCACAATGCCGAATTGCCCTTGCGCAAAAGGGTTGACAGATGTACAGCCGCCGTCGGCTACGGATCACAGAGTTTGCCGGGCATGTGTCACCACAGTGGTTGCCGCGATGAAGCGCAAAGCACGGCTAACCGCGTTGTTCCTCGTCGGCCTTGCGCAGTTGGCTGACCGCGGCGTCACTTTCCCGTTGCGCTGCATTGCGCTCTTGTGCTGCTGTGCGCAGGTGCTTGTCTGCACGATGCGGTTCGTGGGCCGCGTGTACTTCGTGGGCTTCGGCAGCTCTTCGATGCAGCCTTGCCGCTTGCTCGTGGAGTTTGGCCGCGGATTCATGCGCCTGCCGGGCGCGGGCGTGCGCATGTTGTGCCCGCCGGTGAGCTTCGTCGGCATCTTGGCGGGTGATCTTCATGCGAGCGGCCACCTGCTCGGCCCGACGTTTGGCTTGTTCAGTTGGGTTGTCGTTCACCGGGCACCTCCACAGCCGGACCCGATTTCAAACTACGCCAGAAGTTTGCGCTCTGGCTACAACGGATCGCGGGCCGCCGGGCAGGACATGCATCGGGGTCCACCGCGGCCTGTACCCAGTTCCGACGCTGAGATCGGTAGTACCTCGATGCCCGAATCCTCAAGGCGGGCATTGGTTTCGGTGTTGCGCTCATAGGCCACGACCACACCGGGTGCCAGCGCCAGCGTGTTGTTGCCGTCGTCCCACTGTTCGCGTTCGGCGGTGACCGGGTCCAGGCCGGTGTCGATCACCCGCAGCCGATCGATGCCCATCGCACGGGCCGCGGCCGCCATGAACGGCTCCGCATCGGCGATCCTCACGCCGGATTCCGTGCGCGTGATCGTGAAGGCCGACAGGGTGTGCACGACGTTGGGATACATCACCACGGCGTCGACGTCCACCATCGTGCACACCGTGTCCAAGTGCATCTGCGCGCGCTCCTGCGCAATCGGGACGGCCAGCACCGTGTGTGCGAGCCCGTCGTCGAACAGGCTGCGCGCCAACGCTTCTGCGCCGGCGGGCGTGGTCCGCTCCCCGACGCCCACCGCCACCACACCCGGCGCCAACAGCAGCACGTCGCCACCTTCCACGGGCGCGGTGTGCGACTCGTAGGCCCGCCGCACACCGGTGAACCGGGGATGGTGGGCGTAGATGATGTCGGTCAACGATGTCTCACGCACTCGCGCCGGCAGCGCCAACGACGTGATCGCCACCCGCGGCCCGATCCAGAACGATGAGTCGCGGGTGAACATCAGGTTGGGCAGCGGGTCGATGACGAAGTCGCCGCCGTGGTGCATCCGGCGTACCAGCGATACCTCGGCCGACGCGGTGAACGGCAGCTCCGTGAACGTCATCCCGGCCATCAGCACCCGGGCCAGCGCTTCGGGTGACAGACTCCGTAGATAAGACGAAAGCTCCTGTGCCAGAGGGTGTCCCAGCCGCCGAGCGTCGACGGCGGCGCCGATTCCGTGCATCCGCGCGGCCCCGCTCGACAGCGCCTCTGTCAACAGGTCGGCCAGCAGCATCACCTCGACGCCCCGCGAGCGCAACAGCTCGGCGAACGCGTCGTGCTCCTCCTGCGCACGGCTCACCCACGGCAGCCCGTCGAACAGCAGTGCATCGTTGTTGCGCGGCGTCAACCGCTGCAGCTCCGGCCCGGGCCGGTGCAGGATCACCGCGCGCAGCCTGCCCACCTCTGAATCCACGCCCAACGCGACGCCAGCCACGAGATAGCACCGTAGCCCCTCAACTATGGTTGAGGTGGTATGGACGACCATGAGCTCACACCCGGCGAGCTCGCCCGCCGAAGCGGCGTCGCGATCTCTGCTCTGCACTTCTACGAGCGCCAGGGGCTGATCAGTAGCCGCCGCACCGCGGGGAACCAGCGCCGGTACCCGCGCGAGACGCTGCGTCGGGTGGCGTTCATCCGCATGTCGCAGCGCCTGGGTATCCCGTTGGCCAAGGTCCGCCAGGCGCTGGCCACGCTGCCGGTCGATCGAGTGCCGACGAGTAAGGACTGGGCAAGACTCTCCGCGGGATGGCGGCAGGATCTCGACGACCGCATCTTGCATCTGCAGCGGCTGCGCGACAACCTGGCCGACTGCATCGGCTGCGGCTGCCTCAGCCTGAAGAGCTGTGCCCTTTCCAACCCCGGTGACGTGCTCGCCCAGCAGGGACCGGGCGCCGTCCGGCTCTGAAGTCGAACACTCGTGCGATACAGTGACGGAATGGCGATCGCCGTGCAAGCCGCGCTGTTCGAGCATGCCGACCGCCGGGTGCTGGGCGACGGCGCGTGGATCGACGTCTGCTCCGGATGGCTGCACGACGGCGGCGCCTTGTTCGACGAATTGCTGGCCGTCACGCCGTGGCGCGCGGAGCGCCGCCCGATGTACGACCGGGTGGTCGACGTCCCCCGACTGCTCAGCTTTCACGACCTCACCACCGAAGCGCCGCCGCATCCGCGGATCGCGCAGCTGCTCGATCGCCTCAACCACTCCTACGCAGCGGAGCTGGGCGAACCGTTCACCACTGCCGGGCTGTGCTTGTACCGCGACGGCCACGACAGCGTCGCGTGGCACGGCGACCGGATCGGCCGCAGCCGCACCGAAGACACCATGGTGGCCATCGTCAGCCTCGGCGCCACGCGCGTGCTGGCATTGCGGCCGAAGGGCGGCGGCGCATCACTGCGACTGCCGCAGGCCCACGGCGATCTGCTTGTGATGGGCGGCTCGTGCCAGCGCACCTGGGAGCACTGCGTGCCCAAGACAAGCAAGCCGTGCGGACCGCGGATCAGCATCCAGTTCAGGCCGCGCGGCGTGCGGTGATCAGCTGCGCACTGCAGCCACCGCGTCAGTGAAAAGTCGTTGCGCGCGAGGAACATTCACCGCAGTCACCGGTTGGTTCGGCACGATCAGCGGGTCGGCGGTCACCAACACCATGTACCTGCCGAGGTATGCCGCGAACGTGTACAGCTGCCCGGCACCCGTCGTGCTACCCACGGTGGCTTCCAGCACGCGCCTGCTACCCAGGGTTTGCGTACCGTCGATGTGAGGCGCGTCGACCACGTCGACGGCGCCGCGCATGTTCGGCCCGGAAAACGCGATGTGGCGGCAGTTGTCGGTTGGCGGCTGGAACGGCACCGGCTGCGAGGTCTCCAACGCAATCGCGATGAACCGGTTGCCTTGGCCCGTCGCGATCACCGCAGCCATGTTGCCCTGCAGACCCGCCGGCAGCGTCTGCTTGGTGGCGTACTGCGCGCACGCGGCCGGATCGAATGTGACGCCATCCGGAATCTTCTGCGGCGCAAGCAATTTCGGGTCGATTCCAGCTGGGCCTGTGGTGACCACCTGGAAATCCGGGCCGAAGCTCGGCTTGACCGACAGCACCTTGCCGATGTCGACGACCGGCGCAGCCGACGTCGTCGTCGCCGTTCCGCTGGGCCCGTTGGCCGAGCAGGCCGCGATCAGCACCACTCCGACGACACTCGCCAGCCTCAGCCGCACCCGGGCAATGTACCGAACGCCGACACTCAGCCGCGCAGCGTCGCCACGGTGCGCGCCAGAAATGTCGACGCGAAATCGGGCGGCAGTGACGACGCGGCGGAGCCGGGATCGGTGAGGACGGTGACAAATGCGACGTGATCGCCGAGGTAGGCGGTGGCGGTGGTGGCGTGCAGGTCGGTCTTGGTGCCGCCTTCGACGACGGTGCGGATCGCCGCGGTCATGCCGATTGTCGCGACACCGGCGATCGCCGGGCCCCCGGACAATTGAATTGCGGCGGTCGTGCGCCCGGAAGTCATGGACCAGTGCTGGCAGGTACCGACGATGTCGGGGTCTGGCCCTCGCGCCGGCGGTGCGCCGGCCACCACCGCGTAGATGATTCCGCCGCTTCCGGATCCGGACAGGCCATCGCCTGGCGAGGCGCCGCCGTCAGCGGGGTCCGCGAGCGCTGCACATGCCGGCGGTTCCGCGGACCACCCGGGTTGCAGGCCCCAGTAGGCAGCCGGCGACACAGCCCCGTGCACCTCGGAGATCTCGTAGCCCGGCGGAAACGATCCGCGCAGACGCCGGATGTTGGCCGGGTCGATGGCAATCGGCTGACCGGCGGAGGGCGCCGTGGTCGACGGCGCCGACGGGCCGTGTGCCGGCACCGAGCAGGCGGCGAGCGCCAACGCCGCCAGTAGGGTGAACCGGCGCAGGCGCACGCCCGTTGATACCACAGATTGCCTGCGCCATTCGGGAACGTTCGGCGCCCCAAACGCGATGTACTTCAATGAGTACTCAGGAACAGGAGGCGGGGCTGTGCGCACGGCATTGTCCCTCGCCGCAGCGGTGGTGGCGACAGGCGTCGTCGTGGCGGCACCGGCCGGGACGGCGGCAGCCGACCAGTCGGCACAGGACACCATCAACTACTGGGAACAGCAGGGCTACACCGTCAACATCGATCGGGTGGGCAGCGGGCCGCTGCAGGACTGCGTCGTCACCAGCGTCCGCAACCCGAACACCATCACCCGCCCGGTCCGGGTGGGCGGCCGCAGGGACGGGCCGACGTTTCTGGTTCCGGTGATCGTCAGTCGCACCGTGCAGATCTCGCTGTATTGCGCCAACTGACGCGTCACTCGAACGCGCGGATGACCTGACGGGCGACGTCCTGAATTGCCTTGAGCTGCTTGACCTTTACGGGCAGCTTGGCCGGATCCGGCACCTCCACCGTCGCGGTCACGATGCCGGGCTCGTCTCTGATCCAGGGCGCGTCCAGGCGGTCCAGCAGCGCCCGTGCGGGCATGTTGTCGGCCAGCACGCGGGCATAGAACCGGGTGACGCCGTCGACACGCGCGGCGACCGCCAGCGCCGCGAACAGCAGCGTGCCGATGCCGCGGCCCTGGTATTCGTCGGCCACGGTGAATGCGATCTCGGCCAGCGTCGGGTCGTGCGGATCGCGCACGAACCGGGCATCGGCGATCACCGGCCCGTCGTCCCCGTCGGTGACCACCCAGACGAAATGGTCGACGTAATCGACTTCGAACAGATACGTCAGCACGGTCGCGGTGGGCGTCCGCACGGACAGGAAGCGCCGGTACAGCGTCTCCGGCGAGAACATCACATGCCCGTGCACCACCCGCTGGGTATCGCCGGGCAGTACCGGACGCAGCATCAGCTCGGTGCCGTCGCGCGCCTCGAACGGGATCGGCGTGATGAACGCCGCCAGCCGTTGCCGGGCCGTGCGGATCAGTTGCGGCGCGATGCCGGGAATTTCCAGAAGTCGATGGAACGCCGTCACATCGCCGACGTAGCCGTGCACCTCGTCGGTGGCCACCACGGTCGCAGTGCGCGGGGCATTGCGCAGAAGCGCGATCTCGCCGATCAGCCCCCCGGAAAGGAACGCCACCAAAGTGTGCCCGTCGTCGTCGGTGTGGCGGATTTCGACCTCACCCGACGCGATGAGGAAAAACGACACCGCCTTGTCGCCTTGGCGCATCAGCACGTGACCGACGGCCGCATGTACCGGGGTGAGCTCTGCGGCCAATGGCGCCAACTCGTCTGTCGGAATTCCGGCGAACACGGGAAGTGAGCCGAGGTCCGTGGCGACGACGGTCATCGGGCAGGCCCCTTGCGGCAGCTGGTCAGATGGTCCGGTACGGGCAGCCATCCGGATGCTGCCGACGATATTGGCCGAAAATTTTCTTGTCGAGTATTAGCAGTCGCGGCACTTGAGCGCTAATCTTGTCAGTGCACAGTTGAATCGGCTGCCCGCCAGGGTGGCGGGCTCTGAGGGTGACCAGGAGGTGACTGCTGTGCTTCGGTTTGATCCGTTCAGCGACATCGACGCCCTTACCCGCAGCTGGCTCACCGGCCAGTCTGGAACGGCCCGCAGTCCTCGGTTCATGCCGATGGACCTCTACAAAGTCGACGACCACTACGTGCTCACCGCCGATCTGCCCGGCGTCGACCCCGGTTCGGTTGACGTCAACGTCGACAACGGCACGCTGACGGTCACCGCACATCGCACGGCCCAGCCCGCCGAAGACTCTGTCCAGTGGCTTGCGAACGAACGGTTCTACGGAACGTATCGGCGCCAGCTCTCACTCGGCGAAGGCATCGACCCGAGCAGGATTTCGGCGACCTACGAGAACGGCGTCCTGTCGATCACCATTCCGATGGCAGAGGCCGCCAAGCCGCGCCGCATCGAAGTAACCAGCGCCGGGAAGGCCAAGTCGATCGAGGCTCACACGGTCGAGTCGTCGTAATCGGCGGACAAGGCGGACCCGCAGCTGAGCAACCCGGCTGCGGGTTCATTTTTGTGCGGCCATCCACGACACTGCTCACTATGCTGCGGCGCCTCCTCACCCGGGCCGGCGACGAAGCGTGGTCGCTGGTGCAACTGGGCCGGGCTGGACTGCTGCGTCCGCTATCGCCGGCACAGCTGGCGAGGATCGTGCGTGCGGTCCGCGACTACGGTGAGCTGGGCGCGGTGCTCACGCTGGCCGCCGTGCGCAGACCCGATGCAATCGGGCTTGTCGACGAGCGCGGGCAGCTGACGTTCGGCGAGCTGGAAGCGAGGTCGAACGCACTGGCCAACGAATGGCGGCGGAGCGGTCTGAAGCCGGGATCCGGTGTCGCGATATTGGCCCGCAACCACCGCGGCCTGCTCGACGCATTGTTCGCGGGCATGAAGGTGGGCGCACGAGTCGTGTTGCTCAACACCGACTTCGGTGGCGACCAGATCAGAGAGGTGATTCGCCGTGAAGGCGCCGAGCTGCTGGTGTACGACCAGGAGTACGCGGACACGGTGGCGGGCATCGAGGTGGCGCATGGCCGATTCCGCGCCTGGGCCGACGACCCGGGTGACGACACGCTCGACGAGCTGATCCGCCGCGGCGATCCGTTTCCGCCGTCGGCACCGGGCGCGCGGCCCACGGTCGTGATCTTGACCAGTGGCACGACGGGCACACCGAAAGGCGCCACCCGGCCCGCGCCACGATCGCTGCTGCCGCTCGCCGGGCTGCTCGACAAGGCGCCGTTTCGCGTCGGCGAGGTGACCGAGTGCTGCGCGCCGATCTTTCACTCACTGGGCTTCGGCCACCTGTTGATCGCACTGATCATGAACTCGACCCTGGTGGTGCGTCGCCGGTTCGATCCACAGCAGACGCTGGAAAGCATTGCGCGACACCGCGCTTCGGCGCTGATCGTGGTGCCGATCATGCTGCGGCGCATTCTCGATCTCGGCCCGCAGACCCTTTCGCGGTACGACGTGTCGTCACTGCGGATCATCTTCGTCGCAGGATCGCAGCTGGGCGCGGAGTTGTGTACGCGCGCGATGGAGACGTTCGGGCCGGTGGTCTACAACCTCTACGGCTCAACCGAAGTCGCGTACGGCAGCGTCGCCACGCCGGAAGACCTCGTCGAAGAACCGGGCTGCGTCGGGCGAGTGGTGCGCGGAGCCGTCGTCAAGATCTTCGACGACGACGGCCGGCAGGTGCCCCCCGGTGTGACAGGGCGGATCTTCGTCGGCAACAGCATGCAGTTCGAGGGATACACCGGCGGAGGTACCAAGGACACCATGCACGGGCTGATGAGCAGCGGTGATGTCGGCCACTTCGACTCTGCGGGAAGGCTTTTCATCGACGGCCGCGACGACGAGATGATCGTCTCGGGCGGCGAGAACGTGTTCCCCGTGGAGGTCGAAGACGTGCTGGCCACCCACCCCGACGTGCTCGACGCCGCCGTGATAGGCGTGCCCGACGACGAGTACGGGCAGCGGCTGCGCAGCTTTGTCGTGGTGCGGCCGGGGGCGTCGTTGGCAGAGCAGGACGTCAAGGACTACGTCAGGAGCCGGCTCGCCAGGTTCAAGGTGCCGCGCGATGTCGTCGTGGTCGACGAGCTGCCGCGCAATCCGACCGGCAAGGTGATCAAGCGCCGGCTGGCCGCCGAATGACGTACCTTCGACGGATGCTGCTTCGTTGCGTTGTCGTCGCCACCCTGGGCGTGCTTGCCTCCACCGCACCCGCCTTCGCCGCCGATCCAACGCTGAATGGCACCTACCGTGTCGACTTCAACGGCGCACAGCGGGCTATCAACGGCGTGCCCAGGCCCACCGCGGACACGTCGGCGACGTACTCGTTCACGTCGTCGTGCGGCGCCGACGGCTGCATCGCCCGCGCCGTGCTGCTGAACACCAACGACACCGAGGCCGTGTCAGCCCACAACCCAGACCTGACCCTGCAGTTCGTCGACGGCACATGGCAGCTGTCGCTGCCCTACGACTCTCCGTGCGAAGAAGGCGACAGCCGCAACCAGCTGCTGAGCTGGTCGCTGGTGCCTCAAGGCGACGCGCTGACGGGCACCCGCACAGTGGCCACGGTGGGCCACGCATGTGCCGGTGACGAGCCGGGCCCCCTGTCGCAGCCGATGACGGCCACCCGCGTGGGCAAACCGGCGCCCGGCGTGCTGCCGATGCCCTAGCGCCGCATCCGCCGTCTTGCAGGCACAGGCGCTGTGCCAACATGCACATGAGCAGCGCAGGCGGTTCACAGGTGCGGAGGACAGTGATGAACGCAGAACAGTACGAGAAGATGGCGAAGGGCGACGGCTTCGTCGCGGCGCTGGATCAGAGCGGCGGCAGCACGCCCAAGGCGCTGAAGCTCTACGGCATCGGCGAAGACCAGTACTCCACCGACGAGCAGATGTTCGAGCTGGTGCACCAGATGCGTACCCGGATCATCACCAGCCGCAGCTTCGACGGGAACCGCATCCTGGCGGCGATCCTGTTCGAGGACACCATGGATCGCGACATCGAGGGCCGCCCCACCGCCGACTACCTGTGGGATGTCAAGAACATCGTGCCGATCCTCAAGGTCGACAAGGGCCTGGCCGACGAACAGGACGGCGCCAAGGTGATGAAGCCGATGCCGGGCTTGGACGACCTGCTGGCGCGCGCGGTCGACAAGGGCATCTTCGGCACCAAGATGCGCTCGTTCATCTCGCTTCCGGGCAAAGGCCTCGACGCGGTGGTGGAGCAGCAGTTCGAGGTGGCCCGCCAGATTCTGGCCACCGGCCTCATCCCGATCATCGAGCCGGAGGTCGACATCAAGAGCCCGAAGAAGGCCGAGGCGGAACAGCAGCTCCAGGCCGGGCTGCTCGCCGGGGTCGACAGCCTCGCCGACGACCAGACCGTCATGCTGAAGCTGACATTGCCCGACGAGGACAACCTGTACCGCGAGCTCGTCGAGCATCCCAAAGTGTTGCGCGTGCTCGCCCTGTCGGGCGGTTACTCCCGCGAAGAGGCCTGCGCCCGGCTCGCCCGCAACAACGGCGTGATCGCAAGCTTCTCCCGCGCGCTGACCGAGGGCCTGACCGCGCAGCAAAGTGACGAGGAGTTCGACGCGGTGCTGGACAAGGCGATCGCCGAGATCGCGGCGGCCTCGGCCACCTGAGCTTCGTTGACTGTGCCTCCATGGCGCGAAAGTTCGAGTAGCCCACGCCCTCGACGCACAATGAACGCATTGCGGACGTGGAGCGCGCTACAGAGCGTCGCCGATGATCCTTCGGTGGCGCAGGGCCGCGAGTTCCTCGCTGTCGAGCCCTAGGCCGCCGAGTATCTCGTCGTTGTGCTGGCCCAGCGTCGGCGGCGGGAAGCGGTGGTGCTGCTCGGGTCCCGGGGTGATGCGAAACGGCCAACCCGGGTACCGGTGCGGGCCGGTGATGGGGTGCCGCAACTCCTGGTAGAACCCTCGTGCGTGGAGGTGCGGGATGTCGTACATCCGATCGGGCGTGAGGACGTGCTCGGCCGGAACCCGCTGCGCGCCAAGGACATCGACGATGTCTGTCGGCGACTGGGTCTGCGTCCAAGCGGCGACCACCTCGTCGAACGTATCGTGGGAAATCTCTTCTGGAAGGTCTGCGCGGCCCATCGCACGCGCCAGTCGGCGCCAGTCCTCGTTGTCGCGAGCGGAGATCGCCACCCATGAGCCGGCCACCGCTGTGGGATAGACGCCTTGCAGATAGCCGCGTTGGCGGTTGCCGTCACGCGGCGCGACCACGCCGTTCATCGAGTACTCGATCACCGGTACGGCGGCAACAGCCGCCGCCACCTCGATTTGCGCGATCTCGACGAGTTGTCCTTCGCCGGTGCGGCGCCGGTGTTGGAGCGCCGCGAGCAAAGCGATCCCGGCGTGGACTCCGACGATGGGGTCAGCCGGTCCTTGCAGGTTGCAGGGCGGCCCCTCGGCGTAGCCGGTGACGGCCGCCATGCCCGATGTCTGCTCGAAGTTCAGTGCCCAGCCGACGTAGTCGCGCCACGGCCCCTGCAGGCCGAAGCCGGGCATGCGCACGAGTATCACGTCGGGTCTCAGTCGGGTGAGCGACTCGTAGTCCAGCCCGAACTGCTCGATCACTCGCGGCGAGAAGTTCTCGACCACCACATCGGCATCGCGCACCAGTCGGCGGGCGAGATCGCGCCCCGGGGCGGACGTGAGATCCAGTGTGATGTCTCGCTTGTTGAGGTTCGTGCCCTGCCACATTGCGCTGCGCTCGTACCAACGCTCTCCCTCGTCAGCCCATGCGCCCGAATAGCGGTGACCGTCGGGACGCTGGATCGACTCCACCTTTACGACGTCAGCGCCGAAGGCACCGAGATAGCACGTCAGATAGGCACCGGCCCAGAAGGTCGTAAGGTCGAGCACCTTCAGGTCTTTGAACGGTGCCGCCGGATCGGCGTCGTCACTCGCGATGAACGCCGGTTTCGCCTCGCTTGCAGACGCTTTCGGCGGCTCACCGAGTCGAGGGGCTGGCCGGACGGGCAATGCGGGCGTTCGGGACAGTCGAAACGGAGCACCGGGCCGGCGGAATGCCCAGCCTTCGCCGCCACCGTCGACGAAGAACTCGCGCTCGCGGTATTGCGGACATTCCATGACGGTTGCGCCGTCGTTGACGGGCGCGACCGGAATTCGCATCGCTTGGCCCAAGTCGACGATTTCGGCCACGGTTCGCTCGGAAAGCCATGGCTGGGCCTTTTCGAAGAACTCCGCTCGCTCGGGGCCGCCCAGCATGATCGCGACCTGTAGTTCCCCGTATTCCGGCAAACCGAGCATGGCGCACACATCCAGCCAGTGCTGCCCGGTCAGACAGTTGATTCCGACCCAGCCGTCGAAAGCGCGGACGATGCCCATCATCGGGGCGGCCCGGGTGTTGGGCGGCAACCCGAGGCGACGCATCTTTTCAGCCATCAGCATCGGATACGGAAGTGTCGACAGCAGCGACTCGAGTCCCGACACGTCGACCTCCACCACACGAGTTGCCTTGGCGCGCAGGGTTCTCAGTGCGGTCAAGGCGCCGAGCGCGGCGTATCCTCCCGCAACGTATTCGGCGATTCTCGCGCCGGCTTGAACCGGTGGACGGTCGGGATCCCGGTTGTTGACCCACCCTGAGGCCGCCTGCACGGTCAGCGGTGTCGCGTCGCGGCCGCTCAGGGGTCCACTCTGACCGAAGTCCGAGATGCGAACGACGACGAGGCCGGGTCGCAGGCCCTCGAGTGTCGCCACGTCGAATCCGAAGCGATCGAGCGATCCGGGTCGCAGGCCGTCGACGAGCACATGCGACCGAGCGATGAGGTGATGCACGGCCATGGCGTCCGTTTCCAAATCGACTGTGCCCGTAAGCTTTCCAGCGTTGAGATACTCGAACAGACCGGAGCGGTCGGGGTGCGCGACGTCACCGGGAAACGGTCCCCAGCGCCGCAGCGGATCTCCGGACGGTGGCTCGATTTTGGTGACCTCGGCACCGAGGTCGACAAGCAGTTTGGCGCAGTACGGGCCCGCGATGTCACTCGCGATCTCGACGACGCGCAGTCCTTCGAGGGATGCCATCAAGCCGGGATTCCCATGGCCTTCGGCTCCGTGTACTGATGCAGTCCCGGCAGGCCCCCGCCTTCGCGCCCCAAGCCGCTCTGCTTGAAACCGCCGAACGGCGCATCGCCTGGGATGCAACCGTTTACCGCGATCTGCCCGGTGCGCACGCGTCGTGCCACCGCGACCGCGCGGCCGACGTCGTCGCCCCAGACCGCGCCGGAGAGCCCGTATTGAGAGTTGTTGGCGATCGCGACCGCGTCGTCGTCGTCGCGGTAGCGAAGGACCGCCAGGACCGGTCCGAACACTTCCTCCTGAGCGATCGCTGAGTCAGCAGCGACATCGGTCAGGATCGTCGGCTCGAAGTAGAAGCCTTTATCCGGCTGCGCGGGGCGGTGGCCGCCGAAAGCCAATGTCGCACCGTCGGCCAGCGCTGCCGCTACATGCGCTTCCACGCGGTGCAGCTGTGCACGGCTGATGAGCGGACCCATCTGCACCTCGGGATCCGTTGGGTCGCCAACCTTCACCGCCCCCGCCATGTCGATCAGCCGGTCGACCACGTCGTCGTGACGTGATTCCGGCAGCAGCAACCGGCTCTGCAGAATGCAGGCCTGCCCGGCGTGCAGTGAGCATCCGTCGAACAGAAAACGTTGCAGCAGTTCGTCACTCAGCTCGAGGTCGTCGAGGACGATGGCCGCTGACTTGCCTCCGCATTCGAGCAGGATCCGCTTCATGGTTCCGGCCGCCGCGGCCATCACTTCGCGGCCCACCGCCGAGCTCCCCGTGAAGCTGACCATGTCGATGCGGGGGTCGGCGGTCAACAGCTTGCTGGCCTCGACGCTGCTGGGTGTCACCACATTGACGACGCCCGGCGGAATATCGGTGTGTTCGTGGATGATTCGGGCAAGCGCGAGGCCCGCCAACGGTGTCAGCGGGGAGGGCTTGAGCACCACTGTGTTGCCTGCGGCGAGCGCGTTGCTGACCTTCATCGCGTTGAGGCTGTGCGGAAAGTTCCACGGCGTGAGAATCGATACAACGCCCAGCGGCTCGTGACAGAGCACCGTCGAACCGGTGGCGCCAAAGGCATCGATCGGCTGATCGGTCAGTTGCGCAGCGAGCTCACCGGCGTGCAAGGCCATGAAGGCCGGTCCGTCGATCTGGATCAAGCGCTCGTTGGCTACACAGCCCCATTCGATTTGTGACAGTGCGTAGAAGTCGTCTGCATGGTCGAGCAGCGCCGTGCCCAGTTGGTTGAGGCACCTACCGCGTTCCTCGGGCGCGGCCGTGGGCCACCATCCCGAGTCGAAGGCCCGGCGAGCCGCGGCAATCGCGGCGTCGACATCAGCGAGCCCGGCGTCGGGGGCCGAAGCGATCGTGGCCTCCGTGGCGGGTGAGATGTCGTCGTAGCGACCTTCCCGCGGGTCGACCCATCGTCCGTCGATGTAGAGACCGTAGCTGTCGACGAGTGCACACAGGTTGGCCATCGTTGCATCCCCATCGAGCTAGCAGTCAACATTCGGTGTACACCTGTCCGATCGACTTCGTCAATCCCGTGTGTTGACAAGGTGAGCCCATTGCACTAGACACAACCGTATCCGACAGACGTGCTGTATCTGTCCGACAGTCGCCGCCGCGCGAGAGGGGTCAGGCAGTGCAGACGAGCGTGCCTCTCCACTCGCCGGACTTCTTCATCGGTGATCCGTATCCGGCCTACAAAGAGTTGCGCGCCAGTTCACCGGTCGTGTGGAACGACGTCACCAAGTTCTGGGCGCTGCTGAAGTACGAGGACATTCGCCAGGTATCGAGCAATCCGGCGCTGTTCACGTCGACCAAGGGCATCACGATCCCCGACCCGGGGCTGCCGGAGAACCCGGTGCAGGAGGGAAACCTGATCTTCACCGATCCGCCCCGGCATCGGCAGCTGCGCAAGCTCATCAACACCGGGTTCACCCGCCGACGGGTGCAGGTGCTGGAGCCCAAGATCCGCGCGATCGTCTACGGGCTGCTGGACGAGGTAAGACCCGGCGGCGCTCTCGAGTTCGCCGAAGGAATCGCCGCACCGCTGCCTACCCGGATGATCGCCGAGCTGCTGGGCGCGCCGCCGGAAGACTGGGAACAGTTCCGGCGATGGTCCGACGCGTGTACCGGAGTGGCCGATCCCGAGATCGAGCTCGATTCGGTCGCGGCTATCGGCGAGCTCTACGAGTACTTCACGCAACTGATCGCGGCCAGACGCAAGCACGCTGAAGACGACATTCTGTCGGTACTGTCCTGCGCCGAAATCGACGGCGCGAAGCTCACCGATGAGGATCTGCTCAACTTTGCGTTCCTGTTGCTGGTGGCGGGCAATGAAACCACCCGCAATCTCATCGCACTGGGCACGTTGGCGCTGATCGCCCACCCAGCCGAATGCGCCAAGCTTGTCGACGACCCGTCGCTGATCCCCGGAGCGGTCGAGGAGATGCTGCGGTGGACCACTCCGGTGACGCACATGGCCCGCACCGCGACCGCCGACGTCCAGCTGCGCGGCCAGCGCATCACAGCGGGCGAAACCGTCGTCATGCTCTACGGATCGGCCAACCGAGACGAAGACGTGTTCGGCAGCGACGCAGAGGAATTCAAGGTGACCCGCCATCCCAACCCACACATCGCATTCGGTTGCGGAGAGCATTCGTGCGTCGGTTCCCAATTGGCCCGGCTCGAGGCATGCGTGTTGTTCGAGGTGCTGTTGGGCCGTTACTCCACGCTCGAGCTCACCGGCGATGTGGACCGGATGCGCGCGACGATGGTGCCCGGCGTCAAACGCATGCCGGTACGGCTCGGAACGGGTGTGTGAGCGATGTATCTGGATTTCACCGAGGACCAGGAAGAGCTGCGCGCCGAGATCCGCGCCTCACTTGAAGCGGTGATGACGCCCGAACGGATCGCCTCCGTCGCCGACCAGATGGAGGGCGGCCCGGCAGTGAGGGAATGCCTGCGCGCTCTCGGCGAAGCTCACTTGCTCGGCGTCGGATGGCCCAAAGAGTATGGCGGACGCGGCTTCTCGGCGTTGGAGCAGTACATTTTCCTCGAAGAAGCCCGGCGAGTCAACGCACCGATCCCGCTCGTCACGCTCAACACCGTCGGGCCCACGCTGGTCGAGTACGGCACCGAGGAGCAGAAGCGCAAGTTCCTGCCCGCGATCCTCTCCGGCACAGTCGATTTCGCCATCGGGTATTCCGAGCCGGGCGCGGGAAGCGACCTCGCCTCGCTGCGCACCACGGCCGTGCGCGACGGCGACGACTACGTCATCAACGGACAGAAGATGTTCACCAGCGGTGCGGCATATGCCGACTACATCTGGTTGGCCGCCCGTACCGACCCGAAAGCCAAGAAGCACAAAGGCATTTCGATTTTCATCGTGCCGACGAACTTTCCGGGATTCTCCTGGAAGCCGCTGCACACCATGCCCGGCGTGTCGACCTTCTACACGTTCTACGACGACGTGCGGGTGCCGGCCAGTTCGCTTGTTGGCGGCGAGAACGACGGCTGGAAGCTGATCACCACGCAGTTGAACTTCGAGCGCGCCGCGTTGGGCAACCTGGGCGCATTGGAACCGTTGTTCGACAAGACGTTGCGCTGGGCGCAGACCACCGAGCTGGACGGCGGCCGCGTCATCGACCAGCCCTGGGTGCAGCAGGCGCTGGCGCGTGTCGAGGCGCAGGTGGCGGCGTACAAGATCATGAACTTGCGGGCCAACGCCGGGATGAGCAAAGGCGCGCTGGGTATGGCCGAGGCGTCGGCGGTGAAGGTCTTCGGTACCGAGCTGACGCAACAAGTCGCGCGTGAACTGCTCGAGGTTCTCGACCGCGCGGGCGTACGCAAGGGCGACGACGCACCGTTGCGCGGCGCTCTCGAATCGGCGTACCGGCTCGCGGTGATCAACACTTTCGGCGGTGGCGCCAACGAACTTCAGCGCGACATCATCGCGATGGCGGGGCTTCTCATGCCTCGCGCGCCGCGCGACCTCCGAACCGCGGCAACCACGAACGGGGACCAGACGTGAGCGGTGACAAATCCGAATTCCGCAAGAAGCTCGATGCCCTCATCGGCCAACCCACCGGCGGCTCCCCCAAGCCGACTGTCGCTCCGGATCCGGTGAACCAGCCGATGATTCGGCATTGGTGCCACGCAATGAACGACATGAACCCGGTCTACCTCGACCCCGATTTCGCCGCGAAGTCGCGATTCGGCGGAATCGTGTCCCCTCCGGTGATGCTGCAGGCATGGACCATGCCGGCCCCGAAGATCGAAGGGATCGCCGAACGCGGGGGCGTCCCGATCGAGATGGGCAAGAACCCGGCGGCATTCATCGAAGAAGCCGGGTTCACCGGCATCGTGGCGACCAACTCGGAGTTCGAGATCGAACGCTATCCGCGTCTCGGTGACCTGATCTCGGTGACCCAGGTGTTCGAGGACATCTCCGACGAGAAGAAAACTTCGTTAGGCACCGGACATTTCATCACGTGGCTGTCCACCTACACCGACCAGAACGGTGAAGTGCTTGGGCGCCAACGATTTCGGGTGTTCCGATTCAAGGCGGCACAGTAGTGGCGACCAGACTGGCACCGACCGTCAGCCTGGACACTGAGTTCTTCTGGAAGGGCCTGCGCGACCACAAGCTCCTGATCCAGCGGTGCACGGGCTGTCGGCAACTGCGTCGTCCGCCGCGGCCGATGTGTCCGGTGTGCAACTCTCTGGGCTGGGACACTGTCGAATCGACCGGCCGCGGGGCGGTGTACAGCTACGTGATGCCGCAGCACCCCCGGATGCCCCTGATGGAGTATCCATACATCGTCGCGTTGATCGAACTGGAGGAGGGAGTTCGGTTGGTGTCCAACCTCTGCGAGATCGCGCCCGGCGACGTGGAAGTCAGCATGCCCGTCGAGGTCTTCTACGAGACGTTCGACACCCTCGACAACCAGGATTTGGTGTTGCACCAATTCCGGCCGGCCCGCTGACATGGACTTCACGCTCACCGAAGAACAAGAGACGATCGCCAAGGTCGCTCGCCAGTTGTTCGAACACCGCGCCACACCAGAGCATCTCACCGAACTCGAAGCCGGCGACGTGCGCTTCGACGCCGGGTTGTGGCGTGAGATGGCGGAGGCCGACCTGCTCGGAATTGCGTTGCCGGACAAGGTCGGTGGCAGTGGACAGAGCTTCCTCGAGCTGGCCTTGCTTCTGTCCGAAGTGGGATGGAGCGTCGCCCCGGTACCGGCCTACGCCACTCTGCTCGGCGCCGACACCATCGCTCGGCACGGCAGCGATTCTCAACACCAGCGGTATCTTCCTGACGTCACGGCCGGAAATCTGCTGCTCACAACGGGTCTGAACGAGCCGGGCAGGTCCGACCCGACAACACCGTCGACGACCGCGCGCCGCGACGGTTCCGGCTGGCGCGTCACCGGTGTCAAGGAATTGGTTCCGGCTGCTCAACTCGCCCACAAGATGCTCATCCCGGCGGCCACCGAGGAGGGTGACGTCGGGGTCTTCGTCGTCGACGCGGATGACGGCGACGTCGACGTGCGCCCTGTCGAGACGACCAATCGCGAGCCGCACGCCGATGTGTTCCTCGACGGGGCGGCAGCGTCGCAGGAGGATCAGGTGCTCGCACCCATGAGTGACGTCTACGATCGCGCGCTCGTCGGACTGTGTGCTGTCCAAGTGGGCGTCGCCGAGCGTGCGTTGCGAATGGCCGCCAAGTACACCACCGAACGCGAGCAGTTCGGCAGGCCGATCGGGAGTTTTCAGGCCGTGCAGCAGCGGATGGCCGACGCGTTCATCGACGTCGAGGCGATCCGGTGGACCACCTGGCGGGCGGCGTGGCTGATCGGCGAGGGTAGGAGCGCCGCCCGGGAGGCCCTCATCGCGAAGTTCTGGGCCGCGGAAGCCGGCGCTCGCGTCGCCGCCACCGCCCAGCAGGTCCACGGCGGCATCGGCATCGACATCAGCTATCCCCTGTTCCGCTACTTCCTGTGGGCCAAACACAACGAGTTGGCGCTCGGTTGCGCGTCTGCGCAGTTGGCCCGGCTGGCCACTGTGTACGTAGGAGAAGACAAATGACCGCGACGTTCCGCACGACCACGCTGGCCTGGCGCGACATCAACGTCGGCGACGAGGTCACGCCACTCGAGATCCCGGTCACCGCAACGGTGATCGTGGCCGGTGCGATCGCGTCGCGTGATTTCATGCCGGTCCACCACGATCCCGAGTTCGCGAGAAAGCAGGGGTCGCCGAACATGTTCATGAACATCCTGACCACCAACGGGCTCTGCACCCGCTTCCTGACCGACTGGGCGGGTCCTGAGGCGATGGTGACGAGGCTGGCGATCCGGTTGGGTGTGCCGGCGTTTCCCAACGACCCGCTGCGGTTCACCGGAGCCGTCACAGGCAAGTCCCGAGAGGCCGACGGCGAAGGGTTCGTCGAGGTGAGCTTCAAGGGCGCCAACAGCCTCGGCGAGCATGTGTCGGGCACCGCGACGCTGAGTCTGTTGGACGGGACCGGCACGTGAGCACGCTGGGCGACAAGACGGCGATCGCCGGCATCGGGCAAACCGAGTTCTCGAAGGAGTCGGGGCGCAGCCCGCTGCAGCTGGCGTGCGAAGCAGTGAAGGCGGCGATCGACGAATGCGGACTGTCGCCGAAGGACATCGACGGCATGGTGACATTCACCGCCGACGAGAACGAAGAGATCGACGTCGCCCGCAGCGTCGGGATCGGCGACCTGACGTTTTTCACGCGCGTGCCGCACGGCGGCGGGGCGGCGGCGGGCACGGTCATGCAGGCGGCGATGGCGGTGGTGACCGGTGCCGCGACGGCCGTCGTCTGCTACCGCGCGTTCAACGAGCGCTCCGGTTTCCGATTCGGCGGCTCGTCGGCGCGGCCGACCGGGCAGACGCCGCTGTTCATGGCGAACTACGCCCCGTTCGGGCTGATGACGCCCGCATCATGGGTGGCGTTGCACGCGCAGCGCTACATGTCGACCTACGGGGTGAGCAATGAGGATTTCGGGCGCATCTCGGTGGTCGACCGCGCTCACGCGGCCCGCAATCCCGACGCGTGGTTCTACCAGCGGCCGATCACCCTGGAGGACCACCAGAACTCGCGGTGGGTGATCGAGCCCGTGCTGCGGCTTCTCGACTGCTGTCAGGAGAGCGACGGCGGAGTCGCGCTGGTGATCACCAGCGTCGAACGCGCGCGAGACCTCGCCCGGCCGCCCGCGGTGATCACCGCCGCGGTGCAGGGCGCGGCGCATGACGGCGAGGTCATGACGAGCTACTACCGCGACGACATCACCGGCCTGCCCGAGATGGGTGTGGTGGCTGAAAAGCTCTGGCGCGACGCGGGACTCAAGCCCACCGACATCCAGACCGCGTTTCTCTACGACCACTTCACACCGTTCGTGTTCACACAGCTAGAGGAGCTGGGCTTCTGCGGGCGGGGCGAGGCGAAGGATTTCGCGACGGTGGAGAACCTTTCGATCGGCGGCGCCCTGCCGATCAACACGAACGGCGGGTTGTTGGGTGAGGCATACATTCATGGCATGAACGGCGTCACCGAAGGCGTCCGCCAGATCCGCGGCACGTCGTACAACCAAGTCGACGACGTCGAACACGTCCTGGTGACATCGGGCACCGGCGTTCCCACCAGCGCGCTCGTCCTCGCGCCGGACGACTGAGGAGGATCGTGCCCAAGCTCGCACTGCTGACGGCGGTCGGAGGACCGATCGAACTGGCCGAATACCCGCTGACCGCACCGGCTCCGGGCACCGCAGCGCTGAAGCTGCGGATGGCCGGGATCTGCGGATCAGACCTGCACATCTTTCGCGGCGACCTGCCGCTGTTCTACCCGTACCCGATGGGCCACGAAATGGTCGGCGAGGTGGTGGAACTCGGCGATGGGGTGAGCGCCGACGCGACCGGAGCGCCACTGGCAGTCGGTGACCGGGTGGTCACCCCGTACTTCTGGACCTGCGGGCAGTGCCACGCCTGTTCGCGCGGACGAACACACGCATGTCAGAACCTGATGGCCGGCGAATACCGGATGCACCACGAACCACCGCATTTCGTCGGTGCGCACGCCGAGTACTACTACACCCATCGACGCCAGCCGTTGTACAAGGTGCCCGAAGACCTCAGCGACGAACAGGTGGCACCGCTGAATTGTGCTCTCGCCCAAGTGTTGTTCGCACTTCGCGAGGTGCGCTTGGGCGACACCGTCGTGATACAGGGCGCGGGCGGGCTCGGCATCAACGCCGCGGCGGTGGCGCGCAGTGCTGGTGCAGCTCGGGTGGTCGTCGTCGACATGATCACCGAGCGGCTCGACCTCGCAGCCGATTTCGGTGCCACACGCTGCATCGACGCCAGCAGTCTCACAGCCCACGAGGTGACCGAGCAGGTCAAGGCGCAAACCGACGGCATCGGCGCCGATTGGGTGCTCGAAGTCGTCGGCGCGCCCGGCGTGATCCCCGACGGTGTCGGCTTCCTCAACAACGGTGGCACGCTGCTCGAGGTCGGAAACGTGGGCATCGGCCGCACATTTCAGCTTGATCCCAGCGTGCTGGTGTACGGCAACAAGACAATGCGCGGGGTGATGCTCTATGAGCCGGCGACGCTGGAAATCGGCTTGAGGTTCCTGCAATCCAGCCGGTACCCGTTCGACCGCCTGATGCCAAAGCCCTACCACCTTGCCGACATCAACGCAGCGTTTGAATCGGCAGACGCCGCAACGGTGCCGAGAGGCGCGCTGGTGCCGTGACAGCACCGTTGCCCGCATCCGACACCCGCGACCTCATCATTGCCTCGGCGCTCGCATGCTTCCGCAGGCACGGGCTGCGTAAGACCACGATCGTCGACGTGGCGCGCACCGCCCAGGTATCACGCAGCACCGTCTACGAATACTTCCGCGACAAGGCGGCGCTGGTCGAAGCGACCGCAGAGCACACGTCGCAGCAGTTCTATCTCGAGATGACCAGGGCGATGGAGCCAGGCACGTCGCTGGAGGACAAGCTGACGCGTGCGGCAGTGTTCGTCACCAGAGCGCGGCGCACGATCGAGCCGGAAAAGTACTTCGATGCAGACGCGGTCGGCCTGCTGCTGACCAAGGACGCGGCAGTCCTGCTGCAGGAGTGCAGTGAATTCTTCGCCCCCTATCTCAGCGCGGCGAAGTTGACCGGCGAGGTGCGCAAAGACCTCGACGTCCCGGCTGCCGGCGAGTGGTTCGGGCGCATGCTGTTCTCACTGTTCAGCACACCGTCAGCAGTACTGGATATGAACGACGACGACGTCGTTGCGGAATTCGTGCGCGCACACGTCGTGCGCGGCTTCGCGAACGACCGATCGCCGGCACCGCGGCGAACGCTATCATTGCAAAAATAGCGGATCACCGTTGTGCTGGGAGGAATCCAGGATGGATCGCGACCACCTGATCGACCTCACCCGCCGAGCGCTGAAGTTGGCGCGCGACAAGACCACGGACCTCGCCCCTTCGGAGTACACGGTCGCGGCCTCTGACTACACGTGCGCCGAGCGCCATGCCCGCGACACGGAGATGCTGCTGCGCAGCCCGCAGTTGGTCGGCTACGCATCTGAGCTGCCCGCGCCTGGCACGTACTGCACCAAGACGGTGATGGGACGCTCGATCCTGTTGACCCGCGGCCCGGACGGTTCGGTGAAGGCGTTCGACAACGTGTGTCTGCACCGCCAGTCGCGGATCGCATCCGGCTGCGGCACAGCGCGTCGGCTGTCGTGCCCGTACCACGCGTGGACCTACGACCTCGACGGCAACCTGATGGGTGTTCCCGGTAGAGAGGGATTCCCCCAATCCGCCTCGCTGCCAAGGCGTTTGACGGAGCTGCCAGCCGCCGAGTGCGCGGGTTTCCTGTGGATCTCACTTGACCCGCATGTTCCACTCGACGTCCTTGCACATCTCGGGCCGCTGGCCGACGAGCTCGAATCCTGGGGCATCGGCCGGTGGTCGCCGCTGGGCGAGAAGGTGCTGGATTCACCGATCAACTGGAAGCTCGCGATCGACACGTTCGCCGAGAACTACCACTTCGCCACTGTGCACAAGACCACGTTCGCGACCATCGCCAGAAGCAACTGCACCGTGTTCGACGCGATCGGTCCACATCACCGGCTCGTCTTTCCGCTCAATGGCATCTGCGAACTCGACGGTGTCGATGAGCAGCAGTGGGAGCCGCTGCAGCACATGGTCGTCATTTACGCGCTGTTCCCGAATATCGTGCTGTCGGCCACAGTCGCCAACGGTGAGCTGTTTCGCGTGTATCCCGGTGACGTGCCTGGCCGGTCGACCACCGTGCACCAGAACGCAACCCCGCTCGACATCTCGACCGAATCGGCCGCAGCGGGCGCACATGCGGTGTTCGACTATGCCCACGCCACCGTGCGCGACGAGGACTATCGACTTGTCGAAGCGCTGCAGGCCAATCTCGAGTCCGGGGTTCGCCCCCATCTGGTGTTCGG
This sequence comes from Mycobacterium sp. NGS19, assembly GCF_059813155.1. Classification (NCBI taxonomy): domain Bacteria; kingdom Bacillati; phylum Actinomycetota; class Actinomycetes; order Mycobacteriales; family Mycobacteriaceae; genus Mycobacterium; species Mycobacterium sp. NGS19. Next base: position 312,085 of record NZ_JCALEB010000001.1, read on the forward strand.
CCGCAACGAGCCGGGCCTGCAGCACCGGCATGCGACATGGCTGGAAGCGATCGCTGAACCACACCTGTAACAACCGAGCGGCAATGCGGCTCCACCCGTCGTTGGTCACGAATTGTCAACGCGCGGAGGGCAATCGGTGCGACCCAGCGCCGCGATGAGATCGTCCACCAGAGGGTGCACGTTCACGTCGGCCAACCAGGCGAGCGCTTCGGATTTGCGCCCGTCTCGGATTAGCGACCGCAACTCAGCCACGTCGACCACGGTGCCCAGCACGTCGACCAGCTCCCAATCCCGGTACAGCGCAATCGAGCGTTCGTAAAACGCGAAGCCGCTCACCGGTTTCCCGGCCATTGTGCCGCGATACCGGTAGGGACCCTCCATGTATTCGATGGGCAGCGCATGGGCGGGGGCGGGTACCAGCGGCTCGCCGACCAGATCCAGGTCGAGCTGACGCGACCAGATGCGATGGCGGTCCGGCAGATAGCGGGCTTCGGCCAACGGCGGTACCAGTGGCCGCACGTCCGCGGGCCAGCGCACATAGCTTTGGACGCTGACCTCGACGTCCTCGACGCAGCGAGGGCAGCCCCGGGCCGGGCTGGTGGTTGCGCCCGAAAAGGCTTGCAGCGCATTACGATTTGTCCGATCGAACTGGCGCCAGATGCTCAGGTCAACGCCGTTGTCAAGGGAGATCGTGCGCCACTCGTGGGCGCGGGCCCGCGGATCGCCGCCCGTCCCACCGCCGCCGGCATACCTCGGGAACCACTGCCGGTCGACGTGGCCGCTTGTGCCGTCGACTTTCTCGTCGACCGATCCCCACCTCAGCGTGCCGGTCATCTGCATGCCGGTCTGGAAGTACGAGTAGGTGTTGTCCTGGCCGAAGCACGCGATCTTGCCGTCGTAAGTAGACGCACCGAGTGGTACCGGCGGCCGGGTCGGCGTCACGTGCAGTTGCAGGGCCATCGGGACGCCGGCCCGGTCGGTACCGACAAGCGCGATGTCGTAGGTGTACGGGAGCAGCTGGTCGTATTCGTCACGGCAGGTGCGCCACACCGCTGCACCTGCGTCGCTGCGGTAGCGGATGTCGAGGTGGCTATGCGCGGTGGACAGCTTGGGACGGGCGTCAGGTCGCAGGTTGGCCGGCGGCATGTCGTAGTCGGTGTAGGTGCCATAGGTGCCGTTGTCGAGATCGAACAGCGCAAAGGTGTAGAAGTCGGCGGTGACGGCGTGGCCGGGCCGGTTCTTGTTCACGATCGTCAAGAACGCGAACTTGCGGCCGCTGCCCTGCCCGGTGAGTTCACCGGCCAGAAACCAGGTATCAGACTCGAAATCGGGATGCTCCGCCTCGGCGGCGGGAAAGCAGAACTGCGGATCGTCGGCGACAAGCTGGAAGGGATAACGGCGCCACCGATCCAGATCAGCACCCATCTTTGCTATGTTAGCAGCAATAGCGACTGCACATCACGGGCGACAAGGCGGTGGCCGACATGAAAAGCCTTGACTACGAACAGCTTTTCATCGGCGGTCGATGGCAGCGGCCGGCCAGTGACCGCAAGATCTCGGTGATTTCACCGCACACGGAACAACCCATCGGGCAGAGTCCGGAGGCGTCGGCCGCAGACGTCGACCGGGCCGTCACCTCGGCCCGCGACGCGTTCGACAACGGCCCGTGGCCGCGGATGTCAGTCGCCGAGCGGATGGAGCGCGTCGAGAAGCTGACGGCCGTCTACGCCGGATGTGTCGACGAGATGGCCGACCTCATCACCGCGGAAATGGGCACCCCGCGCAGCTTCAGCCGACTCGGGCAGGCCTCGGGTGCGCTGGCACAGATGCACCTGGCCATGGCCACCGCCCGCGAGTTCCCGTGGGCGGAACGCAGACAGGGGCTATTCGGTGAGGTCCACCTGCGCCGGGCGCCCGTGGGCGTCGTCGGTGCGATCGTGCCGTGGAACGTGCCGCAGTTTCTGATCATGCCGAAGCTCATCCCGGCGCTGCTCGCCGGTTGCACCGTCGTGGTGAAGCCCGCACCGGAGACGCCGTTGGATGCGCTGTGGCTGGCCGAGATGCTCGAGCAGATCGATCTGCCGGAGGGCGTGGTGTCGATCCTGCCCGGCGGGCGCGAAACGGGTGAAAGCCTGGTGCGCCATCCCGGTGTGGACAAGATCTCGTTCACCGGTTCGTCGGCCACAGGCCGGCGGATCGCGGCGTTGTGCGGTGAACAACTCAAGCGGGTGAGTCTGGAGCTCGGCGGCAAGTCGGCGGCGATCATCCTCGACGACGCCGACCTGGACCACACCGTCCGGGGACTCAAGACCGCCAGCCTGATGAACAACGGCCAGGCCTGCGTGGCGCAGACCCGCGTTCTGGTCAGCCGGCGGCGCCACGACGAGGTGGTAGACGCGCTCGCGGAGATGATGTCGGCCCTGCGGGTCGGTGACCCCACCGACGAGGCGACTGACGTGGGTCCCCTTGTGGCGCAACGCCAGCAGCAACGAGTGCAGGGATACATCAAGGCGGGCCTCGACGAAGGGGCGCGAATCGTCGTCGGCGGCCCTGACGCACCCTACGACCGCGGCTGGTACGTGCGGCCGACGTTGTTCACCGATGCGACCAACCAGATGCGGATCGCCCGCGAAGAGATTTTCGGCCCGGTGGTGACGGTGCTGACGTACTCCGACGAGCGCGAGGCAGTGCGGATCGCCAACGACAGCGACTACGGCCTCGCGGGTTCGGTGTGGACCGACGACACCGCACACGGCCTGGAAATCGCCGAGCAGATCCGCACCGGCACCTACGGCATCAACATGTACACACTCGACACCAGCTGTCCGTTCGGCGGGTTCAAGCAGTCCGGCATCGGACGCGAGTTCGGGGCGGAGGGGATGGCCGAATACGTCGAGCTTCAGTCGACGGTCAGCGCCGGCAAGCTGCCTGCCCTGTAGCGTCCCCGTACAGCTCGAGTGTCACTTCGGCGGGGCAGCACAGCTCACCGCGCTGGTTGCACACCGTCACCTCGAGGTCCACGAGGTACCGCGTATTGCCTTGCGCTGCTTCACAACGCTTCCCCAGCACGCGGCCACGGCCCACCATCGAATCCCCGGCGTAGATCGACCCGGTGATCCGCATCCTGCGCCGCACCACGCGGCTGTACGGGCCGGCCCAGCTCGTGGTGATGCGATCGATGAAGCCGGCGATGTGCATGGTGTTCACGAAAATCGTCGGATGCCCGTGTGTTCGGGCATAGACCGGATCGTAGTGGCCGGGGTGGTAGTCCCCGGTGGCGCCGGTGTTCATCACCACCCGCTGATAGCTGATCTCGTCGACAACCTCGGGAAGCTCTGTGGGCACCGTGATCTCGTCGTAAGTCATGCCGAATCCACCGGGCAGTACCGGAACAAAGTGTTGCGGTTGACGGCCACCAGCGTGCCGTCGTCGCGGTGGTAAGCCTCACACGTCTCGACGAAGTGGCCGGCGCCCAGTTGCGTGGTCTTCTCGGGCGACACCGCCACCACTTCTTCGACGACGCTGAGCCGGTCGCCGGCCAGGATGGGCTGCAAGAACTCGGCATCGTTGGCGGCGTTGATGAACGCCGGTCCGGGTAGCGGCACGCGAAGTGCGATCGACGCCGCGCGCGGCGCACCCGTCGGCAGCCACGGCGGTGGTATCAGCAGACCCATGAGAAGTGCCGGCGGTGCCACCAGCCCACCCCACATTGGTTCCGCAAAGTCCTTGTCCCAGAACGACGGGTTGCCGTCGCGGACCATCGCGGCGAAGTGCTGGATCCGGTCGGCGCTGACAGCCATGCCGGCGAATCGCGGGCCGCTGCGAGCGCCCACCATCCTCAGCGCATCCTCGTAGCTACCGAACGCGAACTCGTAGCTGACCTCGGTGGTCACGTGGAGGCCGTGTCCCATTCGAGGTCACGGGACGTGAAGTACCATCCTCCGCGCTCGTAAACCAGCCGATCGCAAAAGGTTCCGGTAGCGCGCAGCGCAGCGCCCCGGAACAGTAACGCGACACAGCGCTGCGTCGCGTCCACGCCGTCGACGGCGATGTCGTGGTCGACGGTCGTCAACCGTTGCCCATCGCCGCCGTCGAATGCTCCCGCCAGATCGCTGAACGTCTGCCCCGAGCGGACATACGTGGCGCCCGAATGGCGAAACGTCGCCACCCAGCCGGCGAGGTCTCCCGCCGAGTACAGCCGGTTGTGCCGGGCGTTCAGATTGAGGATCGCCGCCCGAGCAGCCAGGCCGTCGAGCACGTACTGCTGTTGATACGTCAGCGTCATCTTTCTCCCACTATCGGTGACTGAGTGTGTAGCCGTGCGCCTCGCGGTCCCACGTCGCGGCTCGCACACCTCTCTCGCGTAGCACGTCCTTGCGGACACGGCCGATCACGGTCTTCGGTATCTCGTCGACCACGTCGACGTATCGCGGCACGCAGAAGTACGGCATTCGTTGGGCGCAGAAGTCAAGGAGCTCAACCGGACTCAGCTTTGCGCCGTGCGCCTGCGTGACGACGACGAGGATGTCGTCTTCGCCCAACTCGCTCGCAACGCCTACCACCGCCGCCTCCGACACAGCGGGGTGGCGCATGACCGTCGTCTCGATCTCCACCGACGACACGTTCTCACCGCGGCGGCGCAGGCAGTCCTTCACGCGGTCGACATAGGTCAAGTTGCCGGCGTCGTCCAGCCGGCCCAGGTCGCCGGTGTGAAACCACTCCGGATGCGGGCGTACCCGGAAAGTCTGGCCAGAAGACACGTATCCCTGGCTCATCACGTGCGGATGCTTTGGGCGGCAGACGATCTCCCCAGTGCTGCCAGTGGGCACCGGCGTCCCGTGGTCGTCGACGATGCGCACATCGAATGCCGGGTTCACCGTGCCCGATGTCCCGGGTACACCCTCGTCGGACACCGCCTTGACCGCCAGCGGAAACGCCTCGGTGAGACCGTACATCGTCACCACGCGGCAGTTGTAGCGGTTTTCGATCGCGCGGTACAGGTCGGCCGCTATCGGTGCAGCTGAGATAAACCGCAAGCCGAGCTGGGCGTCGCGGGGGTCGGGCGGCTGGTTCCACAGCATCGACACCATCGCGCCGGCCCCTGCGAAACCTACTGCGCCGCAGGCCTGTACGTCGTCCCACACCTGAGCGGGATGGAAGGCGGCCGCGACTACACTTGTGCCACCGACGAGTAGCGGCGCCAGCACGGTCGGTGCTGCACTGAGGTGAAACAGCGGCATCGCCGTCCACAGCACTTCACCCTCGCGCAACTCCCACGCTGACGCGACAGTGGCGGCGACATTCAGCAGATACTGCCAGGTTGTGGCCACCGCCTTCGACGGGCCGGTGGTGCCTGAAGTGAAGAACAGAGCACCCAGGTCGTCGAGTGCGGCGGGCGAGCCCTTAGGGGCGCTCGCCCGGGCGCGCAGGAGCGCGGTAAGCGAATCACCCTGCAGGAGCACCGGAGTTCGGCAGTCGATACCGTCCAGCCGCTCGAGCCGCTCGGCGTCGGTGAGTACCACGTTGGCTTTCGACAGCCGCAGCGCGTGTGACAGGAAATCCCCCTTGTTGGCGGCATTGACGGCCGCGATCACCGCACCGATCCGTGCGGCACCCAGCCAGAAGTACACCCACTCCGGGCACGTGCCGGTGAACAATGCCACCGTGCCGCCGCGCCGCACACCATGCTCAGTGAGCAGATTAGCTGCAGCGCAGGACATTTCGCGCATCTGTGCATACGTCACCGCCGTGCCGGCGATCGACATCATCACTCGATCGCCGCACTCGTCGGCTCGGGCGTCGAGCAGCGACGTCACCGAAGGACGGGGCTCTGGCATTACCCGCCGGCCGCCGCCGGGTCGGGGGTGCCGTCAGCGGTGTAGCCGAAATCTTCTGGCGACGGCTGCGGTCCGGGATAGAAGCGATGCGCCCATCGGCGCAGCGCGGCATAGTCGCGGGCCTCTTCCGGCGCCAGGTTCGGCTTCTCCAGGTACTTCATGTTCTCCCACGTGAAGAAGTCCTGCTTGATCACTTCCTGCTGCAGTTGCAGGAACTTCGCGGCCCGTCCGGTGGGCGCGTCGCCGTCGTCGCCGGGCTCTCGCACCGAGGCCTGGGTGTAGAAGTAGTCGGTGTAGTCCTCGTCCACCGGCGTCTGGCCGGTCACCTGGACCGTCGCAACGAGGTCCGACGGGAACCGGACGATGCCCAGGCCCAGCGAGTAGTTGTCGTAGATGATCTTCGCGTCGACCGGCCCGTTGGGCGTCAGCCACGTCTTCGCCCGTCCCCCCCCGAAATTCGCGTTCACGGTCGCGTGCAGGTGATAGCCGCTCACCTCGAAGGAGGCAGTGTTCGCGGGATTGGCCGCCTTGTGTACGTATTGGACGTGGTAGGGATCGGCGGCGTTCTCGATGATCATCTGCGGATGCACTTTGACCCGGTTGACCATGCGGCTGTGCGGATGCAGCGGGTAATACTCGCCGGTTTCGAGCTCGGGCAGCACCGGCGGCTGCCAATATGGTGCGCGGCCATGGCGCTCGTGCCAGACCAGGATGAAGCCGTACCACTCCATGCTCGGGTAGCTGCGGATGCGGACGTTGTTCTTGCAGCCGATCTTGCTGTACGGGATGAGCGCGTTGGCCCCGTCGCCGGTCCAGTGCCAGCCGTGCCACGGGCAGACGATGTGCTCGCCCTCCACGGTGCCGCCGACGCCCATGTTCGCGCCGAGGTGCTGGCAGTACGCGTCGAGGACGTTGACCTGCCCCGAGGCGGTCCGGAAAATCACCAGCTCTTCGCCGAAGTAGTGGGCGCGCTTCACCTGGCCGGCGGCCACGTCGGACGCGAACGCCACCACGAACCACCCCGTCGGAAACCGATACGGAGACAGCCCGATACCGCTGGGGCCGAACTCGAGTTCCGACGGATCCATCGTGGTCACTGCGTCCTCCGTTCCGGCACGGCCCTATCTTTAGTATTTTAAGGATATGGGTCAAGCTCGCGATTTCGGTGCGCAAACCGTCGCTGGGCGCCTGGAATCGCACCGAAATCCCGACTTGTCGGATTTCGCCATGTGGCGCAACGGTTTTCCGGACGACGTGTTCGCTGAGCTGCGCCGGGACAGGCCGATCTTTCACCACGAGCTCACCCCTGGCGTCGCGAAGGTGGTGGGCCGCGACTTCTGGATGACCACCAGGCACCACCACGCCGTGCGCATCCACCGCGACGCCGACTCGTTCACCGCGGTCGACGGGCCGCTGATCCAAGCCATGGACACGTTCTCGTCGTACCCGACCCTGATCAACATGGATCCGCCCGAGGTGACGAAGCGGCGTCGCGTGATTGCCAGCGCGTTCACCCCCCGCGCGATCGCCAAGCTGGAGGGCGGCATCCGGCAGCGGGCCGCGGCGATGGTCGGCACACTGCTGGCCAACGGCGGCGGCGACTGGATAGGCGACGTCGCCGACCTGCTCCCTATGACGGTGATCGGCGACATCATCGGCATGCCGGAGGCCGACCGCCCCCGCATCTTCGAGTGCTTCGACCGGATCCTCAAAGCGCGCTCGCCGCAGGCGCGGCTATCTGAAGAAGAAGAGGCGGGTCTTTACGCGACGATCTTCGAGTATGCGCTGGAGCTGACGGCCGAAAAGCGGCGCAATCCCGCCGACGACATCTGGAGCACGCTCGCGTCAGCGGTGATCACCGGTGAGGACGGCGAGCAGCTGTCCTTGCCCGCCGACGAGTTGGAGATCTTCTTTTTCGTGCTGGCGTTCGCCGGCAGCGACACCACGAAGAACGCGTTGGCGGCGGGGCTGCAAGCATTCGTCGCCAACCCGGAGCAGATCGAGCGGTACCGCGACGACGAGGCGGCGCGGGCCTCCGCAGTCGAAGAGGTGCTGCGGTGGGCCACACCGGTGACGTACTGGACGCGCACCGCCAAGGTCGACGTGGAGATGGACGGGCACACCATCCCGAAGGGCGATCGCGTGGTGTCGATGCTGCGGTCGGCGAACCGCGACGAGGACGTGTTCGTCGACCCATTCGTGTTCGACATCGGTCGCGATCCCAACCCGCATGTCGCGTTCGGCGGCGGCGGCCCGCACCATTGCTTGGGTGCGATGCTGGCTCGCGCCGAAATCCGCGCGGTGTTCGACGAATTGCTGCTTGGCGCCGACCACATCGCGCTGGGGTCAGCGAAGGTCGCCTACCCGAGCCTCGTCACCAACATGTACGTCTTCGACGAGATGCCGATCTCGCTCACTCGCCGCTGAGCCACCCGCTGTCTTGGCGTGGGTGGCCAGAAACCCTGCGACCGCCGCCCGTGCGCATTCTCGGTAGTCGAAGTCGGCGAGCTTGCTGAGCTTGCCCAGCAGAATCGGCCCGAGCAGCAGGGCGATCGCCTGCTCGCGGTTCACTTCGCCCAGCTCCGCCTTGGCTTGCGGGCTGTCGAAGATCGCGTCGAACGGCGCCGAGTACTGCTGGGCGATCCGCTCACGCAATGTGCGGATCTCGACGCTGTCGCGGGCGACGCGGGCGCGTTCGCTGGGCAGCTGGTCGATGCCGCCGCCCAAGGACAACCAGGAGATCGCCGACAGCGCCGCGGGGGCCTCGGCCATCGACTCCGCCCACGCCTGCACCAGTGTGGTCAGCCGCTCGGACAGCGATCCCTCCGCTGGGGGCGTGGGAGCGGGCGGGATCAACGAGTGAAACGCTGCGGCGAGCAGGTCGTTGCCACTGGGGAAGTGGCGGTACAGGGTGGCGCGGGCGACGTTGGCGGCGCGAGTGACGGCGTCGACGGTCACGGCGCTGGGGCCGCCGGCGCTCAGTAGCGACGTCGCGGCGTCGAGCAGGCGCGCGCGCGACAGTGCCGGTCGCGGGTCGGCCCGTCGGCTCGCCACAGCCACACCTCCCGTTCGCTCGAGACATCGGCGTGACCAGGTTACCCACGTCCTCGCCGGTGAGCAGACGCGAAATCGCATAAATGGCGGGCCGGTAATGCGAGTTTGCGACTGCTCGCGGGGTCAGAGGCCTTTGGGGCGGGTGCCAATCACGGCGTTCGTGGACAGCTCGTCGAGGTCCGCATCGGTCAATCCGCACATGTGCGTCAGGACTTCTCGGTTGTGCTGGCCCAAGGTGGGCGCCGGGCGGGTCAGCCACCGCTGCATTCCCGCCAGCCGCGCGAACGGCGGGCACGGATACCAGCCGGGTCCGGTGCGGGGGTGCTCGAGCTCTTCGAAGAACCCCCGGTGGCGAAGTTGCGGGTTTTCGGTGACCGCCGACGGCGACACCACGGCCGCCGCGGGCACCCCCGCTTGCGCCAGGCGTTCGACGACGTCGTCGAGATGCTGCGTGGAGAACCACTCGGCCAGCGCCTCGTCGTCGGGAGGCGTGCCCTGCCCCATCACTCGCAGCAGCGCCTGTTCCTCGGCGTCGTCGCGGATGGTCACCGCAATCCAGTCGTCGTCGCCTGCGCAGCGGTAGAGGTTCTGCATCACACTGGGATGGCCGCGATTGCCGTTGCGCTGCAACACAATTCCGTAGACCTCGTACTCGATCGGTTGGGCGGCGGTGACGTTGAGCACGGCTTCGATCATCGGCAGCTCGACAAGCTGGCCGCGGCCCGTGTCGTCGGCGTACTCCAGCGCCGCAAGCAGAGCGACCGCGGCATGCACGCCCGCCAGCGGATCGCAAGCACCGCGGGGCGCGACGGGCGGCCCGTCGGGCATGCCGGTGACCCACGCCAGACCCGCGATCTGTTCCATGGTCGGCGCGAAGCCCACCCGGTCCCGCCACGGGCCGTTCAATCCGAACGCAGGCATCCGGACCAGCACCAGCCGGGGGTTCAGTTCCAGCAGGGTGTCGCCGCCCAGGCCGAACTGATCCAGCACTCGCGGCGAGAAGTTCTCGATCACCGCATCAGCCTGTGCTACCAGCATCTTGAACAGCCGAAGACCTTCCGGCGATTGAAGATTCAGCGTCACCGACCGTTTGTTGGTGTTCACGCCCTGGAACAGCCAGCCGTATTCCCACCAGTCGTCGACGTCGGTGCGCATTCCGCCGGAGTACCGGATCCCATCGGGGCGCTGGATCGATTCCACCTTGATGACGTCGGCTCCGAACGCGGCGAGCGCATGGGTCGCCGAGGGGCCGGCCCAGAACGCGGTCAGGTCGACGATCCGAACGCCGTCGAGCGGCAAGCCTGTGGCTTCCCGGGTGCGTTGCGGCCTTGGCGGCCAGGCGATTTCGTCACCGCCCGGAGCAGGAGCCGCACGCACGGGCGCCGGTGTCAGGCCGGACATCAACCATGGGGCGCGTGGCTGGTGAAACCCGGCCGGATGGGGAACGAACACTCCCCGTGCGCGCATGTACTCCATGTCGGGAATCGTGGCGCCGTTGCCCAGCGGCGCCACGGGCAACCGGAAGAGCTGCCCGAGTTCGACAATTTCCGCGACGGTGCGCTCACGCAGCCACCCGCCGATGCGCTCGCGGATCCAGTCGCGATGTGCCCAGCGGCCCAATTGAAAACGCAGCTCAGGTTTTTCGGCGAGTTCGGGACAATCGACCATCGCCGCGAAGTCGAGCCACTGCTGGCCGGTGACCATGGCGAAGCCGACGTAACCGTCCTTCGCCTGCTCGATCGACGGCACCTCGATGGAGCGGCGGATCGGCGGCACACCCATGAGCTGCGCGTGCAGCCACTCGCAGCTCTGCATCAGCGTCATGGCTTCCAGCACCGAAAGGTCCAGATGCTCGCCCGGCCCGCCGCGGCACACGCGCCGACGCACCGCGAGCGCACCGAATGCGGCGAACGCGCCCGCCATGTACTCCCCCAGTTCCCCGCCGACGGAAATCGGCGGCCCCGCGGGATCGCCGCGGAATCCGGTGCAGCCCGACCACGCCTGCAGCGTGAACTCGGTCGCAGTGCGTTGCGCCCACGGACCGGTCCAGCCGAAGTCGGAGATCGTGACGACGATGCATCCCGGTGTGGACTCGAGCAGCCGCTGCGGATCGATACCGGCTCGGGCCGCCGCTGCGCGGGTCCCCGTGACGACGACGACGTCGGCCCACGTGACAAGGTCGTCGCAAGCCGTTGCGGTGCTTCGCTTTCCGGCGTTGAGATAGCAGAACAGCGGGGCGTCTCCGTCCGGGGCCGGCGTGGCGCCGGTGACCGTGTAACGACGCAATCGACTGCCCTGCGGTGGTTCGACCTTGACCACGTCGGCGCCGGCGTCGACGAGGATCTTGCCGCAGTAGTCACCGGCGATCCGGTCGCTGACCTCGACCACGCGCACATCCGTCAGCGGGGTGCGAGCCACGAAGAGCTATCTTAGCTACTTTTGCGCAATGGCCGGCTGTTAGCATGAAAGGCAATGACTACGCGCGGAATTGGCCTGGAAGCCCGCCGTCGGCTGTCGGCGCGGCGGACCGCCGAGATCGTCGCCGACGAATTGCGCAGACAGATCATCGACGGCGAACTCGTCGACGGTGACCTCCTGCCCCGCCAGGAAGTACTCGTCGAGCAGTTCAACGTCAGCCTGGTGTCGCTGCGGGAAGCTTTGCGAATCCTGGAAACCGAAGGTTTGGTGTCGGTGCGCCGGGGCAATCGCGGAGGTGCCGTGGTGCATGCACCGGCCAAGGCAAGCGCCGCATACATGCTGGGCCTGCTGCTGCAAAGCGATTACGTGCCGCTGGGTGATCTCGGCACCGCGCTGCAGGAACTCGAACCGATCTGCGCGGCGTTGGCGGCCCGACGGCCCGACCGCGGCGACAAGCTGGTGCCGCGGCTGCGGGAGATCAACGACGCGATGGCGCAACACATCGGCGAAGGCGCACGGTTCACCGAGTTCGGCAACCAATTCCACGACGAGGTGGTGCGCGGCTGCGGAAACCACACGATGATCGCGGTGGTGGGCAGCCTCGAGACGTTGTGGAGCAGCCACCTTCAGCAGTGGGCCGACGAGACCGCGGCCCGGGGCGAGTACCCGTCGATGAGCAAGCGGCGCGTCGCGTTGCGGGTGCACCACAAGATGACCGACGCGATCGAGGCCGGCGACGACGAGCGTGCCCGCCGGCTGGCCGCCCGACACCTGGCCGACACTCGGACCTACTTCTTGGCGGCCGATCCCAACCAGCGGATCGTCGCGCTGTCGCCGCAGGCCATGACGCCGCGTCGGCGCTGAAAGGCGCGGCGTGCGAACAGCATTGATCACGGGCGGCAGTGGCGGCATCGGCAAGGCGTGCGGGCGCAAGCTCGCCATGCTCGGCTACGAGGTGGTGTTGACGGCTCGCCGAGAAGAACCGCTGCGCGCCGCCGCCGACGAAATGGGCGCGCGGTATGTGGTCGCCGATGCGTCACGTCCGGAGCTCTTCGAGCCGGCGGTATCGGCGACCGGGCGCATCGACCTGCTCGTGCACGCAGCAGGGGTACTCGGCGGAACGTACGCGCGCAAGCAGACTTTCGAGCAGTGGCGTGCGACGATGGCGGCCAATCTCGACTCGTGCTTCGTGGTCACCTCCGCGGCCTTGCAGAACATGACGGCCGGGTCCAGGTTCGTGTTCGTCTCGTCGTCGGCCGCGCACGAGCCCATGCGGGCGCGAACGGCGTACTCCGCGTCGAAGGCCGGGGTGAACGCGTTCGCACGCGCGCTCGCGCTGGAGGTCGACCGCGACGGCATCAACGTCCACGTCGTCACCCCGGGCCCGGTGGAGACCGACATGCTGCAGGACGTGCCGTTCGAGATGTATGCGATTCGGGCGGCCGATGTGGCCGAGGCGGTGGCGTGGCTGGACACCGTGGACCCGTCGGTCGACGTGCCGGAGATCAGGCTGCACGCCGTCACGCGCGGGCCGTCGGCTCGCGAGCCGGTGGTGCCGCTAGAGGTGGAGCGCCGCGCCCGCCGCAGCTGACAGACTGCCCCCGGGTCTTGCGTCCCGCGACAGCTATTACCGTCTGGGCGCTCCCGCATACCGTCTGGGCGCATACGGCACAGCTCCTTGACCTAGTTTCCTTAAAATAGTAAAGATAGGGCGACGGCGGGCTCTGCAGGGAGGTGCGGTGACGGTCAGCACCGATGCGATCACGCTGGACCCCTCGGGCGATCCGTATCCGTTCTTCGAGCACAAGCGCAAGACCGAACCGGTTTGGCGCGGAACCGTGATGGATCATTCCAAGGCGCCCCCCGAACTGATTCCCGACGAAGAGTGGACGCTGTTCGACTACGACAGCGTCTTTCGCGCATTCCGTGACGACGAGGTCTTCAGCTCACATGGCTACGACCAGACCATCGGGCTGGTGATCGGGCCGACGATCTTGGCCATGCACGGAAAGCAGCATCACGACCATCGCAGTCTGGTCGCCAAGGCGTTCCGGGCCAGTGCGCTCGAGCGGTGGGAACCCGCCGTCATCGACCCGATTTGCCACGAACTCGTCGACGAGATCAAGAACCGCGGCACCGCGGACCTGGTCGCGTCCGTGACGTTCGAGTTCCCGACGCGCGTCACCGCGGCGCTGCTGGGCTTGCCGCGCGAGGATCTGGACATGTTCCGCCGGCTGTCGTTCGACTTGATCTCCATCGCGCAGGACATCGAAGCGGGCCTCATAGCGTCGGTCAAGCTGCACGACTACTTCCTCGAACAGGTGGAGCAGCGGCGAAAGACGATGACCGACGACGTCATCGGAGACTTGGTGGCCGCCGAGATCGACGGAGAAAAGCTCACCGACGAGGCGATCATTTCGTTCCTGCGGCTTCTTTTACCGGCCGGGCTGGAAACCACCTACCGCTCGTCGGGCAATCTCCTCTATCTCCTGCTGACGCACCCCGAGCAGTTGCACGCGGTGCAAACCGACCGGTCGCTGGTTCCCGCCGCGATCGAGGAGGGTTTGCGATACGAGACCCCGCTGATCAGCGTGCCGCGCACCACTACCCGTGATGTCGAGATGCATGGTGTGACGATCCCGGCCGGCGCCGCAGTCAATCTGTGCACGGGCTCGGCGAACCGCGACGAGACCAGATGGGAACACGCGGACGTCTTCGACATTCACCGAAAACGGTTGCCGCACATCGCATTCGCTGGTGGCATTCACATGTGCCTGGGCATGCATCTGGCGCGGGTGGAAACTAGCGCGATGCTCAACAGCCTCTTCGATCGCGTCACCGACCTCCAACTGGTGCCCGACGAGGACACGAAGATCACCGGCATGCCGTTCCGCTCGCCGACGAAGCTTCCCGTGACGTTTCGCCCAGTGTCCTGAAGCGAATCAGCTTGTCATGTCTCCGTTTTCGTCGGCTTACTTAAGCCGTAGAACCGCTGCGCGTTACCGGCGGCGATCTTCGCCCGAGTCTCCTCGCTGATGTCTGCACGGGTTCGCAGCGGCTTGGTGCTTTCCGGCCACTCACCGTCCCAATGCGGATAGTCGCTGGCGAACATGATGAAATCGTCGCCGAGTACGTCGACCACTCCAGGCAGGATCGGTTCCTCGGGCTCACAGGTCGTCCAGATGTTTCCGGCGGCCAGATAGTCGTGCGGGTCGCGTTGCCACCCACCCTCGATCCAATCGCCGCGCTTCTCGAAGTGCTCGTGCAGCCGGTCGACGAAGAACGGCACCCAGCCGACGCCGGCTTCCAGAAACGCCACGCGCAGCGCCGGATGCCGGTCGAACACTCCGCCGGACACCAGTGCCGTCATCGCGGTCATTTGGTCGAACGGGAAGCTGATGCAGTGCACCTGAATGTAATTGGTGAAGCGGTCCACGCCGATCTTCGGCAGATGGATGCCGGGTGCACCGTGGATGCCCAACGGCATGCCGAGGTCGACGGCGGCCGCGTAGAACGGGTCGAGGTCGGGATGGTCGAGATTGCGTGTCTTGAGTGCGGGCGGAATATGGGTGGCCACCAGGCCAAGGTCTTTGGCCTCTCGCATGACGTCGATGGCGACGTGGCTGTGTTCGATCGGCGTGACAGCCACGCCGCGCAGCCGGCCACCTGACGATGCGCAGTAGTCGGCGATCCACTGGTTGTACAGGCGGGCGAATCCTGCTGCGAATTGCGGGTTTTCGAGGGTAGGTGTGCACAGACCCAGGCTCGGATACAACACCATCGTGTCGATCTGGTCGCGGTCCGCGTCACCGAGTACACCCTCGGCGGACCTGCAGTTGATACCGGGAGCCGCGCTGAGCCCATGCTCGGTCGGACAACCTGCTCCTGGCCCGCTGTCCTCGGGGTAGTTGCGGCCTTCGATCACCAGCCCGCGGCCGTCGGGACGCGGCTTGACGATGTCGGGCCAGCGCTGCAGGACTTCGACCGCAAGCGAAGCGCCCTCGGCGACGTGTCCGTCGGCGTCGATGATGCGCATTCGCTCCCTCACTCGCCCACCCGTCCCGCGGACGCGTGTCTCGCTATTTTAGCGATGTTTGGACGGAAGCGTCGTTCTTCAAGCGAATGTCGTTCCATGCCAACAGCATCAACTGGCGTCGACCAACACTGGCGATGCGGACTCCGTGAACAGCGTGATGGCGGAGCGGATGCTGCGGTCGGCGAAGCTCAAGAATTCTTCGGCATCAAGTGAAGCGGAACAGGAGTCCTCTGCGACGACGCCGAGCCGGTTGGGGTCCGATGATTCGTGGACCACTGCTTGGGGGCGCCGCTGTTCGGCATTCCAACGGCGCGCGAACTCCTCCAGCCGGTCACGGTCGGCAGCGGGAAAGTAGTAGGCCGGTGCGATTCGAATCTCGACGACCTCAGGGCGCCCCGGCGGCATCTCGAAGTGGACATGGAAGCGCTCGTGGCGGACCGTCAAGACGGAGAAGTATTCGGCGTCGTGGCGACCACGGAAGTACCGCAGCTTGCGGGTCCGCAGATAGCGTTCGATCAGCTCGGTGCCGCATGGTTCGGTGCTCATGAGCGCTCCAAGAGGTTGGCGAGAGAGCAGGGCAGAGTCATCCTGCGTGCGGGGCCTTGTCAAAGCCTTGGAGGCAAGACGGCATTCTCCCAAGAATCTGGTGAGAATCTGTTGAGGGCCCGAGCGGAGGCTGAGTGAGGGATCGCGGCGGCACAATGCAGCTATGCGGTCGGTGCGCCTGGGCGTGGCTGTTGTCGTCGTTGCGGTCGGCGCTGGCTGCAGCACACCCCGCACGACGCCGCCGCAGGATGTAGCGGACGTCGTCCCCGTCGCCACGACGACCACGTCGCCCATCGCAGGGGTGGCGCCGGTCAGCGACGCGGCCCGCGCGGCGGGATTGGTCGACGTGCGCACCGTCGTGCCGGACGCCATCGTCGATCTGCGCTATGCCACGCCCGATAACTTCGTCGGCGTGCCAATGTATCCCGCCGATGCGCGCTGCCTGGTGCACGAATCGATGGCGCGGGGCTTGGCAGCCGCCGCGGAGCGATTGCGTCCAGAAGTATTGCGGTTCTGGGACTGTTATCGGCCGCATGACGTGCAAGTGCGGATGTGGGCGGCCGTCCCGAATCCGGCGTGGGTGGCGCGACCGGGGCGCTATGCTCGCAGCCACGAAGCCGGGCGATCGGTGGATGTGACCATCGACGGCGTCGACATGGGTACCGACTTCGACGACTTCTCCTCGCGTGCAAGGGCTTTGGCGACGGAAGGCGTTACAACCGCACAGCAGGCGAATCGGGCGCGACTTCGGGCGGCGATGGAGGCCGGAGGCTTGGCGGTGTACTCGGGCGAGTGGTGGCACTTCGATGGGCCGGGCGCGTACGTCGAGCGGCCGATCCTCGACGTTCCGGTCACCTGACGACCGGCCTACGCCAATTTTCCGGTGCTGCGCCTGCGCTGCGCGGCAAAGAAATCGGCCCATGACTCCACCTCGGGATGCTGCTTGAGCAGCGCCCTGCGCTGGCGCTCGGTCATGCCGCCCCAGACGCCGAACTCCATCTCGTTGTCGAGCGCTTCCGCGGCGCATTCGACGATGACTGGACAGTGCCGGCAGATCGTCTGGGCGGCTTTGCGCTGTGCGGCTCCGCGGACGAAGAGTTCGTCCGGATCGGTCGATCGGCATCGTGCCCTCGACACCCACTCGCCGGGCGGTGCGGGGGCCGGGCTGATGAAGTGCGTCATGCGAAGCTCTCTGTCAATGCAAGACGGGGCGTATTAACGCTCGCGTCAGAAATTTAGTTAGCTGCGGTAGACGGATCACCGCTTTGGCGGTTTGCCTACCCGACACCAAACCTAAAATTCGCTCCCACCGGCTCGTAACTGCACAAGTACTCAAGGTCCTAGGGACCAAGGTCACTCGCGATCGTGGGCGCCGACAGCTGTTTGCCACCGATGGTCGCCCTGCAGTCGAGCCTGGCCGAGTGAGATCGGCGTGGTCACCGTAGGGGTTTGCCGGCCGCACGTCCGTGCTCTTCGGGCCGATCAGCTGGTCAAAGGCTTCGGTGCCGGCGACATGTGAACGCTGATCAGCCAGAACTCGGCGAGTATCTAGGGCGACATAGTGGTGCTCCGCGAGACGCATGTCAGCGATCCGCGACGGCAAGACCGCCCGCGTGCAGGTCTACGGAAACACCGCGCTCCGAAGCCATTCATTTTGCCGTTGTCCGGTTGGCGGTTGCAGGTACGCAGAGCGCTTACGGCGTCGCATGGCCTTCTGTGACGGCGCGCCACCACCGCAAATCAATATTCAGCCGCTATTTTTCACCTTGTGGTGCGCTTCCACAGAAAGGGGCTTCGATGTGGCAAGCCGCTCAGGGAGCAATCGCTGTCATCGGAGCTACCCTTGCCGCTTTCCTCGGAATCCTGAAGTACTTCAATTACCGAAGCAGGAGAGACGTTCGGGCTGCAGTAGGGGCATCATTTGCCCTCACGGTAGACAGAATCGCATCCGACAACGAAACAGTGCGAATGACCGGAGCGGTTTTGCTGCGACGGTTCTTCGACGAACATACCGAACAAGGAGCGGCGGGAACGCCATACATCAAAGAGGCGATAGAGGTGATCGCCGGCATGCTGCGAGCCGAGAAATCGCCTCGCATCAGGAAAGTGCTAGCGGACGGCCTGCATTACGCGAATGACTTGGTGGGAGCGGATCTGCAGAACTGCCACCTCGAAAACGCCTACATCGGGAGGAAGCCTGACGAAAAGCGGGCCGTCGATCTCTCCGGTGCCGACTTGTTCGAATCCAATTGCTCCGGCGCATCTTTCAGAGATGTGACCGCCATAAACACCGTGTTCTATAGGGCCATTCTTGAAGGTACGGTACTCAAGGGAGCAAATTGTCAGAACGCTGACTTTCGTGAGGCACAGTTGACCGGCTCAAAGTTCAGCGGCGCGAAGATCGAGGGAGCCAATTTTGCGGGCGCGCAAGGGATCCCTGAAGAAGTGGCGAACCTGCTGGACAACGATCTGGTAGGGATACCGGGAGCAATGGTGCCTTAGGGCAGCTCCGATGAGTCCTGTCATTTTCCTTTGCCAGCCTTCGGGGCTTACTTCACTTCAGCAGAAGATCAGCGACTGGTGGCATGACTATCTGTCGACTCTCGACTTCTCGGTCGAACAACTTCGTCGAGAGTCGTACCGCGACGATCCCTGGCCAGACTTACTGCGACTCTTCGGTTCGTGTGACGGCGTGCTCGTATTGGGATTCCGGCAATTGACGATCCACTCGGGTGGCTGGCGACTTGGCACGAAGGAAGAGGCGAACGTGGCTGGCACCTTGACTTCTCCTTGGCTGCATACCGAGACAGGGATGGCTGTAGCAGCTCAGCTGCCAGTCCTGGCGGCACCTGAATCAGGCGTATCCGAGGGAGTTTTCGCTTCCGGTAGCTGGACGGGACGGATACTGAAGACGAGTGCCGAGGCCCCAGATTTCCGTGTCGTAGAGCGGTGGGCAGCCTCAGTTGCGGCCCATTGGTCACAAGTTTGTGCGAGCAGTACATCGCCTGCTTGACGTCCCTACAAGAAGTAAGTGGAGCTAAGGGGATTCGAACCCCTGACCTACTCGATGCGAACGAGTCGCGCTACCAACTGCGCCATAGCCCCTGGTCGCTAGCAGGTTACCAGCCGAGGCGCCCAGGCCAGAAAACCTACTGGCCAGCGGCCTTCGGCAGGTGGTACTCCATCGGGCCCGGCGCGTAGTCCAGGTGCTCGAAAATCGGGTCCTCGTCGTCGATTTCGAGCACGGCGGCGCCGGGCTGGCGCACGCGCGCCGGAACGTCGTGCTCACGGTCGGCGGTGTTCGGCACTCCGATCCGCGACCGTGCCATCCGCTGCAGCCGGCGCCGACGCACTTGCTCCTCGATGCGGGTCTGCCGACGCAGATACGCCAGGTACAGGATCGTGATCACACCCGCGGCGCCACAGGCCCACCACCCGGAGGGCCACACCGTGACCGCCGCGATCGTCGTCGCCACCAAAATCAGCGACATCGCCGACAGCACGCGCTTGCGGAACCGGTACTTGCGCGCGCTGACCGCCGCCGCGGTCTTCGACTCGTACAACCGCCGACGAGGCGGTACCGACGTCGCTGCGGTCGGCGGGTCCTCCTCTGACTCCAGCCCGGAGGTGTCCTCGACGTATTCGTACTCGTCGGAGGTGCCGTCATCGGCCGCCTCCTCCGCTGACTCCTCGGCCGCGTCGGCCGCCACGCGCTCCGGCGCAGGGTCTTCGGCTTCGGCTTGACTCGCGCCGGCCGGCAAGGCCCCCGAGTCCTCTTCGACGATGTCGACGTCGATGATGTCGGGCTCCGCGGTCGCGTCTGCCGCTTTCAGTACGACGGCCTTGTCCGCGGTTTCGTCGTCGTCGAGGTCATCGTCCTCGTCGACCGGCTGCCAATCCGGGTCGCTGCGGTGCCCGTCGGCCGGGCCTCGCTTCTTGAGCCTGGCGCTCGCGCCGCTGTTGAGTACCCGGGTGGCCAGCGCCACGTCACTGGTGCGCCGCACCGCCTCGCGCTTGCTGATCAGCATCGGCACCAAGACGAAGAGCCAGAGCACCACCAGAGAAATCCACAGGAGTGATTGCGGGACGCTTGGCATGGTGCCTGCTCCTTTCGCGCCACGTGACCTGCGCAATTACACACCTGTAATTCGACACAGGCAAGCACCGACAGGCACATTTGTCACATCTGTAACAGAGCGCGGGCTAGGACCAGCGCGCCTGGCCGGCCCGCACCAGCGTCGACGCCACTGAGCCCTGTACTTCTTCGACCGTGATCGCCACCAGCAGGTGGTCGCGCCATGCTCCGTCGACGTCGAGATAGCGCCGCAGCAGCCCCTCTTCCCGAAAGCCGACCTTCGCGAGCACCCGCCGGCTCGCCGCGTTCTCCGGCCGCACCGTCGCCTCGACCCGGTGCAGCCGCACGGCTGAAAAACAGTGGTCCAGACCCAACGCCAGCGCCCCGGTTGCCACTCCACGCCCGGTGACGGAGCTGGCCACCCAATAGCCGATCCACGCCGAGCGCAATGCACCATGCGTCACGTTGCCCACCGTCAGCTGTCCGCAGAACTCGCCGTCGAGTTCGATCGCGAACGGCAGCATGCGGCCTTTGCGCGCTTCGCCCCGCAGTCCCGAACACACCGACGGCCACGACGAAACTGTTTGCCGCCGAACCCAATCCGTGTCCGTCGTCGGCTCCCACGGCTCGAGGTGCGCACGGTCGGCCAGCCGGATCCGGCTCCACTGGGCGGCGTCACGCATCCGGACCGGACGCAGCCGCACCATCCCCCCGGGAACGCGGATCGGGCCAACGGTTGCCGGCCACCCGGGATGGACGCCACTACTGCGAAAAATGCTCACTGCCAACAGGATTCAGCCGCGCTGCGCCAAGAACGCAACGCTGACCATCTCGCCGGTCGGGATTTGTTCGGTCTCTGCGGGGACGATCACCAGGCAGTTGGCCTCCGCCAGCGTCGCCAGCAAGTGCGACGACGCGCCCGGACCGCCGAGCACCTGCACGAGGTATTCGTCGGTGTCCTGGTCGCGCATCAGCTGTCCCCGCAGATATCCGCGACGACCGCGCACCGACGAAATCGGCGACAGCGTACGGGCTTCCACGATCCGCCGCATCGGCTGCCGCTTGCCTAGCGACATCCTGATCAGCGGCCGCACCATGACTTCGAACACCACCAGCGCGCTGACCGGGTTGGCCGGCAGCAGAAACGTCGGCACCCCCTCGGGGCCCAGCTGTCCGAACCCTTGCACCGAGCCGGGATGCATTGCCACACGGGTGATGTCCATCTCGCCGAGCGGCGCCAGCGCCGAGCGCACGGCTTCCGCAGCGGATCCGCCGACGGCTCCGGCGATCACCACCACCTCGGCCCGGTTCAGCTGACCCTCGACGACTTCGCGGAGTTCTTTCGGGTCGCTGCTGATGATCCCGACGCGAGTCACCTCCGCTCCCGCGTCACGCCCGGCGGCCGCCAACGCATACGAATTCACGTCGTACACCTGGCCGTTGCCGGGCGTGCGGGCGATGTCGACGAGCTCGCTGCCCACGCTCATCACCGACAGCCGCGGCCGGGGATGCACCAGCACCCGCTCGCGTCCCACCGCTGCGAGCAACCCGACCTGCGCCGAACCGATGATCGCGCCTGCGCGCACGGCGACATCGCCCGGCTGCACATCGTCACCTGCGCGCCGCACATACGCACCCGAGCGGACCCCGCGCAACACCCGAACCTTGGATTCGCCGCCGTCGGTCCAGCGCAACGGCAACACCGCGTCGGCGAGAGTAGGCATCGGCGCACCGGTCTGCACGCGCGCGGCCTGGCGGGGCTGCAACCGGCTGGGCGTGCGGGCACCCGCGCCGATCTCGCCCACCACCGGCAACCGCACTTCGATGCCGCCGGAGTCGTCGGCCTCGGCCACGTCGACGCTGCGCACCGCGTACCCATCGATGGCGGCTTGGTCGAATCCGGGCAGCGGCCGCTCGGTCACCACTTCTTCGGCGCACATCAGGCCCTGCGCTTCGGCGATAGCCACGCGAACCGGCCGCGGCGCGACCGCCGCGGCCATCACCCGCGCCTGCTGCTCCTCAACCGAACGCACAGCATGCCTTCCTGTAGACCGATGAGCGGCCGGCAGGCAGTTACTGCTCCAAACCCAACCGCGCTACCAACCAGCGCCGCAAATCCGGGCCATAGTCGTCACGATCCAATGCAAAGTCAACCGCAGCCTTGAGGTAGCCGCCGGGATTTCCGAGGTCGTGTCGGGACCCGCGGTGCACCACGACGTGCACCGGATGGCCCTCGTCGATCAACAGCGCGATCGCGTCGGTCAACTGGATCTCACCGCCGGCGCCGCGCGGCACCCGGCGCAGCGCGTCGAAGATCGCCCGGTCCAACAGGTACCGGCCGGCAGCCGCGTACGGCGACGGCGCGTCTTCGGGATCGGGCTTTTCGACCATGCCCTTGACGCGCAACACGTTCGGGTTGTCCTCGTCGGAGAGCTTTTCGACCTCGAACACCCCATAGGCGCTGATCTCCGATTCCGGCACTTCGATTGCGCACAGCACCGAGCCGCCGTGTTCGGCGCGCACCTTCGACATGGTTTCCAGCACCCCGGTGGGCAGCACCAGGTCGTCAGGCAGAAGCACCGAGATCGCGTCCTCGTCGTCGGACAGCACCGGCTCGACGCAGCTGACTGCATGTCCCAGGCCCAACGGCTCGTGCTGGACCACGGACTCCACCTTGATCAGGGCCGGCGCCCGCCGCACCTTCGCCAGCATGGAGGTCTTGCCGCGGGCTTCGAGGGTGCCTTCCAGCACCAAGTCATGGACGAAATGGGCGACGACGCTGTCCTTGCCCTCAGACGTGACGATGACGAGCCGCTCGGCGCCGGCCTCCGCCGCCTCTGCCGCGACCAGTTCGATGCCGGGCGTGTCGACGACCGGCAGCAGCTCCTTGGGCACGGTCTTGGTCGCGGGTAAGAACCGCGTGCCCAGACCCGCCGCAGGCACGACCGCCGTGCGCGGTATCGAAACTTCTGGTCGCGTCATCGCACACACCCTAACGCCGCGCCCTGTGACTCCTCTGGCATATAGACGGAACCCCCTGTCATCGTTGCGCAGTGGCGATCACGCTAAAGGACCGTATCCGGGCCGACCGGGTTGCCGCGCGGCAAACGGTCGACGAACAGGTGCGCACCGCCGAAACTGCGGCTCTGGTTCGGCACTTACAGACCATTCTCGCCGCCGACGAAGTGGTTGCCGCCTACGCCCCACTGTCGACCGAGCCCGGCTATCCCGATTTGGCCGACGCCGTGGTCGCGATCTGCGGTTCGGTTCTGTTGCCGATCGCGCGGGCATCCGACGATGGCATTCCGCTGCCGCTGCAGTGGTGCAGGTACCGGGCCGGCCCGCTGGTCGCGGCGCCCTATGGCCTGGTCGAGCCACCCCCGCCTTGGCTGCCGCCGGCCGCGCTGGCCAGTGCGCGAACTGTGCTGGTGCCCGCGCTGGCCGTCGACCGGCACGGCGCCCGGCTGGGTCGCGGCGCCGGCTTCTACGACCGCTCGCTGAGGTTCCGCGATCCGGCGGCTCGGCTCATCGCCGTGGTGCGTGACGAGGAGCTGGTCGAGCAGCTGCCGGTGGAGCCGCACGACATCCCGATGACTCATGCGCTGACGCCGGGCTTCGGCTTGATTCCGCTGGCCTGATCGGTTTTCGGGGAATGCAGGTGGCCCGCTGGCACTTGAACAGGTAGAGTGCTAGCAAGCTGATCTAACGGAGGTTCCTGTGCCGACCTACTCGTATGCGTGCACCGAGTGTGACAACAGGTTCGACGCGGTGCAGGCGTTCACCGACCCTGCCCTGACCGAGTGCCCGAAGTGCTCAGGCCGGCTGCGCAAGTTGTTCGGGAAGGTCGGCGTGGTGTTCAAAGGCAGCGGCTTCTACCGCACCGACAGCCGGGCGGCGTCAAACGGCTCGTCCAACGGCAAGTCCAGCTCGGAGTCCTCGACATCGAGCGAGACGTCATCGTCGAAGTCAAACGGCGAGGCCAAATCCTCTCCTGCGCCCGCTGCTGTCGCGAGCTGACCCGTTATCCACAGGACGCTTACCTACTTTCCCGGAGTCGCCGCTGCGCGCCTAGCGTGAGAGCGTGCGGGAATCGCTCAATCCGTCTGCGCTGAATCGACTTTCACGGATGCTGCGGCCGGACTGGTCGCGCACCGTCGCGGGGCGCCGGGTCGCCGCCGCGGCACTGGTGGTGCTTGCCGCGGTCGCGGCGTTTCGCTCCGACCCCGACGGTGACCGGGTCGACGCAGTGGTGGCGGTTCGCGACCTCGCGCCTGGGCTCGCGCTCACAGCTGACGACGTGCGCGTCGAAAAGCGTTTGACCCCAACGGTTCCCGACGGTGCCCGATCCGGCGTCGACGACGTCGTCGGGGCGACGCTTGCCGGGCCGGCCCGCCGTGGCGAGGTTCTCACCGACGTGCGGCTGCTGGGACCACGGCTGGCGACGTCTGCCGCGGGTCCCGATGCCCGCATCGTGCCGCTGCATCTATCCGACTCGGCAGTGCTCGACGTGCTGCGAGCCGGCGACATCGTCGACGTACTCGCGGCCGGACCGTCGAACTCCGGACCGGACACCGCTTCTGCGCCGCACATGGTGGCGACCGACGCCGTGGTGGTGCTGGTCTCGCCGAAACCTTCACAGCGTGGACCCGGCAACGACCGCGTAGTGCTGGTCGCGCTGCCCGCCGCGACCGCCCATCAGGTCGCCGGTGTGGCCCTCACCGAGACGATCACGCTGACGTTCCACTGAGGCTACTGTTCGGTGCACGCCCGCCCACCGAACGACAGGAGAACCGCATGCTCAAGGGCTTCAAAGAGTTTCTCGCCAGGGGCAACATCGTCGACCTGTCGGTGGCGGTGGTCATCGGCACCGCGTTCACGGCGCTGGTCACCGCCTTCACCACCAAGGTCCTGCAGCCGCTGATCAACCGCGTGGGTGCCGGCGGAAACCGGCAATATGGGTTCCTCCAGATCGACATCGGCGGCGGACAGGTCGTCGACTTCAGCGCCGTGGTCACCCAGGCCATCAACTTCGTGCTCGTCGCGGCGGTGGTGTACTTCCTGGTGGTCCTGCCGTACAACACCTTCCGCAAGCGCGGTGAGGTGGAGCAGGCCCAGGATACGGAGTTGTCGATCCTGACCGAGATCCGCGACCTGCTGGCGACGAACGGCCAGGGCACCGGCCGCCACGAGTCGGTGTCAGGGCCCGGTACCGGCCCGAGCCCGGACACCGCGAAGACGACCAGCGCCGACAAGTCGTAGCACCCCAGGGTGCAATCAGCCCCCGGCCGATCGGTCGGGGGCTGATTGCTCTGCTTGCTCTGCGACTAGGGCGTCAGTTCATGTTCCACGGTTCGCCGTAGGTGGTGACGCTGTCACCGTCCTTGGAGATGAGCCGCGCGAACGGGCGCAGCAGCACCCCGCCGGCCGCACCGGTCACCGTGCCGTGCGCATTGCTCACGGCCACGCCTCCGTTCGGACCGGAGACATCCACCGAGAACGTCGCGACCTCCTGGATGCCGGGGCCGTTGCCCAGGTCGGCGCTGATCGACGCACCGGGGAACAGCGGCGGGCTGGTGACCACCAGAGCCGGCACGGGCGCGATCTCCGTCTGGTCCAGGTTGAGGTTCGGCGTCGTATAGCTGAAGTTGACGCCGACGCCCAGCGACCAGGGGAAGCCGATCTGATAACCGAGCTCCAAGGTGCCGTTGAACGCATCCGCGCCCGGGCCGGTCACGTGATAGATCGCCCGCCCCGAATGGAACCACTCACGGGTCAGCCGGTTGCGGTCCAACGGATAGACGCCGTTGAGGAAGGTGTCCCACTGTTGAATCACCAGCGTGCGGCCTTTGCCGTCGACCACGCTCAGCTCATTGTCCAGCCCCGCATGCGACGTGCCCGTGCCCACGAACAGCGCCGCCACGGCAGCGATCAGAGCCACCAGTACTCGACCGATAACTTTCATGTTCTCCCTAGCCATGTCGCCGGTGATCCAAGTAGATCACCGAGTGTCGTTTGGTGGTGTATCAGACCGCTGACACCACGACGTTGGACATCCAAATGAGACTCAAATGAGATTTGCTCTCAGGCTGTCCTTAACTATCGCTCATCGTTGACAGGAGGAACATAACGGCGGCTCCACCGCTTGAGCAACGCGTGGGACACGACCAATTGCCGGCCAACTGGGTTCACGGCGCTTTGCTCGCCCGGTTTGGAGGCCTCCGCGACTATCAGTCGGCGGGTGTCTGCGGCATGCCCGGCCGTCGTTGCGCAACGGCGCCCAGAACCTCCCTGCCAGGGTTTATGGGCCGCAAGGGCGGTGATCTCAAGCGGCAGTCGCTGCCATTTCCCCGGGTTCAAAATGCCGTCGAGCGGGGTTCGCTGCGGAACGCGGCTTACTTCAACGTCACAACGGATGGCGGCATCGAGTGTGATTAAGGTCACAACGATTTGCAAAGCCGCTGTTAACGCGCTGTTCCGCGGTTGTGAAGCGGGCCGCCGCGTCTAGATTTCGAGGCTCGACAACTCGCCGATGATCTGGGTCGCCAGCGGGTTCAGTGTGGCCATGCCATCGCGCACCGCGTACCTGGAGCCGGCCAGGTTGACCACCAGCGTGCTGCCGGAGATGCCGGCCAGCCCGCGCGACAGCCCGGCGTCGGTGATACCCGCCGACAATCCCGACGCGCGCAACGCCTCCGCGATACCCAACAACTCGCGGTCGAGAATGTCGCGCGTAGCCTCCGGCGTCACGTCGCGCGGCGTCACGCCCGTGCCACCGACGGACACCACAAGGTCCACCCCGCCGATCACCGCGGTGTTCAGCGCGTTGCGAATCTCGACCTCGTCGGCGGACACCAGCACGACACCGTCGACGACGAAACCGGCCTCGGTGAGAAGCTCCGTGACCAGCGGCCCACTGTGGTCTTCCTCGTCGCCGTGCGCGGTGCGATCGTCGACGACGACCACAAGTGCGCGGCCCACCAACTCCACCGGCTTTTCCATGGATGCCACCGTATATCCGCGCGCCGACACCGGCGTCACCATCCTCACCACTCGATTGCGCATCACCAAACGGCTTATCGCTTCTATCTGCTCTACGCGCACGCGGCTCATCGCTGCTTTCTGCTCTTCGCGCACGCGGCTCATCGCTGCTTTCTGCTCTTCGCGCAAGCGGCTCATCGCTGCGCCACGCCCAGGGTCACATCCACCGTCTTCGTCCCACCCGGCGCGGCGTACGTCAGCGTCACCTTGTCGCCCGGTGCCTTCGACCGGACCGCGGCCACCAACGCGTCGGCGCCGTCGATCACCCGGTCGTCGAGCTTGGTCACCACCACACCGCTCGGCAGACCGGCGTTAGCCGCCGGTCCCCCAGGCATCACTTCCATGATCTTGGCGCCGCTTTCCGTCGCATCGTTGCTCACCTGAACACCCAGCGACGCGTGCGTTGCGGTGCCGGTCTGGATCAACTGGTCGGCGATGCGCTTGGCCTGATCGACGGGAATCGCGAAGCCCAAGCCGATGTTTCCGCTCTGCGGCCCACTCGACTGCTCTCCCAACGTTGCGATCGCCGAGTTGATGCCCACCAATTCGCCGTTCATGTTCACCAGCGCCCCGCCGGAATTGCCGGGGTTGATCGCCGCGTCGGTCTGGATTGCGTCCAGCACGGTGTTCTGGTCACCGGCGTCACCACCGGTGGCCACCGGCCGGTTCAAGGCGCTGATGATGCCGGTGGTCACGGTGCCCTGCAGGCCCAGCGGAGAACCGACCGCGACCACGTCCTGACCCACTTGCAGATTGCTCGACGAACCGATCGTGATCGGCGTCAGACCGGACACACCTTGGGCACGCACCACCGCGATGTCAGTCGACGGGTCCGCGCCGACCACGCTGAACGGCGCGGTACGGCCGTCGCTGAACGTCACGGTGGTCTTGGGCGAACCACCCATCGGCCCGGCTTGGCCAGCCGCCGCGACGACGTGATTGTTGGTGAGAATCAAGCCGTCCGCGGTCAAGATCACGCCCGAGCCCTCCTCGGATTGCTGACCCATCGACACTTCGAGCTTCACCACGCTGGGCACCACTTTGGCCGCGACTTGTTCGACGGATCCCGCGGGGACGCTCGCCGCTGGCTGGCCCGGTGCCGCCGCCGGCGCCGTGGCGACCGTGGTGTTCGGATGCTCTGACCTGACCGCCATCGCCACACCGCCGCCGATTCCCGCCGAGATCACCGCAATAGCGACGGCGCCTGCAGTGAACAATCCTGCGCGGGAACGGCTTTGGGGAGCCTGCGGCACGGGTGACTGCCGACCGTACTGCTGCTGCGTTGCGTACCGCCAGTCGTATGACGAGAACTGCTGCGGCGTAACGTTATAACGCCCCGAGTGCTGGGACGGCGTGTACCTCGGGTGGTTCGTCATCTCGCTGAGTCGCTCTTTCTCGAGTGGTTCAGTGCGGCAATCGTTGCCTTCTACCGTGCAACACTCGACTGAGAATCCACTGAGAGCTGCCTCGAATCATCCACAGATTTTCGGCCGACCGGCTCGTCCGTGGGGGGCATCGGCCTGCCAGGCAACACCACATAGATCGACGTGCCCGGCGGCTGACCGCCGGGCACAGTGTCTTCGATCCTAAGCAGCCCACCGTGTTTCATGACCACATGTTTGACGATCGCCAAGCCCAAGCCGGAACCCGGCATCGCGCGTGCCGACGCTGACCGATAGAAGCGTTCGAACACCAGCTGCCGCTCGCTCGGCGGTATGCCGGGCCCATGGTCTGCGACCACCAGCTCGGCATGTGACGGATCAACTTGTCGCAGGCTCACTTTGACGGCACCGCCGGGTGGGCTCCACTTCGCTGCGTTGTCGAGCAGATTGAGCACCGCGCGCGACAGACCCGCGGCGTCACCATAGACCTGCCACGGCGCGACGTCCGCCTCGAACTGAATGTCGCTGCGGCGACGACGAACTCGCTCAAGGCTGCGGTCCACCACCTCGGTCATGTCGACGGGCTCGTGTACCACCTCGCCGGCGTCGTCCCGGGTGAGGTCCACGAGATCGCCGACGAGCGTGGACAACTCCTCGATCTGGGCCAGCACATCCGCCCGCAGCCCCGCCATCTCGCTTTCCGGTAGCCGTGGCGCACCGGGTTCCATCGACGCGATCAGCAACTCGACGTTCGTCCTCAGCGACGTGAGCGGCGTGCGCAGCTCGTGGCCGGCATCGGTCACCAATCGCGCTTGGCGCTCCCGCGATTCGGCGAGCGCGCGCAGCATCATGTTGAAATTCTCTGTGAGCCTTGCTAGTTCATCACTGCCGGCGACGGGGATGGGCCGAAGGTCGTCGGTGCGCGCCACCCGCTC
Organism: Mycobacterium sp. NGS19; assembly: GCF_059813155.1. Classification (NCBI taxonomy): domain Bacteria; kingdom Bacillati; phylum Actinomycetota; class Actinomycetes; order Mycobacteriales; family Mycobacteriaceae; genus Mycobacterium; species Mycobacterium sp. NGS19. The sequence continues at coordinate 341,406 of NZ_JCALEB010000001.1, forward strand.
GGCCGCCTCGGTGAGTCTGCGCACCGGCCGCAGCCCGGCCTGGGCCACCATGCCGCCGGCCACCGCGGCGATCACCAGACCCACGCCGCCGACCACCAGCAGCACCCAACCCAATTGGCGCAGAACCAAATTCGTCGGCTTGAGGCTCTTGGAGATCAGCAGCGTGGTGCCATTGGGCAGATGCGTGGCCAGCACGCGCTGATCGCCGGTGGCACGCAACGACAACAACAGATTGCCGTCGACCACGTCCTTCTCCGGCTGCCCGAACGGCAGCCGCTGCCCTTCCTGGTTGGCGGTGTAGATGGCCCGGCCCGGGATCACCAGCATCGCGTTGACGTCCGAATACGCGGTACCTTCGATCGCCTTGGCCGGATCGGCATCCAGCGCGCCGCTGTCGATCAGCAACTGCGCGCGCGTCTGCAGCTGGTTGTCGACGTTGCGGTACAGCGCCGCCGACACCATGATGTAGGCCGCCACGGCGATCAGCACCACCACCATCGCGACCATCGACATCGCGAGCAACATCACGCGCCAGCGCAACGACAACGAGCTGCGGGCCGGAAGCGCCGCGCGTCGTGACGGCCGCAACACCGGTATGCGGGGTGACATCAGGGCGGCGTTTCTCGCAGCACATACCCCACGCCCCGCACCGTGTGGATCAGCCGCGGCTCTCCTTCGGCCTCGGTCTTGCGCCGCAAGTAGCCGACGTAGACCTCGAGGGCGTTGCCGGAGGTCGGAAAGTCGAAGCCCCAGACCTCTTCGAGGATGCGGCTGCGGGTGAGCACACGGCGCGGATTGGCGATGAGCATCTCGAGCAGTGCGAACTCGGTGCGGGTGAGGCTGATCCGGCGTTCGCCGCGGGTCACCTCGCGAGTCACCGGGTCCAGGCTGAGGTCGGAGAACGTCATGGCGACGGACTCGGCGGCGTTGTCGGGGACAGTGCGCCGCAACAGCGCTCGCATCCGCGCCAGCAGCTCTTCCAGCGCGAACGGCTTGGGCAGGTAGTCGTCGGCACCGGCGTCCAGTCCGGCCACGCGCTCGGACACCGAGTCACGGGCGGTGAGCACCAGGATCGGTAGGTCGTCGCCGGTGCTGCGCAGCTGCCGGCACACTTCCAGGCCGTCGAGCCGCGGCATCATCACGTCGAGCACCACCGCGTCGGGGCGTTCGTTGGCTATCGCGTCGAGTGCCTCCACGCCGTCCTGCGCAAGCGACACCGTGTAGCCGTTGAAGGAAAGGGACCGGCGCAGCGACTCGCGCACGGCGCGATCGTCGTCAACGACAAGAATCCGCACGGCCCCCAGTCTCTACGGACCGCCTGAGAGGCACCTGAGAGACGCGCCGAATGACGGGCGGATAGAGGGTGTCAGCGCTTGTCGAAGTCGATCAGACCCAGCCGCGCGGCCTTGAGGTAGCGCCGCGGCACCTTGTGAGGCTGGCCGGCGACCGTCACGTTGACGAGCTCAGGGCTCTTGGCCTTCCACTGCGCGCGACGGCTCCGGGTGTTCGCACGCGACATCCTGCGCTTCGGCACAGCCATGATCGAGCTTCTCCATCTGATCGGGGGGATTGCCGTTCAGAATAGCTGGTGAGCGGGCTCGCAAACAAAAGCGCGCGTCGCCTGCCCCCCTACGGTGCGCAGCCCTGGCTGCTCATTGGCGCAACCATCGACTAACCTACCGGTTGGTCGAGAACCCGCCCGGGAGGAGGACGCGTTGGCCGACACACCCGGCGCCGTGCGCATCGGCAACTGCTCGGGCTTCTACGGCGACCGTCTCTCGGCGATGCGTGAGATGCTGACCGGTGGTGAGCTCGACTTCCTGACCGGCGATTACCTTGCCGAACTCACCATGTTGATCCTGGCCCGCGACCGGGCCAAATCCCCCGAACGCGGCTACGCGAAGACCTTTCTCACCCAGCTCGAGGAATGCCTCGGCGTGGCCCGCGACCGTGGGGTGCGGATCGTCGCGAACGCCGGCGGTTTGAACCCCGCCGGGCTCGCAGACGCCGTGCGCGCCCTGTCTGAACGGCTGGGCGTACCGGTGACCGTCGCCCACGTCGAAGGCGACGACCTGCTGCCGCGCGCCGCCGAACTCGGCTTCGGCACACCGCTGGCCGCAAACGCCTATCTCGGCGCCTGGGGCATCGTCGAGTGTCTCCACAGCGGCGCGGACGTCGTCGTCACCGGCCGGGTCACCGACGCGTCGGTGGTCGTCGGGCCGGCCGCCGCGCACTTCGGCTGGTCGCGCACCGACTACGACCAGCTCGCCGGTGCCGTCGCCGCGGGCCACGTCATCGAATGCGGCGCTCAGGCCACCGGCGGCAACTACGCATTCTTCGGTGAGATCGACGACCTCACCCATCCCGGTTTTCCCTTGGCCGAGGTTCGGTCCGACGGTTCGTCGGTGATCACCAAGCACCCCGGTACGGGCGGTGCAGTGACCGTGGGGACCGTGACCGCGCAGCTGCTGTACGAGATCAGCGGGGCACGCTACGCCAATCCCGACGTGACACTGCGGGTGGACGCCATCGAGCTGTCCCAGGACGGCGCCGACCGAGTGCTGATCAGCGGCGTGCGCGGTGAGCCGCCACCACCGACGTTGAAGGTGTCCCTGAACACCGTTGGCGGATTCCGCAATTCGATGACTTTCGTGCTGACCGGTCTGGATATCGACGCGAAGGCCGCGCTGGTTCGCCGGCAGCTCGAGGCGGCGCTGACTGTCAAGCCTGCGGAGCTCGAATGGACGCTGGCCCGCACCGACCATCCCGACGCCGACACCGAGGAGACCGCCAGCGCGCTGCTGCGCTGTGTGGTCCGTGACCGCGACCCGGCGAATGTCGGACGCCGATTCTCCTCTGCTGCCGTCGAACTCGCGCTGGCCAGCTATCCCGGGTTCACCACCACCGCACCGCCCGCCGACGGCCAGGTGTACGGCGTGTTCACCGCCGGACATGTCCCGGCCGAACAAGTTCCCCATGTCGCGGTGCACGCCGACGGGCGTCGCGTCGAAATACCCACGGCCACCGAGACTTTGGAGTTAGCCGCCGTTCCGCCGTTCGCACTGCCCGTGCCGCTGCCGTTCGGCGAGACACGGCGGATGCCGCTCGGTGTGATCGCCGGCGCCCGCAGCGGCGACAAGGGCGGCAGCGCAAATGTCGGGGTTTGGGTGCGCACCGAGGACCAGTGGCGGTGGCTGGCCAACACGCTGACGGTCGAGAAGCTGCGTCAGCTGCTGCCCGAGGTGGCCGATCTGCCCGTAACCCGTCACGTGCTGCCCAATCTGCGTGCGGTCAACTTCGTGATCGACGGCATCCTCGGCGAGGGCGTGGCGTACCAAGCCCGCTTCGACCCGCAAGCCAAGGGCCTCGGCGAATGGCTGCGGAGCCGCTACATCGACATCCCGGAAGAACTGTTGACATGAACATTTGGCATACCCCCGAGCGCGAGCAATTGCGAAAAACCGTGCGAGCCTTCGCCGAACATGAGGTACTGCCGCACATCGACGAGTGGGAACGCATCGGTGAGCTGCCCCGGGAGCTGCACCGCAAAGCCGGCGACGCCGGACTTCTGGGCGCCGGGTTCCCCGAGTCGGCCGGCGGCGGTGGCGGCGACGGCGCCGACTCGTTGGTCATCTGCGAGGAGATGCACTACTCGGGCTCACCCGGTGGGGTGTTCGCGTCGCTGTTCACGTCTGGGATCGCGGTGCCGCACATGATCGCCTCGGGCGACGAACGCTTGATCGAGACGTACGTCCGGCCCACGCTGCGCGGTGAGCTGATCGGCGCGCTGGCGATCACCGAACCCGGAGGGGGCTCCGACGTCGGGCACTTGCGCACCAGCGCGCGGCGCGACGGCGACGATTACATCGTCAACGGCGCCAAGACCTACATCACCTCCGGCGTGCGCGCGGACTACGTGGTGACCGCCGTACGCACCGGCGGGCCGGGGGCGGGCGGAGTGTCGCTGCTGGTGGTCGACAAGGGCACACCGGGATTCGAGGTCACCCGCAAGCTCGACAAGATGGGCTGGCGATCGTCGGACACCGCGGAGCTGTCCTACACCGACGTCCGGGTACCGGTGGCCAATCTGATCGGCGCGGAGAACACCGGCTTCTTGCAGATCGCGGCGGCGTTCGTCTCAGAACGTGTCGGGCTGGCGGCGCAGGCGTATTCCAGCGCGCAACGCTGCCTGGACATCACCGCCGAGTGGTGCCGCAACCGGGAAACCTTTGGCCGTCCCCTGATTTCGCGCCAGTCGGTGCAGAACACGCTGGCCGAGATGGCGCGCCGGGTCGACGTGGCACGGGTGTACACACGCAACGTGGTGGAGAGGCAGCTTGCCGGAGCCGCGATGGCGGCGACATCAAACGCCGGCGAGGCGAATCTCATTCCGCAGGTGTGCTTCGCGAAGAACACCGCCGTCGAGGCCGGCGAGTGGGTGGCGAACCAAGCCGTGCAGCTGTTCGGGGGCCTGGGGTACATGGCAGAAAGCGAAGTCGAACGGCAGTACCGCGACATGCGGATCCTCGGAATCGGCGGCGGCACAACGGAGATCCTCACTGCGCTGGCAGCCAAGACGCTGGGATATCAGTCATGACGGTGCTCCGCTCGACCCTGGACACCCGCGCGCCGGCCTACGACGAGTCCGTCGCTGCCATGACGGCCAAGCTCGCCGAAATCGGCGTTGAACTCGAAAAGGCGCTCGCCGGAGGCGGACCCAAGTACGTCGAGCGCCATCATGCCCGCGGCAAGATGACCGCGCGCGAGCGTATCGAGCTGCTGATCGACCCTGATTCGCCGTTCCTGGAATTGAGCCCGCTGGCGGCATACGGCACCGACTTCACCGTTGGCGCGTCGGCCGTTGTCGGGATCGGTGTGGTGAGCGGGGTCGAGTGTCTGCTGGTTGCCAACGACCCGACCGTCAAGGGCGGTACCAGCAACCCGTGGACGCTCCGGAAAATCCTGCGGGCGAACAAGATCGCGTTCGAGAACCGGCTACCGGTGATCTCATTGGTGGAATCCGGCGGCGCTGACCTGCCGACCCAGAAGGAGATCTTCATCCCCGGCGGCCAGATGTTCCGCGACTTGACCCGGCTCTCGGCCGCGGGCATTCCGACCATCGCGCTGGTGTTCGGCAACTCGACCGCGGGCGGCGCCTACATTCCCGGAATGTCCGACCACGTGGTGATGATCAAGGAACGCTCGAAGGTGTTTCTTGCCGGGCCGCCGCTGGTGAAGATGGCCACCGGCGAGGAGTCCGACGACGAATCGCTGGGCGGGGCCGAAATGCACGCGCGCACATCAGGTTTGGCGGACTACTTCGCAGTCGACGAACTCGACGCGATCCGGATCGGGCGGCGGATCGTCGCGCGGCTGAACTGGCACAAGCGCGGACCGGCACCGGGTCCGGTGAGCGAGCCGCTGTTCGACACCGACGAACTGCTGGGGATCGTGCCGCCCGACCTTCGCACCCCGTTCGACCCGCGGGAGGTGATCGCCCGGGTCGTCGACGGCTCCGATTTCGACGAGTTCAAGGCGCTCTACGGCTCGTCGCTGGTGACGGGTTGGGCGCGCGTGCACGGCTATCCCATCGGCATCTTGGCCAATGCGCGCGGTGTGCTGTTCAGCGAGGAGGCGCAGAAGGCCACCCAGTTCATCGAATTGGCCAACCGGGCGAACACGCCGCTTCTGTTCTTGCACAACACCACCGGTTACATGGTGGGCAAGCAGTACGAGGAGGGCGGCATGATCAAGCACGGCTCGATGATGATCAACGCCGTCTCCAACTCGACGGTTCCGCACATCTCGCTGTTGATCGGCGCCTCCTACGGCGCCGGCCACTACGGGATGTGCGGGCGCGCCTATGACCCGCGCTTCTTGTTCGCGTGGCCCAGCGCCAAGTCCGCGGTGATGGGCGGGGCGCAGCTGGCCGGTGTGCTGTCGATCGTCAGCCGAGCCGCCGCCGAGGCCCGTGGGCAGCAGGTCGACGAGCAGGCCGACGCGGCCCTGAAGGCCGCTGTCGAAGCGCAAATCGAGGCCGAGTCGCTTCCGATGGTGCTGTCCGGGATGTTGTACGACGACGGCATCATCGATCCCCGCGACACCCGCACAGTGCTCGGAATGTGCCTGTCGGCCATCGCCAATGCACCGGTCGAGGGCACCAGCAACTTCGGCGTCTTCCGGATGTGAACATGCATACAGTTCTTGTTGCCAATCGCTCAGAAATTGCGCGGCGCGTGTTCGCCACGTGCCGCCGCCTCGGCGTGCGCACGGTCGCCGTGTATACCGAGCCGGACGCGCACTCTCCGCACGTCGCCGAGGCCGACGCCCGCGTCGTGCTTCCCGGCACCGACGGATATCTTCGGGCAGACGCATTGATCGCCGCGGCGAAGGCCGCGGGTGCCGACGCCATCCACCCAGGCTACGGATTCCTCTCGGAGAACGCCGATTTCGCGGCCGCCGTGCTCGACGCTGGTCTGACGTGGATCGGGCCACCGGTCGCCGCGGTGGCAGCAATGGGCAGCAAAATCGAAGCCAAGAAGATGATGGCCGCCGCCGGCGTGCCCGTGCTCGAGGAACTCGACCCCGACAGCGTCACCGAGTCGCAACTGCCCGTGCTGGTCAAGGCGTCCGCGGGCGGTGGCGGTCGGGGCATGCGCGTCGTCACCGAATTGTCTTCGTTGCCAACCGAAGTCGCGGCTGCACGCCGGGAAGCCGCGTCTGCCTTCGGCGACGACACCGTGTTCTGCGAGCGTTATCTGCCGCGCGGCCGACATATCGAGGTGCAGGTGCTGGCTGACCAGCATGGCACCGTGTGGGCGGTCGGCGAGCGGGAGTGCTCCATTCAGCGGCGCCACCAGAAGGTGATCGAGGAGGCGCCGTCGCCGCTCGTCGAGCGCATTCCCGGCATGCGCGACAAGCTCTTCGACGCGGCGCGACAGGCGGCCTCGGCGATCGGCTACAGCGGGGCGGGAACGGTGGAGTTCTTGGCCGACGATGACGGGGCGTTCTACTTCCTCGAGATGAACACCCGGCTTCAGGTCGAGCACCCGGTCACCGAAAATGTCACCGGGTGCGATCTCGTCGAGCTGCAGCTGCAGGTCGCCGACGGTATCCGCCTGAGCCCCGAACCGCCTGCGGGACAGGGGTATTCGATCGAGGCGCGTCTCTACGCCGAAGATCCCGCCCGCGGCTGGCAGCCGCAGGCCGGCACGCTGCACACCTTCGAGATCGCGACCTCGCAAGTGAGTTTCGCTCCGCTGACCCGGCCCGGTGTCCGCGTGGACGCGGGCGTCGTCAGCGGCTCTGAGGTGTCGGTGCACTACGACCCGATGCTCGCGAAGGTCATCTCCTACGGCTCCACCCGCACGCAGGCCGCCGCACTGCTCGCCGACGCGCTCGCACGAGCCCGCGTACACGGCGTGCGCACCAACCGCGACCTGCTGGTGAACGTGTTGCGGCACCCGGCGTTCCTCGCCGGCGACACCGACACCGCATTCTTCGACACCCACGGCCTCGCGACGTTGAGCACCGCCCTGGCCGACTCCGACACCGTGCGGCACTGCGCGCTGGCCGCTGCGCTCGCCGACGCCGCGCACAACCGCGCCACCGCACCGGCAATGGCGTCCGTCCCGTCGGGCTGGCGCAACCTGCCGTCCGGCTTCCAGGTCAAGCGCTATGCATCCGACGATGACGAGCACGTCGTGCGGTATCGGTTCGACCGCGGGCTTCTCCATGTTCCCGACGACGATGTGCAGCTCGTCTCGGCGACTCCGGACGAAGTGGTGCTGCGGGTCCGCGGTGTCGACCGGCCTCATCGCGTGGCGCGCCACGGCGACCGTGTGTACGTCGACGCCCCCGCCGCCGCGGTGGAATTCACCGTCGTCCCGCGCTTTCCGGAGCCCGGCTCCGCACTGCAGCCAGGATCCCTCGTAGCGCCGATGCCGGGCGCGGTGAGCCGGCTCGGCGCCGCGGTGGGCGACATCGTCACCGCCGGACAGCCGATCGTCTGGATGGAGGCGATGAAGATGGAGCATGCCGTCGCATCCCCGAAAGACGGTGTGGTAGCCGAGGTTTCAGTGGAAGTCGGCCAGCAGGTCGAGCTCGGCGCGGTGCTCGCCCGAGTCGAAGACGTCGAAGACAAGGAGCAATCATGACCGACAGCGGCTTCATCGAGAACGAAGAACGCCGGGCACTGCGCGAGGCGGTGTCGGCGATGGCCGCGAACTACGGCCAGGACTATTACCTGGAGAAGGCCCGTGCCGGTCAGCACACCGACGAATTGTGGCACGAGACAGGCAAACTCGGGTTCCTCGGCGTCAACCTGCCTGAAGAATACGGCGGCGGCGGCGCCGGCATGTACGAGCTGGCGATCGTGATGGAGGAGATGGCCGCCCAAGGCTGCGCGCTGCTGATGATGGTGGTGTCGCCGGCGATCAACGGCACGATCATCAGCAAGTTCGGCACCGAGGAGCAGAAGAAGCGGTGGCTGCCCGGCATCGCCGACGGGTCGATCACCATGGCCTTCGCGATCACCGAACCGGACGCCGGCTCGAACTCACACCGCATCACCACCACGGCCCGCCGCGACGGCGGCGACTGGATTCTCAACGGCCAGAAGGTGTACATCTCCGGCGTCGACCAAGCGCAGGCGGTGCTGGTGGTGGGCCGCACCGAGGAAGCCAAAACCGGCAAGTTGCGGCCGGCGCTGTTCATCGTGCCCACCGACACGCCCGGGTTCACCTATACGCCGATCGAGATGGAGCTGATCAGCCCCGAGCGGCAATTCCAGGTGTTCATCGACAACGTGCGCCTGCCCGCCGACGCGCTGGTGGGATCGGAGGACGCCGCGATCGCCCAGTTGTTCGCCGGCCTGAACCCTGAGCGCATCATGGGGGCGGCAAGTGCAGTTGGCATGGGCCGCTTCGCGATTCGCAAGGCGGTCGACTACGTCAAGACCCGCCAGGTGTGGAACGTGCCGATCGGTGCGCACCAGGGTTTGTCGCATCCGTTGGCGCAGAACTACATCGAGATCGAGTTGGCCCGGCTGATGATGCAGAAGGCCGCCACGCTGTACGACAGCGGTGACGACGCCGGCGCGGCCGAGGCAGCCAACATCGCGAAGTACGCCGCCGGTGAGGCGTCGGCGCGCGCGGTCGACCAGGCGGTGCAGTCCCTGGGCGGCAACGGGTTGACCAAGGAATACGGCATCGGGGCGGCGATCACCGCGTCGCGGCTGTCGCGCATCGCACCGGTGAGCCGCGAGATGGTGCTGAACTTCGTGGCGCAGACGTCCCTCGGCCTGCCGCGTTCGTACTGACTGGTCACCGATGAGCGATAGCGCGAAGGGCAACAGGTACGTCGACTACGCGGTCGAAAGCTCGACGGCGCGGGTCACCTTGAACTCGCCGCACAACCGCAACGCGCTGTCCTCGCGGCTCGTTCAGGAGTTGCACCAGGGGCTGCGTGACGCGGCGGCCCATCCGGACGTGCGGGCCGTGGTGCTCGGCCACACCGGCGGCACGTTCTGTGCGGGTGCCGATTTGTCGGAGGCGTCCCAAGGCGGACCGGATACCCGCACCCGCCAACTCGCCGAATTGCTCAGGGCCATCGTGGAATTGCCGCTACCGGTCGTCGGCGCCATCGACGGCCACGTGCGCGCCGGCGGGTTCGGCCTCGTCGGCGCCTGCGACATCGTCGTCGCCGGACGAAACAGCACGTTCGCGCTCACCGAGGCACGCATCGGCGTCGCGCCCGCGATCATCTCGCTGACGCTGTTGCCGAAGATGACGCCGCGGTCCGTCGGGCGCTACTTTCTCACCGGCGAGAAGTTCGGCGCCGAGGAGGCCGAACGCATCGGACTGGTGACGCTCGCCGCCGACGACGTGGACGCTACCGTCGCCGCGATCACCGCCGAGCTGGCGAAGGGGTCGCCGCAGGGGCTGCGCGAGTCGAAAGCCCTTGCGACGGCGGCGATCCTCGACGGCTTCGACGAGCGGGCCGAGAAGCTGAGCGCGCAATCGGCGCGACTGTTCGCTTCTGAGGAGGCCCGCGAAGGCATGCTCGCGTTTCTCGAGAAGCGCCCGCCGCGTTGGGTCAGCGGCTAGGCCGCGGCGCGGCGGCCGCCAGGAGCCTTCGCAATTCCCGTTGCTCGGCGCGGCTGAGGTTGGCCAGCACCTGCTCGTCGGCGCGCTGAACCGCGGCCTCGGCCCGCTTCAACAGCGCGCGCCCATGCGCCGTCAGCTCGGCGGGCAGGGCACGCCCCGATGCCACCGACGCCGGGCGCGCGACCGCTCCCCGGTCCTCGAGCGAACGCAAGACGTTGTTCATCGCCTGTGGCGAGACGTTGGTGTCGCGGGCCAGCTCCGCGTTGGACCGGCCGGGGGACATGGCCAAGATGCGCAGGCAGACGAATTCCGCGAGACCGAGGTCCAGCGGCTTGAGCTCGGCGGCGACCGCCGGGCGGAGCACGCCCATGAGCCGATGCATGAGATAGCCCAGCGGTTGGTCGGCGTCTGCCATATCAACCATATTGACGTATATCAACCGCATTGATATGCATGGAGTCATGACGACTGCACCGCAAGACTTCGAATTCGACGCCTTCTACCGCGGAGAGATTCAAGAGCTCGGTTCCGGCGCCAAGCCCCCGTGGAGCATCGGGGAGCCCCAACCCGAGCTGGCCGCTCTGATCGAGAAGGGCATGTTCCACGGCGACGTGCTCGACGTCGGCTGCGGCGAGGCGGCGATTGCGTTGCGGCTGGCGGAGCTGGGCCACACGACCGTGGGGCTGGACCTCTCACCCACCGCCATCGACTTGGCTCGCGCCGAAGCGGCCAAGCGCGGCCTGACCAACGCGACGTTCGAGGTCGCCGACATCAGCGACTTCGGGGGCTACGACGGCAGGTTCGGCACGATCGTCGACAGCACACTGTTCCATTCGATACCGGTCGAAGCGCGCGAGGGCTATCAGCGTTCGATCGTGCGCGCCGCTGCACCGGGCGCGTCGTACTTCGTGCTCGTCTTCGACCGCGCGGGGATGCCCAACGGACCCGGCAATCCCGTCACTGCCGACGAGCTTCGCGACGCGGTGTCGAAGTACTGGACGATCGACGAGATCCGGCCGGCACGCATCCACGCCGTCGTGCCGGACGGCTTCACCCCTATGGCCGACGTCGAGCTGAGGGACGAACCGAATGGCCGCAAGTCCTTGCCCGGGTGGTTGCTGACGGCCCACTTGGACTGACGCGGCGCGCCCGCTGCGGCACAGAATCGCATCGACGCAGTCACAGTCGGGAACCATCTGAGACCATCTCGAGGGTTTCTAGAGCGCGGCACGGACAACGTCGTAGGCTCGGCGATGATGACCAGCAATATGCCTCAGCGAGACACCGAGCTGCGGGCCGCCGACACCGATCGCATCGAGGTCGCGCAGTTGCTGACCGACGCCGCCGCCCAGGGCAGGCTCGGCATCGACGAGTACGAGGACCGGTTGGCCAAGGTCTACTCTGCGCGCACGTATGAGGAGCTGGACCGGCTCAGCGCCGACCTCCCCGGCGCGGCGTTGCGGCCACGGCAGCCGGGCAGACCGTGCCACCCGGCGCCGGCGACCGTGCTGCTGGCCATCATGAGCGGCTTCGAGCGTCGCGGCCGCTGGAACGTCCCCGGCCGGCTGACCACGTTCGCGCTGTGGGGTGGCGGGGTCGTCGACCTGCGCTACGCCGACTTCACGTCACCGCAAGTCGAGATCAAGGCGTACTCGATCATGGGCGGGCAGACGATTTTGGTGCCGCCGGAGGTCAACGTCGAGATCGAAGGCGTGGGTGTGATGGGTTCGTTCGACCACAGCGCGGCGGGGAACGGCGTGCCGGGCGCGCCGCACGTGGTGGTGCGCGGCTTCTCGTTCTGGGGCAGCGTCGCCGTCAGGCGCAAGCCGCGCAGACACTGAAGGCCGCGGCTCTCGCTCCTCCGCGAGGGTGCGCTGTTGCACGGGCCGACGCGGCGTGTCGACGTGCAGACACGCCCGCTCGCGGTGATCAGAGGCGGCGGCGGGAGCGCAGATAGTCGCCGACGACGGCGGCGCCCAACCCGTCGAGGTCGGGCACCACGACGCGGCCCTGCACGCGGCGCGCCACCTGGTCGATGAACCGGGCCAGTCCCGGGTCGTTGCCGAGCCGGAAGATCGTCACCTGCGCGCCGAGCTTGGCCACCTCGTCGAAGCCCTTCACGGTGTGCGCGATCGTGCGGGGATGCGGCGGGTAGTCGAAAAACACCTGCGCGGGCTCGTCGCTGCTGCCGAAGCCGCCTTCCAGGTGTGCGGTGGGCTCACCGTCGGTGACCACCAGAACCACCGGCTGGGCGCTCGGGTGACGGCGCAGGTGACGCCCCGCCAGTGCGAGCGCGTGGTGCAGGTTGGTGCCCTGCTCGTAGACGCCTTCGAGGCCGGTCAGCTCGGCTGCGCTCATTGTGCGCGCATACCGGCCGAACGCGATGATCTGTAACGCGTCGGAGCGAAACCTGGTGCTGACAAGGTGATTCAGCGCCAGCGCGGTGCGCTTCATCGGCAGCCAGCGGTTTTCCATCACCATCGAGAACGACGTGTCGACGAGCAGTGCCACCGCGGCTTGCGTGCGGGTCTCGGTCTCGGACACCTCGACGTCGTCAACCGTGATCCGCAGCGGCCCGGCCTCGCCCGTACCTGCTTGGCGCAGAACGGAATTCGTGAGCGTGCGGGTGACGTTCCACGGCTCGGTGTCGCCGAACTGCCATGGCCGCGTTGCACCGGTCAGCTCCCCCGCCGCGCCGGCGCGCTGCGTCTCGCGCTCGCCGTGCCGGCCTGACAACTGCGCAGCGACGTCACGCAACGCCGTCTGGCCCAACTGCCGCATCGCTTTCGGCGACAGCCGCCACTGACCGTCGGAACCCCGGTCGAGGAAGCCCTGATTCAGCAGCGCCCGTTCCAACTCGGCGAGCGTCTGCGCGTCGACCGCCGCCTCGTCACCCAGCTGCCGCGCCAGCATGTCGAGGTCGACGTCGTCCATCGTCGCACCGGCATAGCTCTGCGACAGCGCCTCGGCCAACTGCTCGAGCTCGGCGATGTCTTGCAACGCCTGGGTGCCCTCGCCCATGCCCAGTGGATCGTCGCCGGAGAACCGCGACGAGCCCGTCCAATCCTCGCCGGGTCGTGCGGCCTGCAGGTGCGCGTCGAGCCGATTCAGCGCCTGCATCAGCGACGGCGAACCAAACGCCTGCTGCGCCAACGCATCCAGCTCAGCTCGCTGCTCGGGGCTGAGGCTGTTGCGGAACCGCTGGGCGGCGGCCGCGCGCTTGGCCAGCGAATCGAGCAGCTCGTCCACATTGCGCGGATTCTCCGGGAAGAACTCGCCGTGCTTGGCCATGAAATTCTCGAAGTCCTGCTGGGTGTCCTCGCCGCGGGCGTGCTTGTCCAACAGGTCGTTGAGATCGTCGAGCATCTCGTTGACGCGCTGGCGGTCTTCGTCGGTGGCGTTCTGAAGGGCCTGCTTCATTCCCGCGAAACGCTGGTCCAACATCTCCCGGCCCAGCAGGTCGCGGATCTGCTCGTACTTTTCCCGCGCCTCGCCGCTGCGCCACTGGTAGTCGGCCAGCTCCTGGACGGCCTTGGCCGGCGACGGCGGCAGATTCTGCAGCTGCATCTCCGAGAACCGCGCATCGTCGTCGAGTGCCCGGGCGAGCTCCTTGCGCTCGGCCAGCACTGCCTCGTCGAGCAGTCGCTTGACCTCTTGCAGCGTGCCGTCAAGGTTGTTGCGCTGCAACAACTCTCGACGGCGGCGGTTGGCCTCGGCGGCCAGCCGGTCGGTACCGCGAAAGTCTTTGGTGCCACGGCGCAACAGCTCCGAAAGCGCCCGACGCGGCGAGGTGCCGTCCATCACGTCGCGGCCGATCTGCTCCAGCGCGTCGCGCAGATCCACCGGCGGCGCCAGCGGATCTGGACCGCCGGTGTAGGCGGAGTAGCGAGACGCCCTGCCGCGTCCGCGTCTAGCCATACACGGTCTCCCCTTCGCCGCTGACCTTGTCGATCCGCTTCGCCAAATACAGTGCCTCCAAAGCCAATTCGATCGCGGCGGCGCGCTCACCCTCTGACGACGCACCCAGCCGGCGCTGGATCGCGGCGACCGCGGGAACTTCGGGCAGCGCCGCCAGCACCTCACGCGCCGACACCCGCTCTCCCGTCGTCACGGGCGAACCGCGTTCCACCGCAGCGACGATGGGCCCCACGTCGATTCCGCCCAACAACTTCTGCGCGGTGTCGGCGGTGGCACGGCGCAACAGATGCTCCAGCACCGCCTGCTCGCGGCCCTCTTCGCCGGACTCGAACTCGAGCTTGCCGCGCAACACGTCGATGACGGTGGTCAGATCGATCACCCGGGCCACCGCGTCGCGCTCGCCCAGAACGGCGGCGCGGTGCCGCGCCGACGCGGCGACTGTCTCGGCCGCAGCGATCGCGAACCGCGCCGACACCCCGGAGCGCTGGTCGATCGAGCGCGACTCGCGCAGGTAGCGCGCGAAGCGGGCCAGGATCTGCAGCAGGTATTCGGGAACCTCAGCCGACAGGTGCGCCTCCTGGCGGATCACGCCGACCTCCGCGTCGAGCTCCAGCGGGTAGTGGGTGCGGATCTCCGCACCGAAGCGGTCCTTGAGCGGGGTGATGATGCGGCCGCGGTTGGTGTAGTCCTCCGGGTTGGCGCTGGCGACGACGAGCACGTCGAGCGGAAGGCGCAGCGTGTAGCCGCGGACCTGGATGTCGCGCTCCTCCATCACGTTGAGCATCGCCACCTGGATGCGCTCGGCGAGGTCGGGCAGTTCGTTGACAGCGACGATGCCGCGGTGCGCGCGCGGAATCAGCCCGTACGCGATGGTCTCGGGGTCGCCGAGGCTGCGGCCCTCGGCCACCTTGATCGGGTCGATGTCGCCGACGAGGTCGGCGACGCTGGTGTCGGGCGTGGCGAGCTTCTCGGTGTAGCGCTCGCTGCGGTGCCGCCAGGCGACGGGAAGGTCGTCGCCCGATTCGGCGGCCCGGCGGATGGACTCCGGGGTGATCGGGGAATAGGGGTGCTCGCCCAGTTCCGCGCCCGCGATCACGGGCGTCCACTCGTCGAGCAGCCCCTCCAGCGACCGCAGCAGCCTCGTCTTGCCCTGTCCCCGCTCGCCGAGCAGCACGAAGTCATGGCCGGCGATCAGCGCGCGCTCGAGCTGCGGAATCACCGTGTCGTCGAACCCGAAAATGCCGGTCCACACATCGCGGCCGTCAGCCAGTGCGGCGAGCAGGTTTTCCCGGATCTCCTGCTTGACGCTGCGCTCGCGATGACCTGATGCCCGCAGCTCGGCAACGGTGCGCGGAAGATCGTTAGGTAGAGTCACCACTCCACGCTACTGCGTCACGGCGGCTGCTTCCCGGCTCGCGTCGGGTGGCTTCTTTGCTCATCGGCTCTCGCGGTGAGCCGTGCGTCGGTATCGTTTTTAATGTCCGTCATCAATTCGGTGCGGGGGGACAGGTGGGTGTGCTGATGAGCCATGCAGGTGGCAGATGTTTCGGCCTGCCGTGCGCTCGGGTAAATCGAGGCATGCGTTTGCTGAAGGTGAAGAGCGCTCTTGTGGCGCTGACGATCGCGACGACGGCACTCGTCGCAACGGCCGTGCCCGGCGCGGCCGCGGTGACGTCGACGACGCTGACAGTGGCCAATGTGTCGCCGAAAGCCGGGGAAACCGTCGGCGTGGCCGCCACGGTGACTGTGACCTTCGCGCAGCCGGTCGCGAACCGAACGGCGGCGCAGCGGTCGTTTTCCGTCGGGGTGCCCAATGCGCCGTCGGGTCAGTTCTCTTGGCCTGACGACAGGACGCTGGAGTTCAAGCCCGACACGTACTGGCCGGCGCACAGCGTGATCCCGCTGTCGGTGGGCGGGTTCAAGACGGACATCACCACCGGCTCGGTCGTCCAGGGCGTCGCCGACATCTCGGCGCACACGTTCACCGTGAGCATCGACGGACAGTTGGCCCGCACGATGCCGGCTTCGATGGGCAAACCCAGCCGGCCGACGCCGATCGGCAACTTCAGCGTGCTGTCCAGGGAAGCAAGCGTGGTCATGGACTCACGCACCATCGGTATTCCGCTGAGCGATCCGGACGGCTACAAGATCACCGCCTACTACGCCGAGCGGATCAACAACGGCGGCGTCTACGTCCACTCGGCGCCGTGGTCAGTGGATTCGCAGGGCTACGCGAATGTCAGCCACGGCTGCATCAACCTCAGCCCGGACAACGCGAAGTGGTACTACAACACCGTCCACATCGGCGACCCGGTGATCGTCCAGGCGTAGGTCGCGAGGGCCTCGAGGGCTTCAAGGCAGTCGGGGCTTGCAAGGCTGCCGGTCCGCCATGAGGCGGGTGATCGCATCGATGTCGGGTTGGCCCGGCAAGCCCCAGCCGGGTTTGTAGTTGAACACCTTGCACACCGGGACGGTTTGCAGGTCGGTGTCGAGCAATTCGACGGCATCCAGCGGCACCAGCGCAGGGTGCACATAACCGCAGGTGCGGGCCAAGGTCAGCAGCTCGAAACGGACGGTAGCGAGGTAGTTCGCACAGCGCACCGACTTCAGCTCTGGATCGAGCCCGTGTTGTAGCCAGCGCGATTGAGTGGCCACTCCGGTGGGGCAGCGGCCGGTGTGACAGCGCTGAGCCTGGATGCAGCCGATCGCGAACATCGCTGTGCGCGCGACGTTGAGCATGTCGCAGCCCATGGCCAACGCCAGCATCGCGTTCTCGATGATGCCGAGCTTGGCCGAGCCGATGAACACGACGTCGTGGTGCAGGTCGTGCTCCGCGAATGCGCGGTACACGCGGGGGAAGGCCCACTTGAACGGCAGCGCGACGTGGTCGCTGTACACCAGCGGCGCCGCGCCGGTACCGCCCTCGCCGCCGTCGACGGTGACGAAGTCCACGCCGCGGCCGGTGCGCGCCATCCGCTCCGCCAGCTCCTGCCAGAACTGGCCCTCCCCGACCGCTGATTTGATCCCGACCGGCAGCCCCGTCTCGGCGGCGATGTTCTCCACCAGCTCCAGCAGCCCGTCGACGTCACGAAAAGCGGTGTGGGCGGCCGGGCTCTTGCAGTCCCGGCCGACCGGAATGCCGCGGATGTCGGCGATCTCCTGGCTGACCTTCGCACCGGGCAGCATGCCGCCCAGTCCCGGCTTGGCGCCCTGGCTGAGCTTGATCTCGATCGCCCGGATCGACGGCGTCTCGGCCACCCGGTCCAGCAGCCGCGGCAAGCTGAACGACCCGTCTTCGTTGCGGCAGCCGAAGTAGCCGGTGCCGATCTGCCAGATCAGGTCACCGCCGTTGAGGTGGTACGACGACACCCCACCCTCGCCGGTGGTGTGCAGCGCGCCTGCCATCGCCGCGCCCTTGTTCAACGCGGTGATCGCCGCGGCGCTCAGCGACCCGAAGCTCATCGCCGAGATGTTGACCATCGATTGGGGACGGAACGCCTTGGCGCGCTTGCGCGCGCCGCCGAGCACCTTGGCCGGCGGCAGCGGCATCGCCGGGTCGGGATGAACCGGTTCGTCGTCGGGCGCCAGCACCGGAAACGCCGCGTGCTTGAGGATCAGGTAGTTGCGCGTGTTCTCCACGTCGTTGTCGCTGCCGAAGCCGAAGTAGCGGTTGGACAGCTTCGAGGACGCATACACCCAGCGCCGCTGATCGCGGCTGAACGGCTTCTCCCCGTTGTTGTCGGTGACGATGTACTGACGCAGCTCCGGGCCGATGCCTTCGAGGATGAACCTCAGATGACCCACCACCGGGAAGTTCCGGAGGATCGTGTGCCGACGCTGTAGCAGGTCCCAACCTGCCACCCCAGCCAGACTTCCACCTACCGCGGCAACCATCGAGCGCACTTTCACCCCAGACCCATACCCACCTCGGCATGGTGCCTATACCAACCGAGCTGGATGAACTCGACTCGGCGGTCGATTCAGTGGGCGAAGTGGCGCGCGCCGGTGACGTACAGCGTCACGCCGGCCTTGGCCGCCGCCTCGGTGACCAACTCGTCGCGGATCGAGCCACCCGGATGCACGATCGCCGTCACCCCCGCCGTCGCGAGCGTCTCGAGCCCGTCGGGAAAAGGGAAGAACGCGTCCGACGCCGCGACCGCCCCAGCCACCCGGTCGCCGCCGCGCTCGACGGCCAGCCGCGCCGCGTCGACCCGGTTCACCTGACCCATCCCGACGCCGACGGTCGCGCCGTCCTTCGCGATCACGATCGCGTTGGACTTGACCGCCCGGCAACTGCGCCACGCGAATTTCAAGTCGGCGAGCGTGGCGGGGTCCGCCGGTGATCCCGCCACCAGCTGCCAGTTGACCGGGTCGTCGCCCACGGCTCCGAATGCGTCGCGCTCCTGCACCAAAAGCCCGCCGCTGACTTGCCGGAACTCGACGCCGCCCCGCTGGGGCTGGGAGGCGACCAGCACACGAATGTTCTTCTTGCGGGCCAGAATGTCCACTGCGCCGTCTTCGTACGCCGGTGCGACGATCACCTCGGTGAAGATGTCGGCGACGGTCTCGGCCATTTCGACCGACACGGTGGTGTTGGCCGCGATCACCCCGCCGAACGCGCTGACCGGGTCGCACTCGTGGGCCTTGCGATGGGCGTCGGCCACCGACACCGACGAGATAGCGATGCCGCACGGGTTGGCGTGCTTGACGATCGCGACGCAGGTCTGTTCATGGTCGAATGCCGCCCGCCAGGCGGCGTCGGCGTCGGTGAAGTTGTTGTAGGACATCTCTTTTCCGTGCAGCTGCTCGGCTTGCGCGAGGCCGGGCCACGCCGACGGGTCGACGTACAGGGCCGCCTGCTGGTGCGGGTTCTCGCCGTAGCGCAACACCGCCGAGCGCCGCCACGTCCCGGCGAACCAGGGCGGCAGCGGCTCGGCGCCGGGCGCGAGCGTCGACTCCATCCACGACGCCACCGCGACGTCGTACTCTGCGGTGTGCCGAAAAGCCAACGCCGCCAACTTCTTTCGCTCTTGCAGCGTGAAGCCGCCGGTGCGAACGGCGGCCAGCACCCCGTCGTAGCCGAGCGGGTCGGTGACCACCGCGACGCTGGGATGGTTCTTGGCCGCGGCCCGCACCATCGCAGGGCCGCCGATGTCGATCTGCTCGACGCACTCGTCGACGTCGGCGCCCGAGGCGACGGTTTCGGTGAAGGGGTAGAGGTTGACCACGACGAGGTCGAACGGCTCGATGTTCAAGCGGCGCAACGCCGTGAGGTGCTCGGGCTTGCGGGTGTCGGCGAGCAGTCCGGCATGCACCATCGGATGCAGGGTCTTGACGCGGCCGTCGAGAATCTCGGGGAACCCGGTGACGAACTCCACCGGTGTCACCGGAATACCGGTGGTGGCAATCGTTTTCGCGGTCGAGCCGGTGGAGACGATGTCCACCCCGGCCTCGTGCAGTCCGCGGGCCAGCGGTAGCAGACCGGTCTTGTCGTAGACGCTGATCAGCGCCCGACGGATCGGCCTGCGCCCGTACTGTGCGGTCATCCTATGGTTGCCTTTCGTCCGCTCCAGGTCACGCCGCGCGTGGCCACGTCGGCGATGACCTCTGCCAGCAGCCGTCTTTCGACGACCTTGATTCGTTCGTGCAGGCTTGCCTCGTCGTCGTCGTCACGCACCTCGACGACTTCTTGAGCCAGGATCGGTCCGGTGTCGGTTCCGGCGTCGACCAGATGCACAGTGCAGCCGGTGACCTTGACGCCGTATTCGAGCGATTCGGGCACCGCATGCGCGCCGGGAAATGCCGGCAGAAGCGCGGGGTGGGTATTGATGATCCGACCCAAGAACTGTGAAAGAAACTGTGGCCCAAGTATTTTCATGAACCCTGCCGAGACGATCAGGTCCGGGCGGTGTTCCGCGGTGGCTTCGGTGATCGCGGCGTCCCATGCGGCGCGGTCGGGATAGTCCGAGAGCCGCACCCGGAACACGGGCACGTCGGCCGCTTTGGCGATGTCGACGGCGGCGCAGTCGCGGTCGACGCCGACGGCCACGACCCGGCCCGGATACTCGCCGCGTGCGGCGGTCAGCAGGGAATCCAGCAGCGATCCGGTGCCCGACGCCAGCACCACGAGCCGGGCCGGCGCGGTGGGCGGCACGTGGAGCGGCTGTTGCACGCTGGCAGCCTAATCGTCGCCGGAAAGCGTGGGTGGATCTGGCGGTGTGGCGTCCAATACCTCGGTGTCCGCGTCCGGGTCTGGCTCCGGTTCGGCGTCCTCGTCGGTCTTCGGTTTCGGCTTCGGTCTGGGCCGGGCGATGCCGCCGGCCATCGCGACGGTGAGCCCCCCGATGCCGGCGAACCACAAGAACACCGCGGGCCCGAACGTGCCCTGGTCCACGCCGACGTCGCCGAAGTTGCCCAGCCGCCCGCCCGCGGCGTAGCCGAGCACCGCCATCGCGACCGCGCCGAGCGCCGCTGCCGTCAGCAGCTTCAGCGATGCGGCCAGCGCCGGAAGCGGCCGTCGTGCACACTGCTGGCCCACTGCCACCCCGGCCGCGGCGGCCGCGATCAGCCAGATCACCCAGATCGGGCCCAGCGGAGGCGTCGGCGCTGCTGCGAGCACCGGCAGTGCGGGTAGGTCGCCGCCATAGACCGTGAACGCACTGAAGGTGGCGACGCCGACGTGTGCGCTCGACCCGACGACGACCGCCGACGTGCCGACGACCACGTTCGGGATGTAGAGCACGGACAGCAGCGTCAGACTCAGCTGACCGAACAGCGAGTCGGTGATCGAGTACAGCTCGTGCATCGCGCCCCAGTGCACGATCAGCGACGCCGCGGTGATGGCGCCGGACAATCCCAGCAGCGCCAGCACACCGGTGAGCGCCGCCCGCACCGAGTCGGCCAGCCACAGCGGCAGCGACCACGCGGCCAGCAGCCGCACGCCGATCCGCGAGCCCACCCCCAGCAGCGCACCGATCGCATGCACCGCCAGGACGCCGCCGAACGCGCGCAGTGCGTTCGGCGTCTGCAGCTGAGTCATCACCGACGCGGCGTCGTGGATCACCGCCAGCGCGATCGCGGTCATCAGCAGCGGCCCGCCCAGCGCCGAGGCGACGATCCAGCGGATCACGAACCACGAGCCCGCCGCCGGTGTCGCGCGCCCTGTCGTGCGCGCGACACCCCACACCATCGCAAGAACCGGGAGCAGCGGCATGACCGCCAGTTCGCGGCCGCCGATGGTCACCGGCACTTGGTGCACGCCCAGCCACATGCTCGCGATCGCGCCGAGCGCGCCGGTCATGTCGCTGTTGGCGGCGACGAGCTGGATCAGCACGACGGCGGCGATCACCAGCAGCGCCACCAGCGACGGACCGAACGCGACCGTCAGCAGGTCGCGCGCCTGGCGCTGATCCGCCGCCCCGTTGCGGTCCACTAACGGCTTAGCGGCCAACCGGGTATCGGGGCCCTTCTATGCCGGCGGCGGACCGGACGGCGACTGGTCCTGCGGGCGCACCTGCTGAACCTGCTGAGTGGGCGCCTCGTGCTGCGGCTGCTGCTCACCGAGCCCGGACGTGCTCGGCGGCTGGGCGTAGGTGGGAAATCCGGTGGGCGGGGTGGGCGGACCCTCGTGCTGGCCCGGACCTTGGCCGCCCTGCCCCTGGCTGTGGGCACCGAACCCGCCGGTCGACGGGCCGCCCTGGTAACCGCCGTACTGCTGCTGGTAGCCGTGCTGCTGCGGGTAGCTCGGCGGCGCCCCCTGCGGTCCGGTTGGCGGGCCGGACAGCTGCGGCTGGCCGTAGTAGCCGCCGTACTGCTGGTAGGGGTCGTACTTGGGCCGCGGTGCCGGCGGCGTCACCACGCCGGCGTCCAACAGCAGCGCCCCGATCGCGGCGAGGGTCTGCAGCGCCGCGAGCACCACGATGACGATCAGCGCCCAGTCGGCCGCGTCGGCGTTCTTGATGAGTTCCCAGATGGTCAGCAGGAAGCCGACGACGGCGACCGCGGTGACAACCGCGGTGTAGTTGCGCTGCTTGGGCAGCAGGGCGATCGCGGCGAACAGGGCGGCGAACAGCGCCGCGATCACGCCGAGGCTCACCACACCGGACGGCGAGTCGCTGGACTTCCAGACCGGCCCGAAGCTGAGGAGATATTCGGCGAGCCCCAGGACCGCAACCGCGGCCAGGAGATACAGGGGCAGTTTGCTTGCCGCCGAGTCGGCTGACTCGGGCTTGGCGAATTGCGATGTCGCGGCGTACCCGCCGGATTGCTGCTGCGTACCCGGGTAACCGGGCGCTCCAGATGAGTAGGTCATAGCCTCTCCTGTGCTGTTGGCGGCGTCCGTTCGGTGGTCATTCCGTGGTCGTTCGACGGCCGTTCGACGGCCGGCCCCCACGCTAGCGCACCGACCTGAGACGCCGGTTAGTGCCGAGCCGCGGATCCGCGATTATCGCCGAGCAGACGCAGAGTCGCACTACCGAGCGGCGGTTTATGCGATTTGGTGTCTGCTCGCGGGCGGAAGAGGACCCTGCCTTGCGCGCGCTGACTGGAACACGTTCTAATTCTCGGCATGGATTACGGTCTCGTCCTGTTCACCAGTGATCGCGGCATCACCCCGGCAGCCGCCGCGAAGCTGGCCGAAGACCACGGCTTCCACACGTTCTACGTGCCCGAGCACACCCACATCCCCGTCAAGCGAGAGGCCGCGCACCCGACCACCGGCGATGCGTCGTTGCCCGACGACCGTTACATGCGCACGCTGGACCCCTGGGTGAGCCTGGGCACGGCCTGTGCAGTGACATCACGGATCCGCTTGTCGACGGCGGTGGCGCTGCCCGTCGAGCATGATCCGATCACGCTGGCGAAATCCATCGCGACGCTCGACCACCTCTCTGGCGGCCGCGTCAGCCTGGGCGTCGGATTCGGCTGGAACACAGACGAACTCGCGGACCACGGCATACCGGGCAACCGGCGCCGCACCGCACTGCGCGAATACCTGGAGGCCATGCGGGCACTGTGGACGCAGGAGGAGGCCTCCTACGACGGCGAGTTCGTGAAGTTCGGGCCGAGCTGGGCGTGGCCCAAACCCGTGCAGTCGCACGTGCCGGTGCTGGTCGGCGCCGCCGGCACGGAGAAGAACTTCAAGTGGATCGCCCGCAGCGCCGACGGCTGGATCACCACGCCGCGTGACGTCGAGATCGACGAGCCGGTGCGGCTGCTACAGCAGGTGTGGGCCGACGCCGGCCGCGACGGCGCGCCGCAGATCGTCGCACTCGACTTCAAGCCAGTGCCCGAAAAACTGGCCCGCTGGGCCGAACTCGGCGTCACCGAGGTGCTGTTCGGGCTGCCCGACCGCAGCGAGGACGAGATCGCCGTGTACGTCGAGCGGCTGGCCGGGAAGCTTGCCGCCGCCGTCTAGAGGCTCTTCAGGATCTCCCGCGCCAACTCCGCCGTGGCCGACGGGGTCTTGCCTACCTTGACGCCCGCAGCCTCCAGCGCTTCCTTCTTGGCTGCCGCGGTGCCCGAGGAGCCGGACACGATCGCGCCGGCGTGGCCCATCGTCTTGCCTTCGGGCGCAGTGAACCCCGCGACGTAGCCGACGACCGGCTTGGACACGTTGGCCTTGATGTAGTCGGCGGCGCGTTCCTCGGCGTCGCCGCCGATCTCGCCGATCATCACGATCAGCTTGGTGTCCGGGTCTTTTTCGAACGCCTCGATCGCGTCGATGTGCGTGGTGCCGATCACCGGGTCACCACCGATGCCGATGCACGTGGAGAACCCGAAGTCGTTGAGCTCGAACATCATCTGGTAGGTCAGCGTGCCGGACTTCGACACCAGCCCGATCGGGCCGGGCCCGGTGATGTTGGCCGGGGTGATCCCGGCCAGCGCCTCCCCGGGCGTGATGATGCCTGGACAGTTCGGCCCGATGATGCGGGTCTTCGCGCCGCGGTTGAGGTTGTACTGCCACGCAAAAGCGGTGTCCTGCACCGGGATTCCCTCGGTGATCACCACGAGGAGGGGGATCTCGGCGTCGATGGCCTCGATGATCGCGTCCTTGGCGAACTTCGGCGGCACGAAGACGACGGACACGTCGGCGCCCGTCTCTTTCATCGCTTCGGCGACCGTGCCGAACACCGGGAGCTCGACGTCGTTGTCGTCCTTGTCCTTATGGCTGACCGTCGTGCCGGCCTTGCGCGCATTCACGCCGCCGACCAGCTGTGTGCCGGCCTTGAGCATCCGCGCGGTGTGCCGGGTCCCCTCAGCGCCGGTGATGCCCTGGACGATGACCTTGCTGTCCTTGTTCAAAAAGATCGACATCCCAAGTCCTTTCAGGCGCTCGCGGCCATTTCGGCAGCCTTGTCGGCGGCGCCGTCCATCGTGTCGACTTCGATCACCAGTGGATGATTGGCCTCGGCGAGGATGCGCCGGCCCTCCTCGACGTTGTTGCCGTCGAGCCGCACGATCAGCGGCTTGGTCGCAGCGTCGCCCAGGATCTTCAGTGCGTTGACGATCCCGTTGGCCACCTCGTCGCAGGCGGTGATGCCGCCGAACACGTTGACGAACACGCTCTTGACCTGCTCGTCACCCAGCACCACATCCAGCCCGGCCGCCATGATCTCGGCCGACGCGCCGCCGCCGATGTCCAGGAAGTTGGCCGGCTTGACGCCGCCGTGCTTCTCGCCCGCGTAGGCGACCACGTCGAGCGTCGACATCACCAGGCCCGCCCCGTTGCCGATGATGCCGACCTGCCCGTCGAGCTTGACGTAGTTGAGGTCGTGCTCCTTGGCCTTCAGCTCCAACGGGTCGGTGGCGTCGCGGTCCTCGAACTCGGCATGGTCGGGGTGACGGAAGCTGGCGTTGGCGTCCAGCGTGACCTTGCCGTCGAGAGCCAGGATCTGATCGTCGGGCGTGCGCACCAGCGGGTTGACCTCGACGAGCGTGGCATCCTCAGCGACGAACATCTCCCACAACCTCAAGATCGTCACCGCGGCGGCGTCGAGCACCTCGGCGGGCAGGTGACCTTGCTCGGCGATCGAGCGGGCGAACGCCTCGTCGACGCCCTTGGTGGCGTCCACCGGCACCTTGGCCAGCCGCTCCGGCTTGGTGGCGGCTACTTCCTCGATCTCCATGCCGCCCTCGACCGAGCACATCGCCAGGTAGGTGCGGTTCGCCCGGTCCAACAAGAAGGAGATGTAGTACTCCTCGGCGATATCGCTGGCCTCGGAGACCAGCAGCTTCTTGACGACGTGACCCTTGATGTCCAGGCCCAGGATGTTCTGCGCGTGGGTGTAGGCGTCGTCAGGTGTCGCCGCGTACTTGACACCGCCTGCCTTGCCCCGGCCACCGGTCTTCACCTGGGCTTTCACCATCACCGGCTTGCCGATTTCCTCAGCGATGGCTTTGGCCTCTTCGGCCGTCGTGGTCACGCGGCCGGGCGTCGTCGGGACGTTGTGCTTGGCGAACAGCTCTTTCGCCTGGTACTCGAAAAGATCCATCGGCTCACTGTCTGTCGGCGGACGGGTTTGGGCTCAGCTGTGCGGGTCTCGCTCGGTGGGAACTTTATCGACATGCGCTGACGGCCCCCTCACCGCATGCCATCCATGTGGTGGACGTCACCGCCGCAGTGCGTGATTCAAGTCACAAAAGCCGGTGTTCTGGTGGTCCCGGTTTGCTCAAACCGTCAGCGGTTGGCTAACGTCTGCCGGAGCCAGATAACGTTTCGGTCACGGCGTAAAGGTTTCCCAGATTGGCCCAGCACCGTTTGTCCCGATCGTCATTGAGTACCACGACGAACGCTCGCAGCCGCTGGATCGACCCTCAAGACACCGAAGTCACCGACATCATCCCGTTCAACGAGTTCGGTAGCCTCGACGACGTCGAATTTCACGAGAATTCCGCTTTCGACGCCGACTGGCAGGTGCTGCGCGCCCCTGAGCTGGACGACCTCCACGACACGGACAACCTGACGCCGCTGCGTCTCGCGGTGCCCAGCGAGTTCCGCGCCGACCCCGCCGCGACCCGGGTGACTGCCCCACCGGTTCGGGGTCAGCATCGCAAGAATCCGGCGCCGGGCAGCGTGGTCAAGGGACGGCTGCTGATCGCGGCGATGGCCACTGGCGCCGCCGCTGCCGCTGCCCACGCCGCCGTGCAGAGCTCCGACACCAAGTCCACCGACACGGTGCTGGCCGCCGACAGCACGTCGATGTCCGGCGCGACGGTCGAAACCGCCCGCAGCGGCGTGCAATTGGTGACGGTGACCCCGGCGGCCAGCTCGTTCGTCCACAACGAGGAACTGGCGCGCGGTGCCGCCTACGCGCAGGAACGCGCCGACCGCGAGGCACGGCTGTCGCGGCCGCTGTTCGTAATGCCGACCCACGGCATCTTCACGTCCGGGTTCGGCTACCGCTGGGGCGTGCTGCACGGCGGCATCGACATCGCGAACTCGATCGGCACGCCGATCTTCGCGGCCTCGGATGGCGTCGTGATCGACGCAGGTCCAGCCGCCGGCTTCGGGATGTGGGTGAAGCTGCGCCACGCAGACGGCACCGTGACCCTGTACGGCCACGTGAACACGGTCAACTGCACCATCGGCGAGCGGGTGATGGCCGGCGACCAGATCGCGACGATCGGCAACCGCGGCGATTCCACCGGCCCGCACCTGCACTTCGAGGTGTTGCTCAACGGCACCCAGCGCACCGACCCGGTGCCGTGGCTGGCTGCGCGCGGCATCAGCCTCGGCGCGCTGACCCCCTGATCAGTTGACATCCTCCGACGAGCCGTCGGGACAGGAACCGTCGAGCTTTCGCGAACGCAGTGAACCGTTCGACGAGGGGCGCACCGGGATCATCCGCCGGCATCCGACCGGGCCTATCCCCCAGCCGGACGTGGGACGGGTCAGCGACGAGCCGCTGAGCGACGACACCCGCACCAGCATCATCCGCCGACAGCCACTGCCGGCGGTGGAATCTGACGAACCGGCGACCGGCGTGGTGCGGCAAGCACCCGTGCGCATCCCCGGCAGGGCGCATCTGCCGAGCAGCGCCACCGCCGTCGCCGCCTCGACGGTCAGCATTCTGAGCGGCTGGGCAACCTCGGTGGTCGCGACCGCGTTGATCACCGGCTGGTGGCGGACGGACCGGTTGTTCTGCGTAGGCGTCGGGTTTTTGACCGCCGTGTTCGGCGCCGCGACCATCACGGGAGTGGTCGGGTTGCTGCTGCGCCGGCGCGTCGGGGTCTACCTGTCTGTGGTGGCTGCGGCGCTGGCGCTACTGATCTTCGCCGGCATCTTCGTCGCGGGAGCGCACATGGCGGGGATCGTCAGAGCCTTACCGGTGCTGCCGGTGGCGACGATCGCGTTGGCTGTGGCGCCCGCGACCCGACGCTGGACAGCGTATTTCGGCGCGCAAGACGACGCTCCGCGTACGTTTGCGCGCCGAAATCGCTGAAGCTGGCTATCCGGCGCCGACGCAGCCCACACCGTTCGCGCATGCGCTGGCCCCACCCGGGCCGGCGTTCGCATTCGCGCCCGGCACACCGACATTCGCGCCCGCAGGACCGGCGTTCACGTTCGCGCCCGGGACATCGGCGTTAGCGCCCGCAGGGCCGGCGTTCGCGCTGGCCCCAGGCGCATTCGCGCTCGCACCGCCGGGTCCGGCGCTCGCATCGGCCCCTGGCACAGCAGCACTGGCGCCTGCCGGTCCGGCATTGGCATTCGCCCCTGGCACGCTGGCGTTCGCGCCTGCAGGTCCGGCGTTGGCGCTCGCTCCTGGCACGCTGGCGTTCACGCCCGCGGGTCCGGCGTTGGCGCTCGCCCCCGGCACACTCGCGTTCGCGCCGCTCGGCCCCGCGCATGCGGTGCCCGTGCTGTCAATGCAGCCAGATGGGCCGCCGGCCAGATAACCGGCCGCACTGGCAGGCGCCGACTCGGTCCACATCAGCCCCGCCACCGGGGCCGCGAAAACTGCCGTCGTCGCCGCTGCGGCAATCAACGCCCGTGTCATCGCATCTTTGGTCATCAATGTGCGCTCCCCTCAGCCGAAGATGCCCATGTCGTACCCGATGTCGTCGGCGCGAAACCCACCGAACCAACTTCCCGGCGGCACCTCGCGGCCCCCCGCCGCCGGGAGTTCGGCTGCAAAGGACGCGCAGCGTCCGTTCGCGCGCCCACACCGCTACAGCTTGTGCAGCGGAGCGTGGTTGTGCATCAGCTTGACGCGGCCGGCGCTGCCGAAGTCGATCAGCGACATCGCCGATTCGCCCACCCCTGAGACTTCCTCGACGCGGCCGAGGCCGTATTTGTCGTGACTGACCCGATCGCCCGGCTCGAGCACGAGCAGCGGCCGCTTACCCGCAGCCGCACGTGACGGCGAGGGCCTGCGCATGTCGGCACCACCGAACCGGCCCCCGCCAGAGGCAGTCGTTCCCGCCCAGGCGCCTCCAGTGACCGGTGCGCTGCGCGACGGCACCGGATCTGTTCTGCGCCAGTCGATCAGGTGCTGCGGGATCTCGCGCAGGAACCGCGATTCCGGGTTCATCATCGGTTGTCCCCACGACGACCGCACCTTCGCACGCGTGACATACAGCCGCTGACGGGCCCGGGTGATCCCGACGTACGCCAGCCGCCTTTCCTCCGACAGCTCCGCCGGATCGCCGAGCGCACGCATGTGGGGGAACATGCCGTCCTCCCAGCCGGTGACGAACACGACGGGGAACTCCAAACCCTTGGCGGTGTGCAACGTCATCAGCGTCACCACGCCGGCGCCGTGTTCGGGGATGTCGTCGGCGTCGGCCACCAGCGATACCCGCTCCAGGAACGCGGCCAGCGCCCCGGTGTCGGGCACGTCTTCGTCGTCGTCGTCGCGAAGTGCCGCGGCGTTGGCCATATCGATGCTGAATTCGTGTGCGACACTTACCAATTCATTGAGGTTGTCCAGCCGGGCCAGGTCCTGCGGATCGTTGGACGCCTCCAGCTCGGCGCGGTAGCCGGTGCGGCTGAGCACCGCCTCCACCAACTCACCGAGCTCGTCGTCGAGCCGAGAGCGCAAGTCGTCCATCATTTCGACGAACGCGGCGATCGCCTTCTCCGACCGGGTGTTCAGCATCGGCACCCGACCCTCGGCCGCGGCCTGCAGCGCCTCGTTGAAGCTGCAGCCGGTGTTCTCCGCGTACACCGCGACGCACGCTTCGGCGCGGTCACCGATGCCGCGGCGCGGCGTGTTGAGGATCCGGCGCATGCTCACCGAGTCGCCGGGATTGTCGAGCACCCGCAGGTAGGCCACGACGTCGCGAATCTCCTTGCGCTCGTAGAACCTGACACCGCCGACGACCTTGTACGGAATGCCGGCGCGGATGAACACCTCTTCCAGCGAGCGCGACGAGTTGTTGGTGCGATAGAACACCGCCACGTCGTTGTAGGTGATGTCACCACGATCGGCGAGGCGGTCGATCTCGCTTGCGACGAACGCAGCTTCGTCGTGCTCGTTGTCCGCGACATAGCCGACGATCAGCTCTCCCTCACCGGCGTCGGTCCAGAGCCGCTTCTCACGGCGGCCGCTGTTGTGCTTGATGACGGAGTTGGCGGCGGTCAGGATGTTCTGCGTCGACCGGTAATTCTGTTCCAGCAGAATGGTTTTCGCGTTCGGGTAGTCGCGCTCGAACTCCTCGATGTTGCGGATCGTCGCACCGCGGAACGCATAGATCGACTGGTCGGCGTCGCCGACCACGCACAGCTCGGCGGGCGGCACGTCGTCGTCGCTTTCCGTGCCGGCCAACTCGCGCACCAACACGTATTGTGCGTGGTTGGTGTCCTGGTACTCGTCGACGAGGATGTGGCGGAACCGCCGCCGGTAGTACTGGGCGATCTGCGGAAAGCGTTGCAGCACAGCCACCGTCTCACCGATCAGGTCGTCGAAGTCCAGCGCGTTGGCGGCCCTCAGCCTGCGCTGATACTCGGCGTACACCTCGGCCACGATGCGGTTGAGGTCGTCACCGCTTTCCGAGATGTCGGCGGCCGCCTGCTCGGGATCGACGAGCTCGTTTTTCAAGTTGGAGATGCAGTTGGCTAGCAGCCGGGGCGAGTACCGCTTGGTGTCCAGCCCCATGTCCTTGGCGATCATCATCAGAAGCCGCCGCGAGTCGTCGGCGTCGTAGATCGAGAAGTTGGAGTTGAGACCCTTGAGCAGCGATGCCTGGTTGCGCAAGATCCGCACGCACATCGAGTGGAACGTCGACACCCACATGGCGCGGGCCCGGGGGCCGACGAGCGCGGTCACCCGCTCGCGCATTTCCGCGGCGGCCTTGTTGGTGAACGTGATCGCGAGGATCTGGCCGGGGCCGACGTCGCGTGCCGCGAGCAGATACGCGATGCGCCGGGTGAGCACCGCGGTTTTGCCCGAGCCGGCGCCTGCAACAATGAGTAGTGGCGAGCCCTCGTGCAGCACCGCCTGGCGCTGTTGAGGGTTCAGGCCGTCGAGCAGTTCGTCGGTCTGCGAGCTGAGTTGCGCAGTCATGTCAGCCTCAATTTACCGCTGAGTTCCGACATTCATGTGCGCGGCATGGCGAGTTCGTGGCACACTCGACACATGCTCTACAGGCGGCGGTTTTGCTATGGGTATACCTCAGGGGTGCCAAGAACATAACCGCACTTCAGAGCCCCGAAGTCGCACTTGCGGGTCCCGGGGCTCGGCTCTTGCGGGGGGCCGGAGAAGGAAGTGATCCGCAAACAAGAGCAAACTGGCAGCAATAAGGGGGAGGGGAGTAACTATGACGATCGACATCGAAATGACGCCGGAGATCGACGAGCTGCGTCATGAAATCGACCAGCTCGACGCCGAAATCCTGGCCGCGGTGAAACGTCGCACCGAGGTTTCGCGCGAGATCGGCCGAGCCCGGATGGCCCACGGCGGCACCCGCCTGGTGCACAGCCGCGAGATGAAGGTGATCGCCCGCTACAGCGAGCTCGGCCCCGAAGGCCGTGAGCTGGCGATGCTGTTGCTGCGGCTGGGCCGGGGACGGCTGGGGCGCTAGCACCGAGCTACCTCGGCGCCAGAGCGTCGAGCAGCCACGGCGTCAGCCACTTCACCGCCTCCGCGGTCGGGTGCACCCCGT
This sequence comes from Mycobacterium sp. NGS19, assembly GCF_059813155.1. Classification (NCBI taxonomy): domain Bacteria; kingdom Bacillati; phylum Actinomycetota; class Actinomycetes; order Mycobacteriales; family Mycobacteriaceae; genus Mycobacterium; species Mycobacterium sp. NGS19. Next base: position 372,533 of record NZ_JCALEB010000001.1, read on the forward strand.
CGCTACGCATCCTGATGCCGTCGACCTTCGTGGTGTAGTAGCCGCCCGGACTCAGCTTCTTGTTCAGATCCAGCACCCGCGCATTCGGGAACTGCCCAACTACGTTGCGCACCAAGGCATTCCAGCTGTCGATCCGGTTGGGCTGATCCTCGGGATACAGGCTGCCGTCCGCTTTCTCGGCTCGCCGGTTGTACGGCTCGGTGGTGACCACCACCCGCGCGCCCGTCGACCCGAGCACCGTCAACGCCTGACGCAACTCCCCCGTCAGGTACGCGTCGAAAGCCGGGTCGCCGACGTGGGTCCAGCGCCCGTCGTGCATCCGGTCGATCGTCTCCCAGCGCCCCACCACCAGCAGCACCACGTCGGGCTTGTCCACGGCGACCTGGCCGCCCCATCTGCTCGGCCAGGATTCGCATTCCGGCTTCGGGTTGCCGGACTCGGCCGAGTAACGGAACGGTCCGCCCCGCACGATGCCGCAGCCGACGAGCGTGTGGTTGACGAACGTGAACCCCGGAGTCGGCGGCAGATAGCGCATCAGCGTCCAGCCGACCGAGTCGCCGAACACCGACACCACCCGCCCGCGGTCAGCGGCCTGCTGACGCGCCACCACCACCGGCCGCTCCAGCGGTGACTGCACAGCCGCGGCGGTCGACACGTCGTTCTGCGAGGGCAGCACCGACGCCGGCACCACCACGACCGTCAGCGCGATCGCCGACGCGACCGTCGCACCGGCCAGCGCCAGCAGCGGCACCCGCACCGGACGCCAGCGCCGGACCGGCTGCTCCACCAACCGCCACGACACGTACGCCAACGCCACTGTGACCGCGCACCGCAACGCGAACAGCCCTGCGCCCGACCAGCCAGTGCGCTCGCCGTTGAGCAGCAGAAACACCGGCCAGTGCCACAGGTACACGCCGTAGGAGATCGCGCCGAGCCACACCAGGGGCTTGACCGAAAGCAGCCGTGCGACCGCCCCCTGCTGGTCCAGCGCGACCGGCGCGATCACGGCCACAGCCGCGACGGCGACCAGCAGCAGCATGCCGTGCCGGAAGTCGCCGACGGTTCCGGTGGCCGTGTGCACGGCCACCGCCAGCCCGGCCAGCCCCAGCACCGGCAGCACCCGGGCAACCCAGCGCGCCGACCGCGACCGGATGGCGAAATGACCGCCCGTCAGTGCCGGCCAGTTTCGCACCAGCAGCGCCGACGCGGCGGCGCCGATGAGCAGGGCCTGGGCTCGGGTGTCGGTGCCGAAGTAGACGCGGTTGAGCGCCTCGTCGGAGGCCATGACGACCGACGCGGCGGCCGACGCGATCGCACCCGCGACGGCGAGCACGAACACCGTTAGGTGGACGGTGTTCTGCATGACCAGCCGCCGGCGTTTGCGGGCCAGCGCGGCCACCAGGGCCGCCACGCCCAGCAGCAACAGCGGCCAGACGATGTAGTACTGCTCCTCGACGCCCAGCGACCACGTGTGCTGCAGCGGCGACGGTGTGCCGCCTTCGGTGAAGTAGTCGGTGCGGCGGGCGATGAAGCTCCAGTTGGCCACCCACACGAACGCGGCGACGGCGTCGTCACGCAACCGCGCGACGGCGTCGGCCGGGAACATCGCGCCGACCGCCGCCACCGCGAGCACCATCAGCACCAGCGCAGGCAGCAGGCGTTTGGCGCGGCGGCGCCAGAAGGCGGGCAGGTCGATGCGGCCGGTGAAGTCGAGTTCGTCGAGCAGCAGCGACGTGATCAGAAAGCCGGACAGCACGAAGAACACGTCGACGCCGACGAATCCGCCGGCCACGCCGGGAATGCCACCGTGGCTGAGCAAAACCAGCGCGACGGCGATCGCACGGACGCCGTCCAGCGCGGGGATACCGGCGCGTCGACGGGGCTGTTTCACCGAGAAGAGCTTAGGTCCGCAAGGCCCCCGCGCCCGGTTGCGCAACGCCGCCTCTTGCCGCCGGCCGGCGGCGGGGCTACTTCGTCAGCGCGATGTACTTGGTTTCCAGGTACTCCTCGATGCCTTCGAATCCGCCTTCACGGCCGAAGCCCGATTCCTTGACGCCGCCGAACGGCGCGGCCGCATCAGAGATCACGCCGCGGTTCACCCCCACCATGCCGGATTCGATGGCCTCCGACACGCGCAGCGCCCGGTCCAGCGACTTGGTGTAGATGTACGCGGTGAGGCCGTATTCGGTGTTGTTGGCCGCGGCGATGCCCTCTTCCTCGGTGTCGAACCCGGTGATCGGCGCGACGGGGCCGAACACCTCTTCATGCAGAATGCGCGCGTCGGGGGGCACGTCGGTGAGCACCGTCGCCGGGTAGAAGTGGCCGGGCCCGTCCGGGGCCTTGCCGCCGACTGCGACCGTCGCACCGCGCTTCACGGCATCGTCGACCAGCTCTTCGACCTTCTGCCGCTGGTCGGCGTTGATCAACGGGCCCAGCGACGCCGACGAGTCCAGGCCGTTGCCCAGCGTGAACTCGCTCATCCGTTTGACGAGCTTCTCGGTGAACTCCTCGCGGACCGCGTTGGCGACATGGAACCGGTTGGCCGCGGTGCAGGCCTCCCCGCCGTTGCGCATCTTCGCCAGCAGCGCGCCCTCCACGGCCGCGTCGACGTCGGCGTCGTCGAACACCACGAACGGCGCGTTGCCGCCGAGTTCCATCGACATCCGCAGCAGCTTGTCAGCGCCCTGCTTCACCAGCGCCTTGCCCACGCCCGTCGAGCCGGTGAACGTCAGCTTGCGCAGCCGGCCGTCGTCGATCAGCGCACCTGTCACCGACTTCGCGTCGGTGGTCGGCAGCACCGACAGCACACCCTTGGGCAGTCCCGCCTCGTCCATTAGCTTGGCCAGCAGCAGCATGGTCAGCGGGGTCTCCTGCGCGGGCTTGACGATCATCGTGCACCCGGCGGCCATTGCCGGCCCGATCTTGCGGGTGCCCATCGCGAGCGGGAAGTTCCACGGGGTGATCGCGTAACACGGGCCGACGGGCTGTTTGGTCACCAGGATGCGGCCGGTGCCGGCCGGGCTGGGCGCGTAGCGGCCGTGATAGCGGACGGCCTCTTCGGCGAACCAGCGGAAGAACTCGGCGCCGTAGGTGACCTCGTTCTTGCTCTCCGGCAGGGTCTTGCCCATCTCGAGGGTCATCAGCGTGGCGAAGTCGTCGGCGCGGGCGGTGATCGCCTCGAACACCGCACGCAGAATCTCGCCGCGCTCGCGCGGCGGCGTGGCGGCCCAGTCGGCTTGCACGCCCGCGGCGGCATCGAGGGCGGCTTTGGCGTCGTCGGCGGTGGCGTCGGCGACGGAGACCAGCACGTGGTCGTCGGAGGGGTCTTTCACATCGAAGGTGTTGGCTGCCTTGCGTTCCTCACCGCCGATCCACACGCCGGTGGGCACGGACGACAGCAGCTTGTCGGTATCCATAGTCAGACATTTACTCCTTTGACCGGCCAGGCGCACTGGCGCGTGCTGTAATCGCGACATGCCCCGGCTACCCAACATTCCCGGGTTGGCAACGGTCGACGAGGTCCCGTCGGGCCGATTGGTCGACCTGCCCGGGCGCGGCAGCACCTACGTGGTGGACTCGGGCCCATCCGACGGGCCGACCTATGTGCTGCTGCATTCGCTGGCGTGCACCGGGCTGATGACGTGGTGCCCGGTGCTCGACGTCATCCGCCCGTTCGGCCGGGTCGTGGTCTTCGACCAGCGCGGCCACGGCCAAGGCATCTCGTCGCCGCGATTTCTGCTCGAGGACTGCGCCGACGACGTCGCCGCGATCGCCGACGCGTTGGGCGTGCGCAGCTTCGTGCCGGTCGGCTACTCGATGGGCTCGATGGTCGCGCAGCTGGTGTGGAAGCGGCACCGCGAGCGGGTGGACGGGCTGGTGCTGTGCGCGGCCACGGCGTCGGTGTCGCGGGCAAGCTATGAGCGGCTGGCGACGGGGATCTTCGCGGCGCTGATCGACGCGTTCACCCCGCTGCCGCAGCGGTGCACCTCGGCGGTGTGCGCTGACGAGCCGGTGCGCGGCGACCACCAGTGGATCTTGGACCAGTTCCGCAGCACCAGCCCGGCCGCAATCGCCCGGTCGGTCGCCGAGCTCGTCAGGTTCGACTCGCGGCCCTGGGTCGCCGACATCGACGTGCCCACCGCGGTGGTGGTCACGATGCGCGACCGGGTGTTCTCGCCGCGGCGCCAGCAGGCGCTGGCCGAGCAGATCCCCGGCGCCCACATGGTGCCCGTCGACGCCGGCCACGCGCGCTGCACGCTTGCGCCACACAAGTTCGGGCCGGGACTGCGGGCGGCGATCGAATCCGTGCACCGACGGGCCACAGCTCTCAGCGCGTGAAGCGACTCAGCGGCTGGGACGCGTTGATGCTCTACAGCGAGACACCCAACGTGCACCAGCACACGCTCAAGGTTGCCGTGGTCGACACCGCTTCCTTCGAGGGCGAGCCGACGTTCGAGGCGTTCCGTGAGGTCTTCCGGCAGCGGCTGAGCGCGTTGGAACCGCTGCGCTATCAACTCGTCGACATCCCGTTTCACCTGCACCGCCCGATGTGGCTACAGGACGCTGCTGTCGACCTCGACTACCACCTGCGCCACGTGCGGGTGCCGGCGCCGGGTGGCCGTCGGGAGCTCGACGAAGTGATCGGCGAGATCGCCAGCACTGCCCTGGACCGTCGCCGCCCGCTGTGGGAGATGTACTACGCCGACGGGTTGGCGGGCCGGCGCGTGGCGGTGATCGGCAAGGTGCACCACGCGCTGGCCGACGGCGTGGCGTCGGCGAATCTGATGGCGCGGGGAATGGAGTGGCCGGATTCCGCCGGGGACGACGCGCCGCCGCCCGGCCCGGCCGCGGTTCCGTCGGCGGCGGAGCTGATTCGCGCGGCGATGCGCGACCACGTCGGCCAACTGCGGCAGTTGCCGTCGGTGGCTCGCGACGGGGTGGCGGGCGTATACCGGCTTCGGCGGCGCACCCGCCAGCGCCGGCGCAATCCCGAGCTGGCTCGACGCCCACCGCCGACATTCATGAATCACAAGGTCTCGCCGGTGAGAACCTTTGCGAGCGCGACACTTTCGCTGTCGGAGGCCAAGGAGACGAGCAAGAGTCTGGGCATCACGCTCAACGACCTGGTGCTGGCGACGGCCGCGGGCGCACTGCGCGAATTGTTGCTGCGCTACGACGGCCACGCCGACGCGCCGCTGGTGGCTTCGGTTCCGGCGGCGATCGACACGTCGCCGGACCGCATCACGGGCAATGCGTTGAGCACGATGCTGGTGTCGCTGCCGGTGCACGTCGACGATCCGCTGCAACGGGTGCGGCTGACCGCGGCGGCCGCCGGTGTCGCCAAAGAGAACCATCAGCTGCTCGGTCCCAGCACTGTGGGTCGTTGGCTGGAGTACGTGCCGCCCGCCGCGGTGATCGAGACGTTCCGCTGGCTCTCGAAGCGGGAGGCGCCGAATTCGCTGCTGAACCTGGTGGTTTCGAACGTGCGAGGGCCGCGGCAGCGGGGCAGCATTGCGGGCGCGGTGGTCACCGAGATCTACTCCGTCGGCCCGATCGCCGCGGGCGCGGCGGTGAACATCACGGTGTGGAGCTACGTCGAGCAACTGAACATCTCGGTGCTCGCCGACGACCAGACGTTCACCGACACGCACGAAGCCACCGACGCGATGAGGGCCGAATTTGCGGCGATCCGCCGGGCGGCGGGGTTCGCGACGGTCTCGTCGGAGGTCGGAAGCGCACTACCGCAAGCTACTAGGGTCTGATCCATGGCCGCCGAAATTGCCGACATCACTGCGTCATCCGCGTGGAGCGCGCTGCAGCGCCACCACGATCAGATCGCCACCAAGCACCTTCGGGAATTCTTCGCCGAGGATCCCGACCGCGGGCGCGAGCTGACCGTCAGCGTCGGCGACCTGTACGTCGACTACAGCAAGCACCGGGTCACTCGCCAGACGCTGTCACTGCTCGTCGATCTGGCCCGGGCAGCGGGTCTGGAGCGGCGCCGCGACGACATGTTCGCCGGCGTGCACATCAACACCTCCGAGGACCGCGCGGTGCTGCACACCGCGCTGCGGCTGCCCCGGGGCGCGTCGCTGACCGTCGACGGACGCGACGTCGTCGCCGACGTGCACGAGGTGCTTGACCGGATGGGCGATTTCACCGATCGGCTGCGCAGCGGCGAGTGGACCGGTGCGACGGGTGAGCGGATCACGACTGTCGTCAACATCGGCATCGGCGGGTCGGACCTGGGGCCGGTGATGGTGTCCCAGGCGCTGCGGCATTACGCCGACGCGGGGATCTCGGCGCGGTTCGTCTCCAATGTCGACCCGGCCGATCTGGTGGCGGTGTTGGCCGATCTGGACCCGGCCAAGACGTTGTTCATCGTTGCGTCCAAGACGTTTTCGACGTTGGAGACGTTGACCAACGCGACAGCAGCGCGGCGGTGGCTGACGGACGCGCTGGGGGATGCAGCCGTCGCCAAGCACTTCGTCGCGGTGTCGACGAACCGCAAGCTCGTCGACGACTTCGGGATCAACACCGACAACATGTTCGGGTTCTGGGACTGGGTCGGCGGCCGGTATTCGGTGGACTCGGCGATCGGGCTGTCGTTGATGGCCGTCATCGGGCGGTCGCGGTTCGCGGAGTTCCTCGCCGGGTTCCACGCGGTGGACACACATTTCAAGACGGCACCGCTGGACGCGAATGCGCCTGTGCTGCTTGGTCTTCTGGGCATCTGGTACAACAACTTCTTCGGCGCCGAGACCCGTGCGGTGCTGCCCTACTCCAACGATCTGGCACGCTTTCCCGCCTACCTGCAGCAGCTGACCATGGAGTCCAACGGCAAGTCGGTGCGCATCGACGGTTCACCGGTGACATGTTCGACGGGCGAGATCTTCTGGGGCGAGCCGGGAACCAACGGCCAGCACGCGTTCTACCAACTGCTGCATCAGGGTACGCGGCTGATTCCCGCCGACTTCATCGGATTCAGCAGGCCCACAGACGATTTGGCCACAGCCGACGGCCGCGGCAGCATGCACGACCTGTTGATGAGCAACTTCTTCGCGCAGACGCAGGTGCTGGCGTTCGGCAAGACCGCATCGGAGATCGCTGCCGAAGGCACGCCACCAGATGTGGTGCCGCACAAGGTGATGCCGGGCAACCGACCGTCGACGACGATCCTGGCGACTGCGCTGACCCCGTCGGTGGTGGGGCAGCTGATCGCACTGTACGAGCACATCGTGTTCACGGAGGGCGTCATCTGGGGCATCGACTCGTTCGACCAGTGGGGCGTGGAGCTGGGCAAGACGCAGGCCAAGGCCTTGCTGCCGGTGATCACCGGGGACGCGTCGCCGCCTCGGCAGTCCGACAGCTCCACCGACGCGCTGGTGCGGCGCTACCGCGGCGAACGCGGCCGCGTCCCGTAGTCCTAGCGGGAGCCGACGGTCACGGTCGCCTGCTGGCGGTCATTGCCTCGCATGAACTCGACCTCGGCTTGGGCACCAGGTTGCGTGCGCCGCAGTCCGGCCAGCAGATCCTCGACAGTGTCGACCGGCTTGCCGTCGAACTCGACGATCACGTCGCCGGGCCGCAAGCCGGCGGCAGCGGCCGGTGATCCACGGTCGACCGCGGTGACCAACGCGCCGTGGTCCACCTGCACACCCAGGCGCTGTTGGATCGCGGGCGTCAGCTGGCCGATGCTGACGCCCAGGAACGGGTGGCTGGCTCTTCCCTTGTCCAGCAACTGATTTGCGATGTCCATCGCGGTCGACGTCGGGATGGCAAAACCCAGCGACACCGCGCCGACGGCCGGCGGGATGTAAGCCTCGTTGATGCCGACGACGCGCCCGTTGGCATCCAGCAGCGCGCCACCTGAGTTGCCCGGAGAGATCGGTGCGTCGGTCTGGATCAGGTCGACCAGCGACGACGTCTGCGCCGCGGAGCCCGGAATGTCGCGGTGCAGGCCCGAGATGACGCCCGCGGTCACCGAATTCTGGAATCCCAGCGGACTGCCGATCACCACTGCCCATTCGCCAGGCCGCGGCAGCTCCGCCCGAAACTGCGGTACCGGCAGACCCGAGCGCTCGGATCGGATCACCGCCAGGTCGGTCACGACGTCGAGGGCCAGCACGGCGCCGCGGGCCTGCGCGCCGTCGGCGAAGCTGAGCGTGACATCGCGGGCGTTGCCGACGACGTGGGCGTTGGTCACCACGACGTCTGGCCGCAACACCACTCCGCTGCCCTCGCCGCCGTCGGTCTGCACCGTCACGACGCTGGGGCTGACCTGCTCGACCACATCGGCGAATCCGGCTGCCGGCCCGGCCGGCGCCGGGGCGGCGGCCGCAGAGGTACCCGCAGTCGTGGGTGCCGCGCCCGGTGCGGCGCTGGTGTCCACGTGCCGGTCGCCGGCGCCACAGGCCGCCACCCCCAGCGCGGTGAGCGCGCCGGCGCATGCGACGGCGGCGCGGCGGCTCATGCGAATCGCCTCGCGAACCGCGGTGGCAGCACCTTGAGCAACTGCACCAGTGGCAGCCACGGCCAGCTGGGCACGATAGCCCGGCCACGTTCGCGTTCGATCGCGTCGACGATCGCCCGCACACCGGTCTTGTTGTCCACCATCAGCATCGTGGAGGCCGACTTGGCAGTCATCTCGGATTCGATGTAGCCCGGCTCGATCACGGTCACCGCGATCGGCCCGTCGACGTATTGGGCCCGCAGCGACTCCCCCAGTGACGACAGCCCCGCCTTGCTCGCCGCATACGCCGCTTTGACGCCGGGCACGCCCTTGTTGGCGAGCACCGACGAGATCAGCACCAGATGACCGGAGCCGGAGTTCTTGAACATCTCCAGCGCAGTTTCGATCTGCACGAGCGCCGACACGAGGTTGGTCTCGATCGTCGCCTTGTTGGCCCAGAGCTTGCCTTCACCCAGCGGCCAGCCCTTGCCGATCCCGGCGTTGACGATCACCCGGTCGACGCCGCCGAGCTCGTCGGACAGCGCCGCGAACACCTTGGGCACCTGCTCGTGGTCGTTGACGTCGAGCTCGGCGACGGCCACCTTGACGTTCGGGTGGCGGTCGGTCAGCTCGGCTTTCAGCTCGTCGAGACGGTCGGTGCGACGGGCGCACAGCGCGAGGTCGCGGCCCTTGGCGGCGAACTCGCGCGCCATGCCGGCGCCCAGCCCCGAGCTGGCTCCGGTGATGAGGATCTTCTGGCGGGTCACCCGGACAGCCTATTTCAGCAGGCGCGACAGTCTCCGGTCGGCCAGCACCTTGCCGCCGGTCTGGCAGGTGGGGCAGTACTGAAACGACTTGTCGGCGAACGACACTTCCCGCACAGTGTCACCGCACACCGGACATGGCAAGCCGGTGCGGGCATGAACCCTCAAGCCTGAACGCTTTTCGCCCTTCAGCGTCGCTGCCTGCTGGCCGACGGAGCGCTGCACCGCGTCGGTCAGCACCGACATCATCGCGTCGTGCAGTTCCGACACCTGCTCGGGTGTCAGCTTGGCGGCCGTCGCGAACGGCGAGAGCTTGGCCGTGTGCAGGATTTCGTCGCTGTAGGCGTTACCGATCCCGGCGATCACCTTCTGGTCGGTCAGCACGGTTTTGAGCCGGCCGCTGTTGCCGGCCAGCACAGCAGCTAGCTGCTCGGGCGAGAGCTCCAGCGCATCCGGGCCCAGCGTGGCGATGCCGGGCACCTTGGCGGGGTCGGCGACCAGCCACACCGCCAGGCGTTTCTGGGTGCCGGCCTCGGTGAGGTCGAAGCCCGAGCCCGGCGAGCCCGGCGGGCCGAGATGTACCCGCAGCGCGATCGGCCCCTTGCCGGGTTTCAGCGGCGCGGTCGCCAGTTTGTCGGACCACCGCAGCCACCCGGCACGCGACAGATGGGTGATCAGGTGGAGCCCGCCGGCTTGCAGGCCGAGGTATTTGCCCCACCGGTTCGCGCCTGTCACGGTCTGGCCGTGCAGCGCGGTGAGCGGGGGGTCGAAGGTCTTGAGCACCGAGAACGCCGACACATCGATGCGCCCGACGGTCAGTCCGACGGCGTGGCGACGCAGGTGGTCGGCGAGTGCTTCCACCTCGGGCAATTCGGGCATGTGTCCAGTGTGCCGGTCAGTCGCGGGCGCGTCCGACGTTGCGTGTCGCCAGTCCCAGCACCCAGCTGACGATCGACAGCAGAATCGCCGCCCAGATCGCGGTCCACCAGAAGTGATCGATGAACAGTCCCCAGCCGGTGGTGTTCTTGGTGATCCATGCGGTGATCCACAACATCAGCGCGTTGATCACGACGTGGATCAGCCCCAGCGTCACGATGTAGAGCGGTATCGACAGGATCTGCACGACGGGCTTGATCACCGCGTTGACCGCCCCGAAGATCACCGCGACGACGAAGACGATGCCCGCCTTCTGCAGCGTCGTGTCGCCGCCGACGAAGTCCAGTGCTGGTCGCAGCATGAGCGTGACCACCCACAGTGCCAAGCCGGTCAGCGCGGCACGCAGGAAAAATGCTGCCATGCGGCCGATCCTGTCACGAACGTCTCACGTTGCCGAGCGCAACAGGTACGTGTCCATGATCCAGCCGCGGCGTGCCCTGGCGTCGGCGCGCATTGCGACGATCTGGTCGCCGACGTCACCGACCGTGCCCGATGCCAGCAGCTCGTGCTCGGTGCCCAGGTACGCACCCCACCAAATGCGGGTGGCAGCCGGGCATTTCCGGAATGCGCAGTCGCCGTCGAGCATGACGACGGCGGTGCCCGAGAACCCCGGGTCGAGCTTGCGGCCGGTGGTCAGCAGCACCGGTTCGCCAATGTCGTTGAGCGGCAAGCGGTGTCGGGCGGTGAGGGCCTGGATCGCGGTGATACCAGGTATCACGTCGTATTTGATGTCGACCCGTGCCGCGACGGCGTCGAGGATCCGCAGCGTGCTGTCGTACAGAGCTGGGTCACCCCACGCCAAGAAGGCCCCGACCTCGCACGGCGTCAGCGCACCGGTTATCGCGTCGGCCCACAGCTGTGCTCGGGCCGCGTGCCAGTCGCTCACCGCGGCCGCGTAGTCGCCGTCGCGGGCGCGGGGTGGATCGGGCAGCTCGACGAACCGGTAGGACCGCGACGGGTGGATGAACCGCTCGCAGATCGCGCGCCGCCACGCCACCAGGTCGCTCTTCGCGTCCCCCTTGTCCATCACGAAGAACACGTCGGTGTCATTGAGCGCCGAAATCGCTTGCACCGTAACGTATTCCGGATCGCCAGCACCGATGCCGATGACGTGGATGCGGCGGGTCATGCCGCAAGGGTAACTGCTACGACCCGACGTAGTACCCCAAGTATCCGGTACCCGGGGTATTGACTTAAGCGCGGACGCCGACCTAGCGTCGAACGAGCAGACCCTGACCGAAGGGACGTCAACGGTGACTACCCCGACCAAGTCGACAACCCGCGAAGAGTTCTCAGAACGACTCCTCAAAGGCTCAGTGAAGAAAAGCTACGAGCCGGTGGTCGACATCGACTGGGACGCGCCCCTGGACCCTGACAAGTTCTACCTGCCGCCCAAGGTCGTCTCGCTCTACGGCACCCCGATGTGGGACGCGATGACCCGCCCGCAGCAGATCGAACTGTCCCGCCAGGAGTTCGTCAACACATTGTCGGCGGGCATCTGGTTCGAGAACATGCTCAACCAGTCTCTGCTGCGCCACGTGCTGCACCGCGACCCTACCGCCAACTCCACTCACTACGCGCTGACCGAGCTCGGCGACGAGACCCGCCACATGGTGATGTTCGGCAAGGCGATCGAACGTGTGGGCGCCCGCCCGGTGCAGCCGCGACGCTATCAGCGCTGGATCATCAACTCGCTGCCGCTGGCGTTCCGCGGCGCGTTCATGTGGGTTGCCGCGCTGATCGGCGAGGAGATCTTCGACTCGCTGCAGCGCCAGATGATGGACGACCCCGAATTGCAGCCAATGGTGCAGCGGCTCATGCGGATTCACGTCACCGAGGAAGCGCGCCACATCCAGTTCGCGCGCGACGGTGTGCGCAAGCGGGTCGCGGAGATGCCCAGGCTGCGCAGGTTGTGGGTAGCCAACATCAACGGCCTCGGCGGGGTGGTCTTCCGCTACCTGTTCACCAACCCGGTCCCCTACAACCGCGCCGGACTCGACGGTCGCGCGGCCCGCAAGACGGCGCGCGCCAACCCGCACTACCACGAGGCGCAGCGGGCCGGATTCGCCCCGCTGGCAGCGTTTCTCGACGAGGTCGGCCTGATGGGTCCGATCGCGCGGCGGTTGTGGAAGCGCACGAAGTTCCTGTGATCGGGGTGCTCGAAGCCGACGACGTTGTCGCGGCGCGGTTCGACGACGCCACCGACAGCTGGCTGGTGCGCACCAGCAGCGGCGACGAGCGACGAGCGCACGTGGTCGTCGACGTCCGCCGAAAGCTGCACCAGACGACTCTGCCGGACAATGGCTTTCGTGGGCTGTCGTTCCATTGGACGCAGTGGCCTGCCGACTTCGACCCGATCGGACGGCGCATCGCGGTGATCGGCGCACGCGCCGCGCACATCGTCCCCCGCCTCCAGGGCGCCGACGTCACACTGTTCGACTGCCCACCCACCTGGCAGACGCGAAACGTCAAGCGGCGGTTGTTCCGTCGCCGTGACGTCACGCAGCCGCGCCACGTCAGCCAACCCCTCGAAGCCGTCACGCCGGCCGGAATCCGCACCACCGACGGCGTCCACCACAGCGTCGACGCCGTCGTCTTCGCCACTGCATGTCACCTCGCGACGAATGTGCCCGACGACGCGCTGGTGGGCGCCAGCGGGCTGACCATCCAGCAGGCGTGGCATGACGCCGCCACCGCGTACCTCGGCGTCGCTGTACACGGCTTCCCCAACTACTTCCTGCTCGACGGACCCGACGCTGCGGACACCGCGCAGCAGCGGGACTGCATCGACGCATGCGTGAAGCTCCTGCAGAACCACGACGGTACCCGGATCGAGGTACGTCGCAGCGCCCAACAGCAGTACGCACAACGTGCGCGAAAAACGCTGCCGCACAGAGCTTTCGACGTCAACCACGAAAGCCGTGAGGTCTACGACGGCCCCGCCACCGTGACCGTCGACGACCAGACCCACCGGGTGCGCGTCAGGCTGGCCGGTCGCCTGGACCCGATCGACGGCAGATTCCATTGGCAGGGAATGATTTTCGGCACCGCCGAACTGCCCCACCGGCCCCTGACGATCGCCACCGCGACACGACAAGCCGACGCCCGGATCACCGAGAAGACGCCGTGGGGCGGCTATTCGATCGTCGGGGTCGGGGCACCGCCCTACGAGCTGACGTAACGCCCGAACCAGTCCAGCACGCGGCTCCATGCGTTGGCGGCGGCCGCCGGGTTGTAACGCGGACCGGTGTCGTTGAAGAACGCATGGTCCGCGTCCGGCTCGACGACAACCTCGTTGACCAGCCCGGCGCGATTGAGCGCCGCCACCGCAGCGTCTTTCGACGCCGTCACCCGGTTGTCCTGCGCGCCATAGATCGCCAGCACCGCAGCCTTGGAGCGCGAGAAGTCCGGATTGTCGGGCAGTGGCCCGTAGAACGGCACCGCGGCCGACAGCGCGGGCTCGCCTGACGCCAGCAGCTGCCACACCATCCCGCCGCCGAAGCAGAAGCCGACCGTGGCCACCTTCAAACCGCCGACCCGCCGCTGCAGCTCGGCCACCCCGGACTTCAGGTCAGCCACGAACCGCGCCGGCGGCACGTTGCCCAGCGTGGCCGTCGCCTGCGCCGGGTCGCTGAACCGTCCTGTGCCGCCTTCCTCGGACAGCAGGTCGATCGCCAGCGCGGAGTACCCGGCGCCCGCGAACCGCCCCGCCACCGACCGCACCCAATCGTTGAGCCCCTTGTTCTCGTGGATCACCAGCACGCCGCCCCGAGGTGTCGTCGCCGCGGCCCACGCGCCCTGCAGCGACCCGGACGGCCCCGCCCACGTCACCGGTTGCGTGGGCAGCGCGTGATCCATCCCCGGTGGTGCCGACGTGACCGCCTGCGTGCCCGTCGTCGCCGCTGTCGGTGACTTCTTGCCGCCCGCCCCGCACGCGGCGATCAACGCGCTCGCGGCACCGGCACCCAGACCCAGCAGACCGAGCCGGCGCAACGCTTCGCGCCGTGACAACAATCCGTCGACGTGGTCGGTGGCGATCTCTTCGGCGATGTAGCGTGCAAACTCCGTCACGTTCGCGAGTATGCGCCCTGCGTAAACGGGCGGGGCCCGCGCTGCGGAATCGGCGTATCGTGTGCGGTACCCGAAGGTTGCTCTGGGCAGCTCGCTGGGTATCCGACTCGGGATGGGGCCTCCAACGAGCAACAACGGCGAATTGCGCGGTGTGGTCGCGGTCGGCGCTTCCGCCGGCGGCGTCGAAGCGCTGACCCAGTTCGCCGCCGGACTGCCCGCGGATCTGCCGATGGCCGTCGCCGTCGTCCTGCACATGCCCCCTGGCGCGCCCAGCGTGCTCGCCCGCATCCTTGATCGCGCCGGCCCGCTGTCGGCGGTTCGTGCCCAAGACGGGGCGCCGCTGGAAGCCGGACGCGTCTACGTCTGCGCGCCCGATCGCCACCTGCTCGTCCACGACCACCATGTCGTGCTCTCCAACGGGCCGACGGAGAACGGCTACCGACCGGCCATCAATGCGCTGTTCCGCTCTGCTGCCGTCGCGTACGGCCCGCGTGCCATCGGGGTGCTGCTGTCCGGGGTGCTCGACGACGGGGTGCTCGGCTTGGGCGCGATCCGTAGGCGCGGCGGAGCGACGCTGGTACAGGAGCCGCGCGACGCGCTGTACGCCACAATGCCCACCAACGCCTTGCGTGCCGGGGTGGTCGAGCAGGAGGCGACCGCCGCGGAGATGGGCCGGCTGCTGGCAAAGCTGGCGCACCGCGAAATCAAGGGATTCGACATGACCGACGATGCCAATATCGAACTGGAGAACCGCATCGCGATGGGAACACGCTTCGCCACGTCATTCGATACCGAGCAGCTGGGCCCGCCGTCGGGCTACGTCTGCCCGGACTGCAAAGGGTCGCTGCAGGCCATCAGCGAAGGCAATTTCCGCTGCCGGGTCGGCCATGCGTGGACCAGTGAAGCGCTGTTGCAAGCCCGCGACGAAGAGGTGGAGGGCGCGCTCTGGGTGGCGTTGCGCAGCCTGCAGGAGAAGGCAAAGCTGGCCCGGAAGATGGCCGACAAAGAAGGGTCCGGCCCGCTGTTCGAAAGATATGACGCGCTGGCCAACGAAGCCGAACACGCGATGGCGGTCCTGGGCGAGCGGCTGTCGCAGACCTACAGCGGTGCAGGCGCGCACGATGCCGGCTGACAACGCACACCAGCTCGTCGTCTGCGAACGGCGGACCGAGGACGCTCACATCCTGACTCCGGAGGGGGTGCTCGACAGCACCACTTACCTGGCGCTGCGGGACGCGATCATCAAGGCCTCACTCGACGATCCCGCCGCCGTGATCGTCGACGTCACATGCCTTGCGGTGCCGACGGATTCGGCGTGGGCGGTGATCACCAGCGCGCGTTGGCACATCGGACAGTGGCCGGACGTGCCGCTGATCGTGGTGTGTCAGCATCAGCAGGGTCGCAAAGCCATGCGGCGTAACGGCATCAATCGCTACGTGCCCACCTTTTCGACCGTTGAAGAGGCACAGCAGGCGCTGCCGGATCTGAGCAGCATGTCCGTGCGGCGGCGGGCACGGGCCGAGCTGCCGTCGACGGTGGCCAGCCTCAGCCGAGCTCGTCACTTGGTGGAAGACTGGCTCACTTCATGGTCGCGCTCCGATCTGGTGTCGGTGGGCAAACTCGTCGTGACAGTGCTGGTGGAGAACGTGCTCACCCATACCGCAAGCTCGCCCGCGCTGCGCGTCGAAGCCAGGGGTGAGCTCGTCACCATCGCCGTTTCCGACGGCAACACCGCGCCGGCGATGCGACGCGAACGTGCCAGCGGGGGTGGCGACGACGTCTCAGGGTTAGCCATCGTCGCGGCGCTGTGCCGCGCCTGGGGAAACTCCCCCACGCCGTCGGGAAAGACCGTGTGGGCGGTGATCGGTCCGGAAAATCGGCTTTGACCGAGTAGATTCGGTTCGCTCGGAGTCGACGGACGGGGTCAGATGGAAGGGCAGAAAGACGAGGCCTTCGAGGCCTTACTGCGGTACCTGCGCGATTCGCGAGGCTTTGACTTCACCGGATACAAGCGCACGTCGTTGATGCGACGCGTACGGCACCGGATGGACCAGGCCGGCATCGCGACCTTCGAGGAGTACCTCGACGTGCTGCAGGCCAGCGCCGACGAGTTCGTCGCACTGTTCAACACGATCTTGATCAACGTCACCGACTTCTTCCGCGATCAGGAGGCGTGGGAGTTCATTCGCGACGAAGTCATCACCACCATGCTCGCCGAACGCGGACCCAGCGACCCCATTCGCGTGTGGAGCGCCGGATGTGCGTCGGGCCAGGAGGCTTACACGCTGGCGATGCTGTTGGCCGAAGCGCTCGGACCCGAAGAGTTTCGCCAGCGCGTCAAGATCTACGCCACCGACGTCGACGAGCATGCTCTGGCACAGGCTCGCGCGGCGACATACGACAGCAAGGATGTGGAGGCGATCCCCAAGGACCTGCTCAGCCGCTACTTCGAGAAAGTGAACGGCCGCTACGTCTTTCGTTCCGACCTGCGCCGCGTGGTGATTTTCGGACGTAATGACCTGGTGAAGGACGCGCCGATCTCGCGGGTCGACCTGCTGGTGTGCCGCAACACGCTGATGTACCTGAACGCCGAAACGCAGCGGATCGTGGTGGGACGGCTGCATTTTGCGCTTGCACCGCGGGGCATCCTGTTCCTCGGACACGCCGAGATGCTGCTCAGCCACGGTGACCGGTTCGCGCCGCTGAACCTCAAGCATCGCGTGTTCCGCAAGCTCGGTGGGTCGCACGCTCATGTCGATCGCGTCGACCCGGCGACGATTGTGATGGAGCGGATCGGCGAGATTCCCGGCTTGGATCCCTTGCGGGAGTTCGCTTTTCGGACCAGTCCCGTAGCCCACATCGTGGTCACCGCCGACGACACCGTCGCAATGATCAACCAGCAGGCAGAAACGGCGTTCGGATTGTCGGTCCGCGACATCGGGCGCTTGCTGCGGGATCTGGAGATCTCATATCGCCCTGTCGAACTGCGCGCCTACGTCGAGCAGGCAAAGGTCGAGCGGCGGTCCGCACGGATCCAGGACGTGCGCTGGCAACGTCCCGGCGCCGAAACTGCGTGGTACGAGATACATGTCAACCCGCTCATCGACGCCAAGAACGGTCTGCTCGGTGTGTCGATTGTGTTCTTCGACGTCAGTGCCACCCGGGCTCTGCTGGACAAAGTGGTGCAGACCAATCGACAACTCGAGACGGCGTATGAAGAACTGCAGTCCACCAACGAAGAACTGGAGACCACCAACGAAGAGCTGCAGTCGACGGTCGAAGAGCTGGAGACCACCAACGAGGAACTGCAGTCCACCAACGAAGAACTCGAAACCATCAACGAGGAACTGCAGTCGACCAACGACGAGTTGCACACCATCAACGACACCCTTCGCGAGCGCAGCATCGAATTGGACGAATCGAAGGCCTTTATCGATTCACTGGTCAACTCAATACATTTGGGCATGGCGGTGGTGGACCGCGAGATGCGGGTGAGCCTGTGGAACCGCGCCTGCGAGGACTTATGGGGCATGCGTGCGGATGAGGCCGAAGGAGTTGCGCTGCCGTCATTGGACATCGGGTTGCCGATGGATCCGATCAAACCCCTTATCGGCCACGCGTTTCTGGAGCCTGACGGTACCGCCGAGGCGGTTGTCGAAGCGGTCAACCGACGGGGCCGAGAGATCAAGGTGCGCGTCACCTGCACGGGTTTCCGCAATTCGGAAAGGACCGTCAACGGCGCGCTGCTATTGATGGAAGTCCTGGACTGACAAGGTCATTCGAGTCCATCGAGCCTACCGAGCTGCTCGCAATGTCGTGCCGCCGCCTCGTGGTATCTCGCCTCTCGCCGATGGCGCTCAGCAGCATCGAGGTGCCACTCGCTGTCGCCGTCCCCGGCCTGCATCGCGGCTTGTTCATGGCTGGCCGCGGCGGCGGCGTGCACCGCGCCGGCCTCGCGATGACGGGCCGCCGCGGCGATGTGCGCGTCGATTGCGCGCTTGCGCGACTCTTGGGCGCGACGATGGGCCTGTTCGACGGACTGCAATGACGGCGGCACACCGCGGGCCAGCTCTTCGCGACGGCGCCTCAGCTCGTCGGCTCGCCGGCCCGCAAGTTCGGCACGGGCGCTGGCGGAGGGATTGGGATCTCTCGGTCGCGTCGACGTGGTCATCGCGGTGGATGATCCGCGTACACCAGCCGTTCCGCAATCGAGGCCACGGGGGTGTTCGAGTTCTGGGAGAGCCGCTTCAGCAATTCGAATGCCTGCACCGCGTCGATGTTGAAGCGCTCCATAAGCATGCCCTTGGCCTGGCCGATGATGTCGCGGGAGGCCAGTGCGCTGCGGTACTGCTCGCCGCGACGGACCATGTTCCACACCAGTGCGATGTGGGTGGCCATCACGAGACCGAGCTCCACGGACTCGTCGTCGAAGGCCTGTGTTGATTCGGCGTAGAAGTTCAACGCTCCGGTGGTTTTCGCGTCGCTGAACAAACGGAAGGCCAAGATCGAGCGCACCGGCGTCAGTGCGACCGCGTCGGGGCAAAAGCGCGGCCACCTTTCGTCGGCTTCGAGGTCGTCGATGCGGATGACGTGGTTGGCCCACCCGGCGGCCAGGCACGGGCCTTCCTTGTAGGTTCGCTGCAGGTCGTCGAGGGCAGTCACATACCCGTGTGTGGCCCCCACGGTTTCGATGCCCCGCTTGGCGTCGACCACCGTGATGCCGGCGAACTGCGCGCCGGGAACGAACTTGGCGGCACTGGCGGTGAGCTCAGTCAGCACGGCGTCGTCGTCGGCGCGGTATTGCACATCGGCGAGAAGGTCAGCGACCTCCATCAGGAGCGCATTTCGTCGGCTAATAGACATCGTCGGCCTCAGGCTTGCAGGTAAAAGCAACAATACGTGAAGTAATCTGCGCTCGTGCGGTTCACCTACGCCGAGGCGATGACAGATCCCGCCTTCTATTTGCCGCTGGCACAGGCCGCCGAGGCGGCGGCCTACGACGCGATGACGATCGCCGACAGCATCGGCTATCCCTACGAGTCGGACTCCGTCTACCCGTACACCGCCGACGGCAGCCGTGAGTTCCTGGAGGACAAGGCGTTCGTCGAGGCCTTCGTACTGGCCGGTGCGCTGTCGGCGGTCACGACGTCTTTGCGGTTCAACTTCTTCGTGCTCAAGCTGCCGATCAGGCCGCCGGCGCTGGTGGCCAAGCAGGCCGGCTCCCTGGCTGCACTGTTCGGCAACCGGCTGGGCCTGGGCGTCGGCACCAGCCCGTGGCCCGAGGACTACGAGCTGATGGGTGTGCCGTTCGCCAAGCGCGGCAAGCGGATGGACGAGTGCATCGAGATCATCCGCGGTCTGACGTCCGGCGAGTACTTCGAGTTCCACGGCGAGTTCTACGACATCCCCAAGACCAAGATGACGCCGGCGCCCAGCAAGCCGATCCCGATCCTCATCGGAGGGCACGCGGATGCGGCGCTGCGCCGCGCGGCGCGCTGCGACGGGTGGATGCACGGCGGCGGCTCCCCGGAAGAGTTGGATCGATTGTTGCTGCGGCTCAACGAGTTTCGCGCTGCTTCGGGCAACAGCGGACCCTTCGAAGTGCACGTGATGTCGCCCGATGCCTACAGCGTGGACGGGATCAAGCGGCTCGAGGACAAGGGCGTCACCGACGTGATCGTCGGCTTCCGCATTCCCTACATCGTCGGGCCGGACACCGAGCCACTGGACAAGAAGCTGCGCCACTTGGAGAAGTACGCCGAAAAGGTGATCGCTCGGGTGCGCTGAGTTCCCCCGCGAGCAGACACTGAATCGCATGCCTGACGCCCAGGACGTGCGATTTACTGTCTGCTCGCGGGTGGACTGGTTATCAACAGTGTGCGATCTGTCCCCAGATCGGGCATTTGGACAGGTCGTGCCTGCGGCTGTCCCCGCATTGTCACTAGATGCCTGTTTTCCCGCCGGGACTAGGTGAATTCGCCACCACTTCGCAATTGCTGACGGTGATGACTCGTCAACAGCTCGACGTCCACGTGAAAAGGGGTCGTCTCGTTCGCGTCTGGACAGGCGTCTACGCCGCCACCGAACCTAGCCTTCTCGGGCGCCTTCAAGCACTCGACTTGTTCATCGGAAGGCCGGCAGTGGCGTGCATGGGAACGGCCGCGGCACTGTACGGCTTCGATCTCCAGAACACCACGGCCATTCATGTACTCGACCCTGGAATACGCCTGCGCTCGAAGATCGGCCTCATTGTTCACCAACGAACTGACGCGCCGCTCGCCCGAATCTCGGGCCGACTGGCGACCGCACCGGCCTGGACAGCCATCGAGGTGGCGCGAACACTGCGGCGTCCGCGTGCACTCGCAACCTTGGACGCGGCGTTGCACTCGATGCGATGCAGCCGGGCTGCGCTCGAAGCCGCCGTCGCGGAGCAACGAGGAAGGCGTGGCATCGTCGCGGTCCGCGAACTCCTCCAATACGCCGACGGGCGAGCGGAATCCGGCATGGAAAGCGAAGCACGGCTTGTCATGATCGACTACGGGTTGCCACTTCCTGAATTGCAATACACCATCTGCAGCCCGGATGGCGAGGCGTGGCGCGTTGACTTCGCATGGCCCGCGGAACGGGTCGCCGCCGAATACGAGAGCATTCTGTGGCATTCGAGTCCTGCAGCGATGCGTCGAGACAAGTCGCGTTTCGCAGGTTTGCAAGAACTCGGATGGACAGTCATCCCGATACTGGCAGAGGACGTCCGCAGGTATCCGCAGCGGCTGGCGCAGCGCATCGATACCCACCTGATGCGGGCGCTGAGCTCCCCGGCGAGCAGACACTGAATCGCATGCCCAACGCCCGAAACATGCGATCTAGCGTCTGCTCGCGGCAGAACTCACCCGCAGCGGCAGAACTCACCCACCGCGGCAGAACTCAGCCCACCGCGGCTGCCGCGGCCCGTCCCGCGGTGCGGCCGGAGAACAGGCAGCCGCCCAGAAAGGTGCCTTCCAGCGCGTTGTAGCCCATCATCCCGCCGCCGCCGAACCCGCTGACCTCCCCCGCCGCGTACAGCCCTGCCACCGGCAGCCCGTCGGACCCCAGGCAGCAGCCGTCAAGGTCGGTTTCCAAGCCGCCCAACGTTTTTCGGGTGAGGATGTTCAGCCGCACCGCGATCAGCGGACCGTTGGCCGGGTCCAGCATCTTGTGCGGCGTGGCGAT
This sequence comes from Mycobacterium sp. NGS19, assembly GCF_059813155.1. Taxonomy (NCBI): domain Bacteria; kingdom Bacillati; phylum Actinomycetota; class Actinomycetes; order Mycobacteriales; family Mycobacteriaceae; genus Mycobacterium; species Mycobacterium sp. NGS19. Next base: position 393,965 of record NZ_JCALEB010000001.1, read on the forward strand.
GCGGCTGATCTTGTCGCCGCGGTAGCGGCGATGCTGGCGGATGAAGGTGATCTGCGTGTCCTTGGAGTACGGGTTGTCGATCTCCCGATCGCGCGCTTGCAGCGCTGCGCGCAAAGAGGATTCGTCGATCAGCGCTTCGTCGCCGACGCGGTTCATTCCGTCGACCAGCTCGGTGAGCGTGTCGGCGACGACGAAATCGGGGCCGTGCCGTTTGAACGCTTCGATGGGAGCGGGCGCGCCGCTGCGCACCCGCGAGGCCAGCAGCCGCAGATCTTTGCCCGTGAGATCCGGGTTCTGCTCGGAACCCGACAGCGCGAACTCCTTCTCGATGATCTTCTGGGTCAGCACGAACCAGGAGTAGTCGTAGCCGGTGGTGCGCAGGTGCCGCAGCGTGGCCAGCGTGTCGAAGCCGGGGTAGCACGGCGCGGGCAGCCGCTGACCGGTGGCGTCCAGCCACAGTGACGACGGGCCCGGCAGGATCCGGATGCCGTGGTTCTCCCAGATCGGGTCCCAATTGCGCAGCCCTTCGACGTAGTGCCACATGCGATCCGGGTTGATCAGCCGGGCACCGGCGGCCCGGGCGATGTTGAGCATCCGGCCGTCGACGTGCGCGGGCACGCCCGCGACCATGGACTTCGGCGGCGTGCCAAGCCGCGGCGGCCATGCCTTGCGCACCAGCTCGTGGTCGCCGCCGATGCCGCCCGATGTGACGACGACGGCCTGGGCGGTGTACTCGAAGTCGCCGACCGAGCCGCGGGAGGTCGCCTTGCCGCGCGGCTGTGTCGTCGGCTCGAGGATGCGACCCGTCACCCCGGTCACCGCGCCTGCGTCCGTCACGAGTCCGTCGACGCAGTGCCGGAACCGCAACACGATCCGGCCGGCATCGGCGTGCGCGCGCACCCGGCGTTCGAACGGCTCGACCACTCCTGGACCGGTTCCCCAGGTGATGTGGAACCGCGGCACCGAGTTGCCGTGCCCGTCGGCGCGTCCGTCACCGCGTTCGGCCCAGCCGACCACGGGAAAGATGCGATGGCCCATCGCGCGCAACCACTCTCGCTTCTCCCCTGCCGCGAAATCCAGGTACGCCTCCGCCCAGCGGCGCGGCCAGTAGTCCTCGGCGCGGTCGAACTGCGCACTGCCGAACCAGTCCTGCCGCGCCAGCTCGTAGGAGTCTTTGACACCCATGCGCCGCTGCTCCGGCGTGTCGACCAAAAACAGCCCGCCCAGCGACCAGAACGCCTGCCCGCCCAGGGACTGCTCGCCTTCCTGGTCCAACAGCATCACGCGCTTGCCGGCGTCGGCAATCTCAGCGGCGGCCACCAGCCCCGTCAGCCCCGCCCCGACCACGATCACGTCCGTGTCCACGCCAGCCAGTATGTTTCGGCTTCTTGACAACGGGAAATCGACCCGCATGAGCATCGAATCCAGGCCGGCGGCGGAACCGTCGATCGGCGAATTGATGAGCCAGTTGTCGACGCAGACGTCGCGGCTCGTGCGCGACGAGATGCGGCTGGCGCAAAAAGAGTTCCAAGACGCGGCGAAGCACGCCGGCATCGGGGCCGGACTGTTCAGCGCGGCCGGGCTGCTGGCGTTCTTCGGTTTCGGGACTGTGGTGGCGGCCGGGGTCGCCGCGCTGGCGCTGGTGCTGCCGGTCTGGGCGGCAGCGGTGATCGTCGCCGCGGTGCTGTTCGCTGCGGCCGGCATCGCGGCGCTGGTGAGCAAGCGGCAGATCGACGAGGTGTCGCCACCGCGGCAGACCGCCGAGAGCGTGAAGACTGACATCGACGAGTTGAAAGGCGCTGTCCGCCATGACCACACCTGACGGACTGCCACCGGAGCCGGGACCCGACGCGAGCGTCGGCGACATCGAGGCCGACATCGAGCGGACGCGCCAACAGCTGGGGGCGACCGTGGGGACGTTGAGCGAGAAGCTCGACGTCAAGAAGCAGGCTCAGCAGAAGGCGGCCGACGTGCGCGCCAAGGCCATGCCGGCGGTGCCGATCGCGGCCGTCGTGGCCGTCGTCGCCGTCGTCGGGCTGGTGCTCTGGCGCCGCCGGCGCAGCTGACCGCTACTGGGTCAGCGCCTGGTCGAGCCAGCTTCGCAACGCCGCGACGGGTGCTGCGCCGGACTGCCGGGCCAGCACGTTGCCGTGGTCGATCACCAGAAGTGTCGGAACCGCCTGCACGGTGAAGCGCTGCGCGGTCGCAGGCGCGGCGTCGACGTCGACCTTGACCAGCTTCAGGCTGCCGGCCCGCTCCTGCGCGAGTTGCTCGAGTGCGGGACTGACCATGCGGCAGGGCCCGCACCAGGTTGCCCAAAGATCGACAAGCACTGGCACAGAAGACTTTTCGACGACCTCGGCGAAATTGCGGTCGTCGGCATCGATGATCCACGGCAGCCACTGCCGACAGTTAGCGCAGCGCGGCTTGCCGGTGGTCGACGCGGGCACGCGATTGCGCGTACCGCAGTGCGGGCAGGTGACGACGTTGTTGCTCACCGGTCAAGTGTGCCGCGGTCGCTGTGGCCGAGCGTGCGCCGCTGTACGCCCGTGCCGGCGTGTCGGTGCACAGACACGCACGCTCGCGCCAAACGAGGGTCACGTGGGTAGCTCGACTGACACCTCGTCGGGCGTCTTGTCCGGGCGCAGCCCGCGCCAGCTGGGGTGGCGCAGCCGGCCGTCGCCGGTCCACTCGCTGTAGCGCACCTCGCCGACGAGCTCCGGCCGCACGAACGTCACCCCTTTGCGGTCGGCCCGCGGCAGCGGCTCGGTGAACGGCGACTCGTCGGTCTGCAGCGGAGTCAGGATCTTCTTGAGCCGGTCGAGCTCCTTCTCGGTGAACCCGGTGCCGACGCGGCCCACGAACCGCAGACCGTTGCCGTCGGGAATGCCCATCACCAGCGCGCCGATCTGGCTCGTGCGGCCGCCGGTGCCTTCCCGCCAGCCGCCGATCACGATCTCCTGGGTGTTCCAGTTCTTGTCCTTGATCCACGCCTTCGACCGCCGGCCCGGCTGATAGGTGGAATCCCAGCGTTTGGCCACCACGCCTTCCCAGCCGCGCTTACGGGAATACGCCAGCGCGTCGGGCCCGTCACCGCTGAGCAGCTCAGGCACGATCAGCTCGTCGCGGTCAGCGGCCAGCGCCTCCAGCACCCGTCTGCGGTCGCGGTAGCGCGCCCGCAGCAGCGAGCGCCCGTCCAGCTGCAGCACGTCGAACGCCCAGAACTCGATCCGCGTCGCGCGGGCGCGGTTCTGCATCTCGGAGAAGCTGGGCACGCCGTTTCTGTCCAGCGCCACCACTTCGCCGTCGAGGATCGCGTGGTGCTCAGCCAGCGCGTCGACCACCGCCTGCAGTCCCGGGTATTCGCCGGTAACGTCGCGACCGCTGCGTGACTGCAGGCACATCCGCCCGTGGTCGGCCTCCATCAGCAGCCGGTAGCCGTCGAACTTGCCCTCGAACGCCCACTCGTCGTGTGTGAGGTTCTCGACGGAGCCCAGGGTCGCCAGCATCGGCGCCATGTCACGCACGGTCGGCGAGTCCTGCTCTTTCATCCGGTGCGCCAGCCATTGGTCGCCCTTGGTCTGAATCAGCGCATAGCGCCCCGAGATTCGCTTTCCGTGCAGCGTCACGATCACTTCGTCGTCGCGGAACTTCTCGGCTTCGTAGGTGCCGGTGTCCCAGACGATCATCTTGCCTGCGCCGTATTCCCCTTTGGGGATGGTGCCCTGAAACGTCAGGTATTCCAGCGGATGGTCTTCGGTGTGCACCGCGAGATGGTTCACCGATGGAGTGTCGGGCAGATTCTTCGGCACCGCCCAGCTGACCAGTACTCCGTCTCGTTCCAGCCGCAGGTCGTAGTGCAGCCGGCGGGCATGATGTTCCTGGATGACGAACCGGTTGTTCGCGCCCGGCGTGGGCGCTGAAACATCAACGGGCTCAGGCGTTTTCGACGCATCACGCATGCTGCGGTATTTGGCCAGCCGGTCGCTGGTGGCCATGTCGGCGTCTAGCGGCGCCAGCAGATCGCCGTGTTCGGCGACTCTGCGCAGCACCTCGTCGAAACGCAGCTGCCGCAGCTCGGGATCGTCGAGTTCCTCCCAGGTGCGCGGCGCCGCGACCGTCGGCTCTTCGCGCCCCCGCAACGAATACGGCGCAATGGTGGTCTTGGCCGCGTTGTTCTGGCTCCAGTCGACGAACACCTTGCCGGTGCGCAGGCTTTTGGTCATGGTCGATGTGACCCGCTGGGGGTCGGCCTGCTCGAGCTGCTGGGCCACCTTTTTCGCGAGCGTGATCGCGCCCTGCGAACTGATCGGCTTGTCCAGTGGCGCGTACAGATGCACGCCCTTGCTGCCGCTGGTCACGGGGTACGTCGTCAGGCCGATGTCGGCCAGCAGGTCGCGAATCTCATGGGCCACTTCGACGATCTGGGCCATCGGCACGCCGGGCCCGGGATCCAGGTCGAACACCAAACGCGTTGCGGGGCCTGGCTTTCCGTTCAAGAACCGCCATTGCGGCACATGCACTTCCAGCGCCGCCTGCTGCGCGATCCACGCGAGTCCCGCCGGGCTGTCGATGATCGGATAGGTGGTAACGCCCGACTTGTGCACGACCGTGCCGCGGGTCAGCCAGTCCGGGGCCGAGTCGGCGAGCTGCTTTTCGAAGAACGACCCCTCCGCCACGCCGTTGGGCCACCGCTTGCGGGTGGCCGGGCGGCCGGCGATGTGCGGCAGGATGCATTCGGCGATGCCGATGTAGTAGCCGAACACCTCTTCTTTGGTCGTGCCCGTCGCCGGGTACAACACCTTGTCCGCGTTGGTCAGCCGCACGTGCGGACCAGCCACGCGTTCCGGCGGCCACACATGCGGAATCCCAGCCATGGAGCCTGTGTTCCCTTTCGGCGGCACCTTCCAACGTCGGACCAAGGTATACGCCGGCGTGTCCGTCATACTGAGGTATGCGGTCAATCTGGAAGGGCTCACTTTCCTTCGGGCTGGTGAATGTCCCGGTGAAGGTCTACAGCGCGACCCAGGACCACGACGTGAAGTTCCACCAGGTCCACGCCAAAGACCACGGCAGGATCCGCTACAAGCGGGTCTGTGAGAAAGACGGCGAAGAAGTGGACTACCGCGACATCGCCCGGGCCTACGAATCCGACACCGGACAGACCGTGATCATCACCGACGAGGACCTGGCCACCCTTCCAGAAGAGCGCAGCCGCGAGATCGAGGTGCTGGAATTCGTCCCCGCCAGCGACATCGATCCGCTGTTGTACGACCGCAGCTATTACCTCGAGCCCGACTCGAAATCGACGAAGTCCTATGTGCTGCTGGCCAAGACGCTGGCCAACACCGACCGCGTGGCGATCGTGCACTTCGCGTTGCGCAACAAGACCCGGCTTGCGGCGTTGCGGGTCAAGGACTTCAGCAAACGCGACGTAATGGTGATCCACACACTGCTGTGGCCCGACGAGATTCGCGATCCCGATTTCCCGGTGCTGGACAAGGAAGTCGAGATCAAGCCGGCCGAATTGAAGATGGCCGAGCAGGTGGTGGAGTCGATGGCCGACGACTTCAACCCCGACCAGTTCCGCGACACCTACCAGGAACACCTGCATGACCTGATCGAGGCGAAACTCGAAGGCGGCGAAGCGTTTCCGACCGAAGAGAAGCCAGCCGACCTCGACGTCACCGACGACGTGTCGGATCTGCTGGCCAAGCTCGAGGCCAGCGTGCGACGGCGCCGCTCGGAGTCCGGCGGCTCGGCGAGCAAGAGCGCCGCGAAGAAGGCACCAGCGAAGAAAGCCGCCAAGAAATCGTCAGCCGCAAAGCCCGCGGCATCGGGCAGCGCGAAGAAGTCGGCTGCCAAGAAGGCACCGGCGAAGAAAGCCGCCGGCAAGAGGTAGCGCGGCCACAGCGCGTTAGTCTGCCGGGGTGATCCTCGACAGATTCCGGCTTGACGATCAAGTAGCAGTGGTGACCGGCGGCGGGCGCGGCCTCGGCGCGGCGATGGCCATCGCCTTCGCCGAAGTGGGCGCCGACGTCCTCGTCTCGTCGCGCACCCGAAGCGAACTCGACGACGTCGCCGACAAGATCAGAGCACTCGGCCGGCGCGCGCACGTGGTGGTGGCCGACCTCTCCGACACCGACGCCACCGCGGCACTGGCGCAGGCCGCGGTCGACGAGTTCGGCCGGCTCGACATCGTGGTGAACAACGTGGGCGGCACCATGCCGAACCTGTTGTTGAACACCACCACGAAGGATCTGAAGAGCGCGTTCACGTTCAACGTTGCGACCGCCCACGCGTTGGTGGTCGCGGCGGCGCCGCTGATGCTCGAGCACTCCGGCGGCGGCAGCATCATCAACATCACGTCGACCATGGGCCGGGTGCCCGGCCGCGGCTTCGCGGCGTACGGCACCGCCAAGGCTGCGCTCGCGCACTACACCCGGCTGGCTGCGCTGGATTTGTGCCCCCGCATCCGGGTCAACGCGATCGCCCCCGGATCGATCCTCACCTCCGCGCTGGACGTGGTCGCCAGCAACGACGAGATGCGCACCCAGCTGGAGAAGGCCACCCCGATGCGCCGGCTGGGCGATCCCGCCGACATCGCCGCTGCCGCAGTCTATTTGGCGTCTCCGGCCGGGGCATACCTGACCGGCAAGATCCTCGAGGTGGACGGCGGACTGAACATGCCGAACCTCGAACTGCCCTTCCCTGACCTGTAAGGAGACGCCGATGACATTGCGAGTCGCCCAGATCGGAACCGGCAACGTCGGCAAGCATGCACTCGCCGGCGTCCTCACCGATCCCGCGTTCGAGCTCACCGCCGTGTGGGTGTCGTCGCCCGACAAAGCCGGACGCGACGCCGCCGAACTGGCCGGAATGGACCGGCGGACCGGGGTAACCGCCACCAATGACCTCGCGGAAGTGATTGCGACACAGCCTGATTGCGCGGTCTACACGGCACTGGCCGACAACCGGCTGCCGGACGCACTAGAGGACTATCGACGGCTGCTCGCGGCCGGCATCAACGTGGTGGGCAGCGGGCCGGTGTTTCTGCAATACCCGTGGAACGTGATTCCCGACGAGCTGATCAGCCCGCTGGAACAGGCGGCACAGCAAGGGAATTCGAGCGTATTCGTCAACGGCATCGACCCGGGTTTCGCCAACGACCTGCTGCCGCTGGCGCTCGCGGGGACGTGTCAGAGCATTCAGCAGGTTCGTTGCATGGAGATCGTCGACTACGCGACATACGACAGCGCGGCGGTGATGTTCGACGTCATGGGCTTCGGCAAGCCCCTCGACGAGATCCCGATCCTGCTGCAGCCGCGGGTGCTCAGCATGGCCTGGGGCTCAGTGGTGCGCCAGATCGCGGCCGGGCTGGGCATCACGCTCGACGAGGTGGTCGAGGTGTACTACCGCGAACCCGCGCCCGAAGATTTCCGGATCGCAGCCGGGCCCATCGCGAAAGGCACCGCCGCGGCGCTGCGGTTCGAGGTGCGGGGGCTGGTGGACGAACGGCCCGCGGTGGTGCTGGAGCACGTGACGAGGCTGCGCGACGACCTTTGCCCGGACTGGCCGCAGCCTGCCCAGCCCGGCGGCTCCTACCGCGTCGAGGTCACCGGCGAGCCGTCGTACGCACTGGACCTGTGCCTGTCCAGCCCCAACGGTGACCACAACCACGCCGGATTGGTGGCGACCGCCATGCGCGTCGTCAACGCGATTCCGGCCGTCGTGGCCGCCGAGCCGGGTATCCGCACCACGCTCGACTTGCCGCTCGTGACCGGCAAAGGGCGGTACGCTCCCTAGCTACAGGGTTTTGGAAAGGACCTCCATGAGCATCCGAATCCGCTACGTCTTGGCCGCCGGTGCGGTCGCTGCTCTGTTCGGCGCGCCGGCCGCCGCCGCTGACGACCAGACCTGCACCACCACGGGCACCAACGACACCGTGTGCAGCTCGCCGGGCAACGTGCAGATCAACGACTCGCCGTCGGTCAGCGAATTCACGTTGCCGTACTGGGACGAGGCCTACGCCGGCCCGTACCCGGTGCCGTACGACGAGAGCAGCGGCGAAGGGCGCCGCTAGGCCGAGCTCGTGCTGACGATGCGGTGGTCGGCAGCGGCGGTGCTCGCGGCGGCCGGGTTCGCGGTCGGCACCGCCCCCGAGGCAACCGCGCTGCCGACCTGCGCCACCGTCGCGCCGTGGACCATGCAGTGCGAGCGCGGCACCCACACGTCGATCAACAGCTCACCGAACGTCGTCGTCGCGCCCGGGCCGTACCTCGAGCAGCCGTGGCTGTACCGTGGCGGCCCGGTCTTCGGCATCGGCGGCTGGTCCGTGCCCTGATTGACCGCCGCAGCATTCGGGTAACCTAACTTTCCGATTCGCTAGACCGGAAACCGGGAGCCCACCTTGGTAGTGCCGCCGATCACCGAGGCGCGGCTGCGGCCCAGCTGGTATCTGCTCGGCCCCGCGTTCGTCGCCGCGATCGCCTACGTCGACCCCGGCAACGTCGCTGCCAACGTCAGCGCCGGAGCACAGTTCGGCTTTCTGCTGGTGTGGGTGATCCTGCTGGCCAACGCGATGGCGGGGCTGGTGCAGTACTTATCGGCCAAGCTGGGCCTGGTCACCGGCCAATCACTGCCCGAGGCCGTCGGCAGCCGGATGCGTCGCCCCACCCGGCTGGCCTACTGGGCGCAAGCCGAAATGGTGGCCATGGCCACCGACCTCGCTGAAGTGGTGGGTGGGGCGCTGGCACTGCGGTTGCTGTTCGGGTTGCCGTTCGTGGTCGGCGGTTTGATCACCGGGCTGGTGTCGTTGCTGCTGCTGATGGTCCAGGACCGTCGCGGCCAGCGCATGTTCGAGCGGGTGATCACCGGGCTGCTGTTGGTCATCGCCATCGGTTTTCTCACCAGCCTGTTCGTCAACTCACCGCCGGCCAGTGACGTGGTCGCGGGCCTGCTGCCACGCTTTCAGGGCACCGAGAGCGTGCTGCTGGCCAGCGCGATGCTCGGCGCGACCGTGATGCCGCATGCGGTGTACCTGCATTCGGGGCTGACGCGCGACCGTCACGGCCACCCCACGGGCCACCGCCGGGCGGTGCTGATGCGGGTCACCCGCTGGGACGTGGCGCTGGCGATGGTGGTGGCCGGTGCGGTCAACATGGCCATGCTGCTGGTGGCGGCCAACAACCTGCAGGGCCGCCACGACACCGACACGATCGAGGGTGCGCACGCCGCGGTACGCGACACCCTGGGGCCGACGGTCGCGTTGTTCTTCGCGATCGGGCTGCTGGCTTCGGGCTTGGCGTCGACGTCGGTGGGCGCATATGCGGGCGCGATGATCATGGCCGGGCTGCTGCGCCGCAAAATCCCCCTGCTGGCGCGGCGGTTGATCACGCTGATGCCGGCGCTGGTGATTCTGGGGGCCGGGCTGGATCCCACCCGCGCGCTGGTGTTGTCGCAGGTGGTGCTGTCGTTCGGGATACCGTTCGCGCTGATCCCGCTCGTCCGGCTGACCAGTGATACGTCGGTGATGGGCACCGACGCCAACCATCGGGTCACCAGCGCGTTCGGCTGGGTAATCGCCGCGTTGATTAGTGTGCTGAATGTGGGACTGCTGTATCTGACTGTCGCGGGCTGACCGTCGAAGCTGATGCACAGGTACTTCGCCTACGGCTCCAACCTGTGCGTCGCGCAGATGGCGCGGCGCTGCCCTGACGCCGCCGATCCCGTTCCCGCGACGCTGGCCGACCACGACTGGCTGATCAACCAGCGCGGCGTCGCCACCGTCGAGCCGTTTCGGGGCATCCACGTGCACGGGGTCGTCTGGCAGGTGTCCGATCGCGACCTGGCGACGCTGGACAGCGCCGAGGGCGTGCCCGTGCGCTATCGCCGTGACCGGCTGACCGTGCACACCGCCGACGGACCCGCCGAAGCGTGGGTGTACATCGACCACCGGGTGCAAACCGGTGCGCCGCGGCCGGGATATCTGGAACGGATCATCGACGGAGCGATCCATCATCGCCTGCCACACCGCTGGATCGAGTTCCTGCGCCGCTGGGATCCCACCCACTGGCCTCGTCCGCTCGCGTCGAAAAGCACTGGGCCGCAAACACTTTCGAAGCTCCTGCAACAGCCTGGCGTGCACGAAGAGAGCCGGTTGCGGTCACGGTTCGGGTTTCTGGCCATCCACGGCGGCGGCTTGGAGCAGATGACCGACGTGATCGCCGAGCGGGCCGCAGATGCGGCCGGTGCGTCGGTGTACCTGCTGCGCCACCCGGATCGCTATCCGCACCATCTGCCGTCGGCGCGATTTCGCGCCGAGGAGTCGGTGCGGCTCGCGGAGTTCCTCGGGCACGTCGACACGGTGGTGTCGCTGCACGGCTACGGGCGCATCGGACGCAGCACCCAGCTGCTGGCCGGCGGCCGCAACCGAGTGCTGGCCGCACACCTGACCCGCCACCTGCACCTGCCCGGCTACCAGCTGGTGACCGACCTCGCCGCGATACCGCCGGAACTGCGCGGCATGCATCCGGACAACCCCGTCAACCGCACCCGCGGCGGTGGTGTCCAGCTGGAGCTGTCACCGCGAGTGCGAGGCATCAGCCCGCGAAGCCGCCCACCCGAGGACGACGGGCTCGCGCCGGTCACCTCCGCACTGGTGCACGGTCTGGCCGCGGCCGCCCGCAGCTGGGCCTGACCGGCCCATCCGGCCCGGCGCCTGGTCCGAATACCGGGTGTGAAGCGCACTGGCCAAGCGACGCCCGCCATCTACCGGACCAGGATCACGCACCTGCGGCAGGCGCCGGTGAACCACTACTTCGAACACCGCAGCTACAGCTGGTACGTCGACGTCGACGACCTGCCGGACCTGCCCCGCTGGCTGCGCGCCTTCGCCCGCTTCGACCCCCGTGACCACTTCACCGGTTCCGACGCCGATTCACTGCGCCAGCGTCTCGACGCCGTCCTCGCCCGCCACGGCGTGACGCTGCCCGGCGGGCAGATCACCGCGCTGCTGCAGCCGCGGGTGCTCGGCCACGTGTTCAACCCGCTGACCCTCTACTGGTGTCACGACCGCGCCGGGCTGCTGCGACACGTGATCGCCGAGGTGCAGAACACCCGCGGCGAACGGCACGCGTATCTGTTGCCGTCGGCCGACGCGCCGGTGCTGGCCGTCAAACGGATGTACGGCTCCCCGTTCCACCCGGTCGACGGCCACTACGTGCTGCGGGCGCCGCGCCCTGGCCACCGCCTTGACGTCGAGGTGTCGCTGTACCGCAACGACGCGCCGGCGTTCGTCGCGACCGTGCGCGGAACCCGCCGTCCCGCGACCGTGGCACAGGTGCTGCGGCTGCAGTTCGTCGCACCTGCGGCGCCGCTGCTGGCCGGGTTCGCCAGGCGGCTGCAGGGCGTCATGCTGTGGCTGCGCGGGATGCGCCGGGTGCCGTGGCAGCCGATGGCCGCCAGTGGACCGTCGGTGTCCTGCGCCGTGCACATCGACGTGACCGACCCGCCGGAGCAAAGCGTTGCGTCATGACGACGCTCGCGGTCCCGCTAGGCTACCGCTCGATGGTCGGATCGTCGCAGCGCAACAGCGAGCTGGACGCGTTGCTGGGCCGGGTGGCCCGCCAGGATGCCGACGCGTTCGCCGCGTTCTACGACCGCACCCGCGCTCGCGTGTTCGGGATGGTGAGCCGGGTGCTGCGGGATCCCGGCTACAGCGAAGAAACCACACATGACGTGTATCTGCAGGTGTGGCGAAGCGCCGGCAGTTTCGACCCGGCAACAGGTTCGGCACTGGCATGGCTGCTGACCATCGCGCACCGGCGGGCCGTCGACCGGGTCCGGGCGGAGCAGGCCGCCAGCCAGCGCGAGGTCCGCTACGGCACGACCACCGCCGAACCGGCGGCCGACGTCGTGGCCGACGCGGCGATTTCCAGCGACGAGCGCCGTCAGGTGGTCGACTGCCTGGCCGCGCTCACCGAGCCGCAACGCGAAGCAATCGAACTGGCGTACTACGGCGGATTGACGTATTCGCAAGTGTCCGAGCGTCTTTCGACTAACCTTGCGACCGTCAAGTCACGGATGCGCGACGCGTTGCGCGGCCTGCGCAATTGCCTGGGTGTGACATGACCGAGCCGTCCGACTTCGAACTCGTCGAGCTGGCGACGCCGTATGCGCTCGACGCCGTCGGCGACGACGAACGCGCCGGGATCGAGCATCGAGTCGCCCGGGCGCCGGCCGTGGTCGCTGATGCATTCCACGACGAGGTGCGCGGGGTGCGGGAGACGCTGGCCGTGCTGTCGGCGGCGACGGCGGTTGAGCCGCCCGCGCATCTGCGCGACCGAGTGCTGGCCGCAGTCGCTTCGCGTCCCAGGCAAACTCGTTGGCGCACAACGCTTCTCGCTGCCGCCGCGGCGCTGGTGGTGGGCCTTGGCGCGTTGGCCGCCGGGCTCGCGCTGCGCCCGGCGCCGCAGCCGTCCACAGCCGAGCAGGTGTTCGCCGCACCCGACGTGCACACGGTCTCGGGGGCGATCCCCGGCGGCGGCACGGCGACGGTCGTGTTCTCGCGGGAGAAGAACGCCGGCGTGCTGGTGATGAACAACGTGCCACCGCCCAAGCCGGGCACGGTGTATCAGATGTGGTTGATCGGCGACCAGGGCCCGACGTCGGCGGGCACGATGGACGAAAAGGCCGTCGCGCCCTCGACCCGGGCCGTGCTGCCGGACCTGCGCCATTCGAATGCCCTCGCCTTCACCGTCGAGCCGGGCAGCGGCTCCGACAAGCCGACCAGCCCGGTGATCGCCAAGCTGCCGCTCAGCTGAGCGTCGCGGCCGCGGCCTCGGCGATCACGTCGGCCGCGTCGTGGCGGCGCTGCCAGGCGCGCAGCTGGCGGGTCGCGCCGTTGCCGTCTGCGGCCAGCCGCTGCAGTTCGCCGGTCACCTGCCGATACTCGCCGAGCTCTTCCAGTGCCGGGCGCAGATGGTCGACGAACCTGGCCAACAGCTCGCGTGTGCGCACGGGTCGCGGGCGGTCGATGAGGTCCACCGCCCAACCGTCGAGCCCGTCCCGGGCAGCCTTCCAGTACGCGGCACGCAACGTCTCGGCCGGCACCCGCGGTGCTGCGCGGCCCCGCTCGATCTCGTCGAGCGCGGTCATCACCGCGGCCCGGATAAGCGTCGCCAGCAGCACCGTCTCGGCGACTGTCGACGGCACGTCGGCCACCCGCACCTCGATGGTCGGGAACTTCGACGACGGCCGCACGTCCCAATAGATCATTCCGTCGTCGATCACCGCGCCGGTGTCCAACAGCATCTCGACCGTCGACTCGTAGTGGGCCACCGACTCGAAGAACGGTGGCGGCCCGGCACTGGGCCAGCGTGCCCACAGCACGCTGCGCCAGCTGGCGTAACCGGTGTGGGCGTTGCGGTAGATCGCGGAGTTGGCGGTCAGCGCCAACAGCAGCGGCAGCCACGGCCGCAACCAGTTGCTCACCGCGACGGCCGCAACGCGATCGGGCACCGCGACGTGGACGTGACAGCCGCAGATGCCTTGTTCGTGGGCAATCATTCCGAAGTGCTCGCCGATGGTGCGGTAGCGCGGAGTGTCGGTCACCGGGAAGTGGTGGGGCACCGAGGGCGGCAGCGCGACGGCCAACAGCTGCGCGCCGGCAGCCGACGCGGCCTCGGCGGCGGTGCGGCGCAATCGGCGCAATTCGGTGCGCAGTTCGTCGCTGCCGGCGAGAACACCCGAGGTCGTCTCGACCTGGCAGCTGGTGAGTTCGAGCTGAAGCCTCACTCCGCGCGCATCGGCGTAGTCGGCCACCGCCCGGTTGAGCGGCACAGGTTCGCCGGTGCCGGGATCGACGAGCAGGAATTCCTCTTCGACGCCGATCGTAGGATGTTCGCCCATGGTGTCCGCATTCTCTCACCGATGCGCAGAAGCACCTGACGCCAACGGTTTTTCGCGGTGTTCCGCGCACAATTCTGGGACGCTCGTGTCATAGTGGGCGCACTCGGCGATCGGAGACGGAGGCGCGGGATGGCGAAATCGGTTGCGCCAGCGATTGTTTCTTGCGTGCTCGCCGGTTTGCTGCTCGCGGTCGGCGGCTGTTCTTCTGAGCCCAAGACCGTCACCAAAGAGGACGTCGCCAACCAGATCCGCGACAAGGAGTGGGCGGGCAGCAAGCCGGAATCCGTGTCGTGCCCGGACAATCTGCGCCCCAGCGTCGGTGCGACAGTGGTCTGCGAAATGACGGTCAAAAGGCAGGCGTACCGGGTGGACGTCACCGTCAAGAGCATCAACGGCGACAACGTCGTACTCGACATGCAGGCGCGCCGTTGACCCGGTCGTTGACGAGCCCGCTCCGACAAGCGATTCTGGCCTGATGGGAGCCGAACAGCCGTCACGTAAACCCGGCGATCCGGTGGCACGGTTGCTACGGCTGCCTCTGTCCACCAAGGAGTTCATCGAGCGGGTCGTCACCGGAAGCGTGAATCAGTCGGGGCGGCAAACGCTTTTCATGTTGTTCACCACCTGGGATCTGGCGGGCGGCGGCCCGTTCGCCGCCAGTGCTGTGGCGACGACGGGATTGGCCAAGACCGTGGACATCGTCGAGAAGAGCCTGACGGTACCGGTCTTCAGCCCGCTGCTGAAGCGGCTGGGCGTCGACAGGATCAAATTGCGCGCGTCGCTGTGTGCGTCGCAGGTGGTGGGACTGGGGATCATGCGCTACGCGGTCCGCTCAGAACCCATCCACTCGATGGACGTCAATACCCTGGTCGACGCGGTGGCACCCGCGTTGCAGCATTACCTCACCGGCGACTTGTCTTGAGCCACAACCCTTTTCGCTTCAACCCTCACCGCTGACGAATCGTCGTGCCGGGCGGCGCGGACGACGGAAGTGCGCTGAATCACGCGGCGCAGGCGGGGTTGGTCCCGGTCAGGGATAATGCCTGGTGATCATGAGCAGCCCGGCGCACCGCTTCCGGGGTCGGGAAGCCCGACCTCGCTCGTCGGCGCCACGCCACCGGTTGCCCGGCCGGTCGGCGCGGCGCCCGGTGCTGGTCGTGGCCCAGCTGGTCACCGCGCTGGCGGCGGTGGTGATCGTGGTGATCACCGGGATGGCCTGGGCGGGCAACCGCAACCTGTTCGGCGGGATCACGATCTCGCAGGCGCTCGAGGGCGCGCCCGCCTCCACCGGCGGTGACCAGAACATCCTGATCATGGGCCTCGACAGCCGCCTCGACCAGCACGGCCGGCCGTTGCCGCAGGAGATGTACGACGCGCTGCACGCCGGCGACGAGACGGCGGGTGGCTACAACGCCAACGTGCTGATCGTGGTGCACATCCCGGCCGGCACCGCGCCCATCACCGCGATCTCGATCCCCCGCGACGACTACGTCGACCTCGCCGGTTGCCAGTGCAAAGGCAAGGTCAAGCAGGCCTACGGGTTCGCATATCAGCGGGTGATGGACAAGCTGGACGCGTCCGGTGATCCCACCGCAAACGAGCAGAAGGCCCGCGAGGCCGGCCGTAAGGCGCAGATCAACACGGTGCGCAACCTGCTCGGCATCCCGATCGACCACTTCATCGAGGTCACGCTGGCCGCGTTCTTCCAGATCGCGCAGGTGGTGCAGCCGATCACGGTGTGCCTGAACGAAGACACCTACGACAACTTCTCCGGAGCCGACTTCCACAAGGGGGTGCAGCAGATCGACGCCGCGCAGGCGATGGCGTTCGTGCGGCAGCGCCGTGACGTCAACGACGAGATGTTCACCGACCTGGACCGCACCCGTAGACAGCAGGCGTTCATCGTGTCCTTGCTCAACGCACTGCGTCACGGCGGATCGCTGTCGAGTCCCAGCGACCTGCACCGGTTGCTGGACGTGGCACGGCAAAACATCGCCGTCGACTCGAGCCTGGACATCTCCAGCTTCATCCAGCACGCGTCGGCGTTCACCGACCGTGGGGTTTCGCTGTACACGCTGCCGATCAGCAGCTTCACCCAGGATTCCGCCGGCGAGGACGTCAACACCGTCGACGTGCCGATGATCCGTGCGATCGTGCGCGACCTCGTCGGCGCCCCGACCGCAAACACCGCGCCGACGGGCAGCGCCACCACGGCGCCGCTGTCGACCGCCAATGAGGCGCTGTCCGCAGCCCGCGGCGTGGTGCTCAACGTGGTCAACGCCTCGGACTACAAGGGGCTGGCCACGAAACTGGTCAACACGTTCAGCGACCGCGGATTCACCGCGGGTGAAGTCACGACGGCCGACAGCGTCAGCGACGAGAGCACCATCACCTACGGGCCGGGTGCCGGGCCGGCGGCCGAGGCGCTGGCCCGTCAGCTCAACCTGACCGCAACCCCGTCGAGCAGCCTGGCCCGCGACACGGTGCAGCTGACCGTGGGCACGGACTTCCCCAGCGCCGATTACCTGATAAACAGTGAATCAGGAAGCACCGCAAGCACTGAAAGCACCACAACCGCCACCAGCACGACATCGCCGACCAGTACCGTCGCCACGGTGTCGGCCACGGCGGCCGGGACCCGAACTCCCGCACCCACCGACCTCACCCGCATGACCAACGACCAAGCGCCGTGTGTGAAGTGACCGGCGGCGCGCGGCCAGGCAGACGAAGAGGACGCACGAGATGACCTACGACCCGCGGTACCCGCAGCGCCCGCCATACCCGGATCCGCGCACGCGTTATCAGCAGCCGTACGGCCATCCGACGTATCCGCCGCAGCGCGCGGCCTATCCGTACACCGCGGTGTTGCCACCGGCCCAGCCGGCCCCTCCGAAGCGGTCCCGCGCAGGCCTGATCTTCGCGGGAGCGGTTGTGCTGTCGGTCATTTCGGCCGCGATCGGAGGCGGTGTGGCATTGACGGTCTCGTCGCCGCATTCGCGGCTGAGCACGATGACCACCGCCACCAACAGCGGCCAGCCGCCGGCCCGCTTGCAGGCCGGGTCGGTGGAGCAGGTGGCGGCCAAGGTGGTGCCCAGCGTGGTGAAGCTCGAGACCAAGCTCGGCAATGCGTTCGCCGAGGGGTCCGGAATCATCCTCGACCCCAACGGCCTGATCCTGACCAACAACCACGTCGTGTCGGTCCCGGGTGCAGCACCGAGCGGACGCGCCGGCGCCGACACCACCGCCACCTTCAACGACGGCCGTACTGCGCCGTTCACGATCGTCGGCGCAGACCCGACCAGTGACATCGCGGTCGTGCGCGCAAAGAACATGACCGGACTGACCCCGATCACCCTGGGCTCGTCGGCGGACCTTCGGGTGGGCCAGAGCGTGGTGGCAGTCGGGTCGCCGCTCGGGCTCAACAGCACCGTGACGGCGGGCATCATCAGCGCGCTGAACCGGCCGGTGTCGACGGTGGGTGACGCGGACAACCAGAACACCGTGCTCGACGCGATCCAGACCGACGCGGCGATCAACCCCGGCAATTCGGGCGGGGCGCTGGTGAACATGAACGGCGACCTCATCGGCGTGAACTCGGCGATCGCGACCATCGGCGACACGTCGAGCGCCGACGCGAAGGCCGGGTCGATCGGGCTGGGCTTCGCAATCCCGGTGGACCAGGCCAAGCGCATCGCCGACCAGCTCATCACCACCGGTAAGGCGTCGCGCGCGTCGCTGGGTGTGCGGGTCACCAGCAACGCCGACACCCATGGGGCGCGGATCGTCGAGGTGGTCAGCGGCGGCTCCGCAGCCTCGGCGGGCCTTCCCGTCGGCGCGGTGGTCACCAAGCTCGACGACCGGGTCATCGACGGCGCCGACGCGTTGGTGGCGGCCGTGCGTTCGAAGGCGCCCGGCGACACCGTCACGCTCACCTACACCGACCCGTCGGGAGCCACCAAGACGACGAAGGTGAAGCTGGGCATCGCGGCGCCGTGACCGCTGACGTGTGGCAGCTGGACGCGTCCGACGGCCAGCTTTTGATCAAGACCGGCGTCACCGGACGGGCGTCGCGAATGGGTCACCGGCTGACCATCGCGATGACCAGTTGGCGGGGCACCGTCACGTGGACGGGCGACCAGCCCACCGCCGTCCAGCTGGACGTCCACGTCGACTCGCTCGAGGTGCTGCGCGGCGAAGGCGGGGTGACGCCGCTGTCCGGACCGGAGAAGGCCGTCGTCCGCTCGAACGCGTTCAAGTCACTCGAGCGCGACCGGTTCCCGACGATCACATTTCGGTCCGAGGACGTCGCCACGACATCTGACGGCTACCGACTCACCGGGACCGTGGAGATCCACGGGACCGCGCGCCCGCAGACCGTCGACGTCGGCGTGGCGGATCTCGGCGACGCATGGCAGATGTCGGCCCAAGTGCAGCTGCGCCAAACCGACTTCGGCGTCAAGCCGTACTCGCTGTTCATGAGCACGCTGAAGGTGGCCGACGAGGTGACGGTCGCGTTCACCGCCAGCCGCGCCAAAAACGCTTGAGCCCATCGGTTTTACCGGCTCCAACGCGCGGGAATACACCGTCATGATCAGCACGTCGCATCGACGACCCATTGACCGAGCGGCCGACGCTCCGATGTTGCATCGGGCCGAAGGCGTGCTTCTGGCGCTGCGGCGGTGCCCGGTCGAAGAGGCCTTCGACGAGATCGTCGCGACGTCGCGGCAGTACGTGGTGCCGGCGCTGCGGGTCGCGCAGGCGCTGGTCGAGCTCGCCGAAGGCTGCGAGCCGTCACACCCTGGCGCAATGGCGGTCGCGCGCCGACAATGGGGACAGCTTCTGGAGACCACCGACGCAGCTGGGCAAGCAGGATGAACAGACCGATGAGCAAGACAGCGGAGTATCTGGCGGCACCCGCACGGATGATTGCCAGACCGTTGGCGCCGGTCGGCAAGGCGGCGCAGTGGATGCGGTCCGGTTATCCGCAGGACGCCCCGGGCGCCCACATCGCGCTGCTGGCGTTGTGCTGCAAGCCGCCTTCGGAGTCGCCGCGCGGCTGACAGCCGGTGCTCGCATAGCATCGCTGTCGATGGCCAAAGACTTCCGGTTCGGCATCGGGTTGTTGCCGAAGGGCTCGCGGTCGGCGTGGCAGGAGACCGCCCGCCGCGCCGAAGACCTCGGCTACGACATCCTTCAGGTGCCAGATCATCTGGGTGCGCCGGCTCCGTTTCCCGCGCTGGTCTCGGCGGCCGAGGTGACGACGATCCGGCTCGGCACGTTCGTGCTGAACGCCGGGTTCTACAAACCCGCGCTGCTCGCCCGCGACGCCGCCGCCGTAGACATGCTCAGCGACGGCCGATTCGAACTCGGGCTGGGCACCGGATACGTCCGCGAAGAGTTCGAGGCCGCCGAGTTGCCGTTTCCGACTGCCGGGCAGCGGGTCGACTACCTGGCGCACATGACGGCCTACATGCGTGAGCACCTGCCCGATGTGCCGTTGCTGATTGCCGGCGCGGGAGACCGGGTGCTGACGATTGCGGCGCACCACGCCCACGTCATCGGCATCGCCGGTGGCCGGCCGGGCGGGATGGCGGCGGATCCGCTCGGCGAGCGCGTCGAGTTCGTGCGCGGGGTGGCCGGCGACCGGTTCGACGACATCGAGTGCAATCTGGCGATCATCGCGGTACCGCGCGACTCGAGCGGGGCACCGGACCTGCGGCTGGCCCGCAGGTATTCGCCGGAGCTGTCCGACGATGAGCTGCGGAAGCTGCCCGGTGTGCTGGCGGGGACGCCGCGCGACATCGCCGACACGCTGCGGCGGTACCGCGACACCTACTCGCTGACGTACTTCACCGTGCAGGAGCACCACGCGGAGGCGTTCTCGAAGGTGATCGCGGAGTTGCGCTGACGCCGGGCCGGTAAGCTGCGAGCCGATCGGCCCTCGTAGCTCAGGGGATAGAGCACGGCTCTCCTAAAGCCGGTGTCGCAAGTTCGAATCTTGCCGGGGGCACCATGATTCGAACGCACGTTCGATACAGAGCTGCAAATACAGAGGTCGGCACAGGAAGTGCCGGCCTCTCGCATGTCTATCGGTACATGTCTGCGGCACGGCATAGACTTACTTTCCACGTACTGACCGCTGTAAACGAGTTTAATCTCGGTAGGGTCCCTGGCGATCGGTACACACTTTGGTTGCTCTATTGACAACATAGTTATCCCTGTTCGATGTACCGAATGAAAAGGGTGCTTGGCGCTCAGCTATCGCGAGTGCTGAAAGACAGGAAGAGAATAGTTAAGAGGACTCTTAGTCACAATGGCCAGCCTGAATAACTCGACAAAGCAAAAACTTGAACATCTGTTTGGTATGAGAAGCGGTTATGTGCTCGACTTTTCCAACGCTACCTTCCGGGACTTTATCCTGACCAGCGTTGGCATCGACGCCGACGAGACGTACCCGAACGGCTCGAAGGCAGTCCGACTTCGAGCCCTCTGGCAGAGTGAGAGCCTTTATGGATCGGCTTGAACGGATCAATCTTCGGTGGCCTACCCACTTGGTATGTCCTCTGGAGCGCGCGTCGTATACCTGTAAACATCGTCGGCTACCTGTAAACATCGTCGGCGGTAGCCAAATCGGCGAGGAATGCTTGGTGCACGGCGTCTCCCAGCTCGGCGATGTCGTCGCCGAGCTTCCCGCGGCGGTCGGCCGCAACAACTAGCGTCTGATAGATCAGTAGCCAGTCGAATGGCGCCCGCGCCGCGGATGTAGGTGCTCTACAGCTGACCCAACAACGCGCGCTGATCACGGGGTGTCTGCATGCCCGCTCGTTAACGTCTCCGAGCATGCGCATCGACACATCCCATCGCTCGCGCGAACACGGGTCATTCCCCGGAACCTGTGAACAGGGCGATTCCACGTCGAGAATCGGTGTGAAGGTATGTGAAGGTAGAAGCGCACCATTTCCATGACCGGCCCACCACCATAAGCCAGTCAAACCGCGCGGCGGCGACGCTCCTGGGTGCTCGGAGCATGTCGTGACCGTTCGCCACATCTACGTCGACGAAACCAAACAGCGTGGCTACGTACTGGTTGCTAGCGTCCACATCGCTACGGAACTTGGGGACCTGCGGAAAACCATGCGGCGCTTCATCTTGCGCGGACAGACCCGAATCCACATCGCCAAGGAAAGCGATCCGCGCCGACGCGCAATATGCGACGCCATTTGTGCTGCGGCCGTGACCGCCACCATCTATGACGCCGACCAGCGCTATAAGGACCCGCTCGGCGCACGGGATGCCTGCCTGCAAGCCCTGATTAGGGACATCACGGGCGAGCAAACGCTACTAGTGCTTGAGCAAGACGATTCCATCATCCATTGGGATAGGCAGCGACTGATCGAGCTGACACGTGCCGAAGGGCGCCGCGACACCTTGCGCTATGAACACCACCGAGCCAGGTCCGAGGTGCTGCTGGCGGTGCCCGATGCGATCGCGTGGTGCTGGGCGCGCGGCGGCCACTGGAAACGGCGAATCGAGCCTGTGATCGCCGCCGTAAAACAGGTCTAACCGTGGCCAAATGCGCGAAACCCGGCCCGCCCACCGTCCGGAAGGCTGCCGGGTTCACTTCCTGAAGCTCACCGCAACAGGCACCACCCAATATATGAGATAAGCAACCCTAAGCCAATACCAGCCCATATAAGTCCCCATAGGGCGACTTATTGCCATCCACGCACGCACTGCAAATCGACGCCCGCTCCACACCAGTCGAACCCTGTCGCCGGAACAGTGAGCGGCACGCCGCGCGCGGAGGAGCCTTAATCCAAGAGCTTGTCCACCATGCCGAGCCAGAAAAGGTTTTGATGACCGCTTGCTCGAGGTGCGCCTGGCCGACGCGATCGGTCACGTGATGACGAACCCATAACTGGAAAACGACTCAACGAGTTCGTTCGCGGCGGGAACCAACGGTGCTGATGACATGCCGCGCCCGGCTATCAGTCCAGCGCCGTGTCCACCACCCGCTGCGCGATGTCCACCAGCTTGGTGTTGCTGGTCTGCGACAGCTCCCTCAGCATGTCGAAGGCGCGCACCGCGTCGACCTTGTAGCGCTCCATGATGATGCCCTTGGCCTGGCCGATCAGATCGCGATTGGTCAGCGCTGATTCCAGCTGCTCGCCGCGCCGGCTCGCCAGGATCGCCGCGGCGGCGTGTGCGGCCAGCACCGAGCCGATCGCTTCGGCCTCAGCGTCGAACATGTTCGGCTCGAACGCGAACAGGTTCAGCGCGCCCGCGGTGTCGGTGCTCGTGTAGAGCTTGAACGACAGGCTGCTACGGATGCCCATCTCGAGAACCGCCTGTGAGTACCGCGGCCACCGGTGTTCTTCCTTGAAGTCGTCGGTTCGCACGATCAGCTCGTTGATCGCAGCCTCCAGGCATGGCCCTTCGCCGAGTTCGCCCTGCAGCCGGTCGAGTTCCTCCGGCAGCTGCGAGGTGCCGGCGTGGGATTCCACCTTGCCGCCCTTGGTGACGATCAGGACGCCGGCGGCGTCGACTCCCGGAATGGTTTCGATCGCCGTGGCCGTCACGCCGGACAGAACGTCTTCGACGCTGCTGGGCACCGCGACCCGGCGGGCCAGCTCGGCCATTTTCGTGGCCAACGTCCGCCCATCTTGCTCGATCATTGCTGTCCTTCGTGCCTCGTTTCCACTTAATTTACGCGCCCGCTAATCAGCACTCGCACACGATCCGTCCGCTGTGAAGTGGTTTCAAGACCTGTTACCGGCGGTACTTGGTAAGCCATACTCGTCGGTGTGGCAATGAACGGGGAGTCAATGGACATGTCGATACTTGCTGCAACCTCCGAGGGCGGCGGTGCTGCCCTCGACCAGGTCATCGGTTTGAGCGTCGGCGCGGCCGTCGTGTTCGCAGTTCTGCTGTGGATCGGCTACATGCACCGTACGCGCAAAATCACCTGGCTTACTCGGCTAGCCGACGCTTTCGGCCGTCGGTTCAAGCGCCCGCCATGGGTCGCGTTGCCGATCGCGTTGTTCATCACGACCATCATCTGCGCACTGTTCGGCTTCATCTGGGACGTCAGCTGGCATATCGGCAACGGCCGCGACGCCGGGCCGCTGGCCAACCCAGCGCACTACTTCATCCTCTTCGGCCTCTTCTTGCTGTTCGTGGCCGGGATGCTGGCGGTAGTGCTGCCCTACGACAAACCCGGTCCGGCTGCTGTGAGGATCACGCGCAATTGGTACGCCCCCGTCGGCGGCGTGTTGATGGCCGGCTGCGGCATGTACGCGCTGCTCGGCTTCCCGCTCGACGACATCTGGCACCGCATCTTCGGCCAAGACGTAACCCTATGGGGCCCAACCCATCTCATGATGATCGGCGGTGCCGGGTTCTCCACCATCGCCGCGTTGCTGCTCGAGTACGAGGGCCGGATGGCCACCCGCGACAATCCCCCCGAGGAGGGGCTGGGGCTCAAGGCCGTTCAGTACCTGGGCTTCGGCGGCATCGTCATCGGCATGTCGGTGTACCAGATCGAGTTCGACTTCGGCGTGCCGCAGTTCCGGTTGGTCTTCCAGCCGATGCTCATCGCCGCCGCCGCATCGCTGGGTCTGGTCGCCGCCCGAATGATGATGGGCCGCGGCGCCGCGATCCTGGCCGCGTTGTTCGCCATCGGTTTGCGCGGTGCCGTCTCCTTGGTGGTCGGTCCCATCCTCGGCGCGCCGATCAACTGGTTCCCGCTCTACCTCGGGCCCGCGATCGTCGTCGAACTGCTGGCACTGACACCGTTGCTCAAGCGCCCGCTGCTGTTCGGCGCCGTGAGCGGTCTGGGTATCGCCACCGTCGGCCTCTGGCTGGAGTCGCTGTGGATCGGCTCGGTGTACCCGTATCCCTGGCCGACGAGCATGTGGCCGGAGGCGCTCGCGATGGCGGTCCCCGTGGCCATCTTGGTCGGTGTCTGCGGCGCGATGCTGGGCATGGTG
This sequence comes from Mycobacterium sp. NGS19, assembly GCF_059813155.1. Lineage (NCBI taxonomy): Bacteria > Bacillati > Actinomycetota > Actinomycetes > Mycobacteriales > Mycobacteriaceae > Mycobacterium > Mycobacterium sp. NGS19. The sequence goes on from NZ_JCALEB010000001.1 coordinate 417,865, forward strand.
TTCACCGGCCAGCGGCTGCCGTCGCGGCCCATCGGGATCGGGCTCGTCGCCGCCGCCGTCGTCGTCATCGGCGGAGCGACCGCCAACGGGCTGCAGTACCACGTCCCCGACCCGAACGTGCTCGCCACGATCAAGCTCACCGAGGCCAGCAACGTCGACGGTCACAAGATGATGGACGCGGACGTGCGGATCAGCCCACCCGACCTCGTCGGCGCCGACCCCGAGTGGGTCTCGCTGCTGTCGTGGCAGGGCAAGATGGAGAACGACCGCGGCATCGTCATCGATCGCCTGCAACGCCTGGGGCCGGGCCATTATCGCTCGAACCAGCCCGTTCCGGTGTACGGGTCATGGAAGACGCTGTTGCGCATCCAGGACGGTAAGAAGATGGCGGGCGTGCCGATCTATCTGGCGGCAGACCCAGGAATCGGCAAACCGGTGGAAGGCATTTCGGCCAACCAGCTGAACTCGCCGACGATCGTCGGTGTGGCGAAGTTCCAGCCGGAGATCACCATTTTGCAGCGTGAACGCACACCCGACACCCCGACGTGGTTGTGGTTCGCCGGCTGCCTGGTGGTGCTGGCCTGCACGCTGACGCTGATCGCCGCGCTCACCTGGGGTACCGGCCGGATCAACAACAGCGAATTCGAGACAACCGAGGACGTCGAGGACCGACCCAAAGCGCAGGCGTGACGGTGCAGCAGGTTCTCGCTCACCATGCGCTGATCCTCGCTGTGCCCGCATTCGTGCCGGCGATCGCCGTCGTCGCGGTGATCGTCTGGGTTGCCGTGCGCGACAGGCGAACTCCTGAGAACACCTCGGAAAGGAACGAGAAGTCGGAATGACGCCACGAGTCGTCGCCGCCCTGATGACCACCCTCGCACTCGTCACCGCGTGCGGGGGATCGAAGAGCAGTGAGCCGAGTTCGTCGGCGTTGCCACCGCCGTCACCGCAGCAGGCCGCACCCAGCCTGGTCGTCGACGTCACGATCAACAAGGGCACCGTCACGCCCACCAACGCCCAGCTCAAAGCCAAAGTGGGACAGCCGATTCGGGTGCAGGTGAACAGTGATGCGGCTGACGAGCTGCACGTGCACTCCGTGCCCGACCACACGTTCCACGTCGACGCCAAGCCGAATCAGACGTTCCAGTTCAGCGTCGACGTCCCGGGTCAGGTCGAGGTGGAGCTGCACAAGCTGGACCGCACCATCGCCACCATCCAAGTTCAGCAGTGACGCCCGACCATCAGGCCGTGCTCGCACATGGGCTCGGCGGCTCTACCGACCTGCCCGTACCGCTCGGCTTCGCCTTGGTGGGTGCCGCCTGGGCGTTGACGTTCACGTTCGCAGTCGTGGCGTTCGCGTGGCGCAAGCCGCGGTTCGACCCGGCCAAACCCGGTCGCGCGCTTCCGGATTGGGTGACCCGCGTAGTTGATGCCCGGTTGACGCGTTGGGTGGCGGCGGGCGTCGTATTCGTGTTCACGGTGTGGGTAGTGATCGGCGGCATCTACGGCCCGCAGAACAACCGCAACGCTCTACCCGGAGTGTTCTACGTGCTGCTGTGGGTGGGAGTCGTCGCGGTGTCGCTGGTGTTTGGCCCGGTGTGGCGGGTGATCTCGCCGATGCGCACGGTGTATCGCACCGTGCAGCTCTTCGGATTCCGCCATGCCCGCTATCCGGATCGGCTCGGCTACTTCCCGGCCGCGTTCGGCTTGTTCGCGTTCGTCTGGCTGGAGCTGGCCAGCCCCGATCCCGGCTCGCTGCACGGAATCAAGCTGTGGCTGCTGGTGTACGCCGTCGCGATGATCATCGGTGCGGAGATCTGGGGTGAGCGCTGGTTCGCCCGGGCCGATCCGTTCGAGGTGTACAGCGTTGTGGCATCGAGACTTTCGCCGTTTCGCCGCAATCGCGACACGGGGCGCATCGTGGTGGGCAACCCGTTCGACCACCTGCCGTCGCTGCCGGTGCGTCCCGGTGTGGTCGTTGTGCTCTCGGTGCTGCTCGGGTCGACGGCGTTCGACAGCTTCTCCGCCACGCCGGGCTGGCGCAACTTCGTCGACGACCTGTCCGGTGGGTCGGTGCTGACGGCAACGTTGGTCAAGACATGCGGACTGCTGGTGTTCGCAGCGGTTGTGGCGCTGACGTTCTCGGCGGCGGCCTGCGCTACCGGCGGCGTGGACCGCCGCCAACGGCTGGCGTTGCCCGGCCAGATGGCCCACTCGCTGATCCCGATCGTCGTCGGCTACATCTTCGCCCACTACCTCAGCTACCTGGTGGAGCGCGGACAGGAGACGTTCGTGCGGCTCGGCGATCCGCTGGGACGCGGCTGGAATGTGTTGTGGCTCAGCAATGCTGAGGTGTCGTACGTCTTGTCGTCGCATCCGGCGGCGTTGGCGACGATCAAGGTCGCATTCGTGGTGGCCGGGCACATCGCCGCGGTGATCGCCGCCCACGACAAAGCGCTGCGCGTCCTGCCGCAGGGACACCAGCTGACCGGGCAGTTGGCGATGATGCTGGTGATGGTCGGCTACACGTTCACCGGCCTGTACCTGTTGTTCGGCGGATAGCGATGGCCGACGCGCTGCTATGGGTACTCGCCGCCCTCGCTGTCGCGGAGGCGGTCGGGCTTGCGGTACTGGCAGTGCTGCTGCTGCGGACCCGCCGTGAGGCCGACGAACTGAGGTCGCGCGTCGACACCCGCCAGCAGCTGATCACCGGTGGCCGCGAGGCGGTCAAGACGGTGTGGCAGACGGCGAACCTGATCCGCGAGCGCGGGCTGGGCGCGGCGGTGCGCAGTTCGATCGAGGAGCTCGCCGACTGGGCCGAGGTCGAGCGGCCTGACCTTGCGCGGCTGACGCACGGCGGCAACGTCGTGATCTTGTTCTCCGACATCGAGGAGTCGACGGCGCTCAACGAAAGCATGGGTGACCGGGCGTGGGTGCGGTTGCTCGCCCGCCACGACAAGCTGGTGCGGCAGTGTGTGGACAAGCACTCCGGGCACGTGGTCAAAAGCCAAGGCGACGGTTTCATGGTCGCGTTCGCGCGCCCCGACGAGGCGGTGCACTGCGCGCTGGCGATTCAGCAGGCGCTGCGCAAGCAGGCGAAGCGGTTGTCCGGCAAGGCTATTCGTGTGCGCATCGGCATCCACATGGGCAAGTCGGTGCGACGCGGCGACGACCTGTTCGGCCGCAACGTCGCGATGGCGGCGCGGGTCGCGGCCCAGGCCGACGGCGGCGAAGTGCTGATCAGCGAGCCGGTGTTCGACGCGGTCAGCGACGAGGTGGAGGTCGGCGAACCGCGCGAGGTGGAACTCAAGGGCTTCCGAGGCACGCATCTGCTCTATCCGGTGGAAGTGGCCGCCTAGCAAGCGGTTTCAGGGCTCACCGGCGTGACGAAAGCGCCGAGAACAACGCCCATAGCGAACACAGCGCCGCCGCGCCCGTCGCCGCCGCTGCGATGTAAAACCCGTAGCCGACGGTCACCGGCGGATGGATCTTCTGGTGGTAGTACACCGCCGTCATCGCGCCGATCGACAGCGAAAGCACAAGGGCGGCAACGGCGGACATGCGCGCCGACAGTTCGCGCGCGGTCATCGCGCCGGCGACGACGAGCACGGAGGCCAGCAGCATGATCAACTGCCCGGCGTCGAACTTCGTCGGCGGCGACAACGCACCCACGGTGCCGCCGATCGCGCTGGAATGCCCACCCCCGCTGACGTTCGTGGTCCGCCACGGCAGCCATCCGCTGACCGCGATCACCGCCGCGAACAGCACCACCAGCCAACCGGGACGCAGCCGGATCATGGTTGGCACCCTAGCGCGTCGACGCGGCACTACTGTGAACGTCCATGGCGGAGATTCCGGATTGGGCTCGACGGCTCAACATGTCGCCGCACCCCGAGGGCGGCTGGTTCGTCGAAACGTGGCGCAGCGAGTTGACGATCGCCGAATCAGCGCTCCCGCCCGATTACGCCGGCCCGCGCAGTGCCGGCACCGCGATCCTGTTTATGCTGCTGCCCGGCCAGCAGTCGGCCTGGCACACCGTACGCAGCGCGGAGTTGTGGATGTTCCATCGCGGCAGCCCGCTGCTGCTGGATGTGGGCCGTGAACAAGCAACGGCCACAACGCATCTGCTCGGTTCTGACCTGGACGCGGGCGAAGAGCCGCAAGTGCTGGTGCCGCCGGGATATTGGCAGCGGGCACGGCCCCGCGACGACCAGCCCAGCCTCGTCAGTTGCGTGGTGGTGCCGGGCTTCGACTACGCGGATTTCGCGTTGGCCGCGGAGTAGCGTTACCCAGAATGCGGGGCCACACCATCGTCTGCGGCGACGACGCCTTGGCGATGCGAATCGTCGAGGAGCTCAACAGCGCCGGTACATCGGTGGTCATGCTCACCTCGCCCGCCGAGCTCGCCGAGGCCGGCATCGACCACGCGAACGCCATCATCTGCGTGGCACACAACGACGCGATCAATCTCGAGATCGCACTGCTGGCACGCGAAGCCAACCCGAATGTGCGCGTGGTGGCCCGCTTGGTCAATGCCGTACTGCGAGAAGCGGTCGCAGGCGGCAACGGCCCGGGGGCGATCCTCGATGTCGCCGACCTGGCCGCGTCGTCGGTGGTCGAAGCGTGTCTGTCGCGCACCACGCACGCGATCACGATCGCCGGCGTCGAGTTCGTCGTCTCCGGCACCGAGGCGCCGCGCGACGCCACGCTACGTGAACTGTTCGGCGACCTCGCGCCCGTCGCAGTGATCAAAGGCGAGACCGCCCCGCACGCCGGCGAGGTGGTGGCCTGCCCGGGCCGCGACCTCGAGGTGCAAGCCGGCGACTGGACGGCCATGTTGGGCACCGCCGACGAGCTGGCCGCGCGCGGTATCCGGGCGGAGCCGCCGACAGCCAATCACCGCTATCGGCGCCGGTGGTGGGTGCGGATGGTCGACGGGCTGCGGATGCTGCGCGAGGACATCAACCCGCTGTTCTACCGCCTGCTGGCAGTCACGCTGGCGTTGCTGGTGGGCTCCACGATGATGCTGCGGTTCGCCTACCAGTACCCCGGCATGACGTGGGTGGACGCACTGTATTTCTCCACGGAGACCATCGCGACCGTCGGCTACGGCGATTTCAACTTCATCGAACAGCCGACCTGGCTGCGGCTGTGGGGCATCGTGATGATGTTCGCCGGCGTCACCACCGTCGCGATCCTGGTGGCGTTCATCGCCGACCTGCTGCTGTCGCGGCGGTTCGCGCAGTCGGCGGGCCGGCGGCGGGTGCGGCACCTGCGCCGCCACGTGATCGTCGTCGGCCTGGGGTCCTTCGGCATCCGCGTCGTCAGCGACCTGCGGGCGGCCGGCTACGAAGTCGCCGTCATCGAGAACAACGACGAGAACCGCTATCTGTCGGCGGCCGCGGCACTGGACGTCCCGGTGATCTTCGGCGACGCGACGCTGCGCCAGACGCTGGAGGCCGCGCGGGTTTCCGAAGCGCGTGCGGTTGCGGTGCTCACCCAGGACGACATGGTGAACATCGAGATCGGCATCGTGCTCAAGGAGATTCTCGGCTCGCGGTGGCGCCGGCGCGGCAACCGGCCGGGCGTGCCGGTGGTGCTGCGGGTCTACGACCGCGCGCTCGGTGCCGCGGTGGCGCACCGGTTCGGCTTCGCGAACGTGCGCTCCACGGTCGAGCTGGCTACGCCGTGGTTCATCGGCGCGGCGCTGGGGCTTCAGGTCATCGGCACGTTCTCGGTCGGCCAGCGGTCGTTCATGGTGGGCGGGGTGCGGGTGGAACCTCGTAGCGAGCTCGACGGAATACGCATGATCGAGATGTCCACCCACACCCGCGTCATCGCCATCTGCCGAGAGGACGGCACGTTCACGGTGCATCCGCGCCGCGAAACCCGGCTCACCGCCGGCGACACGGCCTATCTGGTGGGGCCGTACCGCGAACTGCTCGACACCCTGCGCAAGGGCCAGTTCGGGATCAGCGCAGCGAAGACAGGTTGAACACCGCGCCGGTCGGGTCCGCAGCGGACGCCAGCCGCCCGTACGGGGTGTCCTCGGCCGGGCGCAGCACACTGCCGCCCAGGTCGGTGATCAGCTGCAGGGTCTTGTCGACGTCGTCGGCACCGAAGAACGTGACCCAGTGCGACGGGACGTCGTCGGGCAGAATCGTAGACCCGTCCATCAGGCCGAGTCCGTCCTGACCGTCGAAAACCGCTGCGTGATAACGGAATTCGTCGGTGTCATGCTCGACGCGGGTCTGCCAGCCCAACACGGTGCGGTAGAAGTCGACCGCCTTGGTGAACTCGCGGGTGGTCAGCTGATGCCAGACCGGCGCGCCGGCCTCGCCGATCACCTCGAAGCCGCGATGGCCGGTGGGCTGCCATAGGCCGAAGGGCGCGCCGGACGGGTCGATGCCCATCGCCATCCAGCCCTTCTCCGGGACTTCCATCGGCGCCACGCACACCGATCCGCCTGCGCTGCTTACGGTTTCGGCGGTCTTGTGGATGTCGGCGGTGTGGAAGTAGATGTTCCACGCGTCGGGAGCGTTCCATTCGGGCTGGTTCTGCATCAGCCCTGCGACGGGCTTGCCGTCTTTGGCTGCGTTGATGTAGCCGCCGTAGTCGGGACCGGGCGACTCGAACGTCCAGCCGAAGACAGCGCCGTAGAATTCCTGGGCGCGGTCGACATTCGACGACGACAGGTCGATCCAGATCGGTGCGCCAAGCGGTGCGAGGGTCATGTGAGTCTCCTTTCAGCTCGCCGGTGTTGACTGCCGCTCGCGCAGAAACTCATCGCTCGCGCCCCGCGAGCGTGCGCTGTTGTGCGTGGTTCTCGGCGTGTCGCCGGGCAGACGCGCACGGTCGCGCAAGCGAGGCGAGGTTCACGCTAGGCGAGGCCCAGTACGCGCAGGGCGTTCTCCTTGAAGATCAGCCGCCGCACCTCGGGATCCATGCCCAGGGTGTCGAAATCGCGAAGCCAGCGGTCGGTCTGGATGAACGGAAAGTCGGTACCGAACAGCACTTTGTGCTTGAGCTGACGGTTGGCCGCATGCACCAGCTGCGGCGGGAAATACTTCGGCGACCAGCCCGACAAGTCGATGTAGACGTTCGCCTTGTGCGTGGCGATCGCGATCTGCGAGTCCACCCACGGCACCGCGGGGTGGGCCATCACGATCGTCAGCTCCGGGAAGTCGGCGGCCACGTCGTCGAGCAGCATCGGGTCGGAGTGGCGCAACTTGATGCCGTAGCCGCCCGGCATGCCGGCGCCCAGCCCCGTCTGCCCGGTGTGAAACAGCGCCGGGACGCCGGCCTCGGCGATCGCCTCGTAGATCTGGTAGAACCGCCTGTCGTTCGGGTCGAACGCCTGCGCGCTCGGATGGAACTTGAACCCCTTGACGCCATGGTCGTGAACCAAGTTACGCACGCGGCGCACCGCCCGCTGACCTTTCCACGGGTCGACGCTGCCGAACGGGATCAGGATGTCGTTGTTGCGCGCGGCGCCGTCCACCATGTCGTCGATGGAGTTCGGCGGATGTCCCGACGCGGACTCGGCGTCGATGGTGAACACCACCGCGGCGATGTTGCGCTGGCGGTAGTGCTCGGCCAGTTGGTCCACGGTGAAGCTGCTCTCGGGGCCGAGCTTGAAGTATTGCTGGGTGGCCGCGGCGAGCTGGTCGTCGGTGGCCTTGTGCCCGTGGCTGTCGACCTCCACGTGGGTGTGGATGTCGATCGCCTGAACGCCGGCGAAATCGATGCCGTACTCGTACATCTGCCCTCCTGATTCTGCGCACAGATCGCAGTTTTCGCAGAAATCGCGATCTCACCGCAGTCTCGACGGGAGCTACGCCGCGAAGACCGCCTTGAAGTTGTCCAGCGATTCCCGGATGTCGCTCTTGAGCGCTCCGGCGACAAGCATCCCGATCGGGCCGAACAGCGCGGGCCCACCCAGGTGTACGTCGAACGTGACCTGCGAACTCGACGGATCGTTGTCGTTGGGCTTCACCTTGCCGATCAGCTTGACCTTGACGCCGCCCTTGCCGTCGCCGTTGAGCGTCATCGCCTGCGGCGGCTTGTAGTGCACGATCGTCCACTTGATCCGGTTGGGCATGCCCTTGACCTCGACGATGGACTCGACCTCGGTGCCCTTGTCCAGGGTCTCGGGCAGCTTGCTGCGCCACACCCGGTGGATGGTCAGCCACTCCTTGTAGCGCGACAGGTCAGAGGCGCAGTCCCATGCCTTCTCCGGCGGCAACGGGACGTCGACGGAGACAGAGAGTTTCGCCATATGTCAGGTCTTCGGGTTGCCCTTGTCGACGGCCTTTTTGGCCGCTTCCTGAACCTTGTCGACAGTGTCTTTGTACTTGCCTTGAGTCTTTGAGTCGACGATGTCGGCCGCCTTGTCGATCGCGGTTTCCACCTTGTCGGCGTTCTTGCCCAGCAGGTCTTTGGCCTTGTCGAGGAAACTCATGCCGTCATTGTCGTCGAGCGCCCGTCGTCTTTACAAGCGAGGCCGACCGTCGAGGCTCACAGGTGCCACCATTCGTCCCGCGCGGACGAGTCCGGCAGCTCGAGCCGGTGACCGGGCTTGGGCACCGCGACGTCGACGCCGGCATCCGCGGCCGCGGGGACGAGCCGATCGACGGGCTCGGCCCACGGGTGCGGTGCGAGCCGGAACGTGCCCCAATGAATCGGCAGCAGAACGCCTTTGGCGGCACCGTTGAGGTCGACGTGCGCGCGGACCGCTTCCTCGGGGTTCATGTGGATGTCCGGCCACAGCTTGTTGTAGGCGCCCACCGGCAGCAGCGTGAGGTCGAACGGGCCGTGCTGCGCACCGATCTCGGCGAAGCTGCGGGTGTAGCCGGTGTCGCCGCCGAAGTAGGCGCGGTGGCGCGGGCCGGCGATCACCCACGACGCCCACAGCGTGGTGTTGCGGCTGACGAACCGGCCAGAGAAGTGCCGCGCCGGTGTGCACACCAGTGTCAGATCGTCGATGGGAGTGCTTTGGCCCCAATCCAATTCGACGATGCGATGCTTCGGGATGCCCCAGCTGCGCAGGTGCGCGCCGACGCCCAACGGGACGACGAACGGCGCCCGCTGGCTGCGGGCGAGCGCCAGCACAGTGTCGAGGTCGAGGTGGTCGTAGTGGTCGTGGCTGATCACCACGACGTCGACGGCCGGCAGCGACTCCAGCGGGATCGGCGGCGGATGCAGCCGCTGCGGGCCCACGGCGTGCGACGGCGAGCAGCGCTCACTCCACACCGGGTCGGTGAGCACGCGGTAGCCGTCAACCTCCACCAGTGCGCTGGCGTGGCCGAACCAGGTGACCGCCAGCGGCGTCGGTGCGCCCAGGCCCGCCGGCCGTTCCACCGGAATCTCGCTGGGTGGGCGGCCGGCGCGACCGCCGAGCATCTCGCGCAGCATGATCCGCTGCTCTTCGCGGCTGACCTCGAACATCGACGTCGGCTCGAGGTTCGCGAACGCGCCGTTGCGGTAGTTCGGCGATCCGGCGGCGACTTCCCGGATGGCCAGCGGGCTGGCACCCAGCGCGGCCGGTGCGCCCCGCAGCGCGCGCAGCAACCACCCGCCGCCCAGCAGCGTGGCCGTGCCGACGCCGACCCGCAGCGCGCCCGACAACATGGCCGCTCAGGCGCCCTTGAAGTTCGGCGGCCGCTTCTCCAAGCGCGCCACCTGCGCCTCGACCACGTCTGAGCTGTTCCATGCCTTGTCGAACAGTTCCTTGTGCACGGGTCGCTGTTCTTCGTAGGCGCCGTCGTCGTTGAGCACGCGTTTGGCGTGGCGCAGCGCCAGCGGCGCGAGCCCGGCGATCTCCTCGGCCCACTTCTGCGCGTCGGCCAGCGAGCCGATCCGGTTGGCCAGCCCCGTCTGCAGCGCGACGTCGGCGGTCAGCTTCTCCGCGGTCAGCAACATCGCCCGCGCACGACCGTACCCGGCCAGCGACGACAACCGTCGGATGCTCCAATTGTCAAGCGCCAGACCATATTTCGAGGTCGGGAATTGGAAGAACGCGTCGGGCGACACCACCCGCAGGTCGCAGATCATGGCCAACTGCAGGCCCGCGCCGATCGCGGGCCCGTTGATGGCGCCGATCACCGGCATCGGCGCCTCGTCGATGGACTTGTGCAGGGCGATCAGCCGGTCGGGATAGTCCGCGGCGAACGCGTCGCCGGACAGATCGGCCCCGGCGCAGAACACACTGCCCTGCCCGGTCAGCACGATCGCGCGGATGTCGTCGGCCCCGGCCTGCTCGATCGCCTTGCGCAGCTCCTCGACGAGCTCGGAATTCAGCGCGTTGCGACGGTCCGGCCGCTGCATCTCGATGGTGGTGACCTTGTCGACCCGGGTGACACCGATCATGACGTCACCATATCGAGGACGCCGAATCGGGCGTCACCAGCTGCCAGTCTTCGGGTAGCCCCGACGTTTTGACCGCCTGACCCTCGGCTTCGACGTGCACGGTCACCGGCCCCAGCCGCAGGTCGGCCAGCTCGAGCCGTCCCCAGGCCGACGGCAACCGCGGCGATACCTCCAGCCGTCGGTGCGGCACATGCGGGTGCAGGCCCAAAAACGAGCGCACCAGCAGCAACGGCGCCGCACTGGCCCACGCCTGCGGAGAACACGACGTCGGATACGGCACCGGGGAAGCGAACTGCTCGCGGGGGAAGCCGCAGAAGAGCTCCGGCAGCCGGCCGCCGAACGCGCCGGCCGCGTCCAGCAGCCCCTTGGCCAGCCGCTCGGCCAGCTCCGCCGCACCCGGCAGATGCGCGTACCGCAGCAGCCCGGCGATCGCGATCGCGGTGTCGTGCGGCCAGACCGATCCGTTGTGGTAGCTCATCGGGTTGTAGCAGCCCATGGTGGTGGCCAGGGTTCGCAGCCCGAACCCGCTGTCCATCTCGGCGCCGGACAGCCGCTCGATGATCTTGGCCGCGTGCTCGTCGGGGGCGATGCCGGTCCACAGGCAGTGGCCCACGTTGCTGGTCAGCGCGTCGATCGGGCGTTTCCACCGGTCCAGGCCAGTGGCATACCACCCGCGGTCCGGCAGCCAGAACGCCTCGCAGAACCGCTCGCGCAGCTCGGCGGCGCGCTGCCGCAGGCGCTCGGCGTCGCCGGACTCGCCGAACTCCTCGGCCAGCTCTGCGCGGGCCAGCAACGCCGCGTACGCATACCCCTGCACTTCGCACAGCGCGATCGGCGGTTCCGCGCGGCGCCCCTCGGCGTCGTTGATGCCGTCGAAGCTGTCCTTCCAGCCCTGGTTGATCAGGCCGCGATCGGTGGCGCGCTGGTATTCGATGAAGCCGTCGCCGTCACGGTCGCCGTAGCGCGCCATCCAGTCCAGCGCGGCGTCGGCCGCGGGCAGCAGCGACCGCACCTCCGCCGGGTCGGCGCCCCACCGCCAACATTCGCCGAGCAGCATCACGAACAGCGGTGTCGCGTCGATCGACCCGTAGTACACCGTGCCGCCGAGCACCGCGTCGCTGGCCGGGCCGCGGCGCACCTCGTGCATGATCCGGCCCGGTTCTTCCTCGGTGATCGGATCCACCCGCCGGCCCTGCACCTTGCTCAGCAGTTGCAGAGTCCCGACGGCCAATTCCACGTCGAGCGGCAACGCCATCCATGCGGTCAACAGGCTGTCGCGGCCGAACAGCGTCATGAACCAGGGTGCGCCGGCGGCCACGAACGGGCGGCCGTGCACCTCGTCGGTCACCAGCAACGCGCCCAGGTCGCTCTCGGTGCGTTGCAGCACCAGCGACAGCACCGGATCGTCGGCCGCCACAGCCGTGGTCGTGTCGCGCCAGGCCTCGATCTTGCGGGCCGGCCCGCTGGACTGCGGCTCGTCTGTCCGGCCGAAGCGGCTGGCCACCTTCTGGTCGACCCACGTCGGCTGCGCAAGCACCTCGGTCTGCCAGCATCCACCGGGTGGCACGACCACTCGCCACGACAGCGAGCCGGGCAGCACGACAGGATCCGCCGACGCGCTGATGCTCAGCCCGCGTACGCGGTCCATCGGGTCGTAGAGCATCAGCTCGCGGTTCAGCACCGCCTTGTCGGCGCTCGCGGTGGCCGCGCGGCCCTCCTTCACCGCGAACAGGTCTGTGAAGTCGGCGTCGGCGTGCAACTCCAGCGACACCACGGTGCTCTCGCGGTCGAGGTTGTACACCGAGATCGTCTCGCGCATGCCGTCGGCGACCAACCGGTCGCGCACGATCAGCAGCGTGCTGTCAGCGGTGCCCGACCGCGGCGGGCGCCGCGAAACGAATTGCGCCGCAAAGGCTTCCGGAGCCTGCACATCCAGCGCCTCAGCGGTCTTGCCGTCGACGCGCAATTCCCACCGGGACAGCACGCGGGCGTCGCGGAAAAAAAGTCCATGCGATTTGCCCGCCCGCACGTCGCCGTGCCGGTCAGACAGGCAGAACGTGGCGCCTTCGACCAGCGTCACCGTGTCGCCGCCGGAACCGATCGCGGCGGGTTCGCTGCCGTTGAGCGGGGTCGGCTGACCGGTCATGCGCTGACCTTCTCACTGATGGCCGGCACCTCGGCCGCGCGGCGCCGGGATCTGCGCCACGGCATCCGGCGCGGGCTGTCGGTGCGCTGGCCGACCATGCGGCGGTAGATGCGTTCGTAGCCCGAGCCGAACGCAGCGACGCTGAACCGGGTCGCGACGTGCCGGCGGCAAGCGGCCGGGTCGATCGCGTCGAGCTTGTCCATCGCGGCTGGCAGCTGCGCGGGATCGTCGCAGATGAAGCCGGTCACACCGTCGGCGACGACTTCAGGTACCGCGCCGGCTCGCAGCGCGACCACCGGCGTGCCGCACGCCATCGCCTCGATCATCACCATCCCGAACGGCTCCTCCCACTGCACCGGGAACAGCACACAGCGCGCTCCCGCCAGCAACTTGCGCTTGCTGTGCGCGTCGGCCGGGCCGAAGACGTGGTCGGTGTCGGTGAGCAGCGGCCGCACCTGTTCGTCGAAGTAGACCTGCTCGTGCGGTTCGTCGCACTTGCCGGCCAGCACCAGCGGCACACCGGCGGCGTGGGCGGCCTCCAAGGCCAGATGCGCACCCTTGTAGCTGGCGAACCGGCCCAAGAACAATGCGTAGTCGCCCTTTTCGGCCTGGAACGGGAAGTCGTCGACCCGCAACGCGTTGTGCACGCGGCCCACCCAGTTGAGGTCCGGGGCGAGTTCCCGCTGCCGATCGCTGATCGCGACCAGCGCGACGTCACCGCCGAGCTCGCGGTAGTAGGGATAGAGGTCGTCGTCGATCGGCCCGTGCACCGTGACCACGGTCGGTATGCCGAGCGCTTTGTAGAACGGCGCGTTGAGCGGCCCGGCGAAGGTGTGGTCGTGCACGAGGTCGACCCCTTCGTTGACAGCAAGGCGGGCGATGGCGTTGCGCACCTTGACCGCGTGCATCACTTCGGGGTACGGCTGACCCAGCCGGTCGCCGACGGTGTGGTCCCACAGCGGCACGAACCGCGCCTTGGTGCCCGGTTCGCCGGCACCCAGGAGTGTCACGTCGTGGCCGCGGTCCACCAGCGCGTCGGCCAAGTCGGCAACCACAGCTTCGGTGCCCCCGTAGCCCTTCGGCGGCACGTCGAAGTAGGGCGGGGCGACGAGCACGATCCGCATCGGCTGGACCACCTCGGCATCCCGGACGAACTCGGTGCCACGCATCAAGAACTCCTCCCTTCTGTCCGCCTTGCGTTAGCACTCTCGGTCGACGACTGCTAATTATGGCGACGAGAATCCTTCTGCGCCAGTCGAACTCGGCGGCCGATACCGTGGTGCGGTGAGCCGGATCTCTCCCGCGCAGTTGCGCGACGCCGTGCTCGATGCCGGATCGTTAGTCAGTTGGGACACCGGTGGCGAGGAGTCGGTGCGCAGCGGCGAGGGCCGAGTGCATGGCCGCCGCGTCGCGGTGGTGGCGAGCGAGTTCGACTATCAGGCGGGATCCATCGGCGTCGCGGCGGCGGAGCGGATCACTGCAGCCGTCGAACGCGCGACCCGTGAGCGTCTGCCGCTGTTGGCGTCTCCGAGCTCCGGCGGAACCCGGATGGGGGAAGGCACCGTCGCATTTCTGCAGATGGTCAAGATCGCCGCGGCGGTGGAGCAGCACAAGAGGGCCCATCTGCCGTATCTGGTGTATCTGCGGCACCCGACGACAGGCGGCGTGTTCGCGTCGTGGGGCTCGCTGGGCCACGTGACCATCGCCGAACCCGGCGCGCTGATCGGCTTTCTGGGACCGCGGGTCTACGAGCAGCTGTACGGCGAGCCGTTTCCAGCGGGCATCCAGACCGCGGAGAACCTGCAGCGGCACGGCGTGATCGACGGCGTGGTGCCGTTGAAGTGGCTGCGGCGCACGCTGCAACGGGCGCTGAAAGTGATCGTCGACCCGCCGGCGCCGGCGCCGAAGCCGCCCGAGGCGGAGCCCACGCCCGACGTGCCGGCATGGGACTCGGTGCTGGCGTCACGTCGTCCCGACCGTCCCGGTGTCGGCTTTCTGCTGCGGCATGGCGCGACCGAGAAGGTGGTGCTCTCCGGCACCGGGCAAGGACACGCGACGTTGCTGGCCCTGGCCAGGTTCGGCGGCCAGCCGGCCGTGCTGCTGGGGCAGAAGCGCACCAGCGACAGCGTGGGCCCGGCGGCGCTACGCGAGGCGCGCCGAGGAATGGCGCTGGCCGCTGGACTGCGGCTGCCGCTGGTGCTGGTGATCGACACGTCCGGGCCGGCGCTGTCGGCCGAAGCCGAGCAGGGCGGCCTCGCGGGCGAGATCGCACAGTGTCTGGCAGAACTGGTCACGTTGCCTACGGCGACGGTCTCGGTACTGCTCGGGCAGGGCAGCGGCGGGCCGGCGCTGGCAATGGTGCCCGCCGACCGGGTGCTGGCCGCGTTGCACGGCTGGCTGGCGCCGCTGCCGCCGGAGGGTGCCAGCGCAATCGTGTATCGCGACACTGCACACGCAGCAGAACTGGCTGCGGCGCAAGGCATCCGGTCGGCCGACTTGCTGGCGGCCGGGATCGTCGACGCGATCGTGCCCGAGCATCCGGACGCCGCCGACGAGCCGATCGAGTTCGCCAAGCGGCTGTCGCGTGCGGTTGCGGCCGAGTTGGGCGCGCTGCGCAGCCTGCCCGACGAGCAGCGCAACGCCGACCGGTTGGCGCGCTACCGGATGCTGGGCTGACTCACCACGGGTTCTGCTGCTGCGGCGGCTGCTGCTGCTGCGGCTGAGACGGCGGCTGTTGATAACCGGGCTGGCCCGCACCGTAGTAGGGCTGCTGCGGCTGGCCCTGCGGATATCCCTGCGCGCCGTAGCCGGCGCTGCCGTAGTAGCCGTACTGCGGCTGCCTGGGCGCGGGCGGCTTGATCACGCCGGCCGATATCAGCAGCGCGGCCACCGCGAGCGCCGACTGCAGGAACCCGGTCACCAGAGCCAGGATCAGCCCCACCCCGGCGCCGAATTCCTGGCCGCCCAGACTGTCCACCAGTCCGATGAGCAAGAACAGCAGCGACAGGAAGCCGGCGATCGACAGGCCGGCGACGGCTGCCTCGTTGGCACGCTGCTTGGGCAGCAACGCGAATCCGGCGATCAGCCCGGCGGCCAACAACAGGCTCAGCCCGATGACGCCCACACCGACCCCGAAGTTGTCGAAGAAGCTCATCGTGTTGTCGTCGTCGGATGGGCCGCCGCTGCTCGACACCGCGCCGCCTTGGGCGTACGGCGCGAAGCCGAGGAAGAAACTGATGATGCCGAGGGCGACGACGCCGATGTTCAGATAGAACGGCAGGCCTCGCTCCTCCCTGGGCGGGGCGCCGTAGCCCTGCGCCTGCGGTTCTTGCGGCGGGCCGCCGTAGCCGCCCGGGCCCGTCGAATACGTCATCACCTGCTCCTTGTCCAGCGCGGTTCAGCGCGGTCCAGCGGATCGTCGCCGCGGCGATCGCGCATCGACCCTATCGCCTGGCTGCGCGGGTGGCCGGCGCGTCGAGGTAACGCTGCACCGTCGGCCCCAGCCAGCCGACCACGTCGTCGCGCGTCATCGCCGTTACCGGCGGGAGTTTCAGCACGTAGCGGCACATCGCCAGGCCCAGAATCTGGGTGGCGATCAGCCCGGCCCGCTGTGCTGCCGCATCGGCGGCCAGGGTCGCGACCATCGGCTCGAGCTGACCCACGAAGATCTGTCGCATCCTGTCGGCCGCCTCGGCATTGGTGGCGCTGGACTTGAGCAGTAGAACCAGCGCCTCGTCGCCCTCCCAGCGGTCGAGGAAATGGCGCACCAAGGCCTCGCCGAGTCGGTCGCGCGGCGAGGTCGTCAAGTCAGGAAAACGCAGGTCGAATTGCGCCGCGGCCGCGAACAGGCGGTCCTTGCTGCCGAAATAGCGCATCACCATCGCCGGGTCGATCCCGGCGTCGGCGGCGATGGCGCGGATGGTCGCGGCCTCGTACCCCACCGCAGCGAAGCGTTCCCGGGCCGCGGCCAGGATCGCCGCCTTGGTCTGTTCGGAGCGCTTCGCTACCACGTCAACAAGTGTAGGCCAACAAGCGTTGACATCGAGGCCAGTTCGAGCGCATGCTGAAAGTCAACAAGCGTTGACAAAGGAGGTCACGATGGATTCGACGGATGTACTGGTCGTGGGCGCCGGCCCGACGGGACTCACTCTGACCGCGGCGCTTGTCGGACGGGGCGTGCGCACCAAGTTGGTCGACGCGTTGCCCGCAGGCGCCAACACGTCGCGCGCCGCCGCAGTGGCCGCCCGCACGCTGGAGGTGCTGGAGCAGATCGACGTCGCCGATCAGCTGGTCAAGCATGGCATCCAGGCGCGCACCTTCAGCATCCGCGACCGCGACCGGGTGCTGATGCCGCTGGATTTCAGCGGCTTGCCCACGCCATACCCGTACACGCTGATGATCTCCCAGGCCGAGACCGAGCGTATGCTGCTCGATCGCCTCGAAGAGCTCGGCGGGCAAGTCGTGCGCCCGAAGAAGCTGGTGGGTGTGCAACACCGGGCCCACGGGGCGGTGGCGACGTTCGACGACGGCGATCAGATCGCGGCACGCTACGTGGTGGGCGCCGATGGAATGCACAGCGCGGTACGCGCGGCCGCCGGCATCGGCTTCCGCGGGCACGCCTACGCGGAGGAGTTCGCGCTGGCCGACGCGCGGTTGCGCGGTGATGTGCCGGTCGGCGAGATCCTGCTGTTCTACGCACGGGCGGGGCTGCTGGTAGTCGCACCGCTGCCGGGCGACGTATTCCGCATCGTCGCGCCTGTGCCCGATGCGCCGCGAGAGCCGTCACAAGGGTTCGTGCAGCAGATCCTCGACGAGCGCGGCTTCGGTGCGGGCCGGCTCACCGTCGCAGACGTGCTGTGGGGCTCGCACTTTCGCATCCACCACCGCGTGGCCGACACCTATCGCTCAGACCGGCTCGTGCTGGCCGGCGACGCCGCGCATGTGCACAGCCCGGCCGGTGGACAGGGCATGAACCTGGGCATCCAGGACGCCATCGCGCTGGCCGAGGTGCTGGACCGCGTCATCGGCGGTGCGCCGGAGGTCCTGCTCGACCGCTACAGCGCGCTACGGCGGCCGATGGCCCAGCAGGTACTGCAGTTGACCGACCGACTGACTCGGCTGGCTACACTGCCACCGGCATTGCGGCCGATCCGGAACACGTTGATGCCGTTGGCTTCTCGCATGCCCGCTGTTCGCACCAAGCTGACCTGGCAGCTCAGTGGTCTGGTGTACCGCTAGCTCCGCCAAGCGATTTCAGGCGGCGGCCGCGTCGTCGCCGAACTGGGTGACGTACAACTCGGCGTAGCGGCCGCCGCGGGCCAGCAGCTGCTCGTGAGTGCCGCGCTCGACGATGCGGCCGTCCTCGATCACCAGAATGACGTCCGCGGCGCGCACCGTGGACAGCCGGTGTGCGATCACGATCGACGTGCGGCCCGCCAGCGCCTCCGAAAGTGCTTGCTGCACAGCGGCTTCGGAAGCGGAGTCCAGTGACGCGGTGGCTTCGTCGAGTACCACGACGCGGGACTGCCCCAGCAGCAACCGCGCGATCGTCAGGCGCTGCCGCTGCCCGCCCGACAACCGGTATCCCCGCTCCCCCACCACCGTGTCCAGGCCGTCGGGCATGTCGGCGACCACGTCCGCGAGCCGGGCCCGGCGCAGCGCTTCCCAGAGTTCGTCGTCGGTGGCCTGAGGCGCAGCCAGTTGCAGATTCGAGCGGATCGACTCGTGGAACAGGTGCCCGTCTTGGGTGACCATCCCGACGGTGTTACGCAGCGACGCGAACGTGACGTCACGCACGTCGACGCCGTTCAGCCTGATCGCGCCGGAGTCGACGTCGTAGAGCCGGGCCAGCAACGACGCGATGGTCGACTTTCCCGCGCCCGACGATCCGACCAGGGCCACCATCTGACCGGGCTCGGCGGTGAACGAAATGCCGTGCAGCACTTCGACTCCGCCCCGATCATCCAGCTCGGCTACCTCCTCCAACGAGGCCAGCGACACCTTGTCCGCCGACGGATAGCTGAACCGCACGTCGTCGAACTCGACACGCACGGGCCCGTCGGGAACCGCGACGGCGTCCGCTGACTCCCGGATCAGCGGCACCAGGTCTAGCACCTCGAACACCCGCTCGAAACTCACCAGCGCACTGGCGATTTCGACGCGTGCATTGGCCAGCGCGGTCAACGGCGCGTACAGCCGGGTCAGCAGCAGCGCAAGTGAGACGATCGCGCCCGCCTGCAGATGGCCGCCGATGGCCAGCACCCCGCCCAGCCCGTACACCAGCGCCAGCGCCAACGCGGACATCAGCGTCAGCGAGTTCATGAACGTCGACTGCAGCATCGCCGAACGCACACCGATGTCGCGTACCCGCCCGGCGCGCACCGCGAACTCCGCTGACTCGCGCTCCGGACTGCCGAACAACTTGACCAGCGTCGCGCCCGGGGCCGAAAAGCGTTCTGTCATCTGAGTATTCATTGCGGCGTTGTGGATCGCGCCTTCCCGGCTCAGCCGCGCCATCGTCGAGCCGATCCGCCGCGCCGGCCCCACGAACAACGGCACCAGGAGCAGCGCGAGCAGCGTCACCTGCCACGAGATCCCGATCATCACCGCCAGCGTCAGCGTCAGCGTCACCGCGTTGGACACCACACCGGACAGCGTGTCGGAGAACGCCCGCTGCGCACCGATGACGTCATTGCCGAGGCGGCTCACCAGCGCGCCGGTGCGGGTGCGGGTGAAGAATGCGACGGGCATCCGCTGGACGTGGTCGAAGACGGCCGTACGCAGGTCCAGGATCAGCCCTTCGCCGATCGTCGACGACAGCCAGCGTGTCACCAGCGCGGTACCGGCCTCGGCCAGCGCCACGGCGGCGATCACCAGTGCCAGCACCATCACCGTCGACGACGGCCCGCCGCGCACGATCGCGTCGATCACCTTGCCGGCCAACATCGGGGTGGCCACCGCCAGCAGCGCGGTGCCGACGCTCACCGCGACGAACACCGCGAGCCTGCGATGATGCCGACCGGCGAACCGCCAGATCCGCCGCATCAGTGCGCGGTCAGCCAGCGAGCGCAGGTCGCCGCCGCGCGCGCTCATCTGCCGGTACAGGGTGGTCCGGGCCACCGATTCCATGCTCATCGCGCCCACGCTAGAACCTCAACAAAGGTGAAGGTCAAACATTCCCCGCCGGGAGGGCCCTGCACGTCCCCCGCTTCGGGTCGCCAATCAGGCAAGATTGTGCACATGGACAGTGCTGCCTCTCCGCGTGTGCTGGTAGTGGATGACGACGCCGACGTGCTCGCGTCGCTGGAGCGCGGACTGCGGCTGTCCGGATTCGACGTGGCGACAGCCACCGACGGCGCCGAGGCCCTGCGCAGCGCGACCGAGACCAGGCCCGACGCCATCGTCCTTGACATCAACATGCCGGTGCTCGACGGCGTCAGCGTGGTCACCGCGCTGCGGGCGATGGACAACGACGTGCCGGTGTGCGTGCTGTCGGCGCGCAGCTCAGTCGACGACCGGGTCATGGGGTTGGAGGCCGGCGCCGACGATTACCTGGTCAAGCCGTTCCAGCTGCAGGAGCTGGTGGCGCGGGTGCGCGCACTGCTGCGCCGCCGCGGGGCGACGGCGACGATGTCGTCGGAGACCATTCAGGTGGGTCCGCTCGAGGTGGACATTCCGGGCCGGCGCGCTCGGGTCAACGGCGTGGACGTCGACCTGACCAAGCGGGAGTTCGACCTGCTCGCGGTGCTCGCCGAACACAAGACCGCGGTGTTGTCGCGGGCCCAGCTGCTGGAGCTGGTCTGGGGTTACGACTTCGCGGCCGACACCAACGTGGTCGACGTGTTCATCGGCTACCTGCGCCGCAAGCTCGAGGCGGGCGGCGCGCCGCGGCTGCTGCACACTGTTCGTGGAGTGGGCTTCGTCCTGCGAACGCAGTAGTCACCGATGAACCGGCTGTCACGCATTTTCCGGCGCACCCCGTCACTTCGGACGAGGGTCGCCTTCGCGACGGCCATCGGCGCGGCCATCCCGGTGCTGATCGTGGGCACCGTGGTATGGGTCGGCATCACCAACGACCGCCTGGAGCGGCTGGACCGCCGGCTAGACGAGGCCGCCGGGTTCGCGGTGCCGTTCGTGCCGCGCGGACTGGAGCAGATCCCGCCGTCGCCCAACGACCAGGACGTCGTCATCACCGTGCGCAAAGGCGACCAGGTCCGCTCCAACTCCGACGTGGTGTTGCCGCCGCTGACCGCCGACTACGCCGACACCAACGTCGACGGGGTGCGCTACCGCGTCCGCACGGTCGACATCCGCGGGTCGGAGCCGCCGATGTCGCTGGCCGTGGGCGCCACCTACGACGACACCATCGCCGACACCAACAACCTGCACCGCCGCGTGATCTTCATCTGCATGTTCGCGATCGTGGCCGCGGGCGTCTTCGGATGGCTGCTGGCCGCGTTCGCCGTGCGCCCGCTGAAACGCCTTGCGCAGCAAGCCCGCTCGATCGACGCCGGCGACGAGGCGCCCGACCTGGAGATCCGCGGCGCCACCGAGGCGGTGGAGATCGCCGACGCCGTGGAAGGCATGCTGCAGCGCATCTTCAACGAGCAGGACCGCACCAAGGCCGCGCTGGCTTCGGCCCGCGACTTCGCGTCGGTGTCTGCCCACGAGCTGCGCACGCCGCTGACCGCCATGCGCACGAACTTGGAAGTGCTGGCCACGCTTGACCTTCCCGACGAGCAGCGCAAGGAAGTGCTCAACGACGTGATCCGCACGCAGTCGCGGATCGAGGCGACGCTGTCGGCTTTGGAACGGCTGGCTCAAGGCGAGCTGTCGACCTCCGACGACCATGTGCCCGTCGACATCACCGAGCTGCTCGACCGGGCCGCGCATGACGCGATCCGCATCTATCCCGACCTGGACGTGTCGCTGATGCCGTCGCCGTCGGTGATCATCGTGGGCTTGCCGGCCGGTCTGCGGCTGGCTGTGGACAACGCGATCGCCAACGCGGTCAAGCACGGCGGAGCGACGCGAATTCAGTTGTCGGCAGTCAGTTCTCGCGACGGCGTGGAGATCGCCATCGACGACAACGGCACCGGGGTGCCGGAAGAGGAACGCGCGGTGGTGTTCGAACGGTTCGCCCGCGGCTCGACGGCCTCGCACTCCGGGTCCGGTCTGGGCTTGGCGCTGGTCGCCCAGCAGGCCGAACTGCACGGTGGCACAGCGTCTTTGGAGTCCAGCCCGCTGGGTGGCGCCCGGCTGCTGCTGCGGTTGCCGGGGCCGAAGCCGTCCGAGTCGCCGTTCTGATTTCCGCCGAGCGTGCGTGTCTGCGCACCGACACGCCGCGGACGCCGATACTCGACGCACGCTCGGGCCGACCGAGGGCTGCCGGGCGGATCGGGAAGTCGATCTCGGGTTTGCCTGTCACCCCGCGGACGGCAGCGGGCACACTGGGGTGGTGGCAGAGGACAACGACACCTTGACCCGGATCAACGCGCTGGTCGCCGAGGAGAAGGAGCTGCGCGCCAAACTTCAGCGCGGAGAGATCAGCGGCGACGAAGAGCAGGCGCGGCTCAACGCGCTGGAAGCACAGCTGGACCAGTGCTGGGACCTGTTGCGGCAGCGTCGCGCGCTGCGCGAGACCGGCGGTGATCCCAAGGATGCGCAGGAACGCCCCGCCGATCAGGTCGAGGGCTACTTGAACTGACAGGGTCGAACTGACAGCGGCTTACGACGCCGTCGTCGTCGGCGGTGGTCACAACGGTCTGGTCGCCGCCGCCTACCTGGCGCGCGCCGGCAAGCGCGTTCTGGTGCTCGAGCGGCTGCACCATGTCGGCGGTGCGGCGGTGTCGCAGCGCCCGTTCGCCGGCGTCGACGCGCGCATCTCGCGGTATGCCTATCTGGTCAGTCTGCTGCCCTCACTGGTCGTCGACGAGCTGCAACTGCCGGTGCGGCTGGCCCGGCGACGGTATTCGTCGTACACGCCGGATCCCGCGTCGGGCGGACGGCGCGGATTGCTGGTCGGGGCCTACCGCGGCATCGCCGACGACTTCTACCGCCGCTGCCGCAAGGTCACGGATGCCCTGTGGCCGACCATGACGTCGCCGCTGTTGTCGCGCAGCGCAGCGCGACGACGGGTGGGTGACGACGCGGCGTGGACGTCGATGATCGAGCAGCCGATCGGTCAGGCGATCCGCACGGCAGCACCTGACGACCTGACCCGCGGTGTGATCGCCACGGACGCGCTGATCGGCACCTTCGCGAGCCTCGACGACGAGTCGCTGCGGCAGAACGTGTGCTTTCTGTACCACCTGATCGGCGGTGACTGGGACGTGCCGATCGGCGGCATGGGCGCGCTCACCGACGCGCTCGCGTCCGCGGCCACCCGGTATGGTGCCGAAATTGTCACCGGCGCAGACGTTTTCGCGATCGATCCGGGTGGCGACGTGCGTTACCGCGTGCATGACGACGAACGTGCGGTGCACGGCGCATCGGTGCTGGCGGGAGTGACGCCGACGGTTCTCGCGTCGCTTCTCGGTGAACCCGCGCCGCCGGCGGCTCCCGGCAGCCAGGTGAAGGTCAACATGATGCTGCGACGGCTGCCGCGGCTACGAGACCGCAGCGTCACCGTCGAGCAAGCTTTCGGCGGCACCTTCCACGTCAACGAGACGTTCGGTCAACTGGAATCGGCGTACGCTGCCGCTGCGGCCAATGCGGTTCCTACACCGGTGCCCTGCGAGATTTATTGCCATTCCCTGGCCGATCCCAGCATTCTGTCGCCGGCGTTGCGCGCGTCGGGGGCGCAGACGCTGACGGTGTTCGGCCTGCACACCCCGCACGGTCTGGGCTCTCGCGAGCAGCTCACCTCGGCGGTGCTCGATTCGCTCAATTCGGTTCTCGCAGAACCGATTCAGGCGGTGCTGATGCCTGACTGCATCGAAACGAAGACCACCGCCGATCTGGAGCAGACGTTGGGCATGACGGCCGGCAACATCTTCCACGGAGGGCTCGCGTGGCCGTTCGCCGAGGACGACGAACCTCTGGACAGCCCTGCCCGTCGCTGGGGAGTGGCCACCTCGCATGATCGAATCCTGTTGTGCGGGGCCGGAGCTCGTCGTGGCGGCGGTGTGTCTGGAATCGGCGGGCACAATGCCGCGATGGCGGTCCTCGAGTCTTAGCCGTGCCTCGCGTTCGCAAGAGCGCGACCGAGCAGGTCGTGCAGCACCTGAAGATCGTCGTTGCCCAACGATGAAAGTGCTTCGGGCGCCGGATCGTCGACGGCATCGATCAATGCGACCAGGTCACGGCCCGCGTGCGTCAACGACACGAGCTTGCAGCGCCTGTTGGCCGGGTCGGGGCGGCGTGCCACCAGTCCACGCGCCTCGAGATCGTTGACGGCCACGGTGGCCGCAGGTGCATCGATGGTCGCAGCATCGGCGATCTGCCTCACCGTCATCGGGCCTCGGCGCAGCCGCCGCAGGATGCGAATCCTGCTGAACGGCAAACCGGTTCGGTCGACGACATCGCGCCGCCAGCGGTCCTTGTTGTCGAGGACCAAAGCCGACATCTGCCGCCAGACCTCGTCGGCCAACCGGTTACGCGGCACGCGCTGGCTCCCGGTGATCCGGTCCGGCGATCAACGGGGCCAGCCGCTCCGCCGAGCGGAGCGCCCGCGGCGACGTCGACACCACCCCGAGCACCACGACGGCCAAACCGAGTGCCGCGCAGACGAACCACAGCGGCCGCGCCGCAGTGGCGAAATCAGCATGGGCCGCCAGCGCCCCGCCCGCGAGCGAGCCACACAGTGCCACACCGACGCTGACGCCGATCTGCCGGCTCGTCGACGCCACCGCCGAGGCGGCTCCGGCGCGGTCCGTCGGCATTCCGCTCACCGCGGCCGTGGTCACCGGCGCATTGACCATCGCGAAGCCGATCCCGAAGATGCCGAATATCACCAAGATCAGCCACACCGGCGCCGTCTCGGTGAGCTGCGTCAACATCAGCGTCGCCGTAGTGATCAGCGTGCCGGCGGCCAATAATGACGGACGGCTGCCGAAGCGGCCGACCAGCCGACCGGACAGCGGTGAAAAGACAAGTGCGCCAACCGCGATCGGCAGGTAGATCAAGCCGGTGTGCAGCGCCGAGAAGTGCCGCTCGCCTTGCAGGTACAGCGACATCATGAACAAGAACGCGCCATACGCCGCGAACGCGCAGACCGCGATCATCGTCGCCGAGGAGAACGGCACGCTGCGGAAAAAGCGAAGGTCGATGAACGGATCGGGCCGGCGGGACTCGTAGCGAAGGAAGCCGGCGAAAGCGGTGACAGCGATGGCGGCCACCGCGATAGTGCGCACGTTCCCCCACCCCATCGACGGGCCCTCGATGAGCACGAACACGACCCCGAAGAGAAAGCCCATGCCGAGCGCCTGGCCGACGGGGTCGACGTCACGCATGGATGCGGACTTCGATTCAGGGACGAAGATGGCGGTCAACAGGATCGCTGCCGCACAGATCGGCAGATTGATCCAGAACACCGCGCGCCAGTCGATCCACTGGATGAGCCCGCCACCGACGATGGGTCCTAAGGCCATCGAGATGCCGACGACCCCACCCCAGATGCCGATCGCGCGAGCTCGTTCGACGCGCCCAGTGAACACCTGCGTAATGATCGACATCGCAACGGGATTCATCATCGACCCGCCGATCGCTTGCACCAGCCGCGCTCCGATCAGCGCGCCCATGGTCGGTGCGAGGCTGCACAGCAGCGAGCCCAGCGCGAAGACGCTCAGCCCGAGTTGGAACGTGCGTCTGCGTCCGAACCGGTCGGCGGCCGCGCCGGACAGCAACAGCAGCGACGCGAGCGCCAATGTGTAGATGTCGATGACCCACTGCAGTTGCGAGGCGGATGCGTGCAGATCGGTGCGTATCGCGGGGATGGCGACGTTGACGATCGTCGCATCCATCGACACGATCAGCAGGCTCAGGCAACAGGACGTCAGGATGATCGCCTTGCGGCGTGGGCTGAGCGTGCTCATCCAACGATTGTAAAACTACAACTGTCGGGCGCGCGAGGTGAGCAACGTCGCTCTCGACACCCGCGAGCGCGCGCGGCGGTACGCCATTCGCGGCGTGTCGCTGCGCAGACACGCACGCTCGCGAAGGAGGCGGGGCTAGCGGCTGTCGAGCGCCTTGTAGTCGCGCTCGCCGTAGCCGGTGTAGATCTGGCGCGGCCGGCCGATCTTGCCGCCCGGCTCGTCGTGCATCTCGCGCCAGTGCGCAATCCAGCCGGGGAGCCGCCCCAACGCGAACAGCACCGTGAACATCGGCGTCGGAAAGCCCATCGCGCGGTAGATCACGCCGGTGTAGAAGTCGACGTTCGGGTACAGCTTGCGTTCGATGAAGAAGTCGTCGGTCAGCGCGACCTCCTCGAGCGCCTTCGCGATGTCCAGCAGTTCGTCGTCGCCGCCGAGCTTGCCGAGAATCTTGTCGGCCTGCTCTTTGACGATGCGGGCGCGCGGGTCGTAGTTCTTGTACACGCGGTGGCCGAAGCCCATCAGCTTGACGTTGTCTTCGCGGTTCTTGACCCGCTTGACGAAGTCGTGGACGTCGCCCTTGGCGGCGCGGATCTTCTCCAACATCTCCAGCACCGCCTGGTTCGCGCCGCCGTGCAGCGGCCCCCACAGTGCATTGATGCCGCCGGAGATCGACGTGAACAGGTTGGCCTGCGACGACCCGACCAGCCGCACCGTCGACGTCGAGCAATTCTGCTCGTGGTCGGCGTGCAGGATGAACAGCATGTCCAGGGCCCGCACCACCTCCGGGTCCACCTCGTAAGGCTCGGCCGGGAAACCGAACGTCATCCGGAGGAAGTTCTCCACCAGCGTCAGCTTGTTGTCCGGATACAGGAAAGGCTGGCCGGCCGACTTCTTGTATGCATACGCAGCGATCGTCGGCAGCTTGGCCAGCAGGCGGATCGTCGACAACTCCACCTGCTCGTCGTCGAACGGGTCCAGCGAGTCCTGGTAGTAGGCCGAAAGCGCGTTGACCGCCGACGACAGCACCGGCATCGGATGCGCGTTGCGCGGGAAGCCGTCGAAGAACCGCTTCAGGTCCTCGTGCAGCAGGGTATGCCGCTGAATCTGGGTGGTGAACTTCGCCAGCTGCTCCTTGGTGGGCAGCTCGCCGTAGATCAGCAGATAACTCACTTCGATGAACGTCGACTTCTCGGCGAGCTGCTCGATCGGGTAGCCGCGGTAGCGCAGAATGCCGGCGTCACCGTCGATGTAGGTGATCGCGCTCTTCGTCGACGCGGTGTTGACGAAGCCGGGATCGAACGTGGTGTAACCGGATTTCGCCAGCAAGCTGCCCAGCGCGATCCCGTCGGCGCCCTCAGTGGCGCGCGCTATCTGTAACTGGAGCTCACCCCCGGGGTATTGAAGGGTGGCGAACTCTTCGGCATTGGATGAGTTATCGGCCACGGAAGTCCCTTCTTCGCTGGTGAGGGTGAGCCTACAAAACGGTAGCCGTATTCTCGGCGGCGCGCCCGCGCGGGGTTAGGACAGCAGGTCACACACGCGCCCGCGAGCCGGTGCAGACGTCCGTGAACTGTTCGTAGGTCTCGGTCAACACCGCGGCCAGCGCGTCTGCGTCCACCCGGGGCCAGTCGGTGTCCGGGCCGAACTCGGCGACCGCGTGCAACAGGATCGTCGCGAACACCGCGACCGCGAGCTGCAGTTTCTTGTCGTCGACACCGACACCCATCCGTGCGGCGAGCGCCGCCGTGACCGCGTGGTCGCGGAAATCACTGGCCGCCAGCCGCAGCGCAGGCGACGAGTTGACAATGCGCGCAATGGTTTTCAGCCGTTCGGTGGTGAAGTCGCCGGCCGACGCCGTCGCCGTGGCCCGGATCATCGCGATGTGGGCGGCGAACAACGCGTCGACGGGGCGCAGGTCGGGCGGCTGGCGCCCGAGATGCACGGCGATCTCAGCGGTCATGTCGTCGATCAGCGCAAGGATGACGGCGTCCTTGGTGGCGAAGTAGCGGCTGAACGTCCGCGGCGAGACGTCGGCGACGGCGGCGATCTGGTCGACGGTCGTGCGGTCGTAGCCCTGCTCGTCGCACAGCTGCACCGCGGCATCGATCAGCATCGAGCGGGTGCGCTGCTTCTTGCGTTCGCGCAGGCCAGGCACCCCCGCCCCGTCCACCTCCACCACGAACAGGATCGTAACGCGCAAAACCCGGCTAGTCGCCGCGTTCAGTGGGCTCGTCACCGGCGACGGCCACGCGGTACCGGACGAACGCGGGCACCGCGAGCGCCGCGACGAGCACCCCGACGACCACCAGCGCCCCGCCGCCCGCCGCGGCGACCGTGGTGCCGACGGCAGCGGCAGCGGCACCGTGCACGGCGTCGGCGAGCCGCGGTCCGCCCGCGACGACGACGATGAACACGCCCTGCAACCGGCCCCGCACCTCGTCGGAGGCGGCCTGCTGAAGGATCGTCGACCGGAACGCCGCGGACACCATGTCCGCCGCACCGCCGATCGCCAGGAACACGACGGCCGTCCCGAGCATGAGGCCGCCGGTTCCGTTCGCCGCGCCCGACGACAGCCCGAAGCCCACCATGGCCAGCCCCCAGACCACGATCGCCGCGACCACCACCAGCCCTTGCCGCCGGATCCGCGGCAGCCAACCGGAGAACACGCCACCGGCCACCGCTCCCGCCGAAATCGCCGCCGCCAGCAGCGCCATCGTGGTGCCGCCCTCGACCGGGCCGCCGAAACTCTCGTGCGCGATCTGCGGGAACAGCGCACGCGGCATGCCGAACACCATCGCGATGATGTCGACGACGAAGGACATCAGCACGACGGTGTGCCCGGCCAGGTAGCGGAAGCCGTCCCAGACGGCGGCGAACCCCCATCCCACGGAGCGCTCGCCGGTGGGCGGCATCTTGGCCAACCGGAACGTGGCCCAGATCGGCGCGCAGCAGGTGATCGCGTCGATCAGATACAGCGCCGAGATGTCCACCCACTTCAGCAGCACCCCGGCCAGCAGCGGCCCGACGATCGCGCCGAACTGCGTCACGGTCATGTTCAACGAGTTCGCGGCGGGCAGCTGCTCGCCCGGCAACATCCGAGGGATCGCCGCAGCGCGGGTGGGCGAATTGATCGCATAAAACGCCTGCTGCACCGACAGCAGGCACAGCACCACCCAGACGTTGTTCAGCGACAGCGCCGCCTGCGCCCACAGCAGCACCGACGCCAGCGCCAGCCCGCACGACGCGATGATCAGCAGCAGGCGCCGGTCCATCGCATCGGCCCAGGCGCCGCCCCACAGCCCGAACACGACGAGCGGCACCAGCGCGAACAGGCCCGACAGCCCGACGTACGCCGAATTCTGGGTGAGCGCATAGATCTGCACCGGCACCGCGAAGATCGTCAGGTTGGCGCCGATGACGGTGACGACACCGGCCAGCCAAAGCCGGCGAAAGTCGGGCGTACGCAGCGGCGCGGTGTCCGCCAGCAGGCGCGAGCTACGGCTGGAGACGTTCGACACGGCCGTCGTGTACCCGAATTCGGTTGTGCAACCGGTCTTCCCGGCCCTGCCAGAATTCGACGACGTCCGGGCCGATGAGGTAGCCGCCCCAATTGGGCGGTACCGGAATCTCGTTGACGCCGGCGAAGCGCTCCGTGACCTCTTTGAGTCGGTCCAGCAACTCGGCGCGCGAACCGATGGGCTGCGACTGCGCGGATGCCCACGCGCCGAGCTGCGAGCCCCGCGGCCGTTTCGACCAGTACTCCGCCGTGGCCTGCGCGGTGACCTTGCTCACAGGCCCGCGTACGTGCACCTGACGGCCGAGCGCGTACCACGGGAACGTCGCCGACGCATACGGTGTCGCGGCCAGCTCGACACCTTTCGCGGAGTCGTAATTGGTGAAGAACGTGATGCCGGTCTGGTGCACGCTTTTGCACAACACCGACCGGCTCGCCGGCCTTCCCTGAAGGTCGACCGTGGCCAGCACCATCGCGTTCGGCTCCGCCACGCCTGCGCGTTCCGCATCGTCAATCCACTTGCACAGCAACGCAACCCATCCGTCGGCAAGCCAGTCGACGTCCAGGTCCGGACTGCCGTCCTTCTCCACCGAACCGTATTCGGCTCGCATCCGTGCCAGGTGCTCGTTGTCCGGTCGCGCCACGCGGCAACGCTACGCCGCAGCAGCGCAGCGGTGGTTACCGACCGGTAGACAGCGCCGGCAAGCCGAGTGCGAGAATCAGCGCCATGACTGCGGTACCGGAGAATTTCGTCAGCGGACTTGAAGGCGTGGTGGCCTTTACTACCGAGATTGCCGAGCCGGACAAGGACGGCGGTGCGCTGCGCTACCGCGGGGTCGACATCGAGGATCTGGTCGAGCAGCGGGTGACGTTCGCCGACGTGTGGTCGCTGTTGGTGGACGGCAGATTCGGGCGGAGCCTTCGCCCGGCCGAGCCGTTCCCGCTGCCCATCCATACCGGTGATGTGCGTGTCGACGTGCAAGCGGGTTTGGCGATGCTGGCGCCGATCTGGGGATACAAGCCGATTCTGGACATCGACGACGACACGGCCCGCGAGCAGCTGGCGCGGGCGTCGGTGATGGCGCTGTCGTACGTCGCGCAGTCCGCCCGCGGGATCGAGCGCCCGGCGGTACCGCAGCGCGAGATCGACCAATGTTCAACGGTGACAGAGCGATTCATGACCCGCTGGAAGGGCGAGCC
Organism: Mycobacterium sp. NGS19; assembly: GCF_059813155.1. Taxonomy (NCBI): domain Bacteria; kingdom Bacillati; phylum Actinomycetota; class Actinomycetes; order Mycobacteriales; family Mycobacteriaceae; genus Mycobacterium; species Mycobacterium sp. NGS19. Next base: position 448,127 of record NZ_JCALEB010000001.1, read on the forward strand.
CGACCCCAAGCACGTGGAAGCCATCGACGCCTACTGGGTGTCTGCGGCCGAGCACGGGATGAACGCGTCGACGTTCACCGCGCGGGTGATCGCGTCGACGGGCGCGGACGTGGCCGCCGCGCTGTCCGGGGCCATCGGCGCGATGAGCGGACCGCTGCACGGCGGCGCACCGGCACGCGTGCTGCCGATGATCGAAGAGGTCGAGAAGACCGGCGACGCGACCGCCGTGGTGAAGGGCATCCTCGACCGCAAGGAGAAGCTGATGGGCTTCGGCCACCGCGTGTACCGCGCGGAGGACCCGCGGGCCCGGGTGCTGCGGTCAACGGCCAAGCGACTCGCCGCGCCACGCTACGAGGTGGCCGCGGCGCTGGAGCAGGCGGCGCTGACCGAGCTTCGCGAACGCCGCCCAGACCGGGCGATCGAAACCAACGTCGAGTTCTGGGCTGCGGTGATCCTCGATTTCGCCGGCGTGCCCGCAAGGATGATGCCGGCGATGTTCACGTGCGGGCGCACCGCCGGGTGGTGCGCGCACATCCTCGAACAGAAGCGGCTGGGCAAATTGGTGCGGCCGTCCGCGGTGTATGTGGGACCCGGCCCGCGGCCGCTGGATTCGGTCGACGGGTGGTCGGAGATCGCCCGCGTCGGCGTCTGACTGCCGTCGCTCGCGTCACGATCCTTCCTCGCGGGCAGGCGATGGTCACGATGACTTCGGCGCCGTTGGCAGGTCTATCTAGTGAGCCAACCCCCGGAAGAAGGAGATCACCATGGCCATCGAGGTAGAGCCTGCTGTGCTGCCGCACCTGACCGTCGACGACGCGGCCGCCGCCATCGACTTCTACGTGAAGGCGTTCGGAGCGGTGGAACTCGGCCGCGTTCCGGGCCCGGACGGCAAGAAGCTGATCCACGCGGCGCTGCGGCTCAACGGTTCGACGGTGATGCTCGCCGACGACTTCCCCGAGATGAACGACGGCAAGCGCAGTGCACCGACCGCGCTCGGCGGCACGCCGGTGACCATCCACCTCGTCGTCACCGATGTCGACGCGAAATTTCAGCAGGCGGTCGACGCCGGTGCGACGGTAGTCATGCCGGTCGAGGACCAGTTCTGGGGCGACCGGTACGGCATGTTGCGCGATCCCTTCGGTCATCAGTGGTCGCTGGGCCAGCCGGTACGTGAAGTGAGCCCTGAAGAAATACAGCGGGCCTTCAGCCAGCAGTAGCCCTAGCGCCTCAGCGCTGCGACATCCGCGGCATCAAGCGTCGGCCTCGCCGACCAGCCGCAGCATCGCCGGGTCGGATTCGCCCTGCTCGTCGGTGGCGCCGCCACGGAAGCGTTCCTCCAGAGCCGCGACGGTGCGCACCCACTCGGTGCCGACACTGACGCCGCGCCGGTACCGCTCGCTACCCGCGAGGCCGGTCCAATGCCCGTCGTCGTCCCAGTACAAGCTGATGTACTCGACCACGCCACTGCGACCGGGGTCGAGAATGCGCACCCAACGGGTGAGCCGACCGTGCGTGGCCTCGGACTTCTGGTAGTAGGGAACTTCGTCGGTGGGGAGCTGTGTCCAGCCGAATCGGTTGGCAAGGTCGGCGGCGGCCTGCTTCGTCAATCCCTTGAGCAGGTCGATGTGCGGATGCGAGCGGGTTCGCTTCGCGTCAGCGCCACGCCGCGGTTCGCTACCTGCTGCGTGAAGACCGTCCATCTTGGCAGGAGGCGCCGGCCTGATAGAGCTTTGAGTCGGCATGTACCGGACAATACCGACTGATAATCAAAAAAGTCTTCGGTTTCCGGACTTTCGTATTTTCGTTTGCAAATAAACGCCGAGCCAGGGCGCTTAAAAGGTACAGCGCTGGGGCCGCGCGCGAAATCGCCAGTGCGACCCCGAGATTCGACATTGCAGATAGCCCGCAGTTTGCCCCACATGATCACTCACGAGCGCGTTGGCCGCACCCGTCCGGGTGTTCGGCGAGGCGGCCAACGCGCTCGTCGGCGCATCCACGGGTACCCCGCCGGCCGAAACCACCGATGGCGCCTCGGCTCAACCCATGGCGTACGCCGTCGGCTCGGCTATTCGCCGAACCACCGCCGAGTCTAGCCACGGCGTTGTTGACCTCACAACATCTAGCAAAACCTGGCACCACTGAGATCCGCGCTCGACAGCGTGCTCAGCGCTGCCGTCGTCCGAGGCGAATCGCAAACGTAGAGCTGTCGTCCCACGCAGAAAGAGTGGGCATCGAACCGGTTTGACCAATGCCTGTCGGCCGCGACGTCGACACCGGCCGGCAAAGCGCTGTTAACCAGCGTCCGCGGATGGACCGCTGAGGGCGTCAGTCGAGGTGTTCAGCCCGACGCAGCTCTTCAACCTTTGCAGCGAGCTCCTCGACGGCGTGAGCGGACAGCCCCACCACCCGATTGGCAACCCGTCGCACCCCTTGGTCACGCATCGCCGCGAGGATCGTCAGCTCCTTGTCCATGACCCGGAAATACCAGTCGTCGGTGAAGTAGGCCGGGCTGACGCGGAAGAACGCGGCGATGCCCTCCACCATCTCTTTCGACGGGTTCCCGCGCGTGCCTTTACGCAGCTGGGACAGGTAGGGCGCCGAAATCCGCATGCCCTGAGCGTTGAGGGCATTGATCAGCTCCGCCGAGGTGTGGGGGCCGCGGCCAGGGGGATACACCGTGTCGAACAGGCGGTTGAGCCGCTGGGTGAACGTCTTTTTCACCATTCGCCGTTGCTCCCGCCACGGCAGCGAGTGCACACGCGTCACCGCGTCGAGAGGGCCCTCGGACATGCTGTCGAAGTACTGCTCGTCGGTGAAGTACGCGGGGCTCACCCGAAAGAACGCGGCAATGCCTTCCACCAGCTCTTTCGACGGATTTGTGCGCACCCCGGCGCGTAGCTGCGCGATGTAGGGGGCCGACGTGCGCACGCCCTGAGCGTTGAGCGCCGCCACCAGTTCCGCCGAGCTGTGCGGTCCGCGGCTTGGCGGGAAGACCGTTTGGAACAACCGGTTCAAACGGGCTGCGAATGTGTCACTCATTCAACTCCTCTTTCCCTCACGTGCTGGCAGGTGGGTTCGAAGAGCCCGCCTCGCCGTAACGCGCAACATCAAACCGACGACTAGAACGATGACATCTTTACATACGTTCGGGATGATTATGCGCGTTCCGAGCAACCACGGGTATGCCCGAGCGGGCTGGGCACCGTCACGCGGCGTCTCGGCGCGCAGACACGGTGACCTGGGACGGCTGAAAACCATGCGACCGGCGGGAACGCTCGATCGCTTTGCGGCGGCGTAAAATCAGTCCGCATTTCGTAATATTTGCCTGCCAGTTCAATAATGATGATCAGCAGTATTGCATTTTTCCATTCCTACCGCCGGAATCGTGTCAGCGACCAGCGCAGGCCCCATGCTGCTGATCACACTTTTCAGGCTGCCGAAGACCGAAAAAGGCCTGGGAAATGTGGTACGAATTTCCGTGACCCACATTCAGAAGTTGTCCGTATCAAGGATTTTCGGGACCATGGAGCGTCGACGTAACCACCAAGCCGGCCAGTCACCCCTGGAAGTCCTGCGTCAGCTACCTGCGCTGGTGCTGCTCGACCGGCTCCCGGTCGCCGCGCTGGCCGTGGCCGAAGACGGCGAAATCATATTCGCGAACAGGGCCTGCGCTGAAATGCTCGGCTACACCGATGCGGAACTCACCGCGTTGCAGTTTCGGGAATTGTTCACCGCATTGCCCGCGGACACCTCAGCAGTGGCCGCCATGCGCGCCTTTGCCGATGTCGTCGTCGAGCTCAAACATCACGACGGGTCGCCGGTGAACGCGCGAATGAGCAAGTCGGTGCTACGACGCGACGACGATCCCGTGGCGCTGGTGACTTTTCAGGACCTCACCGAGCAGCTGTGGGTTCAAGGCCTTTGAGTTCCGATCGTCAGCGCTGACCCCGCATGACGTATCGATTCCCGGGAGACGAACTCGCGAAAGTACGGCAGCGCCTCGTTGTTGGCGATCGCCGGAAGCAGCACATCCCAGGCGCGGGTGAGGCGAGCGACGAGATCGTCGTATCCGGAACTGGCGCTGGACAACAATTCCACGCCGAGGACCGCGGCTAGCAGCAGCTCACTGGCCGTCACCGGGTCCGTGGCCTCGTTGAGGTCGCCTTGCTCCCGCGCCGACGTCATCTGTGATGTGATCACTTGAATCCATCCGGTGTAGACCTCAGCTGCCCACTCGCTGAAGTCGGCCTGTGCACGAGCCAGCCGCACGGCCGTGCGAGCCAACTTGTCGTGCCGCACCATATCGGCGACGACGAACACAGCGTGGATGACGTTCTCGAAGGCCGGCGCCGGCGCCGATGTGATGTCGGCGAAACAGGCCGTCATCGCGGCCATCCCATCCTCGACGATCGCGCGCGCCAGCGTCTCTTTGGAGTCGAAGTGGTAGTAAAGCGCGCCTTTGGTCACCCCGACCCGGTCGATGATGTCGCCCAGGCTGGTGGCTTCATAGCCGACGTCGGTGAACAGGCCAACCGCGGCGTCGATGATTTTCTGCCGGGTCAACTCAGACCGGGCCTGCCGCGCCATGCCTGCACTCCTCCGAAGTCCGCCGTCGCCGCGGCGCCCCGGTGAGCGTAACAGCGCCGCGCGGTCAGGGCGTGTCGGCGCGCAGGGGCACCGTGTTCACGGCCATCGCGGTGCGCCGCTTGATGAACTGGGTCATGTACCCGGCCCGGTCGGGCGGCGCCACGGCGGACAAGACCAGCAGCCACAACTGCTCGAAGTTCGCGAAGAAGGTGTGGGAATTCGACAGGTCGCTGGCTTGGCGCAGCCCCATGTACAACGCGACGAGCAGCCGTCCCGCCGCGTCGGGCGCCACGTCTGCTTTGACGTCACCTTCGGAAATCGCGCGCTCGAAGATGATCGCGAATGCGTCGATCCATTCGCCGAGCAGTTTCGCCTGCACACCGTCGGCACGACCGACGCTCTCGACCAGGTTCATTGCGGCGCGGCACACCTCGTCGCTGAGGTCAAGTGTGGCAACGAGATACGACATGTCGATCAACGTCTCAAGACCAGAGAGCCGACGCGAGAAGGCAGCCTTCGCGGCGACCCGGCCTCTGTCCAGTTGTTCCTCGATGATCGCCAGTGCCAATGCGTACTTGGACCGGAAATGGAAATACATCGCGCCCTTGGTGACCGCGGCATTGGCGAGAATGTCGTCGAGGCTGACCTGACTGTAAGGCCGATGCGCGAACTGATGAGCCGCGGCATGAAGAATCTGCCGACGTGTGAGGTCGGCTCGCTTATCGCTCGGTTCGGTCACGTGACGCTCGGAATACCTTTACGGAATACGGACTTTCTTTGAGGTATTGTGCCACTTCGGTCTGCACTTCGGTCAATGGACCCGGTCGGTAGACGAATGGTGACCGTGTTCACCGCCGTCGGCGTCGGATCCACCGGCCACCTCGGTGACGGGAAATCGCATCGGAACTCGACCGGCAGCCAAAAGCCTCTCGGTCGCATCGTGAGGCAGCGGCCGCGACAGCAGAAAGCCCTGAGCGCGGTAGCAGCCGTGGGCCACCAGTGTCTGAGCGGCCAGTTCGGTCTCCACTCCTTCGGCGACCAAAGTGAGATCGAACGCCTCGGCAAGTCCGATGATGGCACGCACGATCGCCAGATCCCCGGCGTTACTGCCGAGTTCACGCACGAAGCTCCTGTCGATCTTGAGTGTGTCGACAGGCAGGTCCTTGAGGTAAGACAGCACGCTGTAGCCGGTGCCGAAGTCGTCGATGGCAACTTGCAAACCCAGCGCGCTCAGCCCCGCGAGAGTCGTGCGTGTGGTCTCAATGTCTTGCACCACAACGCTTTCCGTGATTTCGAGGCATAACGAACTGCCGTCGAGCGAATACTCGTCCATGATGTTGGCGACTGTCGATACGAAACCGGCCGCGACGAGCTGCACGGGAGATACGTTGAGCCGCAGAAGCGCATTGTGTCCCAGACCACGTTCGCGCCAGGCTGCGAATTGCGAACATGCTGCCCTGATCACCCAGCGGCCCAATTCGCCTGCGAGGTTGACCGATTCCGCGACACCGATGAACGCGTCCGGCGACAGCAGGCCCCACACCGGATGCTGCCATCGGACCAACGCCTCGAGCGCCAGGATCTCGCCGGTGCGCATGTCCACCTCGGGAAGGTAGTGCAGCGTCAGCGCCCCACTGTCGATCACGTCTTGCAGGTGCAATTCGATGTCGTTGCGGAATTCACTGCGCTTCGCCATTTCGTGGGTGAACACCGCGATCTGATTCCCGCCGGCATTCTTCGCGGCCAGCACCGCCTGATCCGCACGCCGCAGCAGATCCGTTGTGCTGTCTTCTCCGGGAATACCGGTCGCTACCCCAATGCTGACGGTCCGCGTTACCAATTCGCCTTCTATATTGACGCGGTCGCACAATGCGGCGTGCAATTCCTGCGCCAGCGCTTCCGCGTCGTGGATATCGACAGCCGAACGCGGCACCACCACGAATTCGTCACCGCCGAGTCTGGCGATCAGCGCGGTAGTACCGACTTTGTCGGAGAGCCGCTGCGCGACGGCCCGGATGAACTGGTCTCCCGCGGTGTGCCCGAGGAAGTCGTTGATGGCTTTGAGACGGTCGAGGTCCAGGAACAGCAGCGCCACCGCAGGAGGCTGGCTCGGTTGCAACCGCCCGTCGAGATAGCTCAGCAGGGACCGGCGGTTGTGCATGCCGGTGAGGTCGTCGTGGTCGGCGAGGTAGCGCAGCTGCTCTTCGGCGTTGATCCGCGCTTGAAGCTGGGCGAACAGCGACGCGATCGCTTCCACCGCATTCAGCTCTTCGGTGGTCCATTCACGGTCGCCGTATTTCACGAAACCGAGTGCCCCGGTGGTGGTCTCACCCGAGACGAGCGGCGCCGCGGCCATGGACGTCTCCACGATGTGGCGGCCCTCTTCGATGCGACGCTGGTAGTCGTCGGTCGTGGGATCTGGACGAATCACCAGCGGCGCTTTGGCGTGCTCCGATACCGCGAACACCGGATCGGCATTTTCGAAGTAGACCACCGCGAGTGGGTCCGGATCCGGGATGTCCTCGCGCGGTGGCCATTCTGCGATCAGCCGCGAGGCCCGGATCTTGTGGTCGTTGTGCCGCAGAAAGCTCACGTCGACGTCGAAGTACTCGACCATGGTGGCCAGAACGTCCTGACTCACCTGAGCGGCATTCGCCGCCGTCGCCGACATCAGCTTCGTCGCAACGGAGGTGACCAGGACATCGAGGGTTACGGTCACCGCAGCTCCGCAGATCGAAGGTGCGCGTCGGACCGACCGGCAGTCAACGGACGCCGACGGCTCTTCACCGACGGACGCGCTGCGTAGAACATCCGCAGCACCAGCACCGGCGACTCCCCCGTTTCCAGACCGACAAGATCAGCGAACTCGTCTCGCAGCGTTGTCAATTCGGCGACATGGGAGGGCGACAGACTGCTGAGCTCGTCAGCGGTGTGGGCGTACAGGAACACCGGCGAGATGGGCTGCACCGCAATGCCATGCTGCTCTGCCACCACCCAAACCGCTTCCAGCGATGATCCGCCGCGTGCATAGTCCAGCAGCGTACGGCCATGCACACAGACAACCGCAACGGCGGATGATCCCGCGACACGGTCACGGGTGTCGGCGGCCAAGGCGGCGCCGCCATCCCACGCGGCGAGTTCAGCCATCACATCGGATCGGCGGAGAATGTCGAGCACCGCCCACTGGTTTGCATCGAGTTCCAGGCTCGCAACGTCGATACCCGACTCGGCCGCGTCGTCGCCTGGCCACCGCAGTTCCGAGATCATCTCCGCGTGCAGCTTCGGTGTCAGATAACGGATTCGGTCGGATTCGCCGAGAATTGCTGCGCAAGAGTTGATTTCGGCGGCGTCGGTCAGGAGCCGCAGCCGGCCGCCTTCGCTGGCGGCGGCGGACGTCAAATCCGCAACTGCGGCGGGGGGCAACGGTTTCGTTGTTCCCGCGTGCCGGTTGGTCGCCCTGTTGCGCATGGCATCGGCCAGCGCGGACAACCGATCCGGCTGCTCGTCACCGAGGGTCAGCACCGCATGTAGCGGTGAGCCGTTGCCGCCTTCCGATATCGACACCGGACCGAGAACGCCTTGCGCGGCCGCGGCGACACGCGCATTGAACACGGCCGCGCCCAGGGCGACTGCGCTGGCGCGAAGGCCGACATCCATGGTCGACGTGTGCTCCGGCACGAGCGACACACTGACCGAGTGGTCGCTGAATTCGATTTTCCACGGCTGTGCGTTCCCGCCCGATGGTGCCCGGATGGCTGCCGCAGCAACGGATTCCGCAACGCGCTCCGGCTCTGCCGTCTCAGGCGGAGAGGTCGACGGAGGTGGCGCCGGGGTGGGCCGTGACAGCGGATCGTCGAGGTTGCACAGCGCGGCTGCGACGTCGACGCGGATTCGTCCCGACGGAAGGGGTTCGCCGAGTCCTATCCGGCGGATGGCCTCCGCGATCGTCCCGGCGCCGACCGCGACGTCGCCGGCCAGTTGAGGCCAGGTGGACAGCGTGTGGCCGATTTCGAGCAGCGATGCTGCGCCGCGTGAGGAGAGCGCGGCACCGTCGATCAGGCGCAGCAACTGTGCAACCCTGTCCGCGCCTCCAAGCGAGCCGATTCCTTCGCCGTCGATATCCCCTATCAGGCCGTGAAAAATCGGGCGATCGGGTTGGAGGTCAAAGCGTTCCACGTCGACCAATCCACGGTCGCTGGTCGCCATCAGCACCGGTCGACGGCGGGCCCGCGCCGCCAACCGCACAGCGGCCTTCATCTGGAACGAATCACATTCCTCCACAACGATGTCGACACCGTCGACGAATTCGTCGAGAGACTCCGGCGTGATGCCGCAGGGCATCACGTCCACCGAAAGATACGGGTCGACCTCCGCGATGCGACGGGCTGCGACTACCGCCTTGCTCAGGCCGAGGTCGAGGACGGTGGCCGGCACCCGGTTGAGATTGGTCAACTCGAGATCGTCGAAGTCCGCCAGCCGCAGCGATCCGCACACTCCTTGCAGCGCAACGGTGTGCGCGATGGCGTGACCGACGCTGAGCCCCACGATTCCCACGCGCAGCGCGGCGAGCCGCTCGTGCTCTGCGGCGGTGATGAGGTTGCGGTTGCGGTCCAGTCGCACCAGCCGATACCCACGCGGACCCAGAATCGCCGCGAGCGTTCGGCGCCACGGGAAGTACGCCCAGCGCGTCGGCTCGGTGGTCACCTCGGGTGGCGGCGAGGGCACGATGCCGGCGAGGGTGCGCTTCTGTTGCGCGACTGTGTCGACCACGTCGATGCGCTCGTCGGCGCGCAACCGCGTCAAGAGCGCATGGTCGTCAGCATCGCCGGCGTCGAGGACGCGCGCGCGGTGCTCATCTGGGTCAGGCGCCTGTGTCACAGCAGATGTAGGGTGGCATGCGCACGTCGCCGTGTCGAGGCGGCCCGCGCTCGTCAGTACCTCGAGTCGCCGGTCGAATTTGCGCCATGGCGACGGCTAAAGGGTGTCGTAATGGTCGCCCGCCGCGTTCGGAAAAGCACCCGTCAATAATGGCGATTGCCGGAATTCCGTCGCAGCATAACCGCAATACGTTGTGGTGGTAGCCGCGCCAAGGGCACCGGGCTGTGGAAAACTAAAAGTATGAAACTAGCACTAATTACATACCCTTCGCATCTAGATTTGCATTAACCGAACTATTAGAATTAGCCCGGGATTTATTCCTGGTCATTATGAAAACATATGACCCTCGGGGTGCGAGTTGATGCAGGGAGCAAAAGTCGTCCACCCCAGCCAACCCGCGAAGGAGATGAGTAATGCCGATCGCATTCTCGCAACAGCAAATCACGAATTTCCAACTCAGCGAGCGACTGTGCTGGCATGACGACGAAACGGGCTACCGCCTCATGGTGTCTCAGCCCGGCGTGGATCCGCAGTTGTGGGAGCAGTACGGCGAAGGTGCCGTGCACAGTTACCGGCGCCACGGCGTCGAATGCGCCCTCGACCAAGCCGCTCTGGAGAGCGGAGACGACACGATCATGTTCTTCGCAGCCCTCGACGCCGACGACACCGTGGTTGCCGGGGTGCGCGCGATCGGTCCGCTGAGCTGCGCTGACGACTCGCATGCCGTCGTCGAATGGCAAGGCCAACCCGGGCAAGAAGCCGTACGCAAGATGATCGAGGACCGGATTCCCTACGGCGTCCTGGAGATGAAATCCGCCTGGGTCGGCGAGAAAGTTGCGCACAGCCAGCAACTGACCGAGGCCATTGCCCGCAGCGGATATCACATCGCCACGCTGCTGGGCGTGCAGTTCCACATGGCCACTGCCGCCGCCTATGTGCTCAACCGATGGCGGTCGTCCGGCGGCGTCATCGCCCCCATTCCGGCGGCGCCGTACCCCGACGAGCGCTACCAGACCAAGCTGATCTGGTGGGATCGGCGTACCTTCATCCGCCACGCTGCGCCGCACCAAGCCGCCAAGATGCTCATCGAAAACAGTGCGATCCGAAGTAACTTTGCTGCCGTCGCCGAATCGACGCGCTGAGCCTCGTCCGAGGCGGCCGGCCTGCCGGTGAGTCCGGGCAGGGGTGGGCGACTGTCCGGTGCCGTTGGCACTAGGCATAACATCGCCTTACATGGCAGCACCCCATCGCGACGAGCCGCAGGACAAGCCCGCACAAACGTCTGCCGACAAGCCTTCCCGGGTGCAGGCGGTGCGGTCGGCGGTCATTCGCCCGTTCGCTCGCACGGGTCGCTACTACGCCCAGTCCTGGCGCGACTACCTCGACGGTAAGCCCAGCGAGCTGCCGATCGCCCGGCCTACCGTGTCGCTGGCCGCGCAGGCGTTGCGCGACGAGATCGTGCTCAGCGGGCTGCGGATGAGCCGGCCGGTGAGCGAACCGGTGGCCTTCGAGCGGATCACCCGAGAGGTGACCGCCGCGTTGCAGTTCTATGGCGACAAGGGCTGGCTGGACGCGCCCGAGGGCTTCTTCGCCGCGCCGCCGGAACTCACCGACATCGGACTGCGCGAGGTCAAGCGGCGCAACCGGTCCTACCACCGGTTCGCATTCGATAGCGGCTACGAACCCTACGACGGCGAGCCCGGCCGCGAACGCTGGCTGTCCTACACGGCCAACAATCGCGAATACGGCTTGATGCTGCGGCATGACGAGCCGCGCCCGTGGCTGGTGTGCGTGCACGGCACAGAGATGGGCCGCGGCGGAATCGACCTGAGGCTGTTCCGCGCCTGGCACCTGCACGAGGACCTGGGCCTCAACGTCGTGCTGCCGGTGCTGCCGCTGCACGGCCCACGCAAGCGCGGGGTGCCCAAGGGCGCCGTCCTGCCCGGCGAAGACGTGCAGGATGACGTGCACGCGGCGGCGCAGGCTGTGTGGGACATCCGCCGGGTGCTGTCGTGGATCCGGTTGCAGGAGCCCGAATCGCCGATCGGGCTGGACGGCATCTCTCTGGGTGGTTACATCGCGGCGCTGGTGGCAAGCCTCGAAGACGGCCTGACGTGCGCGATCCTCGGTGTCCCGGTGGCCGATCTTGTCGACGTCCTGGCCCGTCACTCGGGGCTGAGCAGTGACGACCCGCGCCGCGAGACGATCCGGATGGCCAGACCGATCGGTCGGATGGTGTCACCGTTGTCGCTGACACCGAAAGTGCCGATGCGTGGCCGCTTCATCTACGGCGGTGTCGCCGATCGCCTGGTCCACCCGCGCGAGCAGGTGGTGCGGCTCTGGGAGCACTGGGGCCGCCCCGAGATCGTCTGGTATCGCGGCGGCCATACCGGATTCTTCCGCTCTCGGCCGGTGCAGGACTTCATCGAGGCGGCCCTGGTTCAGTCGGGGCTGCTGCACCGCTGAGGGGGTCCGTTACAGCAGCGGCCGCGGATCGAAGGTCACCCGGACCCGCTGCACACGGCCGTTTTCCAGGTGGCACCAATTGACGACGGGCACCGGGTCGCCTCCTTTGGGGTGGAGGTGAAACCAGGTCAGCACGTCGCTGTCGTCGGCGATCATCTTCTCCACCGAGACGCCATCGAGGGCTTGCGCGAACCGGGCGAGCGACGCGACGTAGTCGTCGGCTCCGCTCGCCGACCCCAGCGGCCCGGAGAATGTCACATCATCGGCGAGAATCGACCGCAACCGGTCGAAGTCCTTGTCGTTCCAGCTGTCGAAGTAGGTCTGGGCAATCGTCATAGGTTCCATGCCCTCATGGTGCGTCGGTTCCCGTCCATAAGTCCAAGATATGATCCTTATGCGATCCATAATGATTGGTTATGGAACTTCACCAGTTGGAATACTTCGTCGCGGTCGCGGAGGAGAACAGCTTCACCAAGGCAGCGGCCAGGCTGCATGTCGCGCAGCCCGGGGTGAGCACACAGATCCGCCGGCTGGAGCAGGAGCTCGGACAGACCTTGTTCGACCGCTCCGGCCGTTCTGTGCGGGTCAGCGACGCTGGCATCGCGATGCTGCCGCTGGCCCGGACCGCATTGGCGGCCGTCGCCGAAATCCGTAGCATTGCAAACGAATTCAGTGGAGTGCTACGCGGCCACGTCGCGGTGGGAATGATGACGTCGTGCCCGCCCGGCGTCGTCACCGCAACACTGGCGCGGTTTCATCACCGCCACCCCGACGTACGGGTCACCCTGATCGAAGCGCCGACCGCCGAGCTGGTCGCCGGTCTGCGCGACGGGTCGCTGGATCTGGCCGTCATCGGGTTCTCCTCTCCGCCGGGCGGCCTGCACGTCGAGGTGATCAACGACGACGTCCTGGTGGCGGCGGTCGACCCGGCTCACCCGCTGGCCAGGCACGGCACTGTGTCGTTGCGCCGTCTGGTCTACTACGACCTCATCTGTCTGCCACGGGGGGCCGGCATTCGGGCCAGCCTGGACGAGGGGTGCGCGCACACCCGGCTCACCGCCCGGGTCACCCTCGAGGTGAGCAATCCGGAGGTGGTCGCGGACCTGGCGGCGCAGGGACTCGGGGTGGCAGTGCTGCCAGAGTCGTATGCGCGCACCCGCGACGACGTGCGGCTGGTGCGCATCGTGCGGCCGGTGCTGCGCGGAGGAGTCGCTGTCGCGTGGCGGGCGGACCGTCGGCTGTCTTCAGCGGCCGCGGCGCTGGTACGGCTCTGGCCTCTTCCCGCAGCCGCTTCCCGGGCCGACGCTACTGCAGCACACCGGCCAGCAGGCCGCGGCGTGGCCGGGCGCTAGCGGCCACCTGCAGCATCTCCTCGACGGTGGCGAACTTGTCGCGCGGCCGGCCGTCCGCGCGACCGCGTTCGATCTCGGCGCGATCGATGGCCTGCCAGCCCGTCCGGTCGATGACCTCAGGCTGGCGCGCGCGCAGCAGCCGGTCCAACGCCCGAGGGCCTGCCACCGGATCGGCGAGCCTGCCGGCGTTGTAGTCGTCGACGAGCGCGTTGACGGTCTCTTGGGCGCACGACTTGTTGGTGCCGATGAAACCTGTTGGCCCCCTTTTGACCCAACCGGTGACATAGCTACCCGGCACCGCAGAACCGGTCTGCGGGTCGAGCACGCGGCCGCCCCGGTTTGGCACCACGCCCGCGTCGTCGTCGAACGGCAGACCCGGTACCGGCCGGCCGCGGTACCCGATCGAGCTCAGCACAAGCCCAGCGGCGACGTCGCGGACCGTGTCGGTGCCGGTGACCATGAACTCGATGCCTTCGGCGCGCTGACGCCCGCGCACCCGCGACGGCGTCATGCGGTAGGCCAGCCGGACCACCGGCGCGTCGCCGTGATCGTCGTGAACGTCAAGGGAGGCCAGTAGTTCGAGCTTGTGCCGGGTGAGGCGATCGGAGCAGTGGGCGAGATCCGCTCGGACCAGCTCGTGGTCGTCGGCGCTCAACGCCACCCGCGCGGCATTCGTCAGCCCGATCATTTCCGGCAGGGTGAACGCCGACGCGGCCGGGCCCCGGCGGGCTGCGACCAGCACCTCGCGCACCTTGCTGCCCGCCAGTGCCGTCAGTGCAGCACGCGAAATATCAGTGGCGGCAAGCTTTTTGGGGTCTGCGGTGAGCAATCGTGCGACGTCGAGCGCGACGTTGCCGTTGCCGACGATAACCACGCGCTCGTGGTCCAGCGGCACGTCGAGGTCACGGTAGTCGGGGTGGGCGTTGATCCAGCCGACCAGTTCGGTGGCGGTGGCGGTGCCGGGCATGCCGAAGCCCTCGATGTCCAGGCGCCGGTCTGCCGATGCGCCGACTGCATAGACCACCGCGTGGTGGTGGCGCAGAAGCTCTTCGTGCGAAAGATGCTTTCCCACTTCGACATTGAGATAGAAGCCGAACCCGGGCTGGCTGGTGATCCGGTCGAACAGCCGCGTCACACGCTTGGTGGTCTGGTGGTCGGGCGCCACGCCCGCGCGGACCAGGCCGTACGGCGTGGGCAGCTTCTCGAACACGTTGACCCGCACGTCGGGTTGGGTCAGCAACTCGTCGGCGGTGTACATCGCCGCGGGACCCGATCCCACGATGGCCACCCGCAGCGGGCCGCGCCGCCGGATCGCCGGCGCCTCGATGACGGGCGCGAGTTTCGATGTGGGAGGCAGCTTTTCGCCTGGCGGCCGAGGCGGATAGAACGACGCGTTGAGCTCGACGAACGGCAACTGCTCAGCCGTGAGCCGAGTGTCCGGGGCGATCGCACCGACCGGGCAGGCCGATACACAGGCGCCGCAGTCCACGCACGCGTCCGGATCGATGTGCAGCATCTCCGCGGTGGCGAAGCCGGGTTCGTCGGGCGTCGGGTGAATGCAGTTCACCGGGCACGCGTAGACGCAGGACCCGTCGCTGCAGCACGACTGGGTGATGACGTGCGGCATCCGATTACGCCGCCGGAAGGTGCTGGCGCTGCGGCTCTGAGCGGTAGCGCGACGGCCGGCCGTCGATCTTGCAGAGCCGCCACATCAGCCGCGCCGGCCGGTTCATCAGGCCGACCTCGTGGCACAGCATGCGGACGTCACCGAACATGTCGCGCAGCCACTGCCGCGAGTCGGGTGAATCGAAGAAGAGCTCCTTGCGCACGGAGCGCGGGATGTCGAACTCTTTGAAGAACTGCCGCGGCGGCACCGTGATCGCTTGGCACAGCACCCTCATGATGATCGGCACGTGAAGCGACAGCCAGAACTTCGGCCGCCGGCGCATGTGCGGGACGCGCTTGCGCAGGTATTCGTGCGCGAACGAGATGTGGCGAGCCTCCTCGGCGACGTGGATCGCCATCACCTTCTCCATGATCGGGTGCAGTGATTTGCCTTCGCGAAGGATGTTCTTCTGCGCGTGGTCGATCGGCTCCTCCCCCGCCAGCACGCCGAAGAAGAACACGATCGGAAGTGGCCCCGCTGCAAGCGGAATCAGCGGCGAGATCCACCGCAAAAGCCTCGGCATGCCCGGCACGTCGACGCCGATGCGGTTGACCATTTCCTGGAACATCATCGTGTGGTTGCACTCCTCGACCGACTCGTGCAGGCAGTACCGGTACTCCGGCGACCCGTTCGGCACCCAGAACGTGTACTGCATCAAGCCGCGGACCAGGATGCTCTCGAAGTGCAGGCCCACCTTCGCGACGTTGGCCTGACGCCACATGCCGATCGCGATCTGCTTCTCCAGCGGTTGGGCCTTGTACCACGGGTGCCGCCCGAGCGGGTCGGTGGCCGGCAGCACCCACCGGGGGTCGTTCTCGGTGACGGCGAACGCGGGGTCATCCCAGTCGATGTCGGTGTACGGGTTGAAGTTCCGGCGCACCGAGCCCTCGGAGAGGACGGCCAGGGTGTCGACGTATTCGCGGTCGGCCGGGTTGCCAGGGTCGACCTCCATGTTGCGCTTCCACCGCTTGATCACGCGCGTCCGAGCCATTCGTACCCTCCCCTATGAGGTTTACATCGATGCGCTTTATGTCCAGAGACGGTACCGCGGGTACTGGGTAACTGTCTAGACCTTGCGCCGTCGTGTGGGCGACGGGCACTTGACGCATGTCACGTGATCTAGGTCACTGCCATGGCTAGTCGGGGATGTAGTCGAAGGTATCCGGGTGGGCTCCGGTCCTGCCGTTTTCACCGCGGTCGAGTCCGGAGATCGCCTCCACCTCGTTGTCGCTGAGCTCGAAGTCGAACACCTCGAAATTGGACCTGATGCGCTCGGGCGTCACCGACTTCGGAATGACGATGTCGCCGCGCTGAAGATGCCAGCGCAGCACCACCTGGGCGGGCGACTTGTCCACCGACGCGGCGATCCGCATGATCACCGGGTCGTCGAGCACCTTGCCCTGCGCGATCGGCGAGTACGCCTCGGTCGCGATGCCGTGCTCGCGGTTGTAGTCGCGGACCTCGTCGTTGGTGAAATACGGGTGGATCTCCACCTGGTTCACCGCGGGCACGGTGTCGGTTTCGTTGAGCAGCCGCAGCACGTGATGCGGCTGGAAGTTCGACACCCCGATGCTGCGGGCGCGCTTGTCCTTCGCGAACTCTTCGAGGGTCTTCCAGGTCGAGACGAAGTCGCCGTCGTAGAGCGTCGGAAGCGGCCAGTGGATCAGGAACAGGTCGACGTAGTCCGAGCCCAATTTGCGCAGCGTGTCGTCGAACGCGCGGCGAGCGTCGTCGGGCCGATGGAACCCGTTGTTGAGCTTGCTGGTGACGAACACGTCCTCGCGGTCCAGGCCGGCGTCGCGGATGCCCTGCCCCACGCCTTCCTCGTTGCCGTACATCTGCGCGGTGTCGATGTGGCGGTAACCGATTTCCAGCGCGGTGCGCACCGCCTCGGCGGTGTGCTGCGGCTCAATCTGGTACGTGCCGAAGCCCAGCTGTGGAATGCGGTTGCCGTCGTTGAGGTCGATCAGTGCCACAGTGCTCATACGGAGGCTGTGCCCGATAGCCGACGGCCACAAACGCTTGCCTAACCTGGACCCCATGGCGCAAGCACTCACGATCCCCGACTCGATCAAGCCGAAAGACGGCAGGTTCGGATCGGGACCGTCGAAGGTGCGACCGGAGCAACTGCAGGCGCTGGCCACCACCGCGGCGCCGCTGTTCGGCACCTCGCACCGGCAGGCTCCGGTGAAAAACCTGGTGGGACGCGTGCGCAAGGGACTGGCCGAGCTGTTCTCGCTGCCCGACGGTTACGAGGTGGTGCTGGGCAACGGCGGCGCCACCGCGTTCTGGGATGCCGCCGCCTTCGGGCTGATCGACAAGCGTTCGCTGCACCTGGCGTACGGCGAGTTCAGCTCCAAGTTCGCAAGCGCGGTGGACAAGAACCCGTTCGTGGGCGAGCCGATCATCGTCAAGGCCGAGGCGGGCAGCGCGCCGCAGCCACAGTCGGACCCGTCGGTGGACGCCATCGCCTGGGCGCACAACGAAACGTCGACCGGCGTCGCCGTCCCGGTGCGTCGGCCCGCGGATTCCGGAGGCGCGCTGGTGCTGATCGACGCCACTTCTGGCGCCGGCGGTCTGCCCGTCGACGTGTCACAGGCCGACGCTTACTACTTCGCGCCGCAGAAGAACTTCGCCAGCGACGGTGGCCTGTGGCTGGCCTTGCTCAGCCCGGCGGCGCTGGAACGCGTCGAGTCGATCGCCGCGGCCGGCCGCTGGGTGCCGGACTTCTTGTCGCTGCCGATCGCGGTCGAAAACAGCCGCAAGGACCAGACCTACAACACTCCGGCAATCGGCACGCTGGTGCTGCTGGCCGAGCAGATCGACTGGCTGTTGGACAACGGTGGACTCGAGTGGGCGGTGAAACGGACCGCCGACTCGTCGCAGCGGCTGTACTCGTGGGCGGAGGCGACCTCGTACACCACGCCCTTCGTCGCCGACCCCGAGCTCCGCTCGCAGGTCGTGGGCACCATCGACTTCGCCGACGAGGTCGACGCCAACGCAGTGGCGAAGACGCTGCGGGCCAACGGCATCGTCGACACCGAGCCGTACCGCAAGCTCGGCCGCAACCAGCTGCGGGTGGCGATGTTCCCCGCCGTCGACCCCGACGACGTCAGCGCGCTGACCGCGTGCGTGGACTGGGTGGTCGAGCGGCTTTAGCGCGTGTCAGCGCCGCTTGCGCCCCGTCCTCGTCTAAAGTGCGCAGCTGACGGGCATGTCGTGACAGCCCGGAGGAGGTCGGCATGCGAGAACTCACGGTGGTCGGCCTAGACGTCGACGGCAAACACATCATCTGCGAGAGCAAGCACTCGGGCGAGAAGTTCCGGCTGCGCGCCGACGACCGGCTGCAAGCCGCTGTGCGGGGCGAGGTCGCTCGCAACCGCCAGCCAGAAGTCGACATCGAGGTCACAAACGTGCTCAGTCCCAGGGAGATTCAGGCCAAGATCAGGGCGGGTGCGTCCGTCGAGCAGGTCGCCGAGTCGGCCGGGGTGGACGTGTCCCGGGTGGAGCGGTTTGCGCACCCGGTGCTGTTGGAGCGCTCCCGCGCGGCTGAGCTGGCAACCGCATCGCACCCAGTGCTCGCCGACGGGCCCGCGGTGCAGACCCTGCTCGAGACCGTGGCCAGCGCCCTCGTCGCGCGCGGCCTGGACCATGACGCCACGTCGTGGGACGCTTGGAAGAACGCCGACGGCCACTGGACCGTGCAGCTGACCTGGCAGGCGGGCCGCTCGCGAAACGTCGCGCACTTCCGGTTCACCCCCGGCGCGCACGGCGGCACGTCGACTCCGCTCGACGACACCGCCACCGAGTTGATCGACCCGAACTTCGAGCGGCCGCTTCGCCCGGTGGCAGCGGTGGCCCAGCTGGACTTCGAGGAGGCACCCGCCGATGAGCCGGCGCCGACGCCCGAGCCGCCCGCTCAGCCCGCGCCGCCTCGGTCACGGCGCCGCAGGCCCGCCGTGCCGGCGTGGGAGGACGTGCTGCTCGACGTTCGCTCCGGCAACCACTAGACGGCGATGGCGAGCAGCGCCAGCCACGCGATCAGCACCCCGGCGCCGCCGCCCAGCACAAACCACCTCAGCACCGGGACGGTCCGCCACCCCCACAACGTCGGCGCGAGGCCACCGACGGCGATCAGGTTCAGCGCAACAGTCAACAGCGGATGCACCCGCGACACGCCAAGGCTCAGCACCACGACGGTAGCCGCAGTGACGGCCGCGACGAATCCGGCGACCGTCAGCCCTGTCCCCCACGGCGTGCGCGCAAGGTCGTCGTCGGTCATCGGCCGAGCCTAGCCCGCTCGTAGAACGCCAGCGCCGCCGCTGTCGCGACATTCAGCGAGTCGGTGCCTCGCGACATCGGAATCCGCACCCGAATGTCGCTGGCGCACATGGCTTTTCGGCTGAGGCCGGGGCCTTCGGCGCCGACCAGGATTGCCACTTTCCCCTGTCGCAGACCGGCCATCGCGTCGGGCAGGGCCACGGCGCTCGAGTCGGGTGTCATCGCCAGCACGTGAAAGCCCTTGTCGCGCAGGGTGTTCACATCACCCGGCCAAGCCTGCGCACGAGAGAACGGCACCAGCAGGACATGACCCATCGAGACTCGCACCGCGCGTCGGTACAGCGGATCGGCACAACCAGGACCGAATACCACCGCGTCGACGCCCAGTCCGGCCGCGTTCCGGAAGATCGACCCGAGGTTTTCATGGTCGTTGACACCCTCGAGCACCGCGATCGTGCGGGCGTCGGCGATCAGTTCGAGCAGCGGGGGCATCGGCGGTCGGCGTGCCGCCGCCAGAACCCCGCGATTGAGGTGGAAGCCCACCACCTTGGCCATGACATCGGCGTGCACCCGGTAGTACGGGACGTCCACGCCGGCGAGGTCGTCGCGAAGCTCGCCGAGGCGCCGGTCGGTTCCGAGCAAGGCGAACGGGCGAAAGCGCGAGGCCAGCATCCGCTGCACCACGAGCGCGCCCTCACCGATGACCAGGCCCTTGCCGCTGGGCAGATCGGGGCGGCGGTCGATGCTGTTGAGGTCGCGGAAGTCGTCGAGACGCGTGTCGGCGGGATCGGCGACGTCGATGACCTGTGCAGCCACGGCCGAACACTACGACAGTGGGCTAGGTTTGGTGCCGATGAGCACCGACGGGAACCCGGACCACGACGTGAAGCCGCCTCCGCTGCCCGATGCTCTGCTCGACCCCCGCCCGGTGATCGCCGTGTGCACGCTGGCCTGGATCGCCGCGGCGATCGCGGCTTTCACTGTGCCTGAGCTGCAGACTTGGCGGCCGGTCACCGTCGCCGGCCTCGGCGTCGCGGCATTCGGCACGTTGCTGTATTTGTGGCAGCGTCGCGCGGCCCGCAGCGGGTCGCGCGGCGCTCAAACCGGCCTGTACTGAAGAACAGGAGGCACCAATGGCCGCACCGCTGTTGCAAGCCCAGATCGACATCGACGCTCCCGTCGAGAAGGTCTGGCAGTTGATCACCGACTTCCGCCGGATGCCGGAGTGGAGTCCGCAGTGCCGCATGATGAAGCCGCTCGGACCGTTGCGCCCGGGCACCCGGACCGTCAATCTCAACCGCCGCAACCGGCTGTTCTGGCCGACCACGAGCACGGTCATCGAGGTTGTGCCGCAACGCAAATTCGCGTTCCGGGTCAACACCAACAACACAGTCTGGAGCTACGAGCTCGAACCGACCGCCACCGGTACCCGCGTGGTGGAGTCGCGGCACGCCGAAAACGGTGTGAAGGCGGCGTCGAACATGTTGGTCAACATGTTGTTCGGCGGAGTGCCCAGTTTCGAGCAGGAGCTGCTCGACGGGATGAACGCATCGCTTGCCAAGATCAAAGCGGCGGCCGAAAAGGCTTAGCCCTGTTGAGGTTCGACTAGATCCAGCACGCCGTCGTCGAACGGGTCATAGCGCGGCGAACCATTGCCGGGGGGTGCCGGAGTGTCCGAGTGCGCGCCGCATCCGTATTCGGAGTCGACGACGTGGCCGTCGGCGGACATCTCGTTGGCGCACACGCCGAACATCCTGCCGAGCGAGCCCGCGAGTGGAAGGTAGAACGCGCAATCACGGCAGACCCTCCGAACGGACCGCGCCATCGGCGACTGCGGGCCGTAGTCGCCGTCGTGCCAACGCTGCGCGGCCGCGGCGCGCCCGAACGCGCTGAGCACCTGCCGCCGCCCCAGACCGATTTCCACCGCGACGTCGTCGACGGCCGGGTCGCCAGTGAGAACGTAGCCGGGTTCGAGTCTGGGATCGTCGCGCGGCGGGGCGAGCAGGTCGCCGGGGCCGAGGTCGCCCGGCCGGATCCGGTCCTGCCACGGCACCCACTGCGGGGCCAACAGCGCCGTCGGCCCGGGCACCAACACCACCTCGCTGATGGTCGCGTGGTCGGCGCCCGGATGCGCGGCCACCACCACCGCCCACTGCCAGCCGCAATAGCCGGGCAGGTTCGCCAGGAAGCGATGGGTGGCCGCGGTGGCGTCGTCGAACGTCACGCCGATGTACTCGCCGACGGTCTCACCGCTGAACTCGACGATCGCCGCGCGAGCCTGCTCGACCGCGCCGGCCAGCACGTCCGCGGCCGGCGCTTCGGTGGCCTGCGCGTCGGCCACGGTCACGTCGTCCATTGCATCCCCAATAGTGCCCGACGCACCCGCCCGCAGCCACACCGGCTAGCTGCGCCACCGCGTCCACCCGATAGTGGACAATCGACGCTGTGAGCGGACCGCGGCCAGACGCCCTCGGCGGTGATCGCGGCGGTGATCACCGGTATTACCCACCCCGGCCGGCTCCCGACGCCGACGAACATCCCGGCATGGCCAACTACCCCACCGACGGCGTGCCGTACCGCCGGGCTTCGCAGTCATCGATGCCCAGCGGCAACCGGTATCTGCCGCCGCTGGACGAGCCGGCAGGCCAGGGGTATTCGCCTCCGCCTCGCTCCGGAGTATCCGACGGGCAGAAGGTCACCGTGACCCGGGCAGCTGCGATGCGCAGCCGGGAAATGGGTGTGCGAATGTACGGGCTGTTCCATCGGGCGGCCACCGCTGACGGCGCCGACAAGTCCGGCCTGACCGCGTTGACCTACCCGGTGATGGCCAACTTCGCAGTCGACGCCGCGATGGCCGTCGCACTGGCCAACACATTGTTCTTCGCGGCCGCGTCGGCCGAAAGCAAAAGCCGGGTGGCGCTGTACCTTCTCATCACGATCGCGCCGTTCGCGGTGATCACTCCGCTCATCGGTCCGGCGCTGGACCGGCTGCAGCACGGGCGCCGTGTCGCGCTGGCCATGTCGTTCGCCTTCCGGACCGCGCTGGCGGTGATCCTCATCGCGAACTACGACGGCGCCAGCGGCAGCTTCCCGCCGTGGGTGCTGTACCCGTGCGCGCTGCTGATGATGGTGATGTCCAAGTCGTTCAGTGTGCTGCGCAGCGCGGTCACACCGAGGGTGATGCCGCCGACCATCGACCTGGTGCGGGTGAACTCCCGGCTCACGGTGTTCGGGTTGATCGGCGGCACGATCGTCGGCGGCGGCATCGCCGCGGGTGTCGAGTACGTCTTCACCAAGCTGTTCGGGCTGCCCGGGGCGCTGTTCGTGGTCGTCGTCGTCACGGTCATCGGCGCCTACCTGTCGATGCAGATTCCCCGCTGGGTGGAGGTCACCGCGGGTGAGGTGCCGACCACGCTGACCTACCACAGCCACAGCGCGCCGTTGCGCCGAGACCGCGAACCCCGGCCTGCCAAGCGGGCCAAGCCGCGACAGCCGTTGGGCCGCAACATCATCACGTCGCTGTGGGGCAACGTCACGATCAAGATGATGGTCGGGTTCTTGTTCTTGTATCCGGCGTTCTGGGCCAAGTCGCACGACGCGACCGGGCTGGAGCAGGTGGCCATGCTGGGGCTGATCGGGGCAGCGGCCACCGTCGGCAACTTCGCGGGCAACGGGCTGAGCGCGCGGCTGAAGTTAGGCCGGCCGTCGATTCTGGTGGTGCGCTGCACAATCATCGTCACTGTCGCCGCACTGGCGGCGGCGTTCTTCGGCAACCTGCTGTTCACCGCGATCGCGGCGCTGTTGACGTCGGGCTGCAGCGCAGTGGGCAAGGCGTCGCTGGACGCGTCGCTGCAGGACGATCTGCCGGAGCAGTCGCGGGCGTCGGCTTTCGGGCGTTCGGAGTCGCTGCTACAGCTGGCCTGGGTGGCCGGCGGCGCGACGGGCGTGTTGGTGTACACCGATCTGCGTGTCGGGTTCACCGCGATCTCGTCGTTTCTGATTCTCGGCCTGGCGCAGACCATCGTGAGCTATCGCGGCGACTCGCTGATCCCGGGCTTCGGCGGCAACCGGCCGGTGGTCGCGGAGCAGGAAGGCAGCACGCCTGCCGGCGCGATGGCAACACCGCAGTGACCCGCGCCCTGACGGCGATAGGCGCCGTCATCGTGGTGTGCGGCGTTGTCGCCGTTGGCATTTGGCTTGTGGTGCGCGGCCATCCGCCGGCGCGACCGGAGATCAGCGCCTACTCGCGCGGCCAGCTGGCTCGGGTGGGACCGTATCGGTACTGCAGTCCGATCGACCTCAACGACTGCGAAAATGCCGGAGCCCAAGGCGAATTGGCCGTGGACGACCGCAATGTGGTGCAGCTGTCGGTGCCGCCCTCGATCGGGCGCACGCCGTGGCTGCTGCGGGCCTTCTACGACGATCCGCGCGACACCTCGCTGCAGGTCTTCCGACCGAATTCCCGCCTGGCGGTGACGATCCCGACCGTCGGCGCCGCCGGGGGGCGGCTGAATCGGGTGGTGGTGCAGATTCTGACGTTGGTGTCCGACGAGAAGGGTGATTTGTTCCCGATGCCGCACGCCGAATGGTCGGTGCGGACGGCCTGGGCTTAGCTCAGCGGTGTGTGACCCGGCGGCACCTGCTCCCCTTCCGCCGGCGGACCAGGCGGTGTCCCGTCACCAAAAGGCCTGCCGCCCAGCTCTTCTCGACCATGCGGCGTCAGCCAGTTGGCGAGGTCCGGCCCCTTGGGCACGATGCCCGTCGGGTTGATGTCCTTGTGGACGATGTAGTAGTGCTGCTTGATCTGGACGAAGTCGATGGTGTCACCGAAGCCGGGGGTCTGGAACAGGTCGCGGGCGTAGGCCCACAGCACCGGCATCTCCGAGAGCTTCTGGCGGTTGCACTTGAAGTGGCCATGGTAGACGGGGTCGAACCGGGCCAGCGTGGTGAACAGCCGCACGTCGGCCTCTGTGATGGTGTCGCCCACCAAAAACCTTTGGCGGCTGAGTCTTTCGGACACCCAGTCCAGCGCGGTGAAGAGCCGCTCGTAGGCCCGCTCGTAGGCTTCTTGTGACCCGGCGAACCCGCAGCGGTACACGCCGTTGTTGATTTCGGTGTAGATGCGCTGGGTAACCTCGTCGATCTCGTCGCGCAACGGCTCGGGGTACAGGTCGGGAGCGCCGTCGCGGTGGTACTGGCGCCATTCGGTGGACAGATCAAGCGTGATCTGGGCGAAGTCGTTGGTCACCACTTCACCGGTGCGCACGTCGACGATTGCCGGAACTGTGATGCCTTTCGGGTAGTCCGGAAACCGCTTGAAGTAGGCGTCTTGCAATCGCGGGATCTTCAGCACCGGGTCGACGCCACCAGGATCCAGGTCGAAGGTCCAGCTGCGCTCGTCGTGCGTAGGACCGCAAAAGCCAATGGACAGCACGGGTTCCAGACCAAGCAGCCGGCGCACGATGATGGCCCGGTTGGCCCACGGGCACGCCCGCGCGACGATCAGCCGGTAGCGGCCGGGCTCCACCGGATAGCCGTCACGACCGTCGGCCGTGATGCGGGTAGTGATGTAGTCGGTGTCGCGTTCGAACTCGCCGCTACTGGCGACATAGGCTGCCATGGCTTCAGGATGCCCGGCGAGTGCCGGCTTAATCCACGCCTCCCCGTCGCGGCCGTGCCTCGAGTCACCACTCGGCGCGCGGTCAGGCGTCCAGTTCGCGTGCTACCCGCTTGAGCGCCTCCGCGACCGTGTGGCCAGTCTTGCGGTCCGGATAGCGGCCTCTGCGAAGTTCCGGCTGCACCTTGCCCTCCAGCAGCTTGATCATGTCCTCGACCAAGGCGTGCAATTCGTCGGGCGTGTGCTTGTGCTCGTGCTGTGCCGCTTCCCGGCGCGTGCGCAGCGGCGACGGAGGCGGGTCGATCAGCTTCAGGCTCAACGCTTGCGGGCCTCGCCGCCCCGTCGCCACGCCGAACTCCACCCGTTGGCCGGACTTGAGCGCCTCGACGCCGGCGGGCAGCGCAGACGAGCGGATGTAGACGTCCTCGCCGTCCTCTTGGGACAAAAAGCCGAAGCCCTTTTCCGGGTCATACCACTTCACCCTGCCGGTCGGCACTTGTCTCACCTGCTTGTCTCGACGGTCACTCGCAAAGATCGCGCCCCGCACAGTCGCAGGACGCGATGAGCAAATCCTACTCGGCTCACCCAGCGCGAAGCAGCCCCGTTTGGTCGGTAGGCTGGGGAAACCCCCTGGAGGAACTGATGAGCCGCTTGGGCGAAGAGCCGATACTATGCGCTTGATACTGAACGTCATCTGGTTGCTCTTCGGCGGCCTGTGGCTGGCGCTGGGATATCTGCTCGCGGCCGTCATCTGCTTCGTCCTGATCATCACGATCCCGTTCGGTTTCGCCGCCCTGCGGATTGCGCTGTTCGCCTTGTGGCCGTTCGGCCGCACGATCGTCGACAAGCCCGGCACCGGCACCGGCGCGCTGGTGGGCAACATCATCTGGCTGGTGCTGTGCGGCGTGTGGCTGGCGATCGGTCACGTCGCGACCGCGATCGCGCAGGCGATCACGATCATCGGCATCCCCCTGGCGCTGGCCAACCTGAAGCTGATCCCTATCTCGCTGGTGCCGTTGGGCAAAGAGATCGTGCCGGCCGACGACGCGAGGTCGTGGATATGACGGTCACCGCCCTCGGTCTGCCGTCGGTGCACCCGCACCGAGCGGCCGCTGGCGACGCCCCCGCCGACGGACCGCTCGTCGACCGCTTCGGCCGCGTCCACACCGACCTGCGGGTCTCGCTGACCGACCGCTGCAATCTGCGGTGTACCTATTGCATGCCTGCCGAGGGCCTGGACTGGATGCCGGCCGAACGGCTGCTGCGGCCCGACGAACTGCTGCGCCTCTTGCAGATCGCGGTCACGCGTCTCGGCATCACCAGTGTGCGATTCACCGGCGGTGAGCCGCTGCTGTCCAAGAACCTGGAAGAGATCATCGCGGCGACGGCCGAGCTGCGGCCCCGGCCGGAGATCACGCTGACCACCAACGGGATCGGCCTCGCGACGCGCGCCGAGCGGCTGGCCGCCGCGGGGCTGGACCGAATCAACGTGTCGCTGGACACCGTCGACGCCGCCCGGTTCGCGGCGATCACCCGGCGCAACCGGCTACCTGACGTGCTCGACGGACTCGCGGCCGCGCGCGCCGCGGGACTGGATCCGGTGAAGGTCAACGCGGTGCTCGATCCGGTAACCGGCCGCGACGACGCCGTCGCGCTGCTGCGGTTCTGCCTGGAGCACGGCTATCAGCTGCGGATCATCGAGCAGATGCCGCTGGATGCCGATCACCGCTGGAGCCGCGGCGAGATGCTGACGGCCGACGACATCCTGACCGCACTGCGGCGCCATTTCACGCTTGCAGCCAACCCTGGGCCGCGCGGCTCGGCGCCGGCGGAGTTGTGGCTGGTCGATGGCGGCCCTGCGACGGTCGGGGTGATCGCGTCGGTGTCGCACGCGTTCTGCGCCGCCTGCGACCGCACCCGGTTGACCGCCGACGGACAGGTGCGCAACTGCCTGTTCGCGCGCAACGAGACCGACCTGCGCGGACTGTTGCGCGGCGGTGCCGACGACGCGGAGATCGAGGCCGCGTGGCGTGCG
The DNA here is from genome assembly GCF_059813155.1 of Mycobacterium sp. NGS19. Classification (NCBI taxonomy): domain Bacteria; kingdom Bacillati; phylum Actinomycetota; class Actinomycetes; order Mycobacteriales; family Mycobacteriaceae; genus Mycobacterium; species Mycobacterium sp. NGS19. The sequence goes on from NZ_JCALEB010000001.1 coordinate 475,009, forward strand.
GCGATGTGGGCGAAGGCGGCCGGCCACGGGATCAACGACCCCAGCTTTGTGCAACCGGCACGACCGATGAGCGCGATCGGCGGCTGAGATGACCGACGTCACGACGACGATCCAGGTGACGGTCCGCTACTTCGGGGCCGCGCAGGCCGCCGCTGGCATGGAAGCCGAAGTGCTCGCCGTGGATCCCGGGGTGACTGTCGCCAGTCTGACGAACACCCTCGCAGCGCGCGATCCCCAACTGGCCGCCGTGCTCGCACGGTGTTCGTATCTGTGCGACGGGGTGGCGGTGCGCGACCCGTCGCTGCAGCTTCGCGCCGGGCAGACCGTGGATGTGCTGCCGCCGTTTGCCGGCGGCTGACGTGATTTCCGTCACATCACGGAATGGTCACGGATTGGCTTCGGGGCGGTGTCGGCCGCAAGCGACCTGCAGGTACGCCGTCCCGTCTTGGGGCTTTCCCGTTTGCCGGGGACCGAAACGCCGTAGGCGCCTGAAGGTGACGAATTTCCCGTAAACCGTTACGGTCTTGCGCAGGCCGGCCCACCCCAATGCGGTTGGCCCTCCTTCCCTTTCGCGCCGAGCTCCATCCGTGAGGGAAGGACACGACGACACCGTGGATGGAGGCGGGGGACCCAATCGGTCCACCGACACGGACCCGGAGCCCACGCGGCTCCTTGGGGTGAAGCCGGTTCTTCCGGCCGGGCGACCTCTCTTGCCCTAACCCGACAGCTGACTCCGCAGGCGCATGTAGAGAGGACGAAACTCGCGCATGAGTGGACGGCATCGCAAGCCCACGCAATCCAACATCAACGTCGCGAAAGTCGCCTTCACGGGCGCAGTCATCGGAGGAAGCGGCCTGGCGCTGAGCGCCCACGCGGCCGCGGCCACCGACGGCGAATGGGACCAGGTCGCCCGCTGCGAGTCCGGCGGCAACTGGTCGATCAACACCGGCAACGGCTACCAGGGCGGTCTGCAGTTCTCGCCGAGCACCTGGAGTTCCGCAGGAGGCAGCGAGTTCGCCCCGTCGGCGCACATGGCCACCCGCGAGCAGCAGATCGCGGTCGCGGAGCGTGTGCTGGCCCGTCAGGGCCGCGGCGCCTGGCCCGTGTGCGGCACCGGCCTGTCCGGCGCCAGCCAGCGCAGTGTCACGCCGCGGACGGCCAACCAGGTGCAAACGCTGGACGCAGCCACGCCGCCGGAGGGTCAGTTGCCCGCCCCGGAGGCCCCGGCTCCCGAGGCACCGGCCGCTGACGCCGGGCCCGCGCCCGAAGCCCCTGCTCCGGTCAACGAGGCACCGCCGGCTCCTGAGGCGCCGCGCGCGCCCGAAGCTCCGCCGGCCCCCGAAGCGCCCCCGGCTCCCGAGCCGGTCATCGAGACGGTCGACGCACCCGTCGAACCGGCAGATGTCGTGCTGCCGGCCGTGGACCAGGTGCCCGCGCCTACCGACGGCGTGATCGTCGACGCCGCGGCTGCGGTCGACACGCCGCCCGCCGGCGAGGCCCTGGGCGTCGCTGCGCCCGACTCGGCCGTCATCGAGCAGACCTCGCTCGAGGTGCCGCTCGCTCCGGCCGACCCGGCGCCGCCCGCACCGCTGCCGGCGGATATCCCGGCTCCGGCCTACGACGCCGCCAACCAGTTCATGACGGACGGCAAGCTGCCCACGCTGCCGCAAGGCATCCTGCAGCAGGGCGCCGGCTCTGGCTACCTCAAGGACCTGTGGGGCGCGATCAGCAACCAGGACATCGCGCTCAACGACGCACTGCTGGGGCTCGCCCAGCAGGCCGCGCCCGCGGACGCGCCGACCCCGGCTGCCGGCTAAGACAGGTCAGGCCGAACCGACCCACTCGTCGCTGCCGTCGGCGAAGAACTGGTGCTTCCACACCGGTAGCCGCGCCTTGATGGCGTCGACCAGCTTGGCGCACGTCTGAAATGCGGCGGTGCGATGGTCGGCGGCAACCGCAGCTACCAGCGCCGCGTCACCGATGGTCAGCGTGCCGACGCGGTGGCTGGCGGCCAGCGCGCGCACGCCGGGGCTGTCGCGGGCGATGTCAGCGAGCACCTCGGCCAGCACGTCCGGAGCGGACGGATGCGCCGAGTACTCCAGCCGTGTCACCGAGCGGCCGGCGTCGTGGTCGCGGATCACGCCGGCGAAACCCACCACCGCGCCGGCCGCGGCATGCGCCACCAGCGCTTCGTGCTCGGCGAGGTCGACGGGCTGCTCGGTGATCTCGGCGCGCAGAACCTCTGTCATCCGTGGTCCTTTCCGCGCAGCTGGTCCAGCGCGTGATCCAGCACGTCGGCGAGCACCGCGAGGCCGTCGCGGACGCCGCCGGGTGAGCCCGGCAGATTGACCACCAGCGTGCGGCCGGCCACCCCGCACAACCCGCGCGACAGCACGGACGTCGGCACCTTCGGCAGCCCCGAGCGCCGGATCGCGTCGGCCAGCCCGGGGATCTGGTAGTCGAGCACTGCAGCCGTCTGCTCGGGTGTCGCATCGGTAGGTGAGATCCCGGTGCCTCCCGAGGTGATGACCACGTCGACGGTATCGGCGACCGCGGCGCGCAAAGCCGCACCCACGGCGTCGCCGTCTGGCATCACCGCCGGCGGCGGCACGGTGAAGCCGCGCTGCGTGAGCCAGTCGAAAATGATTGGGCCGCTACGGTCTTCGTATCTTCCCGCCGCAGCACGCGTGGACGCAATCACCACTCGAGCCGACCGCGTCATCTGGTCCAGCTGCCGCTGCGTCCGCCTGCTTTGTGCAGCACCCGCACGTTGTCGATGCGCGCGGCCCTGTCGACGGCCTTGATCATGTCGTAGAGGGTGAGGGCCGCGACGCTGACGGCGGTCAGCGCTTCCATCTCGACGCCCGTGCGATCGGTGCTGTGCACAGTCGCGGTGATCTCGACACTCGACGGGCCGATCTCGAAGTCGACGTCCACGCCGGTGAGCGCGAGCTGATGGCACAGCGGGATCAACTCGCTGGTGCGCTTGGCCGCCTGGATGCCGGCTACCCGTGCGGTCGCCAGCGCGTCACCCTTCGGCAGGCCGCCGGTGGAGATCAACCCGACCACCTCCGGCGTCGTCACCAACACTCCGGCCGCGACCGCAGTGCGCTTGGTGACGGCCTTGGCGGTCACGTCCACCATGTGCGCCGCTCCTCGTTCGTCGAGGTGCGAGAGTCGGCCGGCGCCGGAAGCGCTCATGGGCCCAGCTACTTGTTGACCACCGTCACCGGATGGGTGTACGGGAGCTCGTCGGCGGGCAGGGGAAACGTGACGTCCCCGAACGGCGACAACGCGCCGGTGCGGTCGGCAGCGAGCTCGCTGACGGCGTGGTCGTTGTCGCCGTCGAGGGTCGGCCAGCCGGGATCGACGTATCGACTCTTCGCGGATTTGTTGTCTGCCACGGCCCCATTCTGACAGGCGTTACGGCGCGTCGCGACACTGACCGGCTGCTTTAGGCTGGTCAGCAATGAGCAACAACACCCCGCGCCTGCCGCTGGGTGCCTGGCTGGCCGACCTGCCCGATGACCGGCTGGTCCGACTGCTGCAACTGCGCCCCGACCTCACCCAACCGCCTCCGGGCAGTATCGCCGCGTTGGCAGCGCGGGCCCAGGCGCGCCAGTCGGTGAGGGCCGCCGGCGACGACCTGGACTTCCTGACGCTGGCCGTGCTCGATGCGCTCCTGGTGCTGCAGGCCGACGCGGCGCCTGTGTCCGCGGCCAAGGTGGCAGCGCTGCTCAGTGACCGCGTGCCATTGAACGCGCTCTCCGAGGCTCTGCAGGAGCTGACCGACCGCGCGCTGGTGTGGGGCGAGGGAAACCTTCGAGTGGTTGCCGAGGCGCCCGCGGCGCTGCCCTGGCATCCCGGTCAGGTGACGCTGGAGCAGGACATACGCGACGCCCAGGACATCATCAGCGCGGTCGACGGGCTCGACGATGCGCAGCGCCAGTTGCTGGACCGGCTGGTGTCCGGCTCGCCGGTGGGTCGCACCCGCGACGCGGCGCCGGGCACTCCACCGGACCGGCCGGTGCAGCGGCTGCTGGCGGCCGGGTTGCTGCGGCAGGTCGACGACGAGACCGTGATCCTGCCGCGAGTGGTCGGACAGGTACTGCGCGGTGAAGAGCCGGGGCCGGTGAGCCTTATGGAGCCGACGCCCGCGGTGCGTTCGACCTCGATGGCCGACGTCGACGCGGCCGCTGCCGGCGCGGTGCTGGATGTGTTGCGCGAGATCGAGCTGCTGGTCGAAACCCTCGGCGCCGCACCGGTTCCCGAGCTGCGCAGCGGCGGACTCGGAGTGCGTGAGGTGAAGCGGCTCGCCAAGGTGACCGGCATCTCCGAGCAGCGGCTCGGGCTGCTTCTCGAGCTTGCGGCGTCTGCAGGGCTGATCGTGTCCGGCATGCCGCACCCAGAACCGCTCGACGGCGACGGACCGTACTGGGCACCCACCGTGCAGGCCGACCGCTTCGTCGAGTCGCCGCCCGCGCAGCGCTGGCACCTGTTGGCGACGACGTGGCTGGAGCTGGCGTCGCGTCCGAGCCTGGCGGGCCGCCGCGGGCCGGACAACAAGCCGATCGCCGCGCTGTCGCAGGCACTGTTTTCCACCGCGGCCCCGCTGGACCGTCGGCTGCTGCTGTCGCTGTTGGCCGACTTGCCCGAGGGAGCGGGCCTCGATGCCGCGGAGGCGTCGCGATTGCTGCTGTGGCGGCGGCCGCGGTGGGCGCTGCGTTTGCAACCTGGACCGGTCGCCGATCTGCTGGAGGAGGCCACTGCGCTCGGGCTGGTGGGCCGGGGGGCGTTGACGTCGCCGGCGCGGGCGCTGATTTCCGGCGCGTCCGAGGACGAGACCGTCGCCGCGATGAAGCGCATCCTGCCCGCGCCGATCGACCACTTCCTGGTGCAGGCAGACTTGACCGTGGTGGTGCCGGGTCCGCTGCGCCGCGAGCTGTCCGACCAGTTGGCGGAAGTCGCGACCGTCGAGTCGGCCGGCGCCGCGATGGTCTACCGGATTTCCGAAGCATCGATCCGGCGGGCACTCGACGTCGGCCGCACAGCCGCGGGGCTGCATGCCTTCTTTCGCGAGCACTCCAAAACCCCTGTGCCGCAAGGACTTACCTATCTGATCGACGACGTGGCGCGCCGCCACGGTCAGCTGCGAGTGGGTGTGGCTGCGTCGTTTGTGCGGTGCGATGACACCGCGCTGCTGGCCCAAGTGGCCGCTGCACCGTTGGCCGAGGCGGTGCAATTGCGGCTTCTCGCCCCGACGGTCGCCGTGGCGCAGGCGCCGATCGCCGACGTGCTCAAAGCGTTGCGCGACGCCGGGTTCGCGCCGGCGGCCGAGGACGCCACGGGGGCGGTCGTCGACCTGCGGCCGCGCGGAGCCAGAGTGACTGACGTCCCGCAGCGTCGGCCGTACCGCAGCCCGCCGCCGCTTGCCCCGCAGACCCTGGAAGCGATCGTCGCGATGCTGCGCAAAGTCGCGGCCACTGCGCCCGCGGTGCGCGTCGACGCCGGCACCGCGGTGCTGCTGTTGCAGCAGGCCGTGCGTGACCAGGCCTCGGTGGTGATGGGCTACGTCGACCCGGCGGGGGTGGCCACCCAGCGGGTGGTGTCGCCGATCAGCGTGCGCGGCGGCCAGCTGGTGGCGTTCGACCTGGCGTCGGGCCGGGTGCGCGACTTCGCCGTGCACCGCGTCACCTCTGTGGTGTCGGTGGACGACGGATAAGTCGGTAGACGACGGATAATGGGTGAAATGACCGACGGACCCCTGATCGTGCAGTCCGACAAGACGGTGCTGCTCGAAGTCGACCACGAACTCGCCAACGAGGCGCGCGCGGCGATCGCCCCGTTCGCCGAGCTCGAACGCGCACCCGAGCATGTGCACACCTACCGAATCACGCCGCTGGCGCTGTGGAATGCCCGTGCCGCAGGCCACGACGCCGAACAAGTGGTCGACGCGCTGGTCAGCTATTCGCGGTATGCGGTGCCGCAGGCGTTGTTGGTCGACGTCGTCGACACCATGTCGCGCTACGGGCGGCTGCAGCTGGTCAAGCATCCCGCGCACGGGCTGACGCTGGTCAGCCTGGATCGCGCGGTGATGGCAGAGGTGTTGCGCCACAAGAAGATTCAGCCAATGCTGGGCGCGCGTATCGACGACGACACGGTGATCGTCCACCCCAGCGAACGTGGCCACATCAAGCAGATGCTGCTCAAGATCGGCTGGCCCGCCGAGGACCTCGCGGGCTACGTCGACGGCGAGGCCCACCCGATCAGCCTGCGCCAGGAGGGCTGGCATTTACGCGACTACCAGGAGGTGGCCGCCGAGTCATTTTGGGCCGGCGGCTCCGGCGTGGTCGTGCTGCCGTGCGGCGCCGGCAAGACGCTGGTCGGCGCGGCCGCGATGGCCAAGGCCGGTGCCACCACGCTGATCCTGGTGACCAACACGGTGGCGGGCCGGCAGTGGAAGCGCGAGCTGATCGCCCGCACGTCGTTGACCGAAGAGGAGATCGGCGAGTATTCGGGCGAGCGCAAAGAGATTCGGCCCGTCACGATCGCGACCTATCAGGTGATGACGCGCCGGTCGAAGGGCGCCTACCGGCACCTGGAGCTGTTCGACAGCCGAGACTGGGGCTTGATCATCTACGACGAGGTGCATCTGCTGCCCGCGCCGGTGTTCCGGATGACGGCGGATCTTCAGTCACGGCGCCGCCTGGGCTTGACTGCGACGTTGATCCGCGAGGACGGCCGCGAGGGCGACGTGTTCTCTCTCATCGGGCCGAAGCGCTACGACGCGCCGTGGAAAGACATTGAGGCGCAAGGCTGGATCGCTCCGGCGGAGTGCATCGAGGTGCGTGTGACGCTCACCGACAATGAGCGGATGCTGTACGCCACCGCAGAACCCGAGGAACGCTACCGGCTGTGCTCCACGGCACATTCGAAGATCGCGGTGGTCAAGTCGATCCTCGACAAGCACCCCGACGACCAGCGGCTGGTGATCGGGGCATACCTCGACCAGCTCGAGGAGCTGGGCGCCGAACTCGACGCACCGGTGATCCAGGGTTCCACCAAGACCGCCGAACGCGAGGCCCTGTTCGACGCGTTCCGCAACGGCGAGGTGTCGACGCTGGTGGTGTCGAAGGTGGCGAACTTCTCCATCGATTTACCGGAAGCCTCTGTAGCCGTTCAGGTTTCGGGCACGTTCGGGTCACGCCAGGAAGAGGCGCAGCGACTGGGCCGGCTGCTGCGGCCGAAGGCCGGCGGTGGCGGCGCCTACTTCTACTCGGTGGTGGCCCGCGACAGCCTCGACGCCGAGTACGCCGCACACCGGCAGCGGTTCCTGGCCGAGCAAGGCTACGGATATGTGATCAAGGACGCCGACGACCTGCTGGGCCCGGCGATCTGAGGGTCCGCGCGACTGCAGCACGCTAAGGGTCATCGTCGTCTCCGAGTCGAAAGTACCGCTCGGGGTGCCAGTACCCGTTGGTGCGCGGTTTGCCGAAGTCGAGATGCGGCGGCGGCAGCCATTCGGTGACGCCGTCGGCGTTCTTGTGGGTGGTCCAGCCCTGTTCGTCGAGCAGCTTGTGGTCGGGCCCGCACGCAAAGGTCAAATCGTCGATGTCGGTGCGATGGCTCTTGGCCCACTCGGTGACATGATGCACCTCGCACAGGTAGCCGGGTGCGGTACAGCCCGGGCGACTACAGCCACGGTCCTTGGCGTGCAACACGATTCGCTGTGCCGGGGACGCGATGCGTTTAGTCTCGCCGAGATACAGTTCGCGGCTGGTGTGCTCGTCGTATATGCGTAGGTAGTGACGAGCGTGGCTGGCCATGCGGATCACATCGGCCATCGGAAGCCACGATCCACCCCCGGTGTGGGCAAGGCCGGCGGCGGATTCAAGTTCCTGCAAGGTGGTCGACACCACGATGCTGACCGGCAGCCCATGATGTGACCCCAACTGACCAGAGGCCAGCACGCTGCGACACATTGCCACGAGCGCATCATGGTTGCGCTGGGCGGTGCTGCGGTGATCCTGCTTGATCGCTTCTTCCGATGGGCTGCCGTCCACGGTCGGGGACTCGTCCGCCGGATTGCACATAGCCGGCGCCGCCCACTTGCCCAGCACGGCATCCAAGCCGGCGCGGGCTTCAGGCGTGAGCCACCCGCTGATCTTGCTCATTCCGTCAGTGTTTTGGCGCCCGATAATCAGCCCGCGCCGCTGCGCCCGGTCGGCGTCGGTGAAGATGCCGTCGGGATTGAGGCAATCGGCGAGCTTGTCGGCCAGCACCGCGAGCTCGTCGGGGCGAAACTTCGCCGCCACTCCGGCCAGCTCCGCTTCGGCACGCATCCGGGTCGACTCGTCGATCCAATCCGGAAGTTGATGGAAGAAGCGGCGTATCTCCCTCACATGGTCAGCGTTGAGCACCCCGCCGCGCTGCCCGGCAGCGGTGCCCGCCCACGCCGGCGCCAATCGCTCGCCGGTCAGCGTCGACCGTTCGCCGAGCATCTCGGCGTCGGCGATGCGCCGGGCCGCTTCGGCGGGCCGGATGCGCAGCCGCTCGGCCAGATACCTCTTCAACGACCGGCCGATCTGGTCGGCGCCGGCCGTCGCCGCGATCCGGTTGATGGCCTGATGCTCGATGATCGGTAGCCGACAGCGTCCCGACTCCACGGCATCGAGCACCGCACACAGGTCGGCAGCGCCAGCCCGTCCAGCGCCACCTCCGCCAGCTCGGCCACCGCGGCGCGGTACCGTTCCACGGCTGCGAACACCGCATCTCGCCCGGTTTTCGAACGCATGGTCGAATGATAGCCGCGACGACCGACACATCACGCGGTCATCCACCGCTGAAAAGGTCTGTGAATAAAGCAGTTTCAATGACCGCGGTTTGTCAGGCCTTTGTGCTAGCGCAGCCCGTGTAGGTTCACCCTCGTGGCTGACCTGATGAACCGCCAGATCGTGCTGCGCCGCCGCCCGACGGGACTGGTGCAGCCCGACGACACCGAACTCGTCACGGTCCCGGCGCCCGAGCCCGCCGACGGCGAGGCGCTGGTCCGCACCACCTACGTCGGCATCGACGCTGCCGTCCGAACGTGGCTCAACGACCAACCGGGCTATCTGCCTCCCGTGCAGCTGGGCGAGGTCATCCGAGCAGCCGGCATCGGTGAGGTCGTCGCGTCCCGGTGCCCGGCATACCAGGTCGGCGACATCGTCACCACGCTCACCGGCTTCCAGGAGTACGTGCTCATCCGCGACGACATCTTCACCACCCCGATCCCCGGCGAAACCGACCAGCTCGCGATCATGTCGGTGTACGGCCCCACCGGCGCCACCGCCTACTTCGGCATGACCGACATCGGCCGGCCGCAATCCGGTGAAACCGTCGTGGTTTCGGCAGCCGCAGGCGCCACCGGGTCGATCGCAGGCCAGATCGCCAAGATCGCCGGCGCCCGGGTGGTCGGGATCGCCGGCGGACCGCACAAGTGCCAGGCCGTGGTTGACGACTTCGGCTTCGACGCCTGCATCGACTACAAGCACGACGACGTGCCCGCCGCGCTCAAGCAACACTGCCCGCGCGGGGTGAACGTGTACTTCGACAACGTGGGCGGCCCGATCCTCGACGCGGTGCTCGGCCGGCTCGCGCACAAAGCGAGGGTGGTCCTCTGCGGTGTCATCTCCAGCTACCTCACCGGCGAACACCCAGGCCCGGCCAACTACGTCAACCTGCTCGCCAAGACCGCGCTGATGCAAGGGTTCAACGCGCTCGACGAATGGGGTCGCTTCGACGAAGCGTTCGCCGCGCTTCGCCAATGGGAGCACGAGGGCCGACTTGTCCACCGCCAGACCATCTTCGACGGCATCGAGTCCTGCGTCGACGCGCTCAACGGACTGTTCACCGGGGCCAACATCGGCAAGACGCTGGTCAAGGTCGGCGAGCCTGCGACGGCCTAACTCAGCGCCGGGATCACCTCGCGCTCGAACAATTCGATGCCTGAGCGGTCGTAAGCGGCTTCGGGGAAGTACACGATCGCATATTCGCATCCGAGATCACGGATGGACCGCAGCTTTTCGATGACCTGCTCGGGTGTTCCGGTCGCGGCATCGGTGCCGGTCGCGGCAAGCATGGCGTCGGTCGCTTGCTCACCGACGTGCGCAACCAAGCGATCGCGGATCCGATTCATGCGATCTTTGACGTCTGCCTCCGAATCGCCGAGTACGCCAGTGAAATTCGCCGACCGCACGATCGCGTCGAAGTCCGTGCCGACATCACGGCAGTGCTGGGCCAGGATCTCCGACTTGCGCTTGAACGCCTCCGGCTCGGGCGTGTAGTTGGTGTACTGCGCATACCTGGCCGCGATCCGCAGGGTCTTCTGCTCACCACCGCCGGCAATCCACAGCGGAATACCGTTGGGCTGCAACGGTTGCGGCTGCACTATCGCTCCGTCGGCCTGGTAGTGCTTGCCGGAGAACGTCACCATGCCGTCACGCCATGCGTCGCGCATGATCTGCACACCCTCGTCGAGCCGGGCCAGTCGCACACCGGCTGAGGGAAACCCGTAGCCGTAAGCGCGCCACTCGTGTTCGTACCATCCGGCGCCGATGCCCATCTGCACGCGGCCGCCGGAGATGACGTCGACGGTTGCGGCCACCTTCGCCAGGTAGACCGGGTTGCGGTAACTCATCGCCGTGCACATCTGGCCGAGCTTGATCCGCGACGTCGACGCCGCGTACGCGGCCATCAGGCTCCACGCCTCGTGGGTGGCCTCGGCCGTCGGCACCGGCACGGTGTGGAAGTGGTCGTACACCCACAACGAGTCCCACGCTCCCTCGTCGGCATAGCGCGCGAGGCCTGCCATCACTTCCCAATGTTGCTCCGGCGGAATGCCGACGAGATCCAGACGCCAGCCCTGCGGGATGAACAGCCCAAAACGCATACCTGCAGACTCTAAGTGCCCACAGGCGGGTATACCTAGATGTCGAAGGCGAAACCCATGCTGACCATCGTGATCGTCGTAATCGTGGCCCTGCTCGCGGTGGGGTTGGTAATCGAAGAGCTTTTCCGCCTGCGAGATTGGTTGAACAGGCCGCCGCGCAGCAAGCCACCTGATGAGTGAGTCCGTCGCGTGGCCGCGACTAGCCTGTTGTGCATGGCGCTGTCGAAGCAAGAACGTGAAGAATTCCTGGCCCAGCCGCACATCGCGGCCTTGTCGGTGAGCGCGGGCGCTGATCGCGGACCGCTCACGGTGCCGATCTGGTACCAGTACACGCCGGGCGGCGAACCGTGGGTGCTGACGGGCGCGGGGTCGCGCAAGCACCGGCTGATCGAGGCGGCTGGGTGCTTCTCGCTGATGGTCGAGCGGCTGGAGCCCACCGTCCGGTACGTGGCGGTCGACGGTCCGGTCAGCCGGATCGAGCCCGGCACCGACGAGCAGCTCGTCGAGATGACCAAGCGCTATCTGGCCCCCGAGAAGGTCGAGCCCTATCTCGAGTTCGCCCGCCGCGAGCACGGTGACAGTGTGGCGATCTATCTCAAACCGCAGCACTGGCTCTCCGCGGATCTGGGTGAGGCGTGACGTGAGCTCGCGGCACACTCTCTTCCGGATCTTCTATCGGCTCGGATTCACGCCGTGGGACGGCCACCCGATTGCAAGCAGCCTGCAGCAGCTGGTCGCTGAACTTACACCCGGCTCTGCGCTCGATGTCGGCTGCGGTACCGGCGACACCGCAATTTATCTTGCCGAGCACGGATGGCAAGTCACCGCAATCGATTTCGTTCCGAAGGCCGTCGAGACTGCCCGCGCAAAAGCCCGTCAGCGCAACGTGACCGTCGATTTCCGCCACGCCGACGCAACCCGCTTGTCGGACGAAAACCTGGGCACCAGGTTCGACTTGATCGTCGACAACGGCTGCTTGCACGGCATGAGCGACGCCGACCGCGACAGCTACGTCCGTGAAATCACCACAGTGGCCGCTGCGCAGGCACGCCTGCTACTCATCGAGTTCACTCCGGGCGGCTCCTTCGCCGTCCCAGGCATCGCACAGGACGAAATCGAACGACGCTTCGCCGACGACTGGACGCTCGTGCGGAGCGGCGACGAATCATGGGCGAAGAACCTGCGCTTCTACCTACTGCAGCGCCGCTGAGTTCTTCCGCAGTCCACGCAACGCCTGAGCCCAAGCCGCCACTTCGTCGAACATGCGGTGCAACACCGACTCCCGATGCTCTGCAGGGGTGAACCGCCCTGGCTGCGTGACGTCGTCCAGCTGAAAGTCGGTGAAGAGCCCCAGCGACACCTGGCTGCGCACACATGCCACCTTGACTTCGGCCAGTGTGAGCCGCAGGTGCTCGACAGCCCTTGTGCCACCGTCGATTCCGTAGCTCACGAAGCCGGCTGCTTTGTCGTTCCACTCGGCGAACAGGTAGTCGACGGCGTTCTTCACCGCCGCGGGCATCGAGTGGTTGTATTCGGGGACCACGAACACGAACCCGTCGAAGGATCCGATGGTGTCGGCCCAGCGGCGTGTGTGCTCGCCGCTGTAGCTGCCGATCGCGGCCGGCACCGGTTCGTCGAGCAGCGGCAGCCCGGCGTCGGCGATGTCGACCAGCTCGACCTCGACCGGCTGTCCTTCGAAATGCCGACGCGCACACTGCACCACCCAGTCCGCGACCATTGCGGCACGCCGACGCGGACGCGTGCTGCCGACCACGATCGCCAGGCGCAGCGGAGCGGCTGTTTCGGCGGACATCAGGATCGCCCTCCTTACAACATCTGTTGTAGCAATTACAATGACTATTGTAGTTCGAGTTTCGAGGAGGACACGCATGTCGACACCGACTACCGACGGCGAGGTGACCGTGTTGGTGGAGTTCGACCTCGCCGACCCGCGAAACGCCGAAAAACTGGCCGACGACCTGGCCGACACCATTGCCGAAACCTTCACGGAGCGTGACGGATACATTTCGGCGACGCTTCTGGTCAGCACCGACGGCAAGCGCTTGGTGAACGTCGCGCGCTGGGCCTCAGAGCAACAGTGGCGCGTGGCCACCCAGAGTCCCGACCAACAGTCACCGCCGGCGAATCGCGGCGAAGACCCGAACTGGTTGCAGCGCCGCAGTTCCGACGAACCAGCGGCTCGCGTGCTCGCGCAAGGTGGTGCGTCGCTGGAGCGCGTGACCGCCTTCAAGGCGGTGCGCACGGTGACGCCGGACCGCTGAGCGCCGATGCCGTCGCCACGACCCGACAAACAGCGCGATCTGTTGGACGGCGCGCTGCGGGTGTTCGCGCGTGACGGCTACAGCCGCGCGAGCATCGAGGCTATTGCGGACGAGGCCCGGGTCTCGACCAGAACCATCTACAACCACTTCGACGACAAGGCCGCCCTGTTCCGCGCGGTGATCATCGACAGCGCCGAACGCACCGCCGACCATCAGATCGAGATCGTCCGCCGCCATCTCGCACGCATCGTCGATCTCGAGGAGGACCTCGTCGAGTTCGGCATGGTGTGGTCAGCGCCCGACCCCGCGACCGCAACACATTTCGCGTTGGTGCGGCAAGTCCTCGCGGACATCGCCCACATTCCCGACGACACCATCAAGGCATGGCAGCGTGCCGGTCCGGAACGTGTGCGCGCCGAGATCGGTGTGCATCTGCGCCGCATCGCCCGGGCGGGAATGCTCGACATCCCATCCGGCAAGCATGCGGAACTCCTTGCCGCACACCAGCTTGTCGCGCTCACCGCAGGAGTGGTCGACCGCCCCGGACCCCCGATGTCCACCCGGGCACGCCACCGCGCGGTGCGCGCCGGTGTGCGCACGTTCCTCCACGGCTACGGCGTCCGATTTCGGTGCGATTCCAGGCGCTGAGCGCCGCGAATCGCACCGAAATCGCTCAGCCCAGGGAGGCTGGCGGGTTGAAGCGGTCGCCGTACTTGGCCGCGAGCTCGCGTGCCCGTGCGACAAACGCCTCCTTGCCCCGGCCGGCCGGGCCTTCGTATCCGACGATGAACTGCGCGGTGCCGCCGGTCCACGGCGGGAAGCCGATGCCCATGATCGAGCCGATGTTCGCATCCGCTGTCGAGGTGATCACACCTTCATCGAGGCACTTCTGCGTCTCCAGCGCCTCGGCGAACAGCATCCGGTCGATCATGTCCTGCAGCGGCGGTTTCGACGACCCGGAGTTGAACGTCTCGCGCAAGCCCGGCCACAGCCCGACCCGCTTGCCGTCGGCGTACTCGTAGAACCCGGCGCCCTTCAACCGACTCGGCCGGCCGATTTCGATCATCTTGTTGACGACGGCTTCGGCGGGGTGCGGCTCGTAGGTGCCGCCGGCCGCCTCCACGCCCTTGCGGGTCTCAGTCGCGATCTTCTGCATCAGCTCGAGGTTCAGTTCGTCGGACAGCTGCAGTGGCGGCGCCGGATAACCGGCCTGTGAACCGGCATGCTCGATCGAAGCCGGTTCCACGCCCTCCCCCAGCATCGCCAGCGCCTCGTTGACGAATGTGCCGATCACGCGGCTGGTGTAGAAACCGCGGCTGTCGTTGACCACGATCGGGGTCTTGCCGATAGCCAGCGTGTAGTCGAACACGCGGGCCAGTGCCTCGTCAGATGTCTTCTCGCCCCTGATGATTTCGACCAGCGGCATTTTGTCGACGGGTGAGAAGAAGTGGATGCCGATGAAGTCCTCTTGGCGCTTGACACCGGTTGCCAGGCCGGTGATCGGCAGCGTCGAGGTGTTGGACCCCAGCAGCGCGTTCGGCTCGACGACGTCCTCGATTTCCTGGAACACCTTGTGCTTGAGCTCCTGGTTCTCGAACACCGCCTCGATCACGAAGTCGACGCCGGCGAGGTCGGCGACGTCGCCGGTCGGCGTGATCCGCTCCAGCAGCGCCTTGCTCTTCTCCTCGGTGGTCTTACCCCGTTGCAGCGCCTTGGCTTCCAGCTTCTCGGAGTAAGCCTTGCCCTTCTGCGCGGCTTCCAGACTGACGTCCTTGAGCACCACGTCGAAGCCGGCTTTGGCTGACACATAAGCGATTCCGGCGCCCATCATCCCGGCACCCAGCACGCCGATCTTCTTGGGCTTGCTCTGCGGGATGCCCTCGGGCCGCGAGCCGCCCGAGTTGATGGTCTGCAAATCGAAGAAGAACGCCTGGATCATGTTCTTGGCGATCTGCCCGGTCACCAGAGACGTGAAGTAGCGGCTCTCGATGCGGCTGGCGGTGTCGAAATCCACCTGGGCGCCCTCGACTGCAGCATCGAGGATCGCCCGCGGCGCCGGCATCGGCGCGCCCTTGAGTTGCTTCTTCAACAGCGCGGGGAACGACGGCAGGATCGACGCCAGCGCCGGCGACGACGGTGTGCCGCCGGGCATCTTGTAGCCCTTCTGGTCCCATGGCTGCGTGTGCGCATCGGGATTGGCCTTGATCCACGCCTTGGCGGCAGGCACCAATTCGTCGACGGAGCCGACGATCTCGTCGATCAACCCGATCTCTTTGGCCTTGTCCGGCTTGAACCGGTTGCCCTGCGACAGCACCTCCATGAACGCCTTCTGAATGCCGAACATCCGCACCGATCGGGTGACCCCACCGCCTCCTGGCAACAAGCCCAGCGTCACCTCCGGGAAGCCGACCACCAATCCCTTGACGTCGGCGGCGATGCGGTGATGACAAGCCAGCGCGATCTCCAGACCGCCACCGAGCGCAGCTCCGTTGATGGCCGCGACGACCGGCTTGCCCAGCGTCTCCAGCGTGCGCAGGTCGCGCTTGATCTCTTCGACCTCGGTGAAGACGTCGCCCGCGTTCTCCGGACCGGCGTTGATCATGCCCTTGAGGTCACCACCGGCGAAGAAAGTCTTCTTGCCGCTGGTGATCACCACGCCGGTGATCGAATCCTTTTCTGCGACAAGCCGTTCCACGGCCTTGTGCATCGACTCCTTGTAGTGCTCGTTCATCACGTTGGCCGAGCCGGTGGGGTCATCGAGGGTCAGGGTGACGATCCCGTCGTCGTCCTTGTCCCAAGCAATTGTGTTCTCAGCCATGCGAATCAAACCCTCTCGATGATGGTGGCCACGCCCATGCCGCCGCCGACGCACAGTGTGATCAGCGCGCGGCGTGCACCGCGGCGCTCCAGTTCGTCGACCATGGTGCCGGTGATCATCGCGCCGGTGGCACCCAGCGGGTGCCCCATCGCGATCGCGCCGCCGTTGACGTTGAGCTTCTCGTCGGGAATGTTGAGATCCTTCTGGAACTTCAGCACCACCGACGCGAACGCCTCGTTGAGCTCGAACAGGTCGATGTCGTCGACGGTCAGCCCGGCGCGGTCGAGCACCTTGCGGGTGGCCGGAGTGGGACCGGTGAGCATGATGACCGGGTCTGAGCCGCTGGTGGCGGTGGCCACGATACGTGCCCGCGGCGTCAATCCCTGTGAGGTGCCTGCCTTTTCGCTGCCGACGAGCACCAGCGCCGCGCCGTCGACGATCCCGGAGCTGTTGCCGCCGGTGTGCACGTGGTTGATCTTCTCCACCCAGTGGTACTTCTGCAGCGCCACGTCGTCGAACCCGCCCATCGAGCCGATCCCGTCGAATGCGGTCTTCAGCTTGGCCAGCCCTTCCATCGTGGTGTCCGGGCGCATGTGCTCGTCGTGATCGAGGATCACCAGGCCGTTCTGGTCACGCACCGGCACCACGGACTTCTCGAAGTAGCCGCCGGACCAGGCCGCAGCCGCCTTCTGCTGCGAGCGCAGCGCGTACGCGTCGACGTCCTCGCGCGAAAAGCCCTCGATTGTCGCGATGAGGTCGGCGCCGATGCCTTGCGGGACGAAGCCGATGCGGTAGTTGGTCTCCGGGTCGGTGGCCCACGCGCCGCCGTCGGAGCCCATGGGTACGCGGCTCATCGACTCGACGCCGCCGGCCAGGACCAGGTCGTCCCAGCCGGAGCGCACCTTCTGCGCGGCGGTGTTGACTGCTTCCAAACCCGAGGCGCAGAACCGGTTGAGCTGCACGCCGCCGGTGGTGTCGGGCAGTCCCGCGGCCAGCACCGCGGTGCGGGCGATGTCGCCGCCCTGGTCGCCCACCGGGGAGACGACGCCGAGGATGACGTCGCTGATCAGCGTCTCGTCCAGGTCGGGATAACGCCGGCGCAGCTCGTCGATCAGGCCGGTGACCAGGTTGATCGGCTTGACCTCGTGCAGCGATCCGTTCTTCTGCTTGCCGCGCGGGGTGCGGATGGCCTCGTAGATGAAGGCTTCTTCGGGCATGACTGATTCCTCTTCAGATGTCGTGAGGGCGGCACATCGAGCAGGCCGGCTCCCAAGAGCGTAGACCTCTGACACCGGAGCCTAGCAGCGACGCAAACCAACCTGTTGGTTGGGCCGCTCAGCGGCCCGAAACCGATCCGGCGCGGCTAGCCTGGCGCGCCGGCGTCGGAGTCGCGCAAGGCGTCCTGCAGGCGATCGAGCGGATCGCCGCGGCCCGGCTCCAGCCGCAAGACCGGTGGCTGACCACGCCCCGGAAGCCAGTCGGGATCGATGCCGCCCGAAGCGCCTGACGCAGCCGCGGGTGGCGGAGGAGGCGGCGGAGGTACAGGTGGCGCGTCGACCGGGGACGGCGGTGTCGGCGACGGTGCAGCGTGCAGCGCGTTGATCTTGCCGAGGAGCCGGGCGGCGGCGGCGTCGCGGATCGCGCGGCGTGCGGGGTCATGGTCGGAATTTCCCGCGAAGCAGCCGGCGGGGGCGGCATCCACCACCGCGAGCGCGTCGCGGTAGCGGTGCTCGGCCAGCGCAGCGTTGCCGTCGCGGGCCGCGTTGTCGCCGTGCGTTTCGCGTACCAACTCCAGGTCGACGCGCACCGGGCAAGACCGGCCGGCGGGGGTGGTGGCCAAGATTGCACTCAATTGCGTGTCGGCCTCCTGCACGTTGCCGTCCAGCGCGGCGGAGTCAGCCGCCCAGAACGCCGCGCGGCCCGGCTCCACGATGTTCACGAATTGGGCAATCTCGAGGTGGTGGCGTAGTCCATCGGCGTCACTGCGGGCCAGGTCTGCGGACGCAGCGTGGCCGGCAAGCACCACCGAAATCAGCTTGGCCGCAACGCATAGCGCGACGAGGAGCACCGGCGCCGAGTAGGTCAGCAGCCGACGGCGCAGTCGTAACCGCGACGGCCCGTTCACTGCGGTCACTGGTCGACCTCCAGGCGCACGACGCGACTGCGGCGGTAGTGGCGGATTGTCACGTAGATTTCGCACAGAACCAGAGTCGCCGCCATCAGCGAAAGAACCCAATACAACTCGACGCGCTCGGCGGATGCCGCGCTCACATTCACCCGCGGGACCGACGACAGCGCTGTCGCGAGGCTCTGACCGCTGTCGCGGTGAATGTAGGGCACGCCGAGTTGCTGGGCGATCGACGTGAGGCGGGTCTCGTCGATGCCGGACCGCAGCGGAGCGCCGCCCGGCGACTCACTCAGGTACGTCACTGTGCCATCGACTATTTCACTGGGCACCGGCCCGCCGTCCGGTGTGCCGTAACCCAGCACTGCGCCGCCGGCGACGGGAGCCGATCCGATGTCGAAGCGGCCCTGCGGTGCACGCGAACCGGCGGCGCCTGAACCGAAGTAGAACACGACGTTCGGTGCGCCCGGGAACTGCCGGGCGGACTGCTCGAGCTCGTAGCGCAGAATTCCACTGGCCGCAGCCGCATTCGTGTCCTGTAGCGCCTCCGGTGAAGTCGACGGGTACGACGACAAAGCGGCGATCTTAGGCTTGAGGCTCCAAACATCTTGCGACAGCGGCCAATCCAGATCTGAGTCGGTGGCGAACGAAATAATCGCGAACCGTGCGCCTGGATACCGCTCGACGAGTTCGCCCATGTCCCGGCGGATGCCCGCCATCCGCGCGGCGCCGTCACCGTAGTCCTCGACCCTCGACGCAGCAGATCGGTCGACCACGAAGAACACGTTGGGTGCAGTGTCGGCCGACGAGTTGTGAGGTGCGCTATCTCCAATGACAGGGCGCGCAGCGGCGAGAACCAGCAGCAGCATGGCCACGGTCAGCCCGCCCCAGCGCAGCAGCACAACGCCGAGATGGTCACGGCCACTTCGCCGTAGCGCATGCCGCAGGGAGATGGGGCGGACCGCCACGATCAGGATTGCGCACAACACCAACACCACGGCGGGTAGCACCGGCTCGAATCTCATCTCTGCGACACCGCCAGCGAGACGCACAGCAGCGCGGCCAACACCACGGCGGCGATCAAGGCCGCGTCTGGTCTGTCAGTCATATGCGTTGCGACGATCCCCGGACGCTCGGTGATGCGGTCGAGCACCCGGGTCAACTCCGGATTGGTACCCCCGGCCAGATCGGCCTCGGCGCCGGCTGGGCTGTACGTGTCGAACGTTCCGCCGGTGGCGGCGGCCAACGATCGCAGATTGTCGACGTCAGCGGTTGGCGCCAGCACGCTGACCCGAACCCCGGCCTGACGCGCCATCTGTGTGATCTGGTCGGGGCGAAAGAGTGCTGGCCGTTGCTCATCGACGTCGCGAATAGCGTTGTCACCGAGGAAGATCAGCGAGCGCTGTGGTGATGCTCCCGACGCCGGGAAACCAGCCAGACACAACGCGAGCACGTCCTCGACGCTGCGCGCGTAGTCGACGTACTGCATGGGAGCGCTGAATTCAACTGCGCGGGAACGTACTTCGAGAGTCTGCGCCGGCGAGAGCTGACCCTGCCGCTGCAACGCGGCGAGCCTGGCGTAGCGCGAGAAGGTGTCTGCGGCGTACCGGTAGTCGCGGGTCAGCGGTACGACCCGCAGGCTCGACGAGGTGAGACCGAGCCGATCGTCATCGAATCGCGATGTGCGGTGCGCGAAGTAGTTGAGCAGCCCGGCGGTTGCCGGATCCGTCACGGGCGCACCGACACAGACCATGACGTCGCTCGCCGCGGATTCCTCGGGTGCGAGCGGGCGCGAACCGGCCAGCACAGCCGCAGCGAACACGCCGGTCAGCAAGAGCACCGCGGTCAGCACCGACCACAGCTGGCGGCGCACCACGCGGGCATACTCCGGCAGCCGGGTGACCCGCTCGAGATGCGCGAGGGCCCGTAACCCGTTGCGCTGCAAGGCCGGCCGCTGCATCACCGCGACCGCGACAACCGCGCCCAGCCCGACGAGCCCGACGACCGCGATCGCCCACCACTTCAGCTCCACGACTGGATCAACTCCTCGGCGCGGCGCCCGACGTCTCGGATGTCGACCGTGCTCGCGGTGTTGAACTGCGCATCGTCGAGTGCCGAGACCAGCGGTGCGGCCGGGGCCAGATCACTGGCCGCCAACTGCCCCGCATGCAGATAGCGCACATGGTCGCCGGTGCGCAGGGCCAGGAAGCTGCGCAGGGTGCGTCTCATCGTGGCGGCGGCCTCTGGTGTCGCGACGGTTCCGGCCGCGTGCGCGTCGATCACGCCGCTGATGGTCCGGCTGAACCGGCGCCGGATGACGTAGGAGTGCACGTCGCGGATGAGCGGCATGCGCTGCAGCGTCGACGAAGGCAGCGTCCAGATCACAACGGCTGTGCACCAGGCGACGACGGCAACCACCAGCAGCACCCCCACCAGCAGCCACCACCACGAGTAGGGTCCCGGCCCGCCGAGATAGCGCAGCAGATCACCGGACATTGCCGAGCCTCCTGGTCATGTCGACGACTTTGGCGCGGATTTGCTCGGTGCCGCGAATCTTGGTGTACGGGATCGCATATGAGGTCATCAGCTCGTGGAGGCGCTGCGCGCGCTGTTGCTCGGTGCGCCGATACGCCGAAACCAGCCGACGATCGGCGGCAGCGGCGCCGACCAGGTATTGGCCGTCAGCCACGTCGTAGCCGTCGACCGCCTCTGCCAGCGGAGGCATATCCGACACCATCACCCACATCAGGTCGTGGCGCCCCACGAGCCGCGCAAGCACGTCCGATAGCCGATCGTCGACGTCGGGTTCGTCGGAGACGACGACGATCATCAACCGGCGGCGGTGCGCGGCGGCCACGTATGCCAGTTGCGTGACGATGTCACTGCGGCCGGGCCGCCCGCACGCGTGCCGGTAGAACCGGTCGAGCAGGCTTTCGATGTGCGTCTCGCCGCGCCCGTTTCCGGTGGTGGTGTAGCCGCGGGCGTCGCCGAACACCATGCTGATCTCGTCGAGGCGGCCCAGCGTGATCTGACCGACCGCCCCCATGACGGCAAGGGCGATGTCGCGCTTCGGTTCTGCGCTGGGGGCCAGTGCGGACATGTTGCGGCCCGCGTCGGCCACCAGCAGCACCTTGTGGTGTTTTTCCGAGACGAATCGCTTTGTCAATACCGTGCCGGACCTCGCTGACGCCTTCCAATCGATGTCGCGGACGTCGTCACCGGGCACGTAGGGCCGCAACTCGTCGAATTCGAGAGTGCGGGTGTGCAGCAACGCATAGCGGCCGCCTTCGAGCAGCCCACGGGTGTCGGTGCCGAAGTGCAGCCGGGCGTAGTTGAGGTACTTGCCCACGGTCCCCTACGGCACTCGTACCGCGCGCAGCACCGCGTCGACGACGTCGTCGGCCGTCACCTTCGCGGTGACCGCCTCGAAGCCGAGGATCAGCCGGTGACGCAGCACCCGGTGTGCCAGTCGCTGGATGTCCTCCGGCAGCACATGGCTGCGGCCGGACAGCACGGCCAGTGCGCGCGCGGCCATGCAGAACGCGATCGTCGCCCGAGGGCTGGCTCCGTACTCGATGAGTCGCGCCAGTTGTGCGGGCAACACCCCGTGCGGCTCCCGGGTGACGGCGACGAGCTCGCTGGCATAGGTCATCAGCACCGGATCCATGTGCACGTTGCGCACGACGGCTTGCAAACGGCGCACGTCGTCGAGCTCGACCACAGGCTGCGCCCGGCGCGACTTGTCATACACGCCGGCGTCGATGCGGGTCATCACCTCGACCTCTTCCTGCGGAGAGGGGTAGCGCAGCACCTCCTTGAGCATGAAGCGGTCGGTCTGGGCCTCCGACAGCGGATACGTGCCCTCCTGGTCGACGGGGTTCTGGGTGGCGATCACCAGAAACGGCTCGGGGATGGGATAGACAGTGCCGGCGATCGTGGTCTGCCGCTCCTCCATCGCTTCGAGCATCGCGCTCTGGGTTTTGGCGCTGGAGCGGTTGATCTCGTCGAGAAGCAGGATGTTGGTGTGCACGGGCCCGAGCTGGGTGGCGAACGTGTGGGTTTCAGCCTCGTAGATCTGGGTGCCGACGATGTCGCTGGGCAACAAGTCCGGGGTGCACTGCACCCGCTGAAACCCGCCGTGCACCGACTCGGCGAGCACTCGCGCGGCGGTGGTTTTGGCCAGGCCGGGCACGCTTTCGAGCAAGATGTGTCCGCCGGCGAGGAGCCCGATCAGCAGCGACTCCCGCAGATTGTGCTGGCCGACGATCTTCGCGTCGAACGCGCGGGTCAAGGCGCTGACAACGCGGTTTGCGTCTGCCATGCCAACGTTGTTGTGCTGCGGGCGTGCGGCGGTCATTGATTCCCGTTTCGTCGTCATCGTCGGCTCGCGCTGCGGCGCGGCGTTGCTGGGCAGGCTCGTTGGCTGAACCGTGCCCCGTGGATGAGGCGGCAAATGTGGCCGGGCGCAGGCCGCCCGGCGAGACCGTCGCCATTGTAGGCGCGCAAGATAGACCGCTATGACCGTCTCGCGGTTGGCACCGTTCGCCACCACGGTTTTCGCGGAGATGTCGGCGCTGGCCGCGCGCATCGGCGCGGTGAACCTGGGCCAGGGTTTTCCTGACGAGGACGGGCCGCCGGCGATGCTGGAGGCCGCCCGGCAGGCGATCACCGACGGCGTCAACCAGTACCCGCCCGGCCTGGGGATCGCCCCGCTGCGCGAAGCGATCTGCGCCGACCGGCAGCGCAAGTTCGGCGCCAGCTACGACCCCGACAGTGAGGTGCTGGTCACCGTCGGCGCCACCGAGGCCATCGCCGCCGCGGTGCTAGGCCTCGTCGAGCCGGGCTCCGAGGTGATCTTGATCGAGCCGTACTACGACTCGTACGCACCAGTGCTGGCGATGGCACAGGCACACCGGGTGACTGTTCCGCTGGTTGCCGACGGCCGCGGTTTCGCGCTCGACGTCGACGCGCTGCGGAAGGCGGTGACGCCGCGCACGTCGGCGATCATCGTCAACTCTCCGCACAACCCGACCGGGACCGTGCTCACCGACGCGGAGCTGGCCGCGATCGCCTCGGTCGCGGTGGACGCCGACCTGATGGTGATCACCGACGAAGTCTACGAACATCTGGTGTTCGACGACGCGCGTCATGTTCCGCTGGCCACGTTTCCCGGGATGGCCGACCGCACCGTGACGATTTCCAGCGCCGCGAAGATGTTCAACTGCACCGGCTGGAAGATCGGCTGGGCGTGCGGCCATGCCGACCTGATCGCCGGGGTGCGCGCCGCCAAGCAGTTTCTCTCGTATGTCGGCGGGGCCCCGTTTCAGCCCGCGGTAGCACTGGCACTCGACACGCAGCAGGATTGGGTGGCTGAACTGCGAAAAACGTTGCAGGGCAGGCGAGATCGGCTCGCCGCGGGACTGACCGAGCTGGGCTTCGAGGTGCACCACAGCAACGGCACGTACTTTTTGTGCGCCGACCCGCGTCCGCTCGGCTACTGCGACAGCAGCTCATTCTGCGCCGAACTGCCGCATCGGGCGGGCGTGGCGGCGATTCCGCTGTCGGCGTTCTGCGACCCCGACGGGCAACACGCCGCGGCGTGGAATCATCTGGTGCGCTTCACGTTTTGCAAGCGTGACGACACCCTCGACGAGGCGCTTCGCCGGCTGGCGGTGCTCCGAAGCTAGCGGAGCCCCTCGAGCGTGCGATTTCGTGGGCGAAACGCCGAGGGGGGTATGCGAATTCGCACAGTCGGCGGAATCCCCCGGCGCCGCAGCGGGGTCGGCGGCCACCGTACCCGAGAGTTTTGTCATCATTGACATGGGCTATGGGCCGGCGCAGACTGCGGCACCATGGTTCCGGTTGTGGTGCATGCGGTCGTCGGCGTCGTCATCGTCGCGCTGATCGTCGGCGTGAATCCGCAGATTTTCAAGCAGTCGGTCACCCCGAAGGTATCGGCGCTCGAGGCGATCTACTACCTCGCCGGCATCACCGCGACAGTGCTGGGCTACTACTTCATCGTCCGGTTCACCGACGAATACGCGCAGGGTTCGGTACACAATCCGTTCTGGGGGCCGGGCAGCTTGGCCGACTTCATCCGGCTCGGATACGTCAACCCGGCCGCCAGCAACGCAAGCCAGGACTACACGATCATGAGCGTGGTGCTGCTGCCGTTGTTCACCATCGTCGACGGCCGACGCCGCGGCATCCGACATCCCTGGTTGTATTTCCTGCTGGTGTGGACGCTGAGTTCGGCCTTCCCGTGGGCGTTCTACCTCGCGACGGTCGAACGGCAGCGTCGCGCCAACACCGTCCGCGAATCGGCGTTGCAGGCGTAATCGCTTACGGCGCTTCGGGATTGGCGGGCACCGCCCCCCGGCCGCCGAGCACCCGCCGGCGCAGACCTTCGGTCGCCACGTCGAGCACCTGCTTTTTGGCCCGCCTCATCAAGAACTCCGGAATGGGCGCGCGCAGCTCCATCGTGATGTCGAACCGCACCCTCGTCCCGCCGCCCTCCGGACGCAAGGTGTACTCCACGTGCTGGGCGTGCTGATTGAACGTCTCCTCGGCGTCCCAGACCATCCAGTCCCGGCCCCAGTGGTATTCGAGCACTTCCTTGTCGGTGATGCCCATCAATTTGTAGTGGACCTTGACGTGGTGGGGCCGGCCGTCCTCGTAGGTGTCGAGCACCTCGACGTGCTTGTGCAGCGGCGACCACGACGGCACCGATTCCACATCGGCGAGCGCATCGAGGACCGCCTCCGGAGGAGCATCGATCACGATTTCCCGCGACGCGCGCACAGCCACGAGTTCGAGGGTAATAACCTCCCCGCGGTTGGCAAGCCGGAATCCAGCTAACCCGCTACCAGCCGATCTCGTCGAGCGGTGTGGTGTGGGCGGGCGGCGGTCCGAAGTCGGCTGCCGGTGTTCGCGAGAAGCGCGGTGCAGGTGCTGCCTGGTCGAAACCGTTGCGGTGCACGATCGTCGAACGCGCGCGCAGGTGTTCGTTTTGCGCCGCCTCGCTCCATGTCAGCACCGGCGTGACACACGCGTCGGTGCCGGCGAAGATCTCCGTCCACTCGTCGCGCGTCTTGCCGGCGAACCGCTCGGTGAACACCTTGCGCATCTGCTCGAAGCCCGCAGGGTCGAGTTGATGCGGCAGGTCCTCCCCCGCCAAGCCGAGACCGTCGAGCAACTGGGCGTAGAACTGCGGCTCGATCGCGCCGACGGCCATGTACTTGCCGTCCGACGTCTCATAGGTGCGGTAGAACGGCGCGCCGCCGTCGAGCAGGCTGGACTCGCGCTCGTCGGAGAGCGAGCCAACGGCCTTCATCGTCCACTGCATCTGCGCCAGGATGCTGACCCCGTCGACCATCGCGGCGTCGATCACCTGGCCCTTGCCCGACTTCTCCCGCTCGTAGAGCGCCGCGACGATGCCCAGCAGCACCAGCATCGAGCCGCCGCCGAAGTCGGCGACCAGGTTCATCGGCGGCAGAGGCGGGCGATCGCGGTAGCCCATCGATCCCAGTGCGCCGGTCTGCGACAGATAGTTGATGTCATGCCCGGCGGTCAGCGCCAGCGGACCGTCCTGTCCCCAACCCGTCATCCGCGCGAAGATCAGCCGCGGATTGACCGCGGCGCAGTCATCGGGACCGATGCCCAGGCGCTCGCAGGTGCCCGGACGGAACGGGTCGAGCAGCACGTCGGCCTTCGCGACGAGATCCAGCAGCTTCTGCGGCTCGCTTTTCACGTCGAGGTCCACGATCCGCTTGCCGCGGTGCATCAGATCACGGTCCTCGCGCGGCATCCCGGTGCTGCCGGGTCGGCGCACCCGCACCACGTCGGCACCCAGGTCCGCGAGCACCATCGCCGCATGGGGTCCCGGTCCGATACCGCCCAACTCGATTACTCTCACCCCGGCCAGGGGTCCGCTGTTCGTCACGCCAGCAGACTATCGGCCGCCCTTCTTCAGAGACAGGACCCGCTTGCGCAGTCCGTCGGTGGCGTCGTTCATCGCACCCTTGATGGCCCGCTTCATGACGAAGCCGGGGATCGGAATCGCGGGTTCGACGGTCAGCTCGAATTTCACGCGCGTCTTGTCACCCTCGTCGGTGAGGGTATAGCTGGCGTCCTGACGTTTCTGCTGTTTCGAGCTGACCAGCGACCAGCTGACGACGTCGTCGGTCCATGTGTATTCGACTTCGCAGTCGTCGGTGATGCCCGCCGACTTGACCTTCATCTTGACTCGGTGCGGACGGCCGTCGTCGGTGGTGTCGACGATCTCGACCTTCTGTTGGGCCGACGACCACTCCGGGGCGGACTCGACGTCCGTGATCACGTCGAGCACCTCTTGCTTGCTCGCCTCGATGACTACTTCCTTGGTTTCGGTGATCGCCATGCCCCGGACCGTAGCGTCGAGACTGCGGTCAGATCGTCGATTCGCGTGTATTCGCGATCTGGACGCAGCGTCAGCGCCGCAAACCCTGGCCCAGCCGCAGCGCCGGCAGCAGGAAACTGCGCGGCGCGAACCGGCCGCCGATGCCGACGATCTTGGGCACCAACCCAGGCACCACGCTGCGTTTGCCTTCGAGCATGCCGGCGATCGCAGCCTCGGCCACGTCATGCGGGGACACCTGTGCGATCCCGACGCTCCACTGCTGGGCGTCGGCGATGTCGGCCCATTCCGTGGGGACTGGTCCCGGACACAGCACCGTGCACGAGACTCCGGTGCCGTGCAATTCCTCATGCACTGCCTCGGAGAAGGTCTGCACGAACGCCTTGGTGCCGGAGTACACGGCCATGCCAGGCAGCGGCTGGAAGCCCGCGACCGACGCGATGTTGAGCACCGCGCCGGCGCCGCGCTCCACCATGCCGGGCAGCGCGGCGTGGGTGAGCTCCATCAGCGCCAACGCATTGAGCACCACTTCTTCGCGTTCGCGTTCGATCGGCAGCGTGTAGAACGGTCCGCTGGTGCCGAACCCGGCGCTGTTGCACAGCCCGGCAACTGGGTCACGTTGGACCCGCTCGACCAGCTGGGCGCGGGCCGCGTCGTCGGCCAGATCGAGCGGCAGCACGTCGACGCGCACCCCGTGTGCGTCGCGCAATTCGTCGGCCAGCTCGACGAGCCGGTCCTGCCGGCGCGCCACCAGCACCAGCGGATAGCCGCGGCCGGCCAGCCCGCGGGCGAGTTCGGTGCCGATCCCGGACGACGCGCCGGTGATGACGACGTTGGTGTCAGCGCTTGGCTTCGGAAGACTCATCGCTCTTTGTGCTCCTCACGTCCGCGGCCTACCAGTGGATCCCGCGCGTGGCCTTGACGAAGGCCTCGCTGCGCTTGTCGAACTTCGGTTTCTCCTGGGCGGCTTCGTCGCCCTGCGCGGCCGCCGAGTCGTCGAACATCGCGAAGGCGCGATTGCGCACGAAGTCCATCAGCATCGGGTTCACCGCGTCGGCGAACGACGCGAATTGGCCGAACGGTGGGCTCACCCGGCGCGGCCGGTGCACGATCGCATCGGCGATCACGCCGGCCGCCTGCTCAGGGGTGAGCGTGGGGAACTTGTCGTAGACCTTGGTGGGGCTGATCATCGGCGTCTTCACCAGCGCCATGTAGACGGTCGTGAATCTCACGCCGTCGCTTACGGTTTCGGCCTGCAGCGAGTCGCAGAGCGTGTCGAGCGCGGCCTTGCTGGCGATGTAGGCGCCGAAGCGCGGAGCCCTGGTCTGCACTCCCGCCGACGACAGGTTGATGATGTGGCCGAATCCGCGTTCGCGCATGCCGGGGATGAACTTCAGGATCAGCTGCACTGCGCCCAGGTAGTTCAGCTGCATGGTGCGCTGGTAGTCGTGGATACGGTCGTAGGACAACTCCAGCGAGCGCCGGATGGAGCGTCCGGCGTTGTTGACCAGGATGTCGACGCGGCCCAGGTCGGCAAGCACTTTGTCGGCCATGTCCGCAATCGCGTCCGTGTCGGTCAGGTCGCACGGGTAGACGTGCGCGGTGCCGCCGGCGTCGGTGATGTCCTCGGCTACCGCTTCGAGTTTCTCGCGGGTGCGGGCCACCAGCACCAGCTCGCCGCCGGCCTTCGCCACCTTCTTCGCGGTGGCCTCACCGATGCCCGACGAACCGCCGGTGATCAGGATGATCTTGTCGCGGACCGCGTCCTCGAGAGTGTGGCCGGTGAGCGCGTCGACGAGGTTCTGCAGATAGAACGGCCGGTAGCGCCCCGCCGAGTTGGGGGTGTTGAGCAGATTCGACACCGCCGAAAACGGCTTTTCCACCAGGCTGGCCAGATCGCCGAGATTCATGCAGCAGTGGCTGCCCGTAACGCGCCGTCATCAAACGTGCGACACCGCTTTGACGCCGTAGTAAATCCGCGCGGAGTTGCGTCAACCGCTCCGCTCGGCGCGCTGATAAGCGCTCACCACCACAGCGCCGCCCAGCCCGATGTTGTGTTGCAGTGCGGCGCTGACGTTCTCGACCTGCCGCGCGTCGGCCTGACCGCGCAGCTGCCATGTCAGTTCCGCACACTGCGCCAGCCCGGTCGCGCCCAACGGGTGGCCCTTGGAGATCAGCCCGCCCGACGGGTTGACCACCCACCGTCCGCCGTAGGTGGTGTCGTTGTGGTCGGTGAGCTTGGGTGCTTCCCCTTCGCCACACAGGCCCAGGGCCTCATACAGCAGTAGCTCGTTGGCCGAGAAACAGTCGTGCAACTCGATGACCTGGAAATCCTGCGGGCTTAGCCCCGACTGGTCGTAAACCTGTTGCGCCGCAGCCACATTCATGTGATACCCGATCAGGCCCTTGGCCGTGCCGTCGAAGCTGTCGGTGAAGTCGGTGACCATGGCCTGCCCGACGATCTCGACGGCCTGGCCGCTCAGCCCGTGCTTGTCGACGAACTCCTCGGACGCCAGGATTGCGGCACCGGAGCCGTCGGACGTCGGCGAACACTGCAGCTTGGTCAGGGGGTCGTAGATCATCCGCGATGCCAGAATGTCGTCGAGCGTGTAGGCCTCCTGGAACTGGGCGTACGGGTTGTTCACCGAGTGCTTGTGGTTCTTGTAGCCGATCTTCGCGAAATGCTCTGCGGTGGAACCGTATTGCTTCATGTGTTCGCGGCCGGCGGCCCCGAACATCCACGGCGCCGGCGGAAACGCCAGGTCGAAAATCCCGGCCATCGCCCTGATGTGCTTTTCCATCGGCTGTGCGCGGTCGTCATAGGTCTAACCGAGCGAACCGGGCTTCATCTTTTCGAAGCCCAGCGCGATCGTGCAGTCGGCCAGGCCGCCGCGGATCGCTTGGGCAGCCAGATACAGCGCCGTCGAGCCCGTCGAACAGTTGTTGTTCACGTTGACGATCGGGATGCCCGTCATCCCCAGTTCGTAGAGGGCCCGCTGCCCCGACGTGGATTCGCCGTAGACGTAGCCGACATATCCCTGCTGAACCTCGCGGTAGTCGATGCCGGCGTCGGCCAGCGCCTTGGTGCCGGCCTCCCTGGCCATGTCCGGATAGTCCCAGCCTTCTCTGCGGCCGGGTTTCTCGAACTTCGTCATCCCCACGCCGATCACGTACACCTTGCTCGCCACGGCTCGCTCCTCGGTTGCGTTCCTGTATGCACGTAATGTAGGCCTCCATCGCCGCACGGGCTCCGATCTCTGCGACCATGACTCCGGATGTGACCAAAAGGGGGACCCGTCGAAATGACAGAGCTGAAATTCCTGGACCTGCACGGAGACCGGATTGCGTACCGCGACGAAGGCACCGGCGATGCGCTGCTGCTGATCCACGGAATGGCCGGCAGTTCCGACACGTGGCGGGCGGTGCTGCCGCGACTGGCGAAGAATCATCGCGTGGTGGCGCCCGATCTGCTGGGCCATGGACAGTCGGACAAACCGCGCGGTGACTACTCGCTGGGAGCCTTCGCGGTGTGGCTGCGCGATTTCCTCGACGAACTGGGCATCGCACAGGCCACGGTGGTCGGCCACTCGCTGGGCGGCGGGGTGGCGATGCAGTTCGTCTACCAGCATCCCGACTACTGCCGGCGGCTGGTGCTGATCGCCAGCGGCGGGCTGGGCCCGGATGTCGGGCTGCTTTTGCGGTTGCTGTCGGCGCCCGGCGCCGAATTGGTGCTGCCCGTCATCGCGCCGCGTCCGGTGCGCACCGTCGGCAACAAGGTGCGCAACTGGTTGCGCTCAGCCGGAATCCATTCGCCTCGCGGCGCCGAGATGTGGAGCGCGTACAGCTCGCTGGCCGACCGGCAGACTCGCCAGTCATTCCTGCGCACGCTGCGCTCGGTGGTCGACTACCGCGGGCAGGCGGTCAGTGCACTGAACCGCCTGCAGATGCGGGCGGACCTGCCGGTGATGGCGATCTGGGGCGACCACGACAACATCATCCCGGTCGACCACGCCTACGCCGCTGCGCAGGCACGCCAGGACAGCAGGCTCGAGGTGATGCCGGGCATCGGACACTTCCCGCAAGTCGAAGCGCCGATGGAGGTGGTGGACCTCATCGAGGACTTCATCGCGACGTCGGAACGGCCGTCTGTGCCCAGCGACGACTCCAGAACTTAGGCGGTCGGCTCTTCCGGCGAGCCTTCGCGCGGCTCCTTGGCCCGCTCGCTCGGCTTGCCCGCCACATCCTGCTCCTCGCGCTGTCCGATGACGTTCTCGTCCAGCTTGTCGACGATCTGCTCCAGCTCTTGGTCCCTATTGGGTTGCGCGGATTCCGTCATCTCGCTCTCATCGCTAGGCGTTGGGTCGTGTCAAGTGTCTACGGTGTCACCCGTGCCGTCTACTTACCCGCGGCGCCTATGGTTGAACCGCATGGACGTCGATCTCGCTGCCCGGCGGCCGGCCGCCCCGACGGTGACGTTGCGGCGATGTCGCGCGGCCAGCCGGTCGTCTCCCGTCAAAATCCTTGGCGCACAGCAGGTTACGTCCACACCGGGACTTGTCGTCGACCGATGAGGAAGGACAACGCGTGATCAGTTGGCCTCGACGACTTCAGGAGACCGCTCTTCGTCGAGTGTTGGCCGGCGTCATCGCGACAGCCGCGGCATGCGCACCGGTGTCAGGTTGTTCGAGCTCGTCGCCAACCGATGCTCCCGTGTCGGTGCCCTCTCTGTCATCGAGCACAATCGCCACTCCCAACGGACAGCTTGTGCTTCAGGGCGCGATCCTGGAGAAGTTCATCGAGGCCGGCGGCACCAGCGGCCAGCTTGGCCTGCCCATCTCCAACGAGCAGCAGGGGCCGGCCGGCGGCCGATACGCGAAATTCCAGAGCGGAGTGATCTACTGGACCCCGGCCAGTGGCGCACACATCGTGCGGGGCGCGATCCGGCAGGAGTGGGAGAACACCGGCGGCGCCGCGGGCCCGCTCGGATATCCCACCACCGACGAGCAAGCCGTCGCGGGAGGCTTGCGAACCGACTTCGAACACGGCAGCATCACCTACTCGGACGGCCAGACTCGCGTCGAAATGCATTGAGCTGCAACGCAGATCAGTGCGGGCTCGTCGCGTTCGCTGCCGCCCATGCCCGTTCGGCTTCGGAGTGCGCAGGCGGCGGAACCAGGCCGTTGATCATCCAAAGGTCCTCGCTGGTGTCGTCGACGTGGAATTCCCAGTGCAATCCTGACGTGACGTAGGGCTGCAAGATGGCGGCGATCCATCGCGCGGTGCGTTGCCGGCTGGCCTGATCGGGATTGTGCCGGGCGATGTGGTCGATGACCACTCGCAGTGCGGCAGCCGGTTTTTCACCGCCCACGTAGAGATCTTCGGGCCGCAGTTCGGCGAAGACCGTGACGACGTAGAAGCGTGGCAGCCCAACCTGTGCGTAGTGGTCGGTGATCCGAGCGGACAGCTGTTGTTTGTCTTCGTCGGTGAAGACGCCGGGCGTGTGATAGATCGTCCATAACGGCATGGCGGTGTCACTCCTCGATGTTCGGCGTGCTCAGCGCGCAAGCGGGAAGGTCAGGTTCTCGACTGGTCCGGACAGCGCCGCCTTCACCGATACCGTGACGTCGTCGGCGAGCACCTCAGCCGCGCCCTCCTCGAGCGCGGCGATGATCCGCTGGGCGATCACGTCAGGCGTTGTCTTGGGCAGATCGATAGCCGACACCATGGCCGTGTCGATGAATCCAGCGTGCACCCCCAGGACATGGGTGTTCTGCGACTTCAACTCTCCCCGAAGCGAATTCGTGATCGACCACATCGCGGCCTTCGACGCACCGTAGGCGCCGCTCCCGCCCAGCCAGGACAGCACCGAGTGGACATTCACCACCGCTCCACCGCCGTTGCTCGCCAAGATCGGCGCGAATGCGCGCACGACGCGCAGCGGGCCGAACGTGTTGACGTCGAACGTGGCGGTGATTTCGTCCATACGTGCGGTGAGCAACGGTCCGGGCAGCAGGATTCCGGCGTTGTTGACTAAGACCTCGACATCTGGGGCGGCGTCGGCCAGCGCTGCGACGGAGCGGTCCGACCGGACTTCCAACTCATGCGACACGACCCTGCTGCGGATGTCTGAATAATTCTGCCGCGCAGTCGAATACACCTTCCGTGCGCCGCGCCGCAGCACCTCGTCGACCAGGGCCGAACCCAGTCCACGCCGGCCTCCGGTCACTAGCACCACCTTGTCGGCCACTGCGACCACGACAACCACCTCCATCTAACTAACGACAACATTGGTCAGATGGAAGCACCTGCACCTGAGTAATGCAACCGTTAGTTATCATCGTCACGTGGCAATGGAGTTCGAAGAGCGGTTGCGCGACCGCACCCGATGGGCGGCCGATGCGTGCTCAGCCGCGAAAGCGTTAGACCTTCTCAGCACGAAGACGATCTTCTTGGTCATTCGCGAATGCTTCTACGGCACCACGCGCTTCGAGGACTTCGTCGAGCGCATCGGCACGTCGGCACCTGCCGTCTCGCGTGCGTTGCGGCAGTTGGAGTCCGCACGCATCATCACTCGCGTCCCCTACCGCGAACCGGGGCGGCGCGCCCACGACGAATACAAATTGACGCAGGCGGGCGAGGACCTGCTGCCCGTCTTCCTGTCGCTGGTGCAGTGGGGGGACACCTACCTGCAGAACGGCCAGGGGCCGCTTGACTTCGTCGACGCAGACACCGGCCGACCGGTGCGGGTGTGCGTCACGGCCGATGCTGACCAGCGGCCAGCCCGGTCGAGCGACATCGAGATCCGACGGCCCCGACGGCGCGACCGCAGCCGAGCCTGACACTCGCAAATCGCCCGACCAGCCTGGCCAAGGTTCCATTGTCGGCTGACTGTCAGGGGGTCTCCCTACCATTGGTCCAACGCGGCGGCGGTGGGCCTGCGCGGGGGAAGGTCGGGTCATGGGATTGCTGGGCATGGCGTTTCTGCCGTGGCGGGTCGCACGCCGGGTGGTCGGCGCGGTGGCGGGCGCGGTCGCGGCCGCAGCGCCGTCGGCCGACGACCTCGTGGTGGTCGGTGGCATGCCAGAGGGGGTGCCGCCGGCGGCGCTGAGGCCCGAGCCGAAGCTTCCCGCTCCCGCAGAATGGCCGTTCGGCGAGGACTTCCCTCGCACCTGCGGCACCGGCCGGCTGGCCGGCGGCGCACTGCTGTGGACCGATTTCATCTACGACGACCATGGCGCCACCGGCTTGCCGCTGAACATCCCGTCCAGCGGACTGATCGTGCCGCCGCGGGGCACGTACATCTATCCGGAGGGACCGGCGGCCCGCAACGGCGCCGACATCTTTCGGGCCGCGATCGGGCTCACGGACACCGACACGTGGTGGCGGGTGGACTGGAACACGGTGGTCGACGCGTCCGTGCCGATTGCCCTGTTCACCATGGACACCGACCGGACACGAGTAGCCGACGACGCCTGGCCGGCCGGCGCCGGAATCCGCTCGGCCGGCATCGACCGGGCGCTGCTGATCTCCGGGACCGGCGCGCTGCTGATCGACCTGGTGACGCACGAGTCGACTCCGGTCGCGCACATGGTCGACATGCAGTCGCGATCGTTTCTGGCTCGGGTGCCGCGCTCGCTGCTGATGCCGAGCGGCACCTGGACAGTGCGGCTGGCGGCCGGACTGGCCAATGCCGCCGGTGACCAGTTCGCCGACGTCACGGCCGATCATGGCGCGCTGCCGGGCCAGCCCAACGTGTACAACGTCGCATTCCGCACCCACGAGCAGGAGAAGACACACCTCAATTTCTGGTCCGACGAAGCGCAGGCGGCCGCGCTCACCGACGGCGACGTGTCGCAGTTTGCGCTGGCCGTCCCATGGGATCGGCTGGCGGCCCGCACCAGCACGCCGGAACCGGTGATCACCGGCACCACCACCCGCTGGTACGTGTCCTCGGTTGAGCTCGGGCAGGGTGTCGCCGACACCAACCTGCTGACGCTGAGCACCAAGCCGCTGTTCTTGGGCCGCGTCCAGCCGTACTCGGTGTGCCTGCCGGCCACCTACGCCCCCGGCCAGGTCCTGCCGCTGACTCTGCTGCTGCACTCGCTGGCGCTCGGCCAGAGCCAATTCGCCGCGATTGACCCGCGCCTTCTGCACGAGCTGTGCGACGGGCGCGGTTCGGTGGTAGTGACGCCGCTGGCACGCGGTCCGTCGTGCTGGTACTTCGACGAAGGCGAACTCGACGTCTGGGAAGTGTGGGCCCGCGTGGCCGAACAACTCGGCGCCGACCCCAACCGCACCGTCGTCGCCGGCTACTCGATGGGCGGCTACGGCACCTACAAGTTCGCGCTGTCATATCCGGAGGTGTTCTCGCAGGCGGTGGTGCTGGCCGGTCCGCCGACCTGCGGTGTGCGGCTGTGGCCCGGCACCGATATCCCGGCCGACTTCGACCCGCACTCGCACTGTGCGCGCGAAGGCGACACCTGGCGGCTGCTCGTCAATGCCCGCTGGCTGCCGTTCGTCGTCTGCCACGGGCTGGTCGACGAGCTGGTGCCGTTTCCCTCAGCGGCCGAGCAAGTGCTCGAGCTGGACCGGCTCGGCTACCGCTACCGATTCACCGTCTACCCGTTCGAAGACCACATCGCGTTCTTGTTCAAGGACAAGTTCGACGACCCTGTCGCGCACATGACAACCGGCCTGCGCCAAGCCGATCCAGGACACATCACGTTCGCGTGGTATCCGCAATTGGTCCGGCGCGATCTCGGCATTGGGCCCCACCGTGTTTGGTGGATCTCGGACTTGACCGCCGCGCCTGAGGTCGCGGCAACGCCCGGTGCGATCGCGGAGGTGGACGCCCGCTCCTACGCTCGGCCCGACCGCACCCGGACCACGCGGCGCCGACGAGGCTTCCTACCTCATTTCGACCCCACGCCCGGCCTTTACACCGAATTGACGTGGTACGAAGGGCCACCGGCTGCCGCGCTGCCCTACCTGACCCTGACGCTGGCCGGCGTCGCGGCGTTCACTGTCGACATCGGCCGGGCAGGGCTGGCCACACTGCCGAGATCCACGATTGCGGTAGTGACCGACACCGGCGCACAGCTCACCCTCGCCGCACTGCCGGCCGCGACGGGCGTGGAGCTTGACGGCGTGCCCGCAGGGCCGACGACGGTGATGGTGCCGCCGGGACGGCACCGGATCACGCTGACGGCGGCGCAGGCGCAGCCCGTCACAGCGTGACAAGATCAGGGCGGCGACTGTTCGAGCTCGTCGATCTGCCGGTCTAGGTCTGCCAATTCGATTGCGAGACGGCGCATGTGGTGTGCGACTTGAGCGCGTCGCTGTTCGA
Organism: Mycobacterium sp. NGS19; assembly: GCF_059813155.1. NCBI lineage: Bacteria > Bacillati > Actinomycetota > Actinomycetes > Mycobacteriales > Mycobacteriaceae > Mycobacterium > Mycobacterium sp. NGS19. The sequence goes on from NZ_JCALEB010000001.1 coordinate 510,905, forward strand.
GCTGTGCGCGGCGCTCTTCACGGCCGGCGTGTTGTGCGTCGGTGTGCATGTGGTCGCTCCCGGTGGTCTGTGCAGTTGCAGCCAACAGGGAGTGTGCGCCTCGAGAGCCGGTGGTGAAGCCCGCCGCGGCGTTTGCCCGCACAAGCGAAAGACAACCGACATCGAGCCGTGATTTCGGCTAACCGTCAGCCACTCAGTGCGAGCCCGCGGGGGATCCGGTGGCCGTCGACGACCCAGAGGTCCCGGAATTGGTGGGCTTCTTGGCGCCGCGGGTCAGGCTGTCACCGAGACCGCCAAGCGCCGACTTCACGTTGCCGATCACCTGCCGGACGGGGTTCTTCGCATCCTTCGACGTTCCGTCGGCGGGCTTGGTGCCGCCGGAGCTCAGCGAGAGCTTCTTGTCGATGGAGAACGGAGCCGTCGAGGCCGAGTTCGCATTGGGATTGGACGCGGCGAGCGTCGAGGTCTGCGAGTTGCTCCGCGATCCGTCGACGGCCGAGGCGACCGGTCCCGGCAGATTATCCAGCGGGATCGTGACCAGGTTGCTCGAGTCGTCGATGTCATCCTTCGCCGCCTGCACACTGCCTTGCACGCCTTGGACGACCGCTCCGGGAAGATTGCGCGCCGCGGTAGCGGTTTCGGAGAACGACAACACGTTCATCGGCCGGGTCTGGGTGGGGTCGGTGGGAATCGGTTGGTTGTCTTTGTATCCGGCGTTGACGAGCTCGGTCAGCGTCGGCTCGACCGCGGCGGCGAGCACGTTGCCGCCCGGAATGAGCAGCAGCGGCTTGACCAATGGCAGATGGTCGGACTTGAACGTCACGAACGTCGTCGAGCTTCCCGGCAACGCAATGGGATCCTGTGCCAGCGAACCGTCTTCGTTCAGGATGTAGTGGTAGTGCGGCCCCGTCGGGTTCTGCGCCTCGGCGATGATTGCGTCCGGCACCGGCGCGGTGGCTTGGCCGCCGTAGCCCCAGACGTAGGCGACCAAGCTGTTGGCGTCGGCGAAGGGGTTCAGCGGGTTGGTTGGTGCGTCCGAGTTGATGTTGTACTCGTAGGCCACGTCGAGCACGGGGATGCCCGTGTTCGACGGTGTTGGTGCGCCGGAGGTCAGCAGGAGCGGCGCGAACGCCGAGTACGTGGTCCAGAATCCACCGCCGGCGCGGTTGGTGTTGTTGTCCAGCACCACCAGGTCGATGTCGTCGAGGGCGGAATCGTTGCGCTGCTTGAGGATGCCCAGCGCCGTGCCGGTCTGGCCGGCGCCCCAGCCCGAGGAGAGCACGACGATCCTGCGGGGATCATTGTCGTTGTCGTGGATCGCGGTGGCGATGCCGTTCGGCCCCAGGAAGAACGGGACCACTTGCTGAGTGCCGTAGCTCGACCAGTCGCGGTTGTAGTAGTCAGCGCTGGCGAAGATCTGCGCTGTCGAGTTGGCCGGCGTGATCAACGCGGTGAGTTCGATCTGCGGCGCCACGGTCACCGTCGTGCCCGTAGTCAGCGCGGTCGTCAGACTGGTGGCGCTGAGCGCGGCGGCCGCAAGTCCCGGAGCAAGGCGCCGCCGAGCGGCGCAGCGAATCCGACGGGACTTGCGATGATGCTTACCGGCCATCTGAGCCGCTCCTTGACTGTGTAGACGAGTGACGTCGCGAAGCGCTGACAAGTCGCAGCGGGGACGCCGAACTGGGCCGAGCCTAACACTCAGCTAACAAATCCTCAGCTGTCCAGCAAATTAATTTCCGCGGTCTTGCGGCACGCTCCCGGCAGCCCCGGCGCCACCTCTCGACGCCTGTCACCGGCCAGCGCTCGCACTGCCGGCCGCCGCGCCCGCGGCGCCACGTTTCATACCCGTCTGCGCGCGAATGTGGTGGTAGCCTTCGAACCTTATGCCGCCGTCTCCGCCACGCTTGATCGTGGAGCCCGACGATGGCATCGACCCGGTCCGCGAGTTCATCGCCACGGCCACGACATCGCTTCTGGTGAAACAATTCACGTTCACCGAGCAGAGCCTGCTACAGGCAGTCATCGACCGTAGCAACGCCGGCGTGGACGTGCGCGTCATGCTCAACCCGAAGCGTTCGAGTGGCGACCGCGCCAACGACGAGACCTACCAACAGTTACAAGAGACCGGGGTCGCCGTCCAGTGGTCGAATCCGAAATTCTATGTGACACATGAGAAGTCGATCGTCGTCGACAACGCGGCCGCGCTGGTCGCCACGTTCAATCTGATGACCAAGTACTTCACGCTCACCCGGGACTACGGCATCATCACCAACGATCCTGCGCACGTCGCGCAGATCGTGGAAGTTTTCGACGCCGACTGGGAACACCGCGACTGGATGCCGACGAATTACGAAGGGCTGCTGTGGAGTAACGCGAATTCTCGTTACCACATGGCCCGATTCATCGACACCGCTCGACACCGGCTGGACGTGCAGCATCCGAAGTACGTCGACGCGGTGATCCTCGACCACCTCGCCGCCGCGGCGCACCGTGGCGTGAAGGTCCATGTGCTGTGCGGCGGCAAACACGGCATCAGCGAGTGGGACATCCTCGACACGTTCGCGTCACTTCGTACGTTGCGGCGCTTCGGGGTCAAGGTGCACAAACAAAAGAACCTGCGCGTGCACGCCAAGCTACTGATCGCCGACGGCGAGCGTGCGTTGGTGGGCTCGATGAACATCGACCGCAGCGCCTTCGACCTGCGGCGCGAACTGGGCATCGAAATCGGCGACCCGACCGTCGTCGCGCGGTTGAAAAATGTGTTCGATGCGGATTGGGAGCTGTCCCACCACTACGAACCGCCAGATCCCCTCGACGCAATGCCGCATACCGAGGACGACTTTCCGCACGACCAGGACCTGATTCATGAGTGAGGTCGAGCCGGCTCGCGAGAAGGTTTCACTGACCGAAATTGCGTTGACGTTCAACCACATTGCGCTTGCCTCGTTCGGCGGCGGACTCTCCGCGTGGTCGCGCGAAGTCCTGGTGGTCGAAAGGCACTGGCTGGCCGAAGAGGAATTTCTCAGTGCCATGACGATGTGCCGCATCCTGCCCGGCGCCAACCAAGTCAACATGGCGGTGTTCGTCGGCACCAAGATGGGCGGTGTGTCCGGCGCCATTGCGGCGTTGCTGGGCCTGTGCCTGATGCCTGTAGCGCTCATCTTGGTGATGGCGTTCGTGTACTTCCGATTCAAGGAAATTCCGGCGGTCAAGGGTGTTCTGCACGGGGCATCGGCGGCAGCGGTGGCGCTGACCGTAGCCATGGTGATCAAGACCGGCAAGAAGTGCTTGACCGGCGTGGCGCCAATTCTATTGTGCGCCACGGCTTTTGCGCTCAACGGCGTGCTACGCTGGCCGCTGCTGGAGACGCTGGCAATCGTGGCGCCGCTGAGTCTGCTGTGGGCGTGGCCGAGGAAGCAGGCCGCGTGAAGACCTACCTTGATCTGGTCATGCTCTTTGGTTCGTTGTCGCTGATGTCGATCGGCGGCGGCAACGCGGTTTTGCCCGAGATGCACATCCGTGCGGTGAACGGCAACCATTGGCTCACTAACTCTCAGTTCGCCGACATCTTTTCGATCTCGCAGGCGGCGCCGGGCCCCAGCATCCTGATCGTCGCGCTTGTGGGCTATTCCGCCGGGCTGTCCACGGCTGGGGTGCTCGGCGGAGTGATTGGCGGGCTGGTCGCCACCGTGGCGATGGTGTTGCCCGCGGCGATCCTCGTCTACGTGATCACCCAGTTCTGGCAGAAGGCGGAGAAATCGCGGTTGCGATACGCGGTCGAGAAGGGTTTCCCGCCGCTCACGGTCGGGCTGATCCTGGCCACGTCGTTGGTGATGAGCCGCGCCGCCGACCACGACTGGCGCGCTTATCTGTTGACGGGCGTGTGCACGGCGATCTTCGTGTTCACCAAGACGAACCCGCTGATCGTGGTAGCCGCGGCCGGCGGAATCGGTTACCTCGGCGTGGTGTAGCTCTTTGCAGGAGGATGAATCCGCCAATCCGCCAGCGCATCGGGTTCCTTCGTCCTAGGTGTCCTGCTGGGTTCGCGTCACCAGGCGATCAAACGGCCGGTTCTTTCAGGCCTTTCGCCGTCGGCCGGAAGGGATACCGAATAGCCGAGGGCGGTAAGCTCCGCGATCGCCTCAGCTGGTGCATCACGCACCACTGCCCGCGTCTGAATGCGCCGCCATCTCGGGCGGCCCGCGTGAATGACCTCTTCCCAGCCGTCGGTGCCTTGGAAGCCGCAGTCTCTGATCAGAAACTCGATGGTGTCTTCCAGACACGGACGAAATCGCTCGCCGCCCATCGGGAAGTGCAGCGACTCGATGCTGTGCGGCGACTTGTGCTCAAGCCTTGACAACAGATGTGAGAGCGCGCGCGGTGCGCGGTGATCTGGACGTGTGACCTTGGTTTACTCCTGACATCGCGGTCGTAATCCCACCGGATGATCGGCGTGCGGTCCAGCTTGGCCTTCAGCATGAATCACGAAAGCTCGACAGCAATGTGGGTGCCTGGGGAGCCGATGATGCAGATGCCCACCGACAAATTGCGCGCACTTGCTTCGCGGAGTCCCGCTGATCCGAGTGCTGGCATGAGTCGGAGGGAGGAGATATCGAAGTCGCTCGAGTTCACGTAATGATCGGCGCAGACGACGAGAACGGAAGCGAGCGGAAGAAAGCGTGATGGTAGCCCGTTCGATGTGGCCAGGGCCGGGATCGAACCGGCGACCTTCCGCTTTTCAGGCGGACGCTCATACCGACTGAGCTACCTGGCCGGAAGGCACCGAGCTCGTGCCTCGCGGTGATGGCGACCCTGACGGGACTTGAACCCGCGACCTCCGCCGTGACAGGGCGGCGCGCTAACCAACTGCGCCACAGGGCCTTGCTTGTGTGACTCCATCCTACGGTCGCCACGCGTACCCCCTACGGGATTCGAACCCGCGCTACCGCCTTGAAAGGGCGGCGTCCTAGGCCGCTAGACGAAGGGGGCCTGCCGAATCGCTCCGGGGGACTCGCAACGCTCGTGTTGGAGCCTCGCTAGCTTAGGGCACGCCAAGGCCAATCCTCAAACGCGCTTCCCCGTCGCGACGCAGTATCCTTTTTGGTCGCGCCCCTATAGCTCAGTTGGTAGAGCTACGGACTTTTAATCCGCAGGTCCTAGGTTCGAGTCCTAGTGGGGGCACTGAAGAGTCCAGGCGTTTGCCGCACGCTGCGAAGGCCTTGGTTCGACGGACGGTCCCTGGCTAATGCGATTTGCTGGGAAACTCCTGAAAGCGGTGGCGGATCCGCCGAGACGCGATAAACTCCTCGATGTCCGTCACGATGAGGTCGCGGGCAGCCACCAAGGCCGTAACACTCGGCGCCGTCGCTCGAGGGCGCCGAAAGTTCCCGAAGGAACACGATGAAGATTCGCGTCACCTTGACCGCTGCCGCTGTGGCCGGGTTCGCCAGCCTAGGCTTCGCACTTGCTGCACCCGCGTCCGCCACATGCGACGACAGCAGCCACGAGCCGTGCTTCACAGGAGACGGGCCCTTCTGGCTGGACACGCCCAATAACTACGCGAAGTTCGTGCCGAAGACCATCAACAACTGGGCGAATTTCCCGGCCGACACGGTCCAGGGATATCAGAACGCGTTCGCCCAAACCATCAAGCAATACACCGGAATCGACATCGCCCCGAGCTCGCAGACCGCAACGTCGAGCAGCGTGACCGGCGCCAAGACACCGTCAACCGGCACCGGGTCGTCTGCGAATTCGACCGCGGGAACCTCCTCGTCCACGAAGTAAAACGCATCGGGTTGTCGCCATCGATCCTGAGCCGACGAATCAGGTTCTCCGACAACGCTTTTGAAGCTCACGATTAGTGTCCGCGCAGCCGTCTAGTCGCTCTCGCTATTGCCCTTCTTGCCCGGCTTGTTGTGCCCTGGCGGCACCTTCGGCGGCACTGGCGGAAGCACGATCGACGACGGCGGCGACGTCATCGCAGGAGTGCTCGGTGGCGGTGGCGCCGGCACCGTCGTGCTGGTGGTGACGGGCTGGGGCTGCGGCGTTCCGCCCGAGTCCACTGCGAGCAAAATCACACCGAGTACCAGAGTGGCGAACACCAAACCGAGCACCAGCAGCAGCCCCCGTCGGCTCGGAGGTCCGACTGTCGGCATCGGCGGCGGTATCGCCACGGGCACCGGCGTGGTCATCACCCGAGTGCCCGGGCGGCCAGCCGGCATGGGCGGCGGCTGGCCGTTGAGCGCAGCACGCATCGCCCGCGCATTCGGGAAGCGCAGAGCCGGATCGCGCGCCATCGCCCGCTCGATCACCGCGGCTAGCGCCGGGCTCACGTCCGGACGCAGCATCAACAGCGGTGGCGGCTGCTCATGCAGAATCGCTTGCGCCAGCGCTGCGATGTTCTCCTGCATGAACGGCCGGCGGCCCGTCAGCGCCTCGTATCCCACCACGCCCACGGCATAGACGTCGTCAGCGGCGGTGGCCGGCCTGCCGAGCACCCGGTCGGGGCTGAGGTACGCCATCGTGCCGAACACTTGGCCGGCTGCCGTGAAGTTGGTGCTTCCCGCCGTCTTCGCGATCCCGAAGTCGCTGACCTTCGCCTCGCCCGAGGAAGTGAACAAGATGTTGGCGGGCTTGATGTCGCGATGCAGAATGCCCGCATCGTGCGCGGCGGACAGCGCAGCGAGCACGTCGTCGAGCACAGCGCACACCAGCGGCTGCGGCAGCGGGCCGCGCACGATCTTGTCGTGCAACGATTCCCCGGTCAGCCGCTCCATGACGATGAACGGGACGCCATTGTGCTCGCCCGTATCGTGCACCGCGACGATGTGTGCGCAATCCAGTGCAGCGGCCGCACGCGCCTCGGCTTCGAACCGGCGGCGATTGTCCGCCTGCGCGTCGATCGCGGGGTGCAGCAGCTTGATCGCCACCGGCCGGGCCAATCGTGTGTCCCAGCCGTCGCGGACCTCCGCCATACCGCCACGACCCAGCACGCCACGAAGCTCGTAGCGGCCACCGAGCAACTCGGGGGCCTTCACCCTGGCTACGTTAACCGGACGGTGCCCGGCTAAACCCCGGCGACTGGGCAGTAGTGAGTGGGCTTGTGCCGCTCGTCGAGCGGCGGCAGGTTGCGCGCCGGCGTTTCTGGCAATGGTGCGTCCGCCGGTATCCGCCCCGCCGCGCGGTCCAGGCCCGCCCGGGCCCGCGGGTGCTTGCGCAGACGCGGCGGCAGCAACGAGAACACCACCCGCACAAGTTCGCCGAACCGCCGGTGCAGCCATTCGTCGCGGGCTGACCAGCTGAAGCCCAGCAAGTCACGCACCGGCTGGTCGTACAGCCCCACGCACAGCCACACCATGAACGGCGCGACGATGTGGCGCTGTAGCGGAGTGAACAAGAAGTCCGGAATCCATTTCGCGAACCAAGGTTTGGGATAGTGCGCCAGGTCGAGCACGTCCCGCGTCGCCTTGTTGTCCTCCAGCACCTCGCGGCACATGTAGTCCCAATACTCCTGGAACTCCTCCCAGGTCTTCGGCACCGGACGCATGCTCATGCCATACATCCGGTACCAGGTGACGTGCTCGTCGAACAGCTGGCGCTTCTCGTCTTCGGTGATGCCGCCACAGAACCGCTCGGCCACATGGATGGTGCCCATGAAGAACGTGGCGTGCGCCCAGTAGAAGACGTCAGGGTTCAGCGCGTGATAGCGGCGGCCTTTCGCGTCGACGCCCTTGATCTCGGTGTGGTAGTCGCGTACCTGGGCGCCGGTGAGCGGCGCGCGGTCGCCGTCGAACACCACGCCGCCGATCGGGTACAGCGACCGCAGCACTCGGGGCCACGGCTCCCGCGGGAAGGTCGAATGCTGCTCGACGGCCGCGCCGAGTTGCGGGTGCATGTTCTGCATCGAGCCGGCCCACGGCCCCTGCAGCATGCCGCGCCAGTCGCCGAAGTACTTCCACGTCAGCGAGTCGGGACCCAACGGTTCGGGTGGCGCGTCGTAACCACCAGAGGTCACCGGACAGCCGGCGGCAACCGGTTCGCTGGTCAGCGCGCGAGCATCAGACGTATGTTGAGTCACTGGTGACGAGTCCCCATCAGGGCCGGAGCCAAAACTGACTACGTGCGTTGTCAATCGTGGAGTCTAGGAGAGCCGTGCCGACCGGTCAACGAGGGACCCGTGTTCCCGCGAAGAGCGACAGGCGCGGCCGCTGGTCGGGTGTGCCGATCGAGGACCGCCAGGCATTGCGCCGCGGCGAGCTCGTGGCGGCGGGCGTCACGTTGCTCGGCCGCGCCGACGGACCCGCACTCACCGTGCGGGCGGTGTGCCGCGAAGCCGGGCTCACCGAACGCTATTTCTACGAAAGCTTCTCGGACAGAGACCAATTCGTGCGGGCCGTCTACGACGACGTGTGCGCGCGTGCGATGGCGACGTTGATGTCAGCCACCACCCCGCGTGAAGCGGTCGAGCGGTTCGTCGCGCTGATGGTCGACGACCCGGTCCGCGGCCGGGTACTGCTGCTGGCCCCCGAGGTCGAGCCGGTTCTCGTGCGCTCCGGCGCGGAATGGATGCCCAGCTTCATCGAGCTGCTGCAGCGCAAGCTCACCACGATCAGCGATCCGGCGCTGCAGAACATGGTCGCGACGGGGCTGATCGGCGCGCTGACCGCTCTTTTCACCGCTTACTTGGACGGCCGGCTGACCGCCACGCGCGAACAGTTCATCGACTACTGCGTCGCGATGCTGCTGAGCCGGGCCAGTTATCTGGAGCGTTCGTCGGCAACCTGAGCGTCTAGCGCTGGTTCTCGGCGGTGACGTTCTGCTCGGACTGCGCCTGCTGCTGTTGCTGGGCCTCATACGCGGCCCGGCCGAGCTGCGACTGCCGCGAGTAGCCCGGCTGCTGCGGCGACGCCACATTCGCGTAGCAGTTGAGGTAGACGTACACCGTGTTCTCCGCGGCGGTGCCGGTGCCGTTGACGAAGTTGGCGTGCTGGATTCGGTCGATCACGCACTTGTCTTCGTCGGCTTTGTCCCCCACCCTCGTCGCGACGATCGGCGTCAGCCCAGCCTGCGACAGCACTTCCTTGGCCTGCCCGTAGTACTTACCCGTGACGTCGCTGAGTGTGTCCGCGCTCGCCAGGCCCTGGCCCAGCAAGGCCATCGCCACACCGGCGACCCCCACGGCGCCTACACCGACAACAATGAGGTTCCTCACGTCTGGCGACCTCCGGTATTCGTCTTGCGGCGGGATTTATTCAGCCTCATCAGGGCAGACGCCCCACGCGGATATTATCGCCCGCCGCCCTGCCGCGCATTACCCCGAACGGCGCGGTGGCTTGAATGTCACCGGCGTACACAGATATATTGCGTGCAACCAATAGGTACAGATAACTGGGAGGGTCTCCCGGACGCGAGGAGGACAAAGCGCCCATGCCGCAAGACCTCACCGACTTGCACCTTCTGCACGAGCTGGAGCCGGTGGTCGAGAAGCTTCTCAACCGTCACCTGGCGATGTCGAAAGAGTGGAACCCGCACGACTACATCCCGTGGTCGGACGGCAAGAACTACTACGCGCTCGGCGGGCACGACTGGGATCCCGAGGAAGCCAAGCTGTCAGACGTCGCCCAGGTGGCGATGGTCCAGAACCTGCTGACCGAGGACAACCTGCCGTCGTATCACCGCGAGATCGCGATGAACTTCGGCATGGACGGCGCCTGGGGCACCTGGGTGAACCGCTGGACAGCCGAGGAGAACCGGCACGGCATCGCGCTGCGCGACTACCTCGTCGTCACCCGCGCGGTCGACCCGGTAGAGCTGGAGAAGCTTCGCGTCGAGCAGATGACCCGCGGGTTCAGCCCGGGCCAGAACCAGCAGGGTGACCTGTTCGCCGAGAGCCTCTTCGACTCCGTCATCTACGTGACGTTCCAGGAGCTGGCCACCCGCATCTCGCACCGCAACACCGGCAAGGCCTGCAACGAGACCGTCGCCGACCAACTGCTGCAACGGGTTTCGGCCGACGAGAACCTGCACATGATCTTCTACCGCGACGTGTCCGAGGCCGGTCTGGAGATCGCGCCGAACCAGGCGATGAAGTCGCTGCACCGGGTGCTGCGCAACTTCAAGATGCCCGGCTACACCGTGCCGGAGTTCCGCCGCAAGGCCGTGATCATCGCGGTCGGCGGCGTGTACGACCCGCGCGTGCACCTCGACGACGTCGTGATGCCGGTGCTCAAGAAGTGGCGGATCTTCGAGCGCGAGGACTTCACCGGCGAGGCGGCCAAGCTGCGCGACGACCTCGGTGTGCTGGTCGAGGAGCTGGAAGAGGCCTGCGAGAAGTTCGAGGAGTCCAAGCGCCGGCGGCTCGAGCGCGAGGCTCGCCGGGCCGAGAAGCTGACCGCCAAGCGGGTCCTGGCGTCGGCTCGGGGCTAGTGCATGGCCCAGTGCAGGGCGTAAAGCATCCAGCGCCCACGGCGGCGTTGCGGATCGGGCCCATCGCGTTGCGCAGCCCGGTGGTGCTGGCGCCGATGGCCGGGGTCACCAATGTCGCCTTCCGAACGCTGTGCCGCGAGCAGGAGATCGCCCGCGCGGGCACCGTCAGCGGGCTCTACGTCTGCGAGATGGTGACGGCCCGCGCGCTCGTCGAACGCCATCCGGCGACCATGCACATGATCACGTTCGCCCCCGACGAACAGCCGCGGTCACTGCAGCTGTACAGCGTGGACCCGGATACCACGTTCGCGGCGGCGCGAATGATCGCCGACGAGGGCCTGGCCGACCACATCGACATGAACTTCGGCTGCCCGGTGCCCAAGGTCACCCGACGCGGCGGCGGCGCCGCGCTGCCGTTCAAGCGCCGGCTGTTCGGGCGGATCGTCGGCGCCGCGGTGCGGGCCACCGAACACGCCGGAATCCCCGTGACGGTCAAGTTCCGGATCGGGATCGACGACGCACACCCCACGCATCTCGATGCCGGCCGGATCGCCGAGCAGGAAGGCGCCGCCGCCGTGGCACTGCACGCCCGCACGGCCGCCCAGCGGTACTCGGGCACCGCCGACTGGAGCCAGATCGCCGCGCTCAAGGAGCACGTCCGCTCGGTCCCGGTGCTGGGCAACGGCGACATCTTCGACGCCGACGACGCCGTCGCGATGATGGCCACCACGGGCTGCGACGGCGTGGTGATCGGCCGCGGCTGCCTGGGCCGGCCATGGCTGTTCGCGGAGCTCTCGGCCGCGCTGACCGGCGCTACGGCGCCGACGCCGCCCACGCTGGGCGAGGTCGCGCAGATCATCCGGAGGCACGGCGAGCTGCTGGCCGCTCACTTCGGCGAAGACAAGGGCATGCGCGACATCCGCAAGCACATCGCCTGGTACCTGCACGGATTCCCGGCCGGCGCCGAGCTCAGGCGGGCGCTGGCCCTGGTGAAGACGCTCGCCGAGCTCGACAGCCTGCTCGCGCAGCTGGACCCCGACGTCCCGTTCCCGGCCGCTGCGACCGGACCCCGCGGCCGGCAGGGCTCACCGGCGTCCGTGGCGCTGCCGCACAACTGGCTGTCGGATCCCGACGACTGCGCGGTGCCGGCCGGCGCGGAGCTTATGCACTCTGGAGGCTGAACCGAGACGGTTCCGAAATCGCAGCGCTCAGCATGCCTCAGTACGATAAGGCCCGGGCTGCGTCCCGCTCAGGTGGCGGATGCAAGGCTTTGCCTGCTACAAGACATAGTGCTGCGTGTAGATACGTCGCGCACCGTGAGCACGCGGTAGCGCCCGAGCTGTACCCATTTCGTAGGTCGGAGGCCGGTAACACATGAGTGATGGCGACAGGATCTTTCCTGATGCCACTCCCGGTTCCGGCGGCTCCGACGACAGTCACTGGCTTACCCGAACTCCGCGGCCCGCGACGTTAGCCGCGCCGTGGGAACGCGCGGGAATTCTGAAATCCGAGGCTCCGAGCGGCAACCACGCCGACGGCGTGCCCGTCGCCGAGCTTCTCGCCAAGGTGGGCGCGACGACGAACGGCCGGCGGACGTCGCGGCGCCGCGCCGGCGACGAGCCCCGATCCCAACCACCCGACGAGCAGGATGCGGTCACCGCGACCATCCCGGCCGTCCCGCCGTCCGAGATCCCTGATCTCGCCGTCGCGCGGCCACCCCGTGCCACGGTGGTCCTGCCGCGAGTAGACGACGACGCTGTCGCCGAGCAGCCGAACCGCAGAAAAAGGCGCCGCCGACCCGCGGCCACGGCCGGCCGCGCTGCTGCCGCCATCCTGTCCGTCGCCGCGCTGGCGATGACGGGAGCGGCCTGGCACTGGAGCACCTCCAAGGACAACCGGCTCAACCTGATCTCGGCGCTGGACCCCAACTCGCATGACGTCGTCGACCCCAACGCCCAGTACGGCGACGAGAACTTCCTCATCGTCGGCGTCGACAGCCGGTTCGGCGAGAACGCCAACATGGGCGCCGGCGACACCGAAGAGGCAGGCGGCGCCCGCTCGGACACGGTGATGCTGGTCAACATCCCGGCCAGCCGCAAACGCGTTGTGGCCGTGTCGTTTCCGCGTGACCTCGCGATCAAGCCGACGCTGTGCGATGCCTGGGATCCGCAGACCGGCAAGTACGGGCCCGTCTACGACGAACAGTCCGGCACATACGGGCCGCGACAGGTCTACACCGAGACCAAACTGAACTCGGCGTACTCGTTCGGCGGGCCGAAGTGCCTGGTGAAGGTGATCCAGAAGCTCTCGGGGTTGTCGATCAACCGGTTCATGGCGATCGACTTCGCGGGCTTCGCGAAGATGGTCGACGCGCTCGGCGGCGTGAAGGTGTGCAGCACCACCCCGCTGGAGGACTACGAGCTGGGCACGGTACTGCCCAAGGCCGGGTGGCAGACCGTTGACGGCCGCACCGCACTGAACTACGTCCGCGCGCGGCAGGTCACCACCGAGAGCAACGGCGACTACGGCCGCATCAAGCGCCAGCAGCTGTTCCTGTCGTCGCTGCTGCGGTCGCTGATCTCCAACGACGTGTTCTTCAACCTCAACAAGCTCAACGACGTCGTCAACACGTTCATCAACGACAGCTACGTCGACAACGTCCAGACCAAGGACCTCGTCGACCTCGGCCAGTCGATCCAGGGCATCTCCGCCGGCCGGATCACGTTCCTCACGGTGCCGACGGGCCAGACCGACTCCGAGGGCAACGAACCGCTGCGCACCGAGGACAACCGCGCGCTGTTCGACGCGATCATCAACGACGACCCGCTGCCGGGCGAGAACAACCAGAACGAGACCACCACCCCCACCTCCGGCCCCACCGGTGGGTCGAGCTCCGTTCTCGCCAGCAGCAGCCCACCGGCCGCAGCCGCCCCACGCGACACCGGCGAGCTCGTCGACGCAGTGACCACCGAGCCGCAACGCGTCACCGTGCACGTCTCCAACTCCACCGGTCAAGACGGGCTCGCCGCGACCGCGGCAAATGAATTGGAGCAGCACGGTTTTCGAGTCCTCAGCCCCGACGACTATCCCAGCTCGCTAGAGTCCACCACGGTGTTCTTCTCGCCGGGCAACGAAGAGGCGGCTGCCACCGTCGCCGCGGCGTTCCCCCACCCGCAGATGGAACGGAAGACGGGAATGGGCAACGTCGTGCAGGTGGTGCTGGGCAACGACTTCAACGCTGTCAATGCGCCGCCGCCCAGTGGGTCCTCGGTACAGGTGCACCTGACGCACAACGCCCACACCACGCCCACCCCGCTGCCCGAGGACCTGAGCGTCACCAACGCCGCCGATATCCGCTGCGAGCGGTAACGGCCGTTCACCGCGTGTTCATGCGCGGCTCGTGACCGCGACAGATGTCAGAACGTAGGGTGGGAACATGCGCACGGCCTACCACGAGCAGCTCGACGCACTGACCGCGCAACTCGGTGAGATGTGCGGGATGGCCGGTGTCGCGATGGAACGTGCGACCCAGGCGCTGCTGCAGGCCGATCTAGTGCTGGCCGAACAAGTCATCGACGACCACGACCAGATCAGCGCCTTGAGCGTGCGGGCCGAGGAGGCCGCTTTCGTGCTGTTAGCGCTGCAGGCCCCGGTCGCCGGCGATTTGCGGGCGATCGTCAGCTCCATTCAGATGGTTGCTGACGTCGACCGCATGGGCGCGCTCGCGCTGCACGTCGCCAAGATCGCTCGCCGTCGCCATCCGCAGCATGCACTGCCGGAGGAAGTCAACGGCTACTTCGCCGAAATGGGCCGTGTCGCAGTCGAATTGGGTAACGCCGCACAAGAGGTGGTGGCGTCGCGCGATCCGGAGAAGGCCGCCCGGCTACGCGAAGAAGACGACGCGATGGACGACCTGCACCGTCATCTGTTCAGCGTGCTGATGGACCGCGAGTGGAAGCACGGCGTGGCCGCCGCGGTAGACGTGACGCTGCTGGGCCGGTTCTACGAGCGGTTCGCCGACCACGCAGTCGAAATCGGCCGGCGTGTGATCTTCCAGGCCACCGGCAAGCTGCCGGAAGAGGACGGCTTGCCCACCGGGACCCAACATTGAGTGTGCGTTGAGGACGCGGACCTCTCGCACTTCAGCGCCCTGAACGCACACTCAACGCGTGCGGTCAGCCGAAGCGGCCGGAGATGTAGTCCTCCGTCGCCTTCTGGCTCGGATTGGAGAAGATCTTCTCGGTGTCGTCGAGCTCGATGAGCCGGCCCGGCTTTCCGGCGGCCTCGAGGTTGAAAAACGCCGTCTGATCGCTCACCCGTGCCGCCTGCTGCATGTTGTGCGTCACGATCACGATCGTGAAATCCAGCTTCAACTCGGCGATCAGGTCCTCGATGGCCAGCGTGGAGATGGGGTCCAGCGCCGAGCACGGCTCGTCCATCAGCAGCACGTCGGGCTGCACCGCGATCGCCCGCGCAATGCACAGGCGCTGCTGCTGACCGCCCGACAACGAACCGCCGGGCTTGTCGAGGCGGTCCTTCACCTCGTTCCACAGGTTCGCCCCCTTGAGCGAACGTTCGGCGACCTCGTCCAGCGTCTTGCGGTTGCGCACGCCCTGGAGCTTCAGCCCGGCCACCACGTTGTCACGAATCGACATGGTAGGGAACGGATTTGGGCGTTGAAAGACCATGCCAATGGTCTTGCGCACACCGACCGGGTCGACGCCGGGGCCGTAGATGTCCTCGCCGTCGAGAAGCACCGAGCCCTCGACGCGGGCGCCGGGGATGACCTCGTGCATGCGGTTGAGCGTGCGCAACACCGTCGACTTGCCGCAGCCCGACGGACCGATGAACGCGGTGACGCTGCGCGGCGGCACCGACAGCGAGACGTCAGCGACGGCGTGGAACGAGCCGTAGTAGATGTTGACGTCCTTGAGGTCCAGACGCTTGGCCATGGCCGGTGCCGTCCTCCTAGGTCTTCTTCGGGGCAAACAGCTTCGCGACGAGTCGCGCCCCGATATTCAGTATGGCAATCAACAGGATCAGTGTCAGCGCCGCGCCCCAGAGCCGGTCGGTGGGCACCGGATTGGCGCCCGCACCCGCGGACGTCTGGTCGTACATCATCCCGGGCAGCGAGCCCATGAACCCGTGGAACATGTCGAAGTTCATCGCCTGCGAGTAACCGACCAGGATCAGCAGCGGCGCGGTCTCGCCCATGACCCGCGCCAACGCCAGCATGACGCCGGTGACGATGCCTGACAGCGCGGTCGGAACCACGATCCTGGCAATCGTTTTCCACTTCGGCACGCCCAATGCGTAGCTGGCCTCGCGCAGGTCCATCGGCACCACCCGCAGCATCTCCTCGGTGGCCCGCACGATCACCGGAATCATCAAGAGCACCAATGCAAGTGACACCGCAAACCCGGACCGTTGAAAGCCCAGCGTGGCCACCCACAACGCGTAGACGAACAATGCCGCGACAATCGACGGCACGCCGGTGAGGATGTCGACCATGAACGTGGTCAGCTTGCCCAATCGCGTTGCGCCGCCGTACTCGACGAGATAGATGGCGACGAAGATTCCGACCGGGATCGAGATCGCCGCGCACACCAAACCTTGCAGCAGGGTGCCGACGACCGCGTGGTAGACACCCCCGCCGGGAGTGAACGCCGTCATGCCCGCCTGCGAATGCCACCACCAGCCGGCGGATGCGACGGTCTCGAATCCCTTGACCACCACAGCGACGAGCACCCAGATCAGCGGTATCAGTGCCACGACCATCGAGAGCGCGACCAACGTGGCGGCAAGGTAATTGGCGGCCTTACGACGCAGGCTGACGCTTTGGAACGTCGGCACCTTCACCGGCCGGTCGAGCGTCGTCACGTCGACTTCTTTCCGGTAACAGCCGCTCGCGCAAGGGAATTGACGACGAACGTCAGGACGAACAGCACCAGGCCCGCGGCGATGTAGGCGCCGGCTTTGTATTGGTCGTTGAATTCCGATGCGGCAGCGGCGATCTTGCTGGCGAACGTGTACCCGCCGTCGAAGAGCGACCAGTGGAATGCGGCCTGGGTGCCACGCAGGATGATCAGCAACGCGATCGTCTCGCCGAGCGCCCGGCCGAGGCCGAGCATCGCGCCGCTGACATACCCGGACCGGCCGAACGGCAGCACCGTCGTCTTCACCACCTCCCACCGGGTGGCGCCGAGCGCCAACGCCGCTTCGATCTGCCCGGTGGGGGTCTGCACGAACACCTCCCGAGTAACCGCGGTGATGATCGGCAGAATCATCACCGCAAGCACGATGCCGGCGGTGAAGATTGTCCCGCCGCCGACCACCGAGGCATTACCCGTCGCGAAAAGCGTTATCCACGAGAGGTTTTCGTTCAGCCACGCTGCCAGCGGCCGCAGCTGCGGCGCCAGCACGTACAGGCCCCACACGCCGTAGATGATCGACGGCACCGCCGCGAGCAGATCCACCATGTAGGCCAGCGGCCCGGCGACGCGGCGCGGGGCGTACTGGGTGAGGAAGATCGCGATGCCCAAAGCCACCGGCATCGCCAACAGCAGTGCGAACAACGAGACCAACACCGTGACCTGAAGCAGTTCGGCCACGCCGAACTTCATCGCCGACGTGTCGGTGGTCACCCAGTTACCGCCGTAGAGCAGGAAGTTCTCGGTGTTGCGCGCCAACGCGGGGATTGCGCGCCACAGCAGGAAGAACCCGATCGCGGCGATCAGCACCACGATGAGAATTCCGGAGCCCTGCGCCAGCCACTGGAACACGCGATCGCCGAGCCGGACTTTTGCGTGCCGAGACGGGTCCAGCGACGGCGGCGGCGGGGAACCGAACGGCTGGGCCAGGGCCTCAGCCGAACCCGAATTCAGTGGATTGATTTCTGACACGCCGACACTATCGCTGTTGACCTCGGCTTCCATTCTCACAGCAGACCCACCGCTTGCCCACACCGGCTATTGGATCGCGTCGACCGATTGCTGCAATCGCTGCTTGAACACGTCGGGCAGCGGAATGTAGCCGGCCGACGACAGCGCTGACTGACCCTGGTTGGCCGCGACCGTCAGGAAGGACTTCACCGCGGCGGCGGTGTCGGGGTCGTAGCCCTTGGAGCAGACGATCTCGTAGGTGGCCAGCACCAGCGGGTACGCGCCCGGCTCCTTCGAGCCGTACAGCGAGTTCAGGTCTAGGACGAGGTCTTTGCCGTCGGAGGCAAACTTGGCCCCGGCGATCGCCTTGCCGGCCGATTCGTCGGTCAGCGCCACCGCGCCGCCACCGCTGTCGATCTGCGCGTACGGCAGATTCGCCTGCGTGGCGAAGCCTTTCTCGACGTAGCCGATGCCGCCCGGTGTGGCCTGCACCGCCTGGACCACTCCCGCGGACTTCTGCGCGCCTTCGCCCGCACCGCCCTGGAACTCCTTGCCGGCGCCTTTGGTCCACGATTCGGGCGCGGCCGTCGTCAAGTACTTCTGGAAATTGTCGGTGGTGCCCGACGAATCCGAGCGGTAGATCGCGGTGATTTTGGTGTCGGGCAGCGACACCCCGCTGTTGAGCGCGGCGATCGCCGGGTCGTTCCACGTGGTCACCACACCGGAGAAGATCTTCGCGATCACGTCGGCGTTGAGAGCGAGCTTGTCGACGCCCGGCAGGTTGTAGGCCAGCGCGACCGGGCCGAAGACCAGCGGAAGGTTCCAGGCGGGGTTGCCGCCGCAGCGCTTGGCGGCCGAATCCACCTGGTCTTTGGCCAGCGGCGAATCGGAGCCGGCGAAGTCGACTTGCTTGGCGATGAACTGCGCAACGCCGGCCCCGGAGCCCGTCGGGTTGTAGGACAGGTTCTTGCCGGGGCAGGCCTGGCCCCACGTCTGGTTGAAGACCCCGATCGCGTTCTGCTGCGCGGTGGAGCCCTCCGCTGTCAGCGAATTCTTGCCGGCGCAATTGGGCTTCGCGCCGTTGCCGGGCGACGCCGTGCCCGCGTTGTTGTCGCTGCCGCATGCCGACAGCGACAGCGCGGCGATCACGGCCGCTGACGCCGTCGCAGCACACGCCTTCCCGAACCCGTTGAGCTTCACCGTGTGTTGACCCTTTCTGAGCCGAAGCCGGAACCGGCCGCCGATACCTCCGGCAACGTATGCGGCCGGGGTAGACGAACGGCTCATGGCACGTGAACGGAGGGTGAACAGGCCCGTGAACACCGCGGATAGGGCCGACTACCGGCTTTGGGCGTAGGCGGTGTCCACGCCGGAGACCTCGAACCCGAGCCGCCGGTAGGTGCGCACGGCGGCCGCGTTGTCGGCTTCCGTGTAGAGCATCACCGTCGGCTCAGGCGCACCGGACAGCCGCTCCGCGAGGTGGTGCAGCCCGATCAGTGTCAGCGCTGTGCCCAGCCCGCGATTGTGGGCGTCGGGGTCGACCCCGAGCACGTACACCTCGCCCAGGTGGTCGGAATGCACCTTGGTCCAGTGAAAACCAAGCAAGTTGTGAGTGTGCTCGTCGAACGCCAGGAACAGCCCCTGCGCGTCGAACCAGGATGCGGACCGCCGCTCGGCGAGGTGGTCGGGTGTCCAGCCGCCCTGCTCGGGATGCCACGCGAAGGCCGCGTTGTTGACCCGCAGCAGCTCGCCGTCATCGTCGGCACCGCGATAGGTGCGCACCTGCACGCCCGCGGGAACCGTGGCCGGCGGCAGGTCGCGCAGTGGGCGGCTCATCTGCCATAGCTCGCGAACGGGCGTGAAGCCGAGCGCGGCAGCGGCTGCGCGGGCCGGCTCGAGGTTGCCGTGCGCCCAGAACCGAGTGGTGGCACCGGCCTCGTCGACCGCGGCTTTGACCAGCGCCGCGCCGACGCCGCGACGCCGGGCATCGGGGGCCACCACCAACTCGGCGACCGGCTCGGCGGTGTCGGTGCGCGGGGCGAGGTTGAGGTAGCCGACGACGCGGTCGCCGTCGGCGGCCAGCAGGTGCTTGGTCCGGCTCAGCGGCAATTCACGCAGCACCTGCTCGCCCACCGGCGCGATGCCGTCTTCGCGCGTGGCCGCCGCAACCACGTCGCGTATCTGGTCTTGGTCGCCCGGCGACAGGCTCGTCCGCCAGCCGAGCTCGGTCACGGAGTGCGCAGCGCGTCGGACACCGGGCGGGCCAGCTCGTCAGGCGCAGGAGCGTACTCGGCCTCCTCGTCGTCGTCGAGGTCAGCTTCAGCGGACGGCCGGCCGCGGGCGGGACGCACCGCCTTGTAGCCCACGTTGCGTACGGTGCCGATCAGCGACTCGTGTTCGCTGCCCAGCTTGGCCCGTAGCCGCCGCACGTGGACGTCGACCGTGCGTGTGCCGCCGAAGAAGTCGTAGCCCCACACCTCTTGCAGCAGCTGAGCCCTGGTGAACACGCGCCCGGCATGCTGCGCGAGGTATTTCAGCAGCTCGAATTCCTTGTAGGTGAGGTCGAGCGGCCGACCGCGCAGCCGTGCCGTATAGGTGCCTTCGTCGATGACCAACTCGCCCAGCGTGATCTTGCCGGCGTTTTCCTGGTTGGCTGCGCCGCCGCGGCGACCGACGAGCAGACGCAGCCGCGCGTCGATCTCGGCGGGTCCGGTGCCCGGCAGCAGGATGTCGTCGAGACCCCAGTCGACATTGACCGCGACCAGACCCCCTTCGTTGACTACGGCGACCACCGGCACCGAGCTTCCCGTGGTGCCCAGCAGCCGGCACAGTCCCCGCGCCGCAGCCAGGTCGGTGCGCGCGTCGACGATCGCCACATCGGCACTGCCCGCCTCCAGCAGCGACGACACCTCGCTGGGCGCCCTGCGCACGTGGTGCGGCAGCAGCGACAACGACGGCAGCACTGACTCCGGATGCGGGTCGGCAGTGAGTAGCAGTAGATCCAACACACCCTCCAGCGCGCGGGTGTACGACGCTTCGACGTACCTGCGATATCAGCACGACCGCGGGCTGACACCCTTGTTCGCTTGCCGCTTCTGCGCCGCCATCACTGTTCGCCGCATCCGCTCAAGCAATCTAACGATAACGCGCGACCTGCGAATTAGCCCTCCGGGATGCCTGCTCGTCGGGCCGAACCGCCAGAATGTGCGGGTGCGCGCACTGCTGATCGGGCTGACGGTGATGCTGGTCGCAGTGGCCGGCGGCGTCGGAGTGGACTTCGGCACCGCGATCTACGCCGAGTACCGGTTCGCGCGCACGCTGCGCGCCGAGGCGGGGCTGGGCTTTGACCCGTGGGTCGGCATTCTCGGATTTCCGTTCATCCCGCAGGCTCTGCGCCACCACTACGACGAGGTCGAGATCAAGGCCACCGGGGTCGACCGGCCCGTGATCGGCCGGGCCGGCCTCGAGGCCACCCTGCACGGCGTCGACCTGACTTCGGCATCGTGGCTTGTCCGGCCGCACGCAGCGCTACCGGTCGGCAAGACCGAAAGCCGCATCATCATCGACTCGACACATCTGGGCCGGTTCATGGGTATCAACGACCTGCTCGTCGAGGCCCCGCCCAAAGACACCAACGACGCGACCGGCGGTACCACGGAGTCGGGCATCTCCAGCAGCATCGGCCTGGTCTTCACCGGCACCCCGAAGTCAGCGGGGCTCGGCAAGCGGGTGAGCGTGTCGGTGGACCTGTCGATGACCGGGCCGGACCACACCACGCTGGTGTTCACGGCGACGGGCATCGTCACCGGCCCGGGTACCGCTGACCAGACGGTGCCCGACGACAAGCTGCCTGCCGTGCTCGCCGCCTTCAGCAAGCACCTGCCAGGCCAGAAGCTGCCGTTCGGTATCGCCCCGAACCGGGAGGGTGCTCGGGGCTCGGATGTGATCATCGAAGGCATTGCGCAGGGACTAACCGTGCGGCTGGACGAGTTCACAGTGTCATGACGCCTTCTCTGGTCGCCGTGCTGTGGGTGATCGCTGCGGCCCTCGCTGTGGCCGTCGTGGTCGGGGTGCTGATCAACCGGCGTTCCGGGGCGCTGCGGGACAGCACTGAAGTCGATGCCGTGCCGGACACCGCAGATCTGGGGCTGTCCCGGACGGGACCGACGATCGTGCACTTCAGCGCGGTGTGGTGCGGGCCGTGCGCGGCGGTGCGCCGGGTGGTCAACCAGGTGTGCCGCGACCTGCCCGACGTGGCGCACGTGGAGATCGATATGGACGCGAATCCTGTTGCAGCGCAACGTCTTTCGGTGTTGTCGCTGCCGACCACGGTCATCTTCGACGCGGACGGTCGGCAGCGCTACCGCACGGCCGGCGTCCCCAAGCCCGCTGACCTGCGGTCGAAGCTGGTACCGCTGTTGGCTCGATCGCACCGCGATTAGGTAAGCTTGCCGACGTGTCCGCCCGCCTCGAGCAGATGCTCACCAAGCGCCGCGCAGTCGATCTGTGCCGCACCGCGGGTTGTTTCTGTCGCTGTTGCCGCTGAGCGCGTCTCGCTCGTCGCGGCACGGAGCCGTGCGATTCCAGCCAGCTCGTCCAGCACAGGAGTATCTGTATGTCGACCACCACCAGTGAAGTAGATGTTCGCGGTCCCCGGTTCGCCGCGTGGCTGACCAGCGGCGTCCTGGTGGTCACGCTGCTGGTGTCAGCCGTCAGTCCGTCGGCTGCCGCGGTCATCCTCGCGCTGCAGGCCGCGGTGTTCGCCGTCAGCGCACTGCGTGGGCCGCGGCGCAGCCCGTACGGGCTGATCTTCGCCAAGCTCGTCGCTCCCTGGCTCGGGCCGGTCACCGAACGCGAGCCCGTCGCGCCGCTCAAGTTCGCCCAGCTCGTCGGCTTTGTGTTCGCGGTCCTCGGCGTAGCAGGATTCGCTGCGGGGTGGGTGCTGCTCGGCGAGATCGCCACAGCGTTCGCATTGGTGGCCGCGTTCCTCAACGCGGCGTTCGGCATCTGCCTGGGCTGCCAGCTGTATCCGCTGGTCGCCCGCATTCGACACCGTCAGGTAAGGAAAGGAAATTCATGGCTCGCTCCGACGTCCTAGTCACAGCTGACTGGGCGGAGAGCAATCTCGACGCTCCCAACACCGTCTTCGTCGAAGTCGACGAGGACACCAGCGCCTACGACAACGGCCACATCCCCGGCGCGATCAAGCTGGACTGGCGCAAAGACCTGCAGGACCCGGTGAAGCGCGATTTCGTCGACGCAGAGCAGTTCTCGAAGCTGCTGTCCGAGCGCGGAATCTCCAACGACGACACCGTGATCCTGTACGGCGGCAACAACAACTGGTTCGCGGCGTACGCCTACTGGTACTTCAAGCTGTACGGGCACGAGAAGGTGAAGCTGCTCGACGGTGGCCGCAAGAAGTGGGAGCTCGACGGGCGTCCCCTGTCCACCGACACCGTGCAGCGTGAGCCCACCAGTTACACCGCCAAGCAGCCCGACAACAGCATCCGCGCTTTCCGCGACGAGGTGCTCGCCGCCATCGGTGAGAAGAACCTCGTCGATGTGCGCTCCCCCGACGAGTTCTCGGGCAAGATCCTCGCGCCCGCGCACTTGCCGCAGGAGCAGAGCCAGCGCGCCGGCCATATTCCGAGCGCCATCAACGTCCCCTGGAGTAAGGCCGCCAACGAGGACGGCACCTTCAAGTCCGACGAGGATCTGAAGAAGCTGTACGCGGAAGCCGGTCTGGACGACTCCAAGGAGACGATCGCGTACTGCCGCATCGGGGAGCGGTCGTCGCACACCTGGTTCGTGCTGCACGAGCTGCTCGGGCATCGAAACGTCAAGAACTACGACGGAAGTTGGACGGAATACGGCTCTCTGGTGGGGGCCCCGATCGAGTTGGGAAGCTGAATATGTGCTCTGCACCAAAGCAAGGACAGACGCTGCCGGCCAGTGTCGACGTCGAAAAGGAGACGGTGATCACCGGCCGGGTGGTCGACGGCTCCGGACAGCCGGTGGGCGGCGCGTTCGTGCGCCTGCTGGACAGCTCCGACGAGTTCACCGCCGAGGTCGTCGCGTCGGCAACCGGTGACTTCCGGTTCTTCGCAGCGCCCGGCCAGTGGACCGTGCGGGCGCTGTCGTCGGTGGGCAGCGGCGACGCGGTCGTCGCCCCGAACGGCGCGGGCATCCACGAGGTCGACGTCAAGGTCGCCTGACCGCACCACCCCTTCACCGCGAGGGTGCGTGTCGGTACACCGACACGCCGGTGCTCGGTGTACCGCAGCGCACGCTCGTCATGGCGCGGCCGTGCGTCGAGACCGGCCGGCACTAGACTCGTGCCCGTGGTGCTCTTCTACGAGATCCTGCTGGTGGCGTGCACTGTGGTGATCGCGTGGTTCGCGCTGTATGTGGTGTACCGACTGATTTCCGACGACTCGTGAGCTCATCTCATCCAGAGCCTGGATCCGGTGACCGGGCGGTGGCCGCGGCGGCCGAGCGTGCCAAGACGACGGCGTCGCGCAACATCCCCGTCTTCGAAGACCTGCCGCTGCCCGCCGACACCGCGAACCTGCGCGAGGGCGCCAATCTGCACGACGCGTTGCTGGCGCTGCTGCCGCTGGTCGGCGTCTGGCGCGGCGAGGGCGAGGGCCGCGGACCGCACGGCGACTACCGCTTCGGCCAGCAGATCATCGTCTCCCACGACGGGCGCGACTACCTGAACTGGGAGGCGCGGTCGTGGCGGCTCACCGACACCGGCGAGTACGACGAGCCCGCTCTACGCGAGACGGGCTTCTGGCGGTTCGTCAACGATCCCGCCGACCCGGCCGAAACTCAGGCGATCGAGCTGCTGCTCGCGCATTCGGCCGGTTACGTGGAGCTGTTCTACGGCCGCCCGCTGAACCGGTCGTCGTGGGAATTGGTCACAGATGCTTTGGCGCGCAGTCGATCTGGAGTGCTCGTCGGCGGCGCCAAGCGGCTCTACGGGATTGTCGAGGGCGGCGATCTGGCCTACGTCGAAGAGCGGGTCGACGCTGACGGCGGCCTGGTGCCGCACCTGTCGGCGCGGCTGTCGCGCTACGCGGGCTGACACATAAAGACCCGGAAATGGGGCGGCCCCCGAGCCGTGGTTCCCAGTTGGACAGACCGGGGGCTCGGGGGCCGGGTGACTGCGGGGAATTACCAGCGCCTGCCGGCGGGGGATTCTCCGCTGGCGGCTGCTAGCCGGCAGTCACCTCACGTGTCCATAAGCCAATCAATTCTCGGACCACCTCCTTTCCCGTGTACGCGCGAAGGTACCACTGACGCCGAAAGAGCCGGTAGCGATTTTCTTCCGGGCCGCGCCGGCCGCCTTGCGACGGTTCCAACTACGCGGCCTGTGCTGGTCGCAAAGAAGGACCGCGTCGCCTACCGCCTCGAGGTTTCGCTCAGCGGTCGCTGACGATCGCGAGGTCGACGAGCTCGCGTAGCTCCGCCGCCTGCGGCGCTTCCGGTAGCTCCCGGCCGTCGAGGGTGTGCACCCGCGCGGCCAGAGTGATACTCGATACGAGCCAAACCCCTTGCGCGCCAAGCAGATCGGCAAGCCGAAGGGGCCGGTACTCACAGCGGTAGCCCTTCTCGGCGGCCACGGTGAACAGCGCCTGCTGCGTGGTGCCATGCAGAATCGGCATCGTCGGCGGCGGTGTCTGCAATCCGTCGGGCGTCGCGATCACCACCGTCGAGCGCGGCCCTTCGAGGACGTAGCCGTCGGTGCTGACGAAGATCACGTCGCCCGCGCCGCGCTCGGCCGCGTACCGCAGCGCCGCCATGTTCACCGCGTACGACAGCGTCTTCGCGCCTGCCAACAACCACGGCGCGCCCGCCGCCGTCGTCGGCATGCCGCGCGCCAATGTCAGCGCGGCCAGCCCGTCACGGCGCGCCGACGCCACGCGGTCCGGCAGCCGGCCGACGGTGACGTACGCGGTCGGCGGCCCGCCGCTTTCGCGGCCGCGGCTGTACACCCAGCGCATGACGCCTTCGTCTGCACTGTGCGCCGCCCACCGCGCCGAGGCCGCCGCCGCGGTCTGGCGCCAGGCGTCGGCATCCGGCGCGGGCAAGCCCATCAACGAGGCCGACTGCTTCAGCCGCTGCAGATGCGCGTCGAGCAGACATGGCATTCCGTCGCGCACCAGCAGCGTTTCGAAGATGCCGTCGCCCCGCACGGCGGCCAGGTCGTCGGCGAACAGCAGCGGCGCCTGCGGATCGTGGAACTGCCCGTCCAAGGTGACGAGAACTGACATGGGCAACACCGTAACGGCTGACCGTACAGTTGAATGCGTGACAGCCGTTCCAGCGCCAGCCCCCGACAGCGGGGTCACCTGGCACTTCGGCGACCCGTTCGGTGAACAGCGTGCCGCGCTCACGGACGCGGTCGTCGTCGACCGCTCACACCGCGGGGTCATCACGCTGACCGGTGGTGAGCGCCTGTCGTGGCTGCACAAACTCTGCTCTCAGCACGTCGCGGACCTTCCCGACCGCGCGACCGTCGAAAACCTCAGCCTCGACGGCCAGGGCCGCGTCGAGGACCATTGGCTCCAAACCGAACTGGGCGGTGTCAGCTACCTCGACACTGAGCCGTGGCGGGCGCAGCCGCTGCTGGCCTACCTCCAGCGGATGGTGTTCTGGGCCGACGTGGCCCCCGAAGCCGCCGACTACGGGGTGCTGTCGCTGCTGGGTCCCGCGCTCACCGACCCCAAGGTGGCCAATGCCCTCGGTGTCGACGACCTGGAGCAAGACGCGGTGACACCGCTGCCGGAAGGCGGGTTCGTGCGCCGCATGCCCACCAGCGCCGACGGTCCGGCCGTGGCGCTGGACGTGGTGATCCCACGCGCGCAGGTGGCCGCGGTACAGCAGCGGCTGCAGGCGAATGGAGTCAGGCCCGCGGGCATCTGGGCGTACGAAGCACATCGGGTGGCGGCGCTGCGGCCGCGGCTGGGCGTGGACACCGATGAGCGGACGATTCCGCACGAGGTGGGCTGGATCGGTGCCGCCGTCCACCTCGACAAGGGCTGCTACCGCGGACAGGAGACCGTCGCGCGGGTGCACAATCTCGGCCGGCCGCCTCGCATGCTGGTGCTGACGCACTTGGAGAGTACCGAGAAGCGTCCCGTCACCGGAGCGCCGCTCACCGCGGGCGGCCGGACCGTCGGGCGGGTCGGCACCGTCGTCGACCACGTCGATCTCGGCCCCGTGGCGCTCGCACTGGTGAAGCGGGGCGTGACGGCCGACACACCGCTGACGGTCGGCACCGAGGACGGCGAGCTGGCGGTGGCGATCGACCCCGACACCGTCCCCGCTGACGACGGCTTGGGCGCCGGCCGCGCCGCGGTCGACCGACTGCGGGGCGTCAGCAGGTGAGTGCGTCAGACGGGCAAGCCCTGACAGCGCATGGGGCGCGGGCACGGTAAAGTGTTGGCAGGACTAACAAACACACACTCAGATCGGAGCCGCCTTCAGATCGGGCCGCTCCGTTATTGCGCGAGGGGGTTCCCCCATGGGCCGCGGCCGGGCGAAGGCGAAACAGACGAAGGTTGCCCGGGAGCTGAAATACAGCTCCCCGCAGACTGATTTCGAGCGGCTCCAACGCGAGCTGTCGGGCGGTGCCGACGACGTCGACGTCGACAGCGGCGATCGCTGGGACGACGACGGCGGCGACTGGCGGCGCTGACCCTCCCGCTGAATCCGGCTCAGAAGCGCGGATGCCGTCCCACAAGTTCCACCCGGGTACTGCTTTTTCCAGCTTTGTTCACCGTGCCCAGCACCCAGCAGTTCAAATGACGGGCCGTCAGGACGGCCAGCGCACGGTCCGTGTCGTCGGGGCTGACTACGGCGACCATGCCGACGCCCATGTTGAAGGTCTTCTCCATCTCGGTGCGGTCGATGCGGCCGCGCTGGGCGATCATCTGGAAAACCGGCGCCGGCGTCCAGGTTCCGCGGTCGAGTTCGGCCCGCAGGCCGTGCGGGATCACCCGCGCCAGGTTGCCCGCCAATCCTCCGCCGGTGACGTGGCAGAACGTCCGCACCTGCGTCTCGGCGGCCAGCGCTAGGCAGTCTTTGGCGTAGATGCGGGTGGGCTCGAGCAGTTCTTCACCGAGTGTGCGCCCGAATTCCTCGACATGGCCCTCGAGGTTCATCCGGTCGATTTCCAGCAGCACGTGGCGAGCCAGCGAATAGCCGTTGGAGTGCAATCCCGTCGACGCCATCGCGATCACCACGTCACCGGGACGCACGCGGTCGGGCCCCAGCACGTCGTCGGCCTCCACGATCCCGATCCCGGTGGCCGACACGTCGTACGCGTCTGGCGCCATCAGGCCCGGGTGTTCGGCGGTTTCACCGCCCAGCAGCGCACAGCCGGCCTGCACGCAACCTTCCGCGATGCCCGCTGCCAGGGCCGCGATCCGCTCGGGGACGACGCGGCCGACGGCGATGTAGTCCTGCAGCAACAGTGGCTCGGCGCCGCACACCACGAGGTCGTCGACGACCATTGCGACCAGGTCCAGACCGATGGTGTCGTGCTTGTCCATCGCCTGGGCGATCGCGACCTTGGTGCCGACGCCGTCGGTCGATGCGGCCAGCAGCGGTTCGCGGTAGTTGCCCTTCAGTGCGAACAGCCCGGCGAACCCGCCGAGACCGTCGACCACCTCGGGCCGGCTGGCCTTCTGCGCCAGCGGTTTGAGCAACTCCACGGCTCGTTCGCCGGCCTCGATATCCACCCCCGAGGACGCGTACGAGATGCCGGGATCCCGAGCCCGTTCGCTCACGTGGCGTCGATCCGCCCGGCCACTTCGATCATCGCGTGCAAGGCTACCGGTATGTGCCGCCGCGATGTCTGAACGGCGGGCGATCCGGTGCTCAGCTCGGCCGCTTCCCGCGCACCCACTGCAGCGAGCCGACATTCTTCGTGCGCACGCCCACGAACCCGTGTTCTTCGAGGATGTCGCCGAGTTCGTCGTCACCGAAGAAGCGGGCACCCGCGTTCGGGAGCATCTGCCACAGCCTTCCCGGCTGGCCGACCGTGGGGACCATGACGGCCAGCCGCCCGCCGGGCCGCAACACGCGTGCGATCTGTGCGATGGCAGCCGCGGGCTCGGGAACCAGCTGCAGCACCGCGATCGACACCACGGCATCGACGGTGTTGTCGCGCAGCGGCAGCCGCTGGGCGTCGGCCCGCAAGAATGCGACATTCGGCTTCCGGTTGGCGCGAACCGCCCGGGCCAGCATCGGCTCGGAGATGTCGATGCCCAGCGCCAGCCCGTCGGGGCCCGCGGCCTCTGCCAGCGAGGCGGTGACGTTTCCCGGGCCGCTGCCGACGTCCAGCGCGACTCCCCCGCGCGGAATGTCCAGCCAGTCGACGGGGTGCTGCCACGCGCTGAACAGCTTGCGCGCCAATGCCTGCGCGTTGTCGTAGAACAGCGACCCGAGCGTCGACGCCCAGACCTTCTGGATTGCGCCGGTGTTCGTGGGGACGTCGGCGGAGCTGCCCAGCAGGTCAAGGTAGCCCTTGCTGATATCGGGGTCGGTCGGAGGGTCGGCGAGCAGTTCCAGGGCTCGGCTCAGGGCTGGCGGCATCGTGGCGGTCATGCGTTCAATCCTGCCGTGCCGCAGCTCCGAATAGCATGCGGGAAGCGTCGACGCGAGGGGAGCCGGGATGCGCTGCGTGGTGACGGGCGCGACGGGGTACGTCGGTGGCCGGCTGATCCCGCGCCTGCTCGAGCGGGGTTACGACGTGCGCGCACTGGCCCGCACGCCCAGCAAGCTCGCGAACGTGCCGTGGCGTGACGACGCCGAGGTGGTCAGGGCCGATCTTGCCGACGCGGACTCGTTGGTGGCCGCGTTCGACGGCGCCGACGTCGTCTACTACCTCGTGCACTCGATGGGCACGTCGCGCGATTTCGCGCGGGCCGAAGAGCGTGCGGCCCATAACGTCGTCGCGGCAGCGCGCCGTACCGGTGTCCGTCGGCTGGTGTACTTGGGCGGGTTGCACCCGCGCGGCGCCCAGCTCTCCCCGCATTTGGCGTCGCGTACCAGGGTCGGCGAGGTGCTGCTGGCCTCGGGCATCGAAACCGTGGTGCTGCAGGCCGGCGTGATCATCGGGTCCGGCTCGGCGTCGTTCGAGATGATCCGCCACCTGACCGACCGGCTGCCGGTGATGACGACGCCGAAGTGGGTGCACAACAAAATCCAGCCGATCGCGATCAGCGACGTGCTGCACTACCTCGTCGAGGCGGCCACTGCCGCCGTTGCAGAATCGCGGGCGTGGGACATCGGCGGTCCCGACGTCCTCGAGTACGGCGAGATGATGCAGATCTACGCCGACGTCGCGGGTCTGCATCGGCGCGGAATCGTCGTGGTGCCGTTCCTCACCCCGGCAATCGCCAGCTGGTGGGTGGGACTGGTGACGCCGATCCCGTCGGGCCTGGCCCGGCCGCTGGTGGAATCCCTGCACTGCGACGCGGTGATGGACAACCACGACATCGACGCCGTGATCCCGCCCCCGTCGAGTGGGCTGATCGGCTACCGCGAGTCAGTCACATTGGCGCTCAAGGAGATAGAAGACGGCCGCGTCGCGGCGTCATGGTCCAACGCACCCTTCGAACCGCTGCCCAGCGACCCGGACTGGGCAGGAGCGGTGGTTCACACTTTGAAGCGGTCGGGGTGGACATCGGCCGGCGAAGACCAGCTCTGGGCAGCGATCGAAAGCGTTGCGACTCAAGCTGATTGGCGGGTCGCGTCGGAGGAACCGGGCCGGCTGCTGCTACTGCGCAAAGATCTCCGCGTCGGTGTCGCATGGCTGCAGCTGCGGGTCGGGACGGTAGCCGGCAGGGGAAGCACGTATCACCAACGAATGCTGTTCTACCCCAGGGGGACTCCCGGGTCCGCATACTGGTACGGCGGGCTTCGGCGGCACCGCAGGAAGTTCCGGCAGACCTTCCGCGAGGTGTTGGACCGCGCTACCGCTTCGCGGCCGCTAGGGGCGGCGCAACGCTGACGCGTTGTCGTTCTCGGCTACCACCGCTGCGCCGCTGCGGGCTGCGTTCTCCAGCATCTGCTCGATCACGTTCTTGCCCAACGCTGTTTCACTGGGCAGCTCGATCGGATACACACCGTCGAAGCAAGCACAGCACAGTCGCGAAGCGGGCTGCTCGCTGGCGGCGATCATGCCCTGCAGCGACACGTAGCCCAGGGTGTCGGCGCCGATCGCGTGCCGCACCGCCGCCACCATCTCGGCTTCGTCGGCCTGATTCCTCGGCGCGTTGGCGATCAGCTCGGCGGGGGTGGCGAAGTCGATGCCGTAGAAACACGGCCACTTCACCGGTGGGGAGGCGATGCGCACGTGCACTTCGACAGCACCGGCTTCGCGCAGCATCCGCACCAGCGCGCGTTGCGTGTTGCCCCGCACGATCGAATCGTCGACCACAATCAGCCGCTTGCCGCGGATCACTTCGCGCAGCGGGTTGAGCTTCAGCCGGATGCCCAGCTGACGGATCGTCTGCGAGGGCTGGATGAACGTGCGGCCCACGTACGCGTTCTTGGTCAGGCCCTGGCCGTACGGGATGCCGGACTCCTGCGCATAACCGACCGCGGCCGGCGTGCCGGATTCCGGCACGCCGATCACCAGGTCGGCGTCTACCGGATGCTCGCGGGCCAGCCGTCGGCCGATGTCGACCCGGGTCTTGTGTACCGAGCGGCCGGCGATCGTGCTGTCCGGGCGGGCCAGGTAGACGTATTCGAAGATGCAGCCCTTGGGGGTGGGGTTGGCGAACCGCGACGACCGCACCCCGTCGGCGTCGATGGCCAGCAGCTCCCCCGGCTCGATGTCGCGGACGAACGACGCACCGACGATGTCCAGCGCGGCGGTCTCGGAGGCCACCACCCAGCCACGGTCCAGCCGGCCCAGCGACAGCGGCCGCACGCCGTACGGGTCACGCGCGGCGTACAGAGTGTTTTCGTCCATGAAGGTCAGGCAGAACGCGCCGCGGACCGTCGGCAGGAGCTCCAGGGCAGCCTGCTCCAACGTGGAGTCGGCCGCGCCGTGAGCTAAAAGCGCGCCCATGATGTCGGAGTCGGTGGTCGCGGTCCCGTGCCGGCGCGTTTCGACCAGCCCCAGGTCGCGTGCCTTCTTCACCAGCTCGCTGGTGTTCACCAGATTGCCGTTGTGCCCGAGCGCCACGCCCGTGCCCGCGGCGGTGTTGCGGAACACCGGCTGGGCGTTTTCCCACGTGGTAGACCCGGTCGTGGAGTAACGGCAGTGCCCGATCGCGACGTGACCCTGCATCGCCGCGAGCGTCTGCTCCTCGAACACCTGGCTGACCAGGCCGAGGTCCTTGAACACCAGCACCTGGGAGCCGTCGGCGACGGCGATGCCGGCCGCCTCCTGCCCGCGGTGCTGCAGGGCGTAGAGGCCGTAATACGTGAGTTTGGCGACTTCCTCGCCGGGCGCCCAGACGCCGAAGACGCCGCATTCCTCGCGGGGTGGATTGTCAGGGCCGTCGGTGTGCTGGCCGGTCACGGTATGGCTGCTCCCAGAGGGGTCGGTGACATGGCCGAGTCTACGGTCATCACGGTCAAGTCACGAAAAGCGCGGCGTGGTGTCGCGAGCGATTCAACACAATTTCCGGCGCATCCATTTCACGGGAGCGCGACGAGTGGCAGATGTGCCGCGATGTCACCGGCGCGCGAGCCGGACAGCTGCAGCGCACCCGACTCGGCAACCTCGACCGCCGACACCAGGCCGGTGACCAACAACAACCACGTTCTGGCGTCGGTTTCGACGACATTGGGCGGGGTGCCGCGGCGATGCTGCGGCCCGGTGATGCACTGCACGGCGACGAAGGGCGGAATCCTGAGTTCGACGGTGGCGCCGGGAGCCGACGCGGCCAGGGTGCGAGCGGTCAGCCGGACCGCCGCCGCCAGCTGCTCACGCCCCGGTTGCGGAAGCGAGCCGTCGCGCAGCCAGTCGGCGACGGCGAGCACCGCGGCGCGCGTCTGCGCGGGATCGACGGGTCGACGGGAGGGCACGCCGCGGGATCCTACGGCGTTCGGCGGGCAGGCTGCCGCGTCGTCAGCACGGCGACCGCGCCGGCCTCGTTGATCGCGAGATGGGCGAGCATCGGCGCCGCCAGGCTGCCGGACCGCTCGACCAGCCAGCCGAAGGCCCAGCCGGCCGCGCCGGTGACGGCGACGGTGCCGATCACGGGTTCACCTGCCGCACGCGCGTCGGGAATGTGCGACAACCCGAACACGACCGCCTGCACCAGCCGCCCGGTCCGGCGCCCGAACGCGTCGGCGGCCAGCGTCGCCAGCACTCCCCGGTAGGCGGACTCCTCGGACCACACGGTGCCGACCGGGATCTGCAGACAAAGCCAACGAGCCGGCCTGGTCGGCGTGCCGCGCTCGGCCATGTGATTGCGCACCTGCGGGATCGCGGTGCTCGCCGCGACAGCCCCCGCTATACCGACCGCCGCAGCCGTACCGAGGCGCAACCCCGTCCACAGCGCGGGCGGCCGCAGACCCAGCGGCGGTTTGACGGCCACCACCAGGCCAGCGGCCAGTGCGGCCTGCAGCAGCGGATCGCGTCGCGGCACCGCGCGCCAGGCAAGCAGAGCCGCTGCCAGTGCGAGGGTTTTAATCCCGCGAAACGTGTTGTGCCGCATCAGAATTCGGGACCGCCCGCCGCTTCGGCTTTCTCCAGTGCGCGCCGGATGCGTTCGGTGTCGGCGGCGGTCCAGCCCTCCGGCGGGGCGACCGCGGCCCAGCCGTCCAGCACGCTGTTGCCGTAGTTGTGGCCGTGGCCCGCCGGCATGCCGGCCGCATTGGTCATGTCGAACCCGACTTGCCAGAACGTGATGATCGGGTACCACCGCATCGTCGCGGTGCGGTGGTAGCCAGGTGGTTCACGCAGCCAGTCGGGCCGGTCGAACAGCAGATCGGGCGACCACCACACGATCGGGTCGGAAGCGTGCTGCAGGAACAACACCCGCGTGCCCCGCCACGGCGGTGCGGTGACCTGGGCCACGTCGTAGCCCTGCGAGAACCTCACCGTGCGTCCGTTGTCGTAGCGCGGCTGGACCTCCGGAGTGCCGGGGTCGCGACGCACGGTCAGCGCATGCCACAGCGGGCTCGCGTTGGGCGGGCCGACCCACAGCACCGACGAGAACCCCATCTGCTCGATGTCGGGCAGGAACCCGAACGCGGCTTGACCCGCCATCGAGCCGAGACTCTCGCCGTAGAGCGCCAACTTGGGCCGCCGGTCTGGCGGATGCTGGGCCCAAAGCCCGTGCACCGCGTCGATCAGGTGCTTGCCGGAGTTCATCGACGTCTGCCGGTCGGCCAGAAACGAGATCCAGCTCGGTAGATACGAATACTGCAGCGCGACGATCGCCGTATCGCCGTTGTACATGGACTCGATCGCGCGAGCGGCGATCGGATCGACCCAGCCGGTGCCGGTGGTGGGGACGATCACCAGCAGCTTGCGGTCGAACGCACCGGTGCGGCGCAGTTCGGACAGGATCACGTTCACCCGCTGGTCTTCGGTGTCGGCGGTGGCGAGTCCGGCGTAGACCCGGATGGGTTCTTTGGCAGGGCGGCCGTTGAGTTCGGTCAGCTCGTCGGCGTGCGGACCGGTGGCCACGAAGTTCCGGCCCTGGTAGCCCAGCGTATCCCAGTCGGCGAAAGAACTTGCGCTGCCTGACCTTTCGGGTTGGTTCGGCTGGACGACCCCTTCTTTGGTGCTGAGGTTCTGGGGCTGAAAGATCGCGCTCGCCCCGGCGATGAACCCGCGAAACAGGACACCGTTGACCAGGGTGACGACGACCGCGACGACGATTGCGGTGCCGATGAACAGCGCGACCTCGTCGTTGACGCGCCACCGCCGAATGAAGTAGCGGGCCAGGGTTTTGACGGTGTCGAGCAGCACCCGCGACACCCCGACGAGCACGCCGCCGACCACCAGCGCGATCAGCAGCGTGCGCAGATAGCCCACGGTGGACGGGCCCTCGATGCCCATCAGCTCGGACACCTGCCGTTGCCAGGCCGCCGCGGGAATGATCATCAGCACGCTGGCCGACGCGGACAACGCCACCGTGGCTGCCTTCAGCCCGTACAGCACCCGCGGGCTCGGCGGCCACCAGTCCCGCTGTCTTATGAAGGGCCGCAACAGTTTTGCCAGCACCACGCCGAGGCCGTAGCCGATGCCGGCGTTGATGCCGCCGATCAAACCTTGGAACAACCAGTCCCGCGGCAGCAGCGACGGCGTCAGTGACAGGCAGAAGAACAGCGCGCCCACCGCGACACCGACGAAGTCGAGCCGGACCAACCCCCACGCCCACACCAGCACCGGATGGCGTCGGCGGGTCTGCTCGACGTCGGTGCCTGGTGCTGCGGTGCCGGACTCTGCGTCGGCGATCTGGGCGGCGGTCTTCACCGAAAGTCCGCCTACCCGAACAACTCTGGCAGCACCCGCTCGGAGGTGGTACGCAGTTCCTCGAGCGACACCGCGAACAGACCCCGCACCTCCACCGCAGCGCTGTGCCGATCCACGACGCCGATGCGGGTGGCCGGCAGGCAGTGCGCCTGGCACAGCGCCTGCACCTGGTCCACCTGTGTCTGCGGGACCGCGACCAGCACACGGCCGGCCGATTCGGAGAACAGCGCGACGAAGGGATCGGCCTCATCGGAAAGCTCTATGCGGCAACCGATTTCACCGCCCAGCGCCGACTCGACCACCGCCTGGATCAGCCCACCTTCGGACAGGTCGTGCGCCGCGGACACCAGCCCGTCGCGCGAGGCGGCGGACAGCACGTCGGCCAGCGCGCGCTCACGCTGCAGGTCGACGACGGGCGGCCGCCCGCCCAGATGGTCGGCCGTCACTTGGGCCCACACTGATCCGTCGAACTCGTCGCGGGTCTCGCCGAGCAGGAACAGAATCTCATCGGCTCGGGTGCCGAAAGCGGTAGGAATGCGCCGTGATACGTCGTCGAGCACGCCGAGCACACCGACCACTGGAGTCGGAAGGATCGGGGTGGCGCCGGTCTGGTTGTAGAAGCTCACGTTGCCGCCGGTCACCGGGATGCCCAGCTCGGCACAGCCGTCGGCCAGGCCGCGAACCGCCTGCGCGAACTGCCACATCACACCGGGGTCTTCGGGGGAGCCGAAATTCAGACAGTTGGTGACGGCCACCGGGGTGGCCCCCGTGACGGCGACGTTGCGGTAAGCCTCCGCGAGTGCGAGTTGGGCGCCGGCGTACGGGTCGAGTTGGGTGTAGCGGCCATTGGCATCGGTGGACACCGCGATGCCGCGGCCGGTCCGTTCGTCGATGCGCAGCACACCGGCGTCGGCACGCACCGCCAGCACGGTGTTGCCGCGCACGTAGCGGTCGTACTGTTCGGTGATGAACGCGCGGCTGCACAAATGCGGACTGCCAAGCAGTGCGAGCAAAGTCGCGCGCAGTTCCTCGGCTGTCGCTGGCCGCGGCAGCCGGGCCGACGTGTCGGCGTTCAGCGCGTCCTGGCTGTCGGGCCGCGCGACGGGACGCTGATACACCGGACCTTCGTGAGCGACCGTGCGGGGCGGAACGTCGACCACGGTCTCGCCGTGCCAGGTGATGTGCAGCCGGTCGCCGTCGGTGACTTCGCCGATCACCGTGGCGGGCACCTCCCACTTGCGGCACACCGCCAGAAATGCGTCGACGTTGTCCGGCTTGACCACCGCACACATCCGCTCCTGCGATTCGCTGGCCAGCACCTCGGCGGGTGTCATGTTCGCGGTCCGCAGAGGCACCTTGTCCAGCTCGATCGCCATGCCTTGTCCGCCGGCAGACGCCAATTCCGATGTGGCGCAGGATAATCCGGCGCCCCCGAGGTCTTGGATGCCCACCACCAAATCGGCGGCGTACAGCTCCAGGCAGCACTCGATGAGCACCTTCTCCATGAACGGGTCGCCCACCTGCACGCTGGGCAGCTTCTTGCGGCCCGACCCGCTCTCGTCACCGGAGAACGTGTCGGACGCCAGCACGCTCACCCCGCCGATGCCGTCCAGTCCCGTGCGGGCGCCGAACAGGATGATCTTGTTGCCAGTGCCGGACGCGAACGCCAGGTGCAGGTCCTCTTTGCGCAGGGCGCCCACGCACAACGCGTTCACCAGAGGGTTGCCGGCATACGACGCGTCGAACACCGTCTCGCCGCCGATGTTCGGCAGGCCCAGCGAATTTCCGTAGCCGCCGATGCCGCGGACCACCCCGTCGACCACGCGGCGGGTGTCCGGCGCGTCGGCGGCGCCGAAGCGCAGCTGGTCCATCACCGCCACCGGCCGCGCGCCCATCGCCATGATGTCGCGCACGATGCCGCCCACGCCGGTCGCCGCGCCCTGGTACGGCTCCACGTAGCTCGGGTGGTTGTGCGACTCGACCTTGAATGTCACCGCCCAACCGTCACCGATGTCGACCACGCCGGCGTTCTCGCCGATGCCCGCCAGCATCGCCTTGCGCATCTCGTCGGTGGTGGTCTCGCCGAAGTAGCGCAGGTGGACCTTCGACGACTTGTAGGAGCAGTGCTCGCTCCACATCACCGAGTACATTGCCAGCTCGGCGTCGGTGGGCCGGCGGCCGAGGATGTCGCGGATGCGGGCGTACTCGTCGTCCTTGAGGCCCAGCTCACGGTACGGCTGGGGCAGGTCCGGCGTGGCCGCCGCGTGCTTCACAGTGTCCAGCGTGGCCGTCGTCTGCGATGACCCGCTTGCGCGAAGAGCATGTCCAGCCGTCACCCCGACAGCTTAAGTTCTCGGGCCGACGGGGACCTGCCGGCCACGCGCCGGGCGCCGGGCTAGCTGCTGCCGGCCACGCAGAAAGCGTTGCCCTCCGGGTCCGCCAGCACCACCCAGCGGAAGTTGTCCCCGATGGAGTGCCGCCCCGTCTCGGAGGCACCCGCCGCTGTGAGGCGTTGCACTTCGGCGTCGACGTCGGCGGCGGAAAAGTCCAGGTGCACGCGGTTCTTTCCGGGAGTGGGGTCGGGGACCTTCTGGAAGCCGAGCCGTGGGCCTTCCGAGCGGATGACGACGGTGAACTCGCCGGGAATCAGCTCTTGGGTCTTGCCGTCGAACTGCTCGGCCCACCACGCCGCGAGCGTCGCAGGATCGGTGCAGTCGAAGGTGACCATCTCGACGTTGAGTGCCATCCCCTCAATTTATCGACTCATTGAGGTGACAGAAAGGCCTGCAGGGCGGCCGAATACGCCGCCACGTCGTCGGCACCCATCAGCTCCCGGGCGGAGTGCATGGCCAGCTGCGGGGCGCCGACGTCGACGGTCGGGATCCCGGTGCGCGCCGAGGTCATCGGACCGATCGTGGACCCGCAAGGCAGATCGGCGCGGTGCTCGTAGCGCTGCAACGGCACCCCCGCCTGCTCGCAGGCCAACGCGAACACCGATGCCGATCGTCCGTCGGTGGCATAGCGCAGATTGGGTTGCACCTTGAGCACCGGGCCCGCGTTCACCTCGATCAGGTGCGCGGGCTCGTGGCGGTCGGGATAGTTCGGGTGCGTGGCGTGGGCCATGTCCCCCGAGGCCACCACCGAACCCCGCAGGCGCCGCAGGTAGTCTTCGCGAGTCCCGCCCTGCGCCAACACGATTCGCTCAAGAACGGTGGTCAGCAGGTTGGACTGGGCGCCGTGGTCGGAGGTCGAGCCCACCTCCTCGTGGTCGAACAGCGCCAGCACCGGCAGGTACCCGTCGGGCTCGGCCGCCACAAACGCCTCCACGCCCGCGTAGCAGGTGGCCTGGTTGTCCAGCCGCGGCGCGCTGACCAGATCGCGTTCGGCCCCGATCAATTGCGACGGCTGCACGTCGTGGGTCATCAGGTCGGCGCCGAGCACGTCGTCAACGTCCACGCCGGCCCGCTCGGCCACATACGCCAGAAAAGAGCGGCCGCCACTGCCCACACCCCACACCGCGTTCACGTGCCGCTGCGGGTCCAGCTTCACGCCGTTGCGGTCCTCTGCGAGGTGGATCGCCAACTGCGGCACCCGAAGTAGCGGCTCGTCGACGCACACCAGCAGCTCGCGCACCGAACCGCCGTCGCGCACCACCAACCGGCCGCTGATCCCCAGGTCCCGGTCCAGCCACGAGTTCAGCCACGCACCCCCGTACGGTTGCAGCGCGACCACCTGCCAGCCGCTGACGAACCGGTCGGGGTGTTGCTTCACCCGCAGGTTGGGGCTGTCGGTGTGGCCGCCGAGGATCCGGAACCCAAGTCCCGCACCGTCGGCCGCATTCCAAGCGACCAACGAGCCGGCGCGCACCGTGAAGTAGCGTCCGTCGCCGGGCCACCGATCGGTCTCCGCGAGTTCGGTGTAGCCGACGGCGCTCAACCGCTCAGCGACGGTGGCGCAGACGTGGTACGGCGACGGCGACGCGTCGATGAACTCGCACAGTCCGATCGCACTGGCTCGCGACATGTTGTCCATCTTCGCTGCCGTCGTGCGCGGGGATCGGACTAGGGTCGTTTCGTGCCCCCGGCTCTGCCGCAACCCGTCCTGGCGCCGCTGACCCCGTCGGCGATCTTTCTGGTCGCAACCGTCAACGAAGGCGGCGAGGCCACCGTGCACGACGCGCTGCCAGAGATTTCCGGACTGGTACGCGCGGTGGGTTTCCGCGACCCCACCAAGAACCTGTCGGTGGTGGCGTCGATCGGATCGGACGCGTGGGACCGGTTGTTCTCTGGTCCGCGTCCGGCGGAGCTGCATCCGTTCGCCGAACTGCGCGGGCCACGCCACGTCGCCCCGGCGACGCCTGGGGACCTGCTGTTCCACATTCGCGCGGAGAGCATGGATTTCTGCTTCGAACTGGCCGCCAAGATCGTCGACGCGATGGGTGAGGCGATCACCGTCGTCGACGAGGTGCACGGTTTCCGCTTCTTCGACAACCGTGATCTGCTCGGCTTCGTCGACGGCACCGAGAACCCCGACGGCCCGCTGGCCGAGGCCGCGGTGTTCGTCGGCGACGAGGACCCCGAGTTCGCCGGCGGCAGCTACGTGATCGTGCAGCGCTACCTGCACGACATGGCGGCGTGGAACGCCCTGACCGTCGACGAGCAAGAGCGCGTGATCGGTCGGACCAAGCTCGACGACATCGAGCTCGACGACGACGAGAAGCCCGCCGACTCGCACGTCGCACTGAACGTGATCACCGACGACGACGGTCGCGAGCGTAAGATCGTCCGGCACAACATGCCGTTCGGGGAAATCGGAAAGCCGGAATTCGGAACGTATTTCATCGGCTATGCAGCCACACCGGATGTCACCGAGCAGATGCTGCGCAACATGTTCTTCGGCGATCCGCCCGGCAACACCGACCGGATCCTCGACTTCTCCACCGCAGTCACCGGCGGCCTGTTCTTCAGCCCGGTACTCGACTTCCTCAACAACCCGCCGCCGCTGCCCGCAGCCACCGCCTCCAGCTGTGACGGGTCACTGGTAATCGGCAGCCTGAAAGGAATCAGCGGATGAACAACCTGTATCGGGAACTGGCTCCGATCACCGGACTCGCTTGGGCGCAAATCGAATTGGAGGCCAGCAGGACGTTCAAGCGGCACATCGCCGGCCGGCGCGTGATCGACGTCAGCGAGCCGGGCGGGCCGGTGCGGGCGGCCATCAGCACCGGCCATCTGCTCGACGTCGCGCCGCCCAGCGAAGGCGTGGTGGCACATCTGCGGGAGAGCAAACCCCTTGTGCGCCTGCGGGTTCCATTCACGCTGCGCCGCTCCGACATCGACGACGTGGAGCGCGGCTCCCAAGACTCGGACTGGGATCCGGTCAAAGACGCCGCGAAGAAGCTGGCGTTCGTCGAGGACCGGGCGATCTTCGAGGGTTATCAGGCCGCCGGCATCGCCGGGATCCGCCAGACGACGTCCAACCAGGTGCTGACGCTGCCTGAGGACGCCCGCCAGATTCCCGACGTGATCAGCCAAGCGCTGTCGGAATTGCGGCTCGCCGGCGTCGACGGCCCGTACGCGCTGCTGTTGTCGGCCGACACCTACACCGCGGTCAGCGAGACCACCGAGCACGGTTATCCGATCCTCGAGCACCTCAACAGAATCGTGCGCGGCGACATCATCTGGGCGCCGGCCATCGACGGTGCGTTCGTGCTGACCACCCGCGGCGGCGATTTCGACCTGCAGCTGGGCACCGACGTGTCGATCGGTTACACCAGCCACGACGCCGACACCGTGCAGTTGTACCTCGAGGAGACGTTGACGTTCTTGGTCTACACCGCCGAGGCGTCGGTCGCGCTGACACCCCAGTAGCCCCCGTGCTCCTCCTGCCCCGCGAGCGGGCGTGTCTGCACGCCGACACGCCGGTGCTAGCCGTGCACCAGCGCACGCTCACGCCCGGGAGCTAAGCCGCCAGAACCGCGTCCAGCGCCGAGTGGAACAGCCCCAGACCGTGATCGGACGGGCCGGTGAGCGGCTCGGTGGCGTGCTCGGGATGCGGCATGAGCCCGACGACGCGGCGGTTGGCCGAGCAGATGCCGGCGATGTCACGCAGCGAACCGTTTGGATTGTCGCGGTAGCGGAACACCACCCGGTCCTCGGCCTCGAGCTTGTCGAGCACCGCCTCGCTGGCCACGTAGCGGCCCTCGCCGGACTTCAGCGGCACCAGCAGTTCCGCACCCGGCTCGTAGCGCGACGTCCACGTCGTCGCCGTCGACACCACCTCGAGCCGCAGATCGCGGCAGACGAAATGCAGTCCGGCGTTGCGGGTCAGCGCCCCCGGCAGCAGACCGGCTTCGCACAGCACCTGAAAACCGTTGCAAATACCCAACACTGGCATGCCGCGGCCGGCGGCTTCGATCACCGCCCCCATCACCGGCGCGAACCGCGCGATCGCGCCGGCGCGTAGATAGTCGCCGTAGGAGAAGCCGCCCGGCACCACGACAGCGTCGACGCCCTTGAGGTCGGCGTCGGCATGCCACAGGCTGACGGCCTGCGCCCCGGCGAGCCGGGCCGCGCGGGCGGCGTCGACGTCGTCGAGAGTGCCGGGGAACGTAATGATCCCCACGCGTGCGGTCATGACGGCTCCCTGGTGACGGTCCAGTCCTCGATCACGGTGTTCGCCAGCAGGGACTCGGCGATCTCGGCGACCGTGGAATCGTCGACGGTGTCGTCGACCTCCAATTCAAACCGCTTGCCTTGCCGCACATCTGAGATGCCTGCATGACCCAGCCGGTTCAACGCGCCGACGATCGCCTGCCCTTGCGGGTCGAGGATCTCGGCTTTGGGCATGACGTTGACCACCACCCGCGCCACGCGCTGCTCCTCGCTTGTCGTTTCGACCTTCGGCGACAACTCTACCGACGAGCGCGCCAGGTCACCGGCATGAGGCGATGTACGCGCCGCAGAGCGGGGCCACCAGCGCGTCCAGTACCTGCTGGTCAGGGACCATCGGCCAGCTGACCGCCGGTGGTGACGACGCCCACATCGCCAACTCGACCACCGAACTGCTCTGCGGGTGCGACACCAGATACTGGTGCAGCACCATCGGTGCGGTGCCCGCGACGCTGAACACCGCGGCCAGCTTGCCCGGCTCCTCGAGCGTGATCGACGGCGACGCATATGGCGCAGTGACCTGGCACGCATGCAGCGACGCGGTGGCGGCGCGCACCACGTCGTCGGCAAGCTGGCCGCCGTACCAAGACTCGCCGCGCCAGTGCAGCACCTGCACCTGAAGTTGCCACTGCCCAGGCGGATTCGCGACGGTCGCCTTGGCCGCGACCGCGAAACCCCTGGGGTCGTTGAACACCGGCGGGCTGGCGCACACCTCCTCGAAGTAGAACCGCGGACGCTGTTGCGGCACCGCAATACCCGCCGGATGGGGCCAGGAGTAACGGTTGAACAGCGGAATCGCGGCCGGGTCCACCCAGGCCGTCGCCGGAATGCGGTCGCAGTTCGGTGGGCAGGTGGTGGGTTCGGCGCGAGCGAACGGCTGGCCGAACAAGCTGAAAGCTGCCGTCATCGCGGCCACGCTCACGGCTGCCAGCACCCGGGTCACCGACCACCCCCTAACCGGCCAGGATACCCAGCGGGCGGCGCGACGGCGCACAATCGGGAACATGCAACTGACGCATTTCGGTCACTCCTGCCTGCTTGCCACGTTTCCCGGCGACGGCGCCGACACGACACTGCTGTTCGACCCCGGTGTGTTCTCGCACGGGTTCGAGGGCATCACCGGCCTGTCGGCGATCCTCATCACGCACCAGCATCCGGATCATGTCGACACGTCTCGGCTTCCCGCGCTGATCGACGCCAACCCCGACGCGGCGCTGTACGCCGATCCGCAAACCGCCGCACAGCTCGGCGAACCCTGGCAGCCGGTGCACGCTGGCGACGAGCTGACCGTGCGCGGCTTGCGGGTGCGCGGCGTCGGCGGAGTGCACGCGGTCATCCACCCGGAAATCCCACTGGTGGACAACATTTCGTTTCTCGTCGGCGATGCCGACCATCCGGCGCGGCTCATGCATCCGGGTGACGCGCTCTACATCCCGCGTGAGCCGGTCGACGTGCTCGCGCTGCCCGCCGCCGCTCCGTGGATGAAGATTTCCGAAGCTGTGGAGTACTTGCGTGCCGTAAATCCCAACAGCGCCATACCAATTCACCAGGGCATCGTCAACCCTGCGGCCTACGGCATCTACTACCAACGCTTCGCGGAGATGGGCAGCGCAGATTTCCGGGTGCTGGAGCCGGAAAACGCAACTGAATTCTAGGTGACGCGCTAGGCGGCGTCGACGAGCGAGGGCCGGTCCGGACGGTTCGGCCGCCAGTGGTAGACGCCTGGCGTGGCGCCGTGCATCAACGCCAGGTCGACCGCGTCGATCATGGCTTGCCGTGGTCCCGGACGACGCAATTGCTTCGCCGACACCGTAATCCGGACGATACCGCCACGCCGCGCCGTCCGCTCGGCCGCGGTCACGACCGTACGGCACCACCACGGCTCGGTGAGGAAGCCGGCTCCGATCCCGACGACGCGTGCGCGTTCGGTCGTGTGCCGCACCAGGTCGCTGACACCACTCATGCTGGCTAGGACGCGAAAGCCGTTGCGCGGCAGCACTTGTTCGGTGCCCTTCGATGCAAACCAGCCGGGCGGGGCGAATAACCTTGTGCGCAGGCCTATTTGCTCCATGACCCGAACGGCGGCAATCAGCCGCAGATTCGCTTCATGTGCCGCCAATGCCGCGAACTCCGGCAGCCGCCGCTTGGTTGCGGTGGCGTCATAGCCGTGCAGCACCACTGCGTCGCCCAGGCCGCGACGCGACCTCAGCCACTCGACGGTCGCGCCGTCGTCGCAGAGCCGGTAGCCGGCCAGCCGCGGCGCGACCAGGAACGACACCGGCACCTTGCGTACGTCCAGCAGGTCGCAGAATTTCCCGACGTCCTCGACGTTGCGGTCGCGGACACCGGAGATCGACACGATGAGCTCTCCAGGCACGCCGTGAGCGTGGCGTCTCGAGGTGTCCGCACGGTGTCGTACACGCCGATCACAAGTGGCTAACCCGCGAACAGGATTCGCGCGATCCGCTCCGCGGTGGTCAGCGGATCGGTCGCAGCGACCTCGTCGGGCACCGCGCGGTTGAGCCACAGCATCGCGAACCCGTGCACCAGCGACCACGCGGCGAGCTCGGCGCCGGTGGGGTCTGCCTTGGCGTGGGCGTCGACCAGGGTCGCCACCCCACGCGAGAGCTCCGCTCCGGCTGCCGCCTGGGCCGCTGACAGCTCCGCGTCGGCGGGGTTCACCAGTGAGCGGTCGAACATCACGGCGTAGTGCCCTGGATGGTCTATCGCGAAGCGCACATAGGCCAGCGCCGCGTTGACGAACTCGCCGCGGGCCGCCTTCAGCGCCTCGCACAACAGCCAAAAG
Source organism: Mycobacterium sp. NGS19 (assembly GCF_059813155.1). Classification (NCBI taxonomy): domain Bacteria; kingdom Bacillati; phylum Actinomycetota; class Actinomycetes; order Mycobacteriales; family Mycobacteriaceae; genus Mycobacterium; species Mycobacterium sp. NGS19. The sequence continues at coordinate 555,149 of NZ_JCALEB010000001.1, forward strand.
CCTTCCGCCGCAAGCGCTGTGAACAGACCGCGACGATCCGCGAAGTGGTGGGCCGGCGCGGCGTGCGAAACGCCCGCCTTGCGTGCCAGCTGCCGTAGCGAGACACCGTCGGCACCCTGCTGGGCCACCAGGCGGGCGGCCTCGGCCAGGATCACTGCCCGCAGATCGCCGTGGTGGTACTGCGGGCGGGTAGCGGCGCTCATCAGTGCATCGTAGCCGGCCAACTTGACACTGGCTAGATAAAGCGCTTACGGTCGGAGGTGCATCTTGTCACTGTCTAGATCGGAGGCCGCTCGATGGCTCCCCTGCTGACGCTTCTCGTCGTCACGCTGACTGCCCGCTGCGCAGGCTGGCTCGGATGGGGCTACGCGGACGGCTGGCCGGCCGCCACGGCCGTCGGCCTGGCGGCGATGTTCGCCGTGACCGGGGTCGCGCACTTCGTCAACCCACTGCGTTACGGGCTGATCGCGATCGTGCCGCCGCGGCTTCCGGCGCCAAGCCTGCTCGTCACGGTCACCGGTGTTCTGGAGCTGCTCGGCGCGGTGGGGCTGCTCATTCCACAGACCCGGGTCGCGGCCGCCGTCTGCCTCGCGGTGCTGCTGGTGGCAATGTTCCCGGCCAACGTGTACGCCGCCGGGGCCAAGCGGTCAGAGCACGCTCCCAACACCCCGCTGGTTCCGCGCACGCTGATGCAGGGGCTATTCCTTGCCGGCGCGGTGCTGGTCGCGGTCGGGTGACCAGGCTCCTGCCGTGGCCAACACCCACGCGTACTGGAATGCGACTTCTTTCCACCGCTCATAGCGCCCGCTGATACCGCCGTGCCCGGCGCTCATCTCGGTCTTCAGCAGCACCGGCCGGTCGTCGGTCTTGGTATACCGCAGGGCCGCAACCCATTTCGCAGGCTCGACGTAATACACCCGCGTGTCGTGCAGCGACGTCATCGCGAGGATGTGCGGGTAGTCCACGGGCGCCACGTTCTCGTACGGCGAATACGACTTCATGTAGAAGTAGACGTCCTTGTCCCGCAACGGGTTTCCCCATTCGTCCCATTCCGTCACGGTCAGCGGCAGCAACGGGTTCAAGATCGTGGTGAGCGGGTCGACGAACGGCACCTGCGCGAGGATTCCCGCGAACAGCCCGGGGGCCATGTTCGCCACCGCGCCCATCAAGAGTCCTCCGGCGCTGCCGCCCATCGCCACCAGGTTCCGCGCCTCGGTCACTCCGGTGTCGGCGAGGTGCGTTGCGGAGCTGACGAAGTCGGTGAATGTGTTCTTCTTCTTGAGCAGCTTTCCGTTTTCGTACCACAGCCGGCCCATCTCACCGCCCCCGCGCACGTGGGCGACGACGAACACCATGCCGCGGTCCAGCAGTGACAGCCGGGCGATCGAGAACCTGGGGTCCTCACACAACTCGTAGGCGCCGTAACCGTAGATCAGTGCAGCCGCCGGCAACGTCACGTCACGACGGTGGATGATCGACAGGGGCACCCGCGCGCCGTCGGAGGCCACGGCCCAGTCGCGGCGTTCGACGTAGTCGTCACGACGGTAGTCGCCCAGCACCGGCTGTTCGCGCAGGAGTGTCAATTCACCAGTGGCCAACTCGAGGTCGTACACCCGCACCGGGGTGATGAACGACGTCGCGCCGATGCGCATCATCGGCGAATCCCAGGTGGGGTTCGCGCCCAGGCCGGCCGACGTCAACGCGGAATCGAACGAAATCTCCTCCGGTTCGCCGTAATTGCCGTCCTCGCTCACCGGCCATACTTGGATGCGGGGCAGCGCCTCACGCCGGTAGCTGACCACGAAGTGCCGGGCGAAGGCGTCGACGCCGTCGATCCGTACGTCGTCTCGGTGAGCGATCAACGTGCGCTGCGCCGACGGGTCGGACACCGGCGCCTCCACCAACGTGAAGTTCACCGCGCCGTCGTTGTGCACGATCAGAAACTTGTCCTGGCCGCCGATGACGGCATGGTCCAACGAGTACTCCACCCCTTCCCGACGCGGCAGCACGACGGTGAACGCAGCCTGCGGATCCGTCGCATCGGCGTAGCGGATTTCCGACGTGATGGCAGATCCAGCGGCGATCAAGATGTAGGCGTCGCTGCGGGTGCGTCCGACCGCCAGCCAGAACCGCTCGTCGGGCTCGTGGTACACCTGCTCGGCGGGCTGTCCCGAGCCCAGCCCGTAGCGCCACACGGTGTCGGGGCGCCACGCCTCGTCGACGGTGACGTAGTACACGGTGCGGCTGTCAGCGGCCCAGGTGACCCCCGCGCCTATCCCGGCGATCTCGTCCGGGTAGCGCTGCGTGGTACGTAAATCCTTGAACCGCAGGGTGTATCGCTCGTCACCGACCACGTCAACGGAGTAAGCGAGGATGTGTCCGTCTTTGCTGACGCTGCACGCACCGAGCGCAAAGAACGTGTGTCCCTCGGCTTCCTCGTTCTCGTCGAGCAGCACCTGCTCGCCGGGGACCTCGGTGTGCTCGTCGAATTTCGGCGGTGACCAGTCTGCGGAATCGGCGACGGGACAGCGGCATTGCACCGCGTACTGCTTTCCTTCGAAGCTGCGGCCGTAGTACCACCACGCCCCGCGCCGCGTCGGTACCGACAGATCCGTCTCCTTGGTGCGCGACTTGATCTCGTCGAAAATGTGCTGTCGCAGCGGCGCAAGGTGCTCGGTCAGCTTCTCCGTGTAGTCGTTCTCGGCGGTCAGATGATCGATGACCTCAGGGCTGGACTTGTCGCGCAGCCACTCGTACGGGTCGACGAACACATCGCCGTGGTGCTCGCGTACATGGTCGACGCGCTTGGCCTGCGGGGGCACCGGATGCGTCATGCCGGGCCGATCCAGTCGTCGAACCGCAGACCCGAAATGCGTTCGTAGGCTTCGATGTAACGGTCTCGGGTGGCGTCGACGATCTCAGGGGGCAAAGGCGGAGGTGGCTCGCCGCTGTCACGGTCCCAGCCGGACTCTGGACCCGTCAGCCAGTTGCGGACGAACTGCTTGTCGAAGCTGTGCTGCCGTACGCCGGGCCGGTACTCGTCGGCCGGCCAGTACCGCGACGAGTCGGGCGTGAACACCTCGTCGGCGAGCACCAGCGCGTCGTGCTCGTCGACGCCGAATTCGAATTTGGTGTCCGCGATGATGATTCCCCGCTGCAGCGCATGCTCGGCGGCTTGCCGGTAGATCCGTAACGTCAGGTCGCGAAGCGCAGCCGCGCGGTCGGCGCCCACCAGCGTGACGACGTCGTCGTACGTGATGTTCTCGTCGTGCAGCCCCAGTTCAGCTTTCGTCGCCGGTGTGAACAGCGGCTCGTCGAAGCGGCTGGCTTCCACCAGACCTGCCGGAAGCTCGATGCCGCACAAGGCGCCGGTGTTCTGGTAGTCCAGCAGTCCCGATCCGGTCAGGTAACCGCGCGCCACGCATTCGACCGGCAGCATGGTCAAGCGGCGCACCACCAGCGCGCGGCCGAGCACGTCGCCCGGGATGCGGGGATCATCGGGCGGCCCGGCGAGGTGGTTGGGCGCGTCGACCAAGCTGAAGAAGAACACGCTCATCGCAGTGAGGATGCGGCCTTTGTCCGGGATCGCCGACTGCAGCACATAGTCGAAGGCGGAGATCCGGTCGGTGGCGACGAACAGCAGGTGCTGGTCGTCGACCTCGTACAGCTCGCGTACCTTGCCGCTGGCCAGATGACGGTAGTCGCTCAGTTCGGGACGCACCACCGCGTCAGCCTAGACGCCGACGCGCTGTGTTGGGATCGTGGCCATGAGTAGCCGTCATCTGCCTTACGCCAGCAGACCCGCTCGCACGGCCGGTCAAATCGTCAGCGACATCGTCGCGGTGGGATGGACGGCGCTGTGGGTGTGGATCGCGATGGCCGTGCACGCCGCGATATCGACGATCGCCGAGGCCGGCCAGCGCGTGGAAACCGGCGCCACCGGAGTGGCCAGCAATCTGGAGTCCGCTGGCCACAGTGCAGGCAGGGTGCCGTGGATCGGCCAAGCGCTCAGCAAGCCGCTCAGCGCCGCGGGTGATGCGGCCCATGACATCGCCGGCGCGGGCCACAGTTTGGACACCACGGCCAGCTGGCTGGCGGTGCTGCTGGCCGTGGCGGTGGCTGCACCGCCATTCCTGGCGGTCGTGACGCCCTGGCTGCTGCTGCGTCTGCGGTTCTTCCTTCGCAAGCGCCGGCTGATCGAGCTTGCCGCCACCCCCGCCGGCGAGCAGCTGCTCGCGTTGCGCGCGCTGGCCAATCGGCCGCTGCGACGGTTGGCTGCGGTCAGCGCGGACCCGGTAGGCGCGTGGCGCCGCGAAGACCCACGGGCAATCCGCGGCCTGGCTGCGCTGGAGCTACGAGCGGCCGGCGTCGGCACCATCCGGAGCGACGTGTGGCAGACGAAGTTCGAGTAGACACCCGCACAACGTCGCTTTCGGCAAGGTCAAGCGGTCAGTACGACACCGCGAGCACGACGACGTCGACCGCGAGCAGTACCAACGCCAACACCGGCACCACGACGCCCCAAGCGCGCTTGGCCGTGAAGAACGACGCAATGATCGTCGCCGCCGCGACCACGGGCGCGCCGTAGAACAGCACGCCGAATACCGCAGAACCGGGGCCCTCGCAGGTCTGCGCCGTGCAACCAGCCGTGCTGATCACTCCGGCGATGCCGACGATCACCGCGACGATCGCCACCGGCACGGTCGCCAGCGCGAGCACCCAGTTGACCAGTACTTTCGCCCGGCCGCTGCGGTGCTCGCGGGCGGTCACAGGGTCGGCAGTTGCGACGTTCGATTGCACCTCTTGGTCAGCCATAGGCGTCGGGTACCCGCGACGAAGGGTCACTGACACCCCATCCGATGATCAGTGCCGCCAAGCACGCGCCGCAGCCGCTGCCACTGCGCACGTCACCAGCGTCCAGGCAGCCAACGCCATCCAGAAGACGACCCACGAGATCATGAGGAACGGCCGCCAGCCGGTTTCGACGCACATCGCGAATGTGGCACCCGAGTACATCCCCAGCGGGAACACCGTGGCCCACCACGCACCGGTGACTGGGAAGCGAAAATGGCGGACGGTCAGGTAAACCAGCGGCGCCAGCCAGAGCGAGGCCAGAACCCACGTCACGACGGTCACCGAACGGATCGTGCCGAGCAACGCGTCGCCGGTGCCGATCACCAGCGCCGCCCGGTTCAATCGATCGCCGGCAAGCGTCACGATCGCCAAACCGCCCATCAGAATCCAGCTGTCCGGCCGCCAGATGTCGTCAGTGGGTGCCGTTGCGGCGCGCCACAGAATCAGCCAAGTCATCAGCCCGTAGATGGCGATGGCCAACACCCATGCCGCCAACGCGACTTCGAACGCCATGCGTGAGCGGGTCAGTACCGCGATGTGTGCAGTCACGATGGAGAGCCCCGCGGTCGCAACGCTGGACAACTCCCATGCGCCGCGGGCGCGGTCGCGCAGGCCCCTCCATCGGTACGGCCACATGGAGCGAACCAGCAACGGCGCCAGCACAATCCATGCCACCCACGCGAGCACACCCAATGTCCAGATCACCGCGCGACGATCCTCGAACCGGGCGCCCACCACCGCGCACGCCGCGACGAACGTGAACAGCCGGACCGTCACGTCAGGATCGGACAGCATGAACGGAAAGCGCTGGGCGGCAACGTCTTTAGCGGCTATCAGCAACACCATGATCACCAGCGCGAGCACGGCGACACCGGCCAGGACGTCGCTGATCACCTCGTAACGGTGGTCGTGGGCCGAAACCGACACGATGCCGGTGGCCATCACGGCGGCGAAGACGTCAGGCGACAATCCGACGTCGGCGACGCGAAAGCCCATGAGGCGCTACAGGATTGCGCCGGGACTGTATTTCGCCGCTTCCGGGTAGTGACTCACCAGGTCGTCGACGGCGGCCACCACGGCGTCGACCTGGTCTGCGGCGGAACCCACGAACGCGGTCCGGTCGGCCAGCGCGGCGTCGAGCGCCGCACGATCCAGTGGCAGCCTCGGATCGGCCGCCAACCGGTCCAGCAGATCCGGCTCGGCGCCGCGCTCGCGCATCGCCAGCGCGACCGCGACCGCGTGCTCCTTGATCACCTCGTGTGCGGCTTCCCTGCCCATCCCGGCACGCACAGCCGCCATCAATATCCGGGTGGTCGCCAGGAACGGCAGATAACGGTTGAGCTCGCGTTCGACCACCGCGGGGTAGGCGCCGAACTCCTCGAGCACCGTCAGGAACGTCTCGATCTGCCCGTCGATCGCGAAAAACGCATCCGGCAATGCGACTCGGCGGACCACCGAACAGAACACGTCGCCCTCGTTCCACTGCGCGCCGGCCAGTTCAGCGGCCATCGACGCATACCCCCGCAGCACCACCTGAAGCCCGTTGACGCGTTCGCAGCTGCGGGTGTTCATCTTGTGCGGCATCGCCGAGGAGCCCACCTGGCCGGGCGCAAATCCCTCCGTGACAAGTTCATGGCCGGCCATCAGCCGGATGGTGTGCGCCAGCGACGACGGTCCGGCGCCGAGCTGGACGAGCGCCGAGACGGCGTCGTGGTCCAACGAGCGCGGATACACCTGGCCGACACTGCTGAAAACCTTTGTGAATCCTAGGAAACGGGCCACCCGGTGCTCCAGCTCGGCAACCTTGCCGCCGTCGCCGCCGAACAAGTCGAGCATGTCCTGGCCGGTTCCCATCGGGCCTTTGATGCCTCGCAGCGGGTAACGGTCGATCAACTCCCGCACCCGGCTCAGCGCGATCAGCGTTTCTTCGGCAGCCGACGCGAAACGCTTGCCCAGCGTGGTCGCCTGCGCCGCGACGTTGTGGCTGCGGCCTGCCATCACCAGGTCGCGGTACTGGACGGCGCGCTCGGCCAGGCGGGCGGCCACCGCGACGCCGTGGGCGTGGACGAGTTCGAGGGACCGCCGTACCTGGAGTTGTTCGACGTTCTCGGTGAGGTCGCGGCTCGTCATCCCCTTGTGGACGTGCTCGTGGCCGGCCAGCGCATTGAACTCCTCGATGCGGGCCTTGACGTCGTGGCGCAGCACCCGCTCCCGCTCGCGTATCGACGCCAAATCCACGGCATCGACCACGTCTTCGTAGTCCGACAAGCACGACGGCGCAACGTCGCCGATCTGAGCGCCCAATTCGATCTGGGCGCTCAGCACCGCGAGCCACAGCCGCCGCTCGGCGACGATCTTGGCCTCTGGCGACCAGATGGCCACCATCTCGTCGCTGGCGTAGCGTGCGGCCAGCACGTTCGGAATCGTCACAACGACACAGCTTACGGTCGTGCGGCAGGGTGATGGCATGTACTTCGTCGGCCTCGACCTCGCGTGGTCGGCAGCCAACCGATCCGGCATCGCGGTTCTCGACGTGAACGGCCGACTCAGACACCTCGACACAAAGGTCCATGACGCTGAGATCCTCAGTGCCATTGACCCGTTCGCTCGCGGTGACTGCGTGCTCGGCATCGACGCACCGCTGGTCGTGGCCAACTCCGCCGGGCAGCGGCCGGCGGAGCGCGCGCTGAACGCCGACTTCCGGCGGTTCGAGGCGGGCGCGCATCCGGCGAACACCACATTGCCGGTGTTCGCTGCAGGTATCCGCGGCGGCCGCCTCGCCGGGGCCCTCGACCTGGACATCGACCCGCACTCGAGCGCACCGCGGCGCGCGCTCGAGGTCTATCCGCACCCGGCGACGATCGTGCTGTTCGGGCTGGCCAAAACGCTCAAGTACAAGCGGCGCCGCGGCCGAACAGTGGCCGACCGCAGAACAGCGCTGTTGCGTCTGATGGCGCTCACCGAAGGACTCCTCGGCGCCACACCCACACTGCATGTCGCCGACGAGCCGGCCTGGCAGGCGCTGCGCGACGCGGTCACCGCGGCCACCAGGCCGTCACAGCTGGACAAGGCGGAGCACCCCGTCGACGCGGTGCTGTGCGCCTACGTCGCCCGATATGCGCACCACCGACCCGACGACGTCACCGTGTACGGCGACGTCCACACCGGCTACATCGTCACGCCCGCGCTGCGGGCCGGTGAATTCGCAAGGGACGCAAGCACTTAAGCCAGCGGAGCAAGCACGTCGATCACGTCGACCAGGGCGGCCTTGGCGGTGGTGCGCAGATTGCCGCCGTCGTCCACCAGCGCCGCCACCACGGCCCCGTCGACGGCGTACATCAGCGCGTTCACCCGGTCCCCGCGCACCGTACGTCCGCAGCGTTCCAAGGCTTCGACGACGCCGGTGGTGCGCTGCTCGCGGATCCGGCGCTGGACGTCACGCAGCCACGGATGCCGTGCACAGGCGACGTACCGCTCGTAGCGCGAAATCAGCTCTTCGCTCATGTGGGCAGGCGCGTTGTCGTCGAGAAGCAGGTCGACGAGCACGTCAGCGGTGGCTTCCACACCGCGCCGGCGCCGCGGCAGGTCGGTGACCCGGGCACGTAGTTTGGCGATCTCCTGGGCACCGACGTACTCGACGGCCTGAGTCAGCAGATCGTCGAGAGACGAGAAATAGTAGGTCGTCGACGCCAGCGGCAGGCCAGCCCGGCGGGCCACTGCGCGATGACGGACTGCGTCGAAGCCGCCCTCGCACAGCAACTCGGCGGCTGCGCTCACCAACGCGTGCCGCCGGCGCTCGCCCTTGGGGGTGACCGCAGCTGTCACGCCCCTGATGCTGCCAGCCGCATAGCCGCTTATCTGTGGTTTCGGAAATACGTAATGGGGGCAGCAAAACCCGCGAACTCGCGATGGCAAGATGTGCGCCATGCCTAGCCTGAGTCGCCGCGCGGTTCTGCGACTCAGCGCCAGCGCCGCGGTGGGCGCGGCGGGTGCCGTCGCGTTCGGCACCGCGCTCGAGTCCAGACCGTCGACGGCCGTGCCGGACGTGGCCATGACCGGCGTCGGCGCGCCGCTTGCCCCGCCGCCGTCGGAGCCGCAGCCGACAGCCGCGCCCACGATGGTCACCGGGTCGTTCGTCTCTTCGGCCCGCGGCGGCGTCTCGACCAATTGGGCGATAGCCCGCCCGCCCGGGCAAACCGCAGCGCTGCGGCCCGTGGTCGCGTTGCACGGCAAAGGCGGTGACGCGGCCAGCGTGATGGCAGGCGGCGTCGAGCAGGGGCTGGCACAGGCGGTCGCTTCTGGTCTGCCGCCGTTCGCGGTGGTCAGTGTCGACGGCGGCGGCAGCTACTGGCACAAGCGGGTTTCAGGTGAGGACTCCGGCGCGATGGTGCTCACCGAGCTGCTGCCATTGCTACAGACGCAGGGACTGGACACTTCGCGGGTCGGTTTTCTGGGCTGGTCGATGGGCGGTTACGGCGCATTGCTGCTGGGAGCGCGGCTCGGCGCGGCCCGCACCGCCGCGATCTGCGCGGTCAGCCCGGCGCTATGGACGACGCCTGGTGCCGCGGCACCAGGTGCGTTCGACAGCGCCGAGGACTGGTCGGCGAACACGGTGTTCGGCCTGCCCGCGCTCGCGTCGATTCCCATTCGCGTGGACTGCGGCACCAGCGATCCGTTCTATTCGGCCACCAAGCAGTTCGTCGCCCAGCTGCCCAATCCGCCGGCGGGTGGCTTCTCGCCCGGCGGGCACGACGCGGGCTTTTGGAGTCAGCAGCTTCCTGGCGAACTGCAGTGGATGGCTCCCCTGCTCACCGCTTGAGCGCAGGCCTAGAGCTTGATCCGGCCCTCAGCGGCCGCCAATGCGATATCACTCCGAAAATGCCCGCCAGGCAAGCGAATTGACGCGATCTTTCGGTAGGCCGCTTCCCGGGCGGCGGCCAAGTCCGGGCCGGTGCCGACCACCGACAACACCCGCCCGCCGGTGGAGATCAACGCGCCGTCGTCGCGACGGCCGGTCCCGGCGTGCAGCACGCCGTCCTGCTCGGCGCCGACGATCACGTCACCCAGCCGCGGCCGGCCGGGATAGTTCTCCGCGGCCAGTACCACCGTCACCGCGGCGCCGGGACGCCACTGCGGGGCGGGCTGCTCGGCCAGCCGGCCGGTTGCGGCCCCATGCAACAGCTGACCCAGCGGGCTCTCGAGCAGGGCCAGCACCGCCTGCGTCTCCGGATCCCCGAAGCGGCAATTGAATTCGACCACTGCGGGGCCGGCGGAGGTGATCGCCAGCCCGGCATAAAGCACTCCGCTGAACGGGCAGCCGCGTCGTACCAGCTCGGCGGCCACCGGCGTGACGATCTCGGAGACGATCTGCCGCGTCAGGTCGTCGGGCAGCCACGGCAGCGGCGAGTAGGCGCCCATGCCGCCGGTGTTCGGCCCAATATCGTTGTCGCCCACCCGTTTGAAGTCCTGCGCGGGCAACAAAGGCACGACGGTCTCGCCGTCGACGACGCACAGCATCGACACCTCGGGCCCGTCGAGGAAGGATTCCAGCAGCACCGGATGGCCGTCGTCGAGCAACCCCGCGGCATGCGCGCGAGCGGCAGCGCGGTCGGCGGTCACCACCACGCCTTTACCCGCCGCTAGACCGTCGTCCTTGACCACCCAGGCTTTGTCTTTTGTGTGCTCGGGGCCGAACCGGTCCAGCGCGGCGTCTAGATGCGCGGGGTTGTCGACGATTTCGCTGCGCGCAGTGCGCACACCGGCTGCGGCCATCACGTCTTTGGCGAAGGCCTTGGACCCTTCGATCTGAGCGGCGGCGGCGCTCGGGCCGAAGCACGCAATGCCGGCGGCTCGCACGGCATCGGCGACGCCGAGCACCAGCGGCACCTCGGGGCCGATCACCACCAGGTCGGCGTTCGTCGCGTCGGCAAGCTTGGCGACGGCCTCGCCGGAGCTGACGTCGACGGCGTGTTGCTCGGCGACCGCGGCAATACCCGCGTTGCCAGGGGCAGCGATCAGCGCGTCGACGCCGGGATCGCGGCGCAGCGCCATGACGAGTGCATGTTCGCGGGCACCGGAGCCGATCACAAGAACGCGCACAGCAGCCCACCCTAATCGCTCTCCCCTTGCGCGCGGACCATACACCTAGCGGCATGGTGTATGGTCGTCGTGACGCCGCTTACAAGGAGGTCTGCGATGAGCCGCTGTCCGTTCGGCCCCGGTTTCGACTTCACCGACCCGGATGTGCTCCTGCAGGGCATGCCCGTCGCGCAGTTCGCCGAGCTGCGCAAGACCGCCCCGGTCTGGTGGAACGAGCAGCCGCCCGGCTCCACTGTCTTCGACGACGGCGGATACTGGGTGATCAGCCGTCATGACGACATCAAGGCGATCAGCAGGAACAACGACGCATGGTCGACGCATGCCAAAGGCGCGGTGATGCGCTTCCCCGAAGGCATGACGCCCGAACAGCTCGAGCTCACCAAGGCGCTGCTGATCAACCACGACGCGCCGGCGCACACGCGGCTGCGCAAGCTGGTCTCGCGGCTCTTCACGCCCAGAGCAGTCGCGACGCTCGAGGACAAGCTCGCGAAGGCGGCTCACGAGATCGTCCGGTCCGCCGCAGAGAAAGAGACCGGCAACTTCGTCGACGACATCGCGATGAAACTTCCGCTGCAGGCGATCGCGGACCTCATCGGCGTGCCGGAGACCGACCGCGAGCGGTTGTTCGAATGGACCAACTCGATCATGAACACCGACGACCCGGATTTCGACGACGACCCGACGGCAGCCAACGCGGAGCTGATGGCCTACGCCTACACGATGGCTGAGGAGCGGCGGCGCTGCCCTGCCGACGACATCGTCACCCGGCTGATCCAGGCCGACATCGACGGCGACGTGCTCGACGACACCGAATTCGCCTTCTTCGTGATCCTGCTCGCGGTCGCCGGCAACGAGACCACGCGCAACGCGATGACGCACGGCATGAACGCGTTCTTCGACAACCCCGACCAGTGGGAACTGTTCAAGCGGGAGCGGCCCGACACAGCCGTCGACGAGATCATCCGCTGGGCCACCCCGGTGCACTGCTTCCAGCGAACCGCCCTGGTAGACACCGAAGTCGGCGGCGTCACGATTCGCAAGGGCCAGCGCGCCGGGCTGTTCTACAGCTCGGCCAACTTCGACGAGTCGGTGTTCGAGTCGCCGTTCCGGTTCGACATTATGCGAAATCCCAACCCGCACTTGTCGTTTGGCGGCAACGGCGCCCACTATTGCATCGGCGCGAACCTTGCCCGCATGGAGATCAAGCTGATCTTCAACGAGATCGCCGATATCATGCCCGACATTGCGAAAATCGGCGAACCTCAGCGGCTGCGGTCCGGGTGGATCAACGGCGTCAAGGAATTGGCGGTCGCCTACCGGCCGTGACGAACCACGCGTGAAGTACTACATCAGCACCGGCTATCTCGACACCACCGAGATCGTCGAGATCGCCAAGGTCGCTGACGACCTCGGTTACGACGGACTCGGAATCCCCGAGCACGTCGTCAATCTGGAAACTCTGGCCACGCCGTACCCGTACACGAAGGACGGGCGACGACGGTGGGAGCCGTTCACCGACTGGCCCGACCCGTGGGTGCTGATCGGTGCGCTCGCCCAGGTCACGACGCACCTGCACTTCGTCACCACCGTGTACGTGCCCGCACTGCGCGATCCGTTCGTCGCCGCCAAGGCGATCGGCACGGCGGCGCTGTTGTCGGGCGGCCGCGTCGAGCTCGGCGTCGGAGTCGGTTGGTGCGCCGAGGAATTCGAGCTTCTCGGTGCGGCGTTCGCCGATCGGGGCAAGCGCACCGAGGAGATGCTCGCGCTGATGCGGGCGTTGTGGTCGCCGGGCTGGACCGAGTTCGACGGCGAGTTCTACCACCTACCGCGGCTGGAGATGTCGCCCGCGCCACCGCACATCCCGGTCTGGGTCGGCGGACTGAGCGACATCGCGCTGCGCCGCGCCGCCCGCTACGACGGCTGGGTGGGCGATCTGGTCACCACCGAACGCGCCGTCGCGATAGCACAGCAGCTGCGGCAGTACCGTGCCGAAATCGGGCTCCCCGTAGACGATTTCGCGATTCTGGCCCCTCTGGTCGACGCGTTCTCACCCGACGACTACGCTCGCGCTGAGCAGGGCGGGGTGACGCACATCTTGACGATGCCGTGGATGTTCTACACCGGGGCTGACGCCACGCTCGCCGAGAAGGTCGACGGCATGAAGCGGTTCCGCCGAGACCAGGGGTTGGACCGTCAGCGGTAGTAGATGTCGAGCGTCTGCACCAAGCCGTTGTCGTTGAGCGTGAAGATGTCGACGGTATGCACGGTGGTGTCGTCGTTGAGAGGGCTGGTCCCTTCCAATTGCGCCACTTCGACATTGCCCTGCTCGATACTGCGCGCCAGCGTCATCCGCACCTGCCCGGCGAAGATCACGTCGGCGTGAAAGTCGGCGATCTCCGTGTGCCCGTGGTCGGCGCCCACCGGGTGCGTCAGTGTGGCGTCTTCGGCGAAAAGCGCTAGCAATGCGGACGTATCGGCGTTGTTGACGGCTTCGACGTACCGTTCGGCCACGCTCATGCGTCCTCCAGTCCCCGACGGCATGCCGCCTACTGCGGCACGTGAACTACCCGCACCCAATGTAGCGTCAGACGTCGCGCCATAGAGCCATCGATGCCGACTTGCGACCATACGTCATTATGCTCGACGTATGGTCGGTCGTGGCGAAGCTCGCGCCTGATGCGCACGCACGGCTGGTCCGGGTCCGCGCCCGCCAGCGACGAGGAGGCCGTCGCGCGCATCCTCGCCGCGGCCAGCAACGCGATCGACACTCACGGCGCCGACATCAGCATCGCCGACGTGGCCCGCACGCTCGGCGTGACCAGGCAAACGGTGTATCGCTACTTCCCCAGCACCGACGCGCTGCTGGCCGCGGCCGCCACCAACGCCGCGATGGGCTATCTCGACAGGCTGGCCAATCACATCGCGGGCATCAACGATCCCGCCGAAGCCGCGGTCGAAGGTATTGCCACCACACTGGAATGGCTTCCGCACGACAAACACATCGGTCTTCTGCTGGGCCCCGACCGGGCGAGCGCATTCAGCGCTGACGTCACCTCCGACGTCGCTTTGGAGTTCGCCCGCACCATGCTCGGCCGGTTCGACGTGGATTGGGCCGCCGCCGGATTCACCGATGCCGAGCTCGACGAGCTGGCCGAGCATCTGCTGCGCATCATCCAGTCGTTCGTGATCGACCCCGGACGGCCGCCGCGCACGGGCGCGAAGCTGCGCCGCTATCTGCGCCGCTGGGTGGCGCCGGCGCTCTCCGCGAAGGACGCCCTGAACGCCTGACAGCAACGTTGGCCAACTGCCCCCATCGCGCGCGGAATGGCGGTTATATGGTGACTGGCCAGTCGAGGACGGGGGCGACAATGAAGCGACTCAGCGGTTGGGACGCGATGCTGCTGTACAGCGAGACGCCCAACGTGCACATGCACACGATCAAGGCCGGCATCATCGACGTGTCCGGATTCGACGGCACGCCCGACATCGACACGTTCCGCGAGATCCTGCGTCACCGCCTGCACAAGCTCGACCCGCTGCGATTCCAGCTCGTCGACATCCCGTTCAAGTTCCACCACCCAATGTGGCGCGAGCACGTCGACGTCGACCTCGACTACCACGTTCGGCCGCTGCGGCTGCCCAGCCCGGGCGGTCGTCGCGAGTTCGACGAGGCCGTCGGCGAGATCGCCAGCACGCCGCTGGACCGCAGCAAGCCACTGTGGGTGATGTATTTCGTCGACGGACTCGCCGACGGCAACGTCGCGGTCGTCAACAAGGTTCACCACGCTCTGGCCGACGGCGTAGCCTCGGGCAACTTGATTGCCCGCGCGATGGACATGTGGAACGGCCCCGACGACGACGGCACGTACGAAACCGATCCTGCCCCAAGCCGATCCGAGCTCATCAACGCTGCGTTCCGCGATCATCTCCGCCAGATCGGGCGCATCCCGGGCACCGTCAGGTACACCGCTGAGGGCATCGGCCGGGTGCGTCGCAGCTCGCGCAAGGTCTCCACGCTCACCCGGCCGTTCACTCCGCCACCGACATTTCTGAACCACGCCCTCACTCCCGAGCGCCGGTTCGCCACCGCCGCGCTTGCGCTCGACGACGTCAAGGAAACCCGCAAGGAGCTGGGCGTCACGATCAACGACGTGGTGCTGACGATCGCGACCGGAGCAGTGCGCAAACTGCTGCTGAAGTACGACGGCCACGCGCCCGGGCCGCTGCTGGTGTCGGTGCCGGTGAGCATCGACCCGGACCCAAACCGCATCTGGGGCAACAAGTTCACCACGCTGTCGGTCGCGGCGCCCACGCACATCAGCGATCCCGTGCAACGCGTCCACGAGGTGCACGCCGCTGCGCAGTCTGCCAAGGAGGCCCACCACCTCATGGGGCCTGAACTGTTCGGGCGGTGGGCGGCCTACTTCCCGCCGGCTCCTGTCGAGCTGATGTCGCAACGGCTGGCGCGCAGCGAAAAGCCGACGAAACTGCTCAATTTCGCGGTGTCCAACGTTCCCGGTCCGCGTGAACGTGGCACGGTGGCGGGTGCGGTGGTGCGTGAATTCTATTCCGTCGGTCCACTCATCGCCGGCAGCGGGCTGAACATCACGGTGTGGAGCTATGCGGATCAGCTCAGCATCTCGGTGCTCACCGATGGCGCCACTGTCGACGATCCGCATGAGGTGACCGAAGCGATGGTCGACGACTTCCGCGAATTACGCCGCGGTGCAGGGCTTTCCGAGCAGCTCACCCCACTGGCCAACGCGCTGTAGTCGCGTTCCGCGAGCGTGCGTGTCTGCCCACCGACACGCCGTGTCGTGGTGTGCAAGACCGCACGCTCGCGGCGCCCGAACGTGCGCCGCCGTCACACGACGGTCAACGGCAGCGAGCGGCGCGGCTCGAACTCGAACGTGGCGCCGCGGCTGACCTTGGCCACCGACACCTCACCGAACTCCGGTGCCGGCTCGTCGCGCCGGACGACGCGCGCTGACCACTCGGTGTCGGACCCGTTGACCTCGACGTCGAGGTACGGGTCGACCGCCCGGACAATCGCTTGCAGCGGTCGAGCTTCCGCCGGCGTGCACAACGCGATCCACGCCCCGTCGTCGTGGGCCGGTGACCGACGAACCCGCACGGTGTCGGCACTGAACTCCGCACCGACGTAAGCGGCGGGGTTGAACAGCGGATGCAGTTCGAGGACACGCAGCACCGGCACGTCCAGCGCCCGGTGGATGCGTTCGGCGGCCACGCCCGCGATGCCGATCAGCTGCTTGGTGCAGATCTCCCGAGCCTGCTGTTCGTCGCGCGCACGTTTGCCTACCGCAAGCACGAACGACAGGTTCAGCAGATGCATTTGCAGACACACCTCGTCGGCGATGCGCACCAACGCCGAATGGGAGAAGGCGCCGAAGTCGAGATCCGACACCAGCGGCCCCGAGTAGTCGGCCTGTCCGTCGTCGTCGGGATCGATCTGGTCGAGATCTATTGTGGCTGCGCTTTTTTGGCTGATCGTCGCCAGAGCCGGATGGTCGGGCACCGGTGGATACGAATCGTCGATGACGACGGTCCACCGGCAGTGCGGGTGCCGGTCAGCCGGCACGCGCGGCGGCCGGTGCACCGGGCGGATCTGGGCCTTGCGGTTGGTCGCCACCGCGGTCGCGTCGAACGTGGGGTCTTCGATGTCGTGGCACATGCCGCGCACGTATTCCTCGCCCATCGGCTCGACGTCCAGCAGCGCCCCGCAGTGGTCGAGGTGGAATTCACCGTGCCAACGGTCGTGAACCGTGTATCGGAAATCCATGAACTGCGGAGGGGCACCGATGTCGAGCTGAAGGCCCTTGAAGATCGTGATGACGTCGTCGCCTTCGTAGCGCAGCGCCTTCTGCATTCGCTTGGTGTAGATCGGGCTGGACCCCATCCACTCCTCGATTGCGATCTGCAACATCTCCGGACGGCCGAAAGCCTGGATGCACCAGGCCATTCCGGATCTGTCGATCAGTTGCCCGATCAGCAACAGCTCCGGTACCAAGCGGGCGAGCTCGTTGCGGCTGAGGCTGGCGTACCTACTGGTCATCGAATGTCTTGCCGGTGTGCATCTTGACCGCCGCGTTCACGTTGGCCTTCTTGTCGACGCCTTCGCCCTTCTCAGCGGCCTTCTTGTGCTTGGCGATCACGCGTTTGACCACGCCGTTGAACCCCGAGCCGCGCGGGAATCCGAGGTAGTGCGTGAGGAAGATCGACATTTCCAGCAGCTCGTGCTCGGTGAGCTCACCGTTCTGCAGCGCCGCATTGACCTGGATTTCGGCCAGGCTCTGTTCGCCGAGCGCGGTCACCACCGACAGAGTCATTATTCGCTTGTCGCGCATCGACAGCCCCGGCCTCGTCCAGATGCTGCCGAAGAGGTGCTCGACGGTGAGGTCGAAGAACTCGTCGCCCTGCACGTCGGGCATCTCCCAGCCGTAGACCTCGTTCATCTTCTCGAGGCCCTTGCGGCGCAACTCGTCCATGGTCACTCCTTCGATCCAGACTCGGCGGTGTGCGGCACACCAAGTCCTTCGGCGAGTCGTTGCAAAGCAACTTCCGCCAGCGGCAGATCGACGTCGACCGCGTCACCCAGCGCCAGCGCCAGACTGAGATCCTTCTCACCCAGTCCGCGGGTGTGAGTGAACGCGTCGTAGAGCCAGTGGTCCGGTGGCAACGGCTTCATGTCCTCGCGCACCATGATCGCCCCCGGTCCACCGGTGAGCGCGTCGGTGTGACGGACCACCCGGCCCAGCGCCTGCAAGCTCAGACCCGACGCTTCGGCAAGCTTCATCGCTTCGCAGGCTGCCGCATAGGAGGTGAACGTCAACATGTTGCGCGCCAACTTCATTCGAGTTCCGGCACCCGGCTCGCCGGCGTGGATCACCAGCGATGCCCATTGCTTGAACACCGGCTTGATCCGCTCATAGACATCGCGCTGGGCACCGACCATGGTGGCCAACTCACCCTTCTCGGCCGCTCCCCCGCCACCGCTCACCGGGGCGTCGACGATGTGGATGCCTTGCGGCTCGAGCTCTCTGGCGAGCTCCACCGCGGTCACGTCGCTGATGGTCGAATGGATGGCGATCACACTGCCGCGCTTGGCGTTCCGGGACAATTCACCCACCACGTCGCGCACCTGTTCGTCGTTCAGCACCGTCACGCTGATGACGTCGGCGGCCGCCACGTCGGCAAGGCTGTCAGCCGCCTGAGCTCCCGCCTCGACGAACGGGGTCATCGCCTCGGCGCGAACGTCGTACACGATCAGTCCGCCCGGCCAGTCGACCAGTCGCCGAGCCATCGGCGCGCCCATGTTGCCCAGACCGATGTAACCCAGTTTCGGTGTGCTGTTCTGCTCCTCGCCACTCATTTGCGAGCTCCTCACGACCGAATGATCTGGCCGCCGTCGACATTGAAGATCTGCCCGGTGATCCACGACGCTTGATCGGAGAGCAGAAACAGACACATGCCCACCAGATCCTCAGGAGTGCCCATGCGGCTCAACGGGATTCCCTTGACGATGTCGGCCACCATCTCTTGTGGCGTGGTGGTCCTGGTGGCCTCCGTGTCGATAGGGCCCGGTGCAATCGCGTTGATCCGGATGTTCATGCCGCCCAGCTCACGCGAAAGCTGTTGAGTCAGACCGTTGATGCCGACCTTGGCCAGCCCGTAGTAGTTCGAGTACAGCCACGCCGCGGTCGACGACTGGTTGACGATCGCACCGCCGCCCCGCTTGGCCATCTTCTTGTACACCGCGCGGGTGCACACCAACGCGCCGTCCAGGTTCACGCTCATGAACTTCTTGTAGTAGTCCCAGTCGACGGTGATCAGGAAGTCGAGCTTCATGCCGCCGTAGATGGCGGCGTTGTTCACCAGGTAGTCGATGCCCCCGAACTCGGCCAGCGTGCGGTCGGCCATCGCCTTGGCCGACTCGGTGTCCGATACGTCGACGGGCACGTGGATGGACGTGCCGCCGTCGGCGACGATCTGCTTGGCCACCCGCTCGCCGGCTTCGGTGTTGATGTCGGCCACCACCACGGCGGCGCCTTCACGCGCCAACGCCTCGGCGTAAGCCTGGCCGATGCCGCCGCCCGATCCGGTGACGATCGCGACCTTGTTGTCGAACCTCATCTACTTCCTCTCCTGCCGAGTGTGGACTTGATCCGCGCCGATTGCGAGGTTGCGTGGATCAACAAGACACTCGGCGCTAGACGGCCTCCGCGACGAGCTTGGTCTCCAGGTATTCCTCGAAGCCGGCCAGTCCCATCTCGCGGCCGATCCCGGACTGCTTGTAGCCGCCGAACGGTGCGTCGCCGGAGTACCACACTCCGCCGTTGACGTTGATGGTGCCGGTCCGGAATCGCGACACCACCCAATTCACGCGTTCGGGATCGGCGCCGAACACCGTGCCGGACAAGCCGTACGGAGAATCGTTGGCGATGCGGACCGCGTCGGCGTCGCCGTCGTGTGGCAGCACCACGAGTACCGGCCCGAAGATCTCTTCGCGGGCCACCCGGGCGTCGTTGGTCAGGCCAGTGATCACTGTGGGCTCGATGAAGAACCCCGCCGACTTGTCAGCGGGCCGACCGCCACCGCAGGCGAACGAACCCCCTTCGTCGCGTGCGAGATCCAGGTATCCCTGGACCCGGTCGCGCTGCTTCGCCGAGATCAGCGGCCCGCAGATGGTCGACGGATCCGTCGGGTCACCGGGCGCCAGCCCCGCCATCGTTCCTGCCGCCACCGCCACGGCCTCGTCGTAGCGATCACGCGGCACCACCAGCCGGGTGGTGATTGCGCAGCCCTGCCCGGCGTGGGTGGCAACCGTGAACGCGGCCACTGCACATGCGCTGTTGAGGTCGGCGTCGTCGAGCACCAAGAACGCCGACTTGCCGCCGAGTTCGAGGAAGACCTTCTTGATGGTCTGCGCGGCGGCGGCCATTACGGCCCGGCCTGTGGCGGTGGAGCCGGTGAATGACACCAGGTCTACGCGGGGATCCTCGGACAGTTGCGCACCCAGCCGGTGATCGCTGGACGTCACGATGTTGACGACACCGGGCGGAATGTCGGTCTTCTCCTTGATGATTCGACCGACCTCAGCCGCACACCATGGGGTGTCCGGCGCCGGCTTGAGCACCACGGTATTGCCGGCGGCAAGGGCGGGTCCCAGTTTGGCGAAGTTGATCTGGTGCGGGAAGTTCCATGGCGTGATGGCGCCGACGACGCCGAACGGCTCCCGCACGATGGTGCGCTTGGTCTTGATTCCCAGCGGCGATGCCAACCCGAGATCTTGTGTCCACGAATAAGTTTCAGCCGTCTCGATGGCGAACGCGAGATCGTCGACCGGACCCTGCAGCTGAGCACTGTGGGTGAGGGCCACCGGAGCGCCGACCTCCGCGACCGTGATTTCGCGCAGCAACTCGATTTCGTCATTGAGCGCGTCACGCAATTGGCGCAGGCAGTGCACGCGCAACTCGACGTCGCGCGACCAGTCGGACTCGTCGAACGCGGCCCGGGCGGCCCCGATTGCACGGTCCATGTCAGCCGCATCGGCATCGGCAGCCTCACCCAGCGGCTCCTCGGTGGCCGGGTTGACAGTGGTGAAGGTGCCCCCGCCGGCGCCGACGAGTTCGCCGTCGATCAACAGCTCGGTCACCTTCGTCGCCGATGTGGTCATTGTCAGAATTCCCCCTGGACAGGTGTCTGCTAACGCTGGTTCGGACAGTAGTTGCCTGACCCGGCAAAGGCAAGGGCGGGAGCTACGAAGGAGCGGCTGCGACCACAAAAATCCAGCTGAACAGCCCGATAGAGGCCGTGCTTGTGTATGCAAGCGATCGTGCTATATCTTGGACACATGTCCAGTCAAGCGCTCACCGCCGTCACAGATCTGGGCGCTCGCCGACGCAATCGCCGCCAAGAAGAAACCATCCGCAAGGTGCTCGACGCCGCGGTCCAGATGTTGCGCGAGACGTCGTACTCGGAACTCACCATGCGCGCCGTCGCGGCTCGGGCGGGCGTGGCGCCCGCCACCGCATACACCTACTTCTCGTCGAAGAACGCGTTGATCGCCGAGGTGTATCTGCGCCTGGTCCGCGAGGTGCCGATGTTCACCGACGTGAACCAGACCACCCAGGAACGAGTGACCGCCCAGCTGCGCGAGCTCGCGCTGTTGGTTGCCGACGAACCCGAGCTGGCGGCCGCGGCCACCACCGCGCTAATGGGCGACGAACCCGAAGTCAAAGTGGTGCGCGACAAGATCGGTGCGGAGGTGCGCCGGCGCATCGCGTCTGCACTGGGTCCGGGTGCGTGGCCGGAGGTGCTGACCACGCTGGAGATGATTTTCTACGGCGCGCTGGTGCAGGCCGGCACCAAGTCGCTGACCTACTACCAGATGGCCGACCGGCTCGACAGTGTGATCGGGCTGATCATGGGAGGGGCCGAGTGACGCAAACCGCCTCAGACGCAGTCGTTTTCAATCCCTACGACTACGACTTCCACGAGGACCCGTATCCCACCTACCGACGGTTGCGCGACGAGGCGCCGCTGTACCGCAACGACGAACTCGACTTCTGGGCGCTGTCGCGGCACAAGGACGTACTGCAGGGCTTCCGCAATACCAACGAGCTCTCCAACGTGTACGGCGTGTCGCTGGACCCCATCTCCCGCACGCCGCACGCCCACCGGGTGATGTCCTTTCTCGCACTCGACGACCCGGCACACTTGCGGCTGCGCACACTGGTGTCAAAAGGCTTCACTCCCAGGCGCATCCGCGAACTCGAGCCACGGGTCACCGAACTGGCGGTGCAGCATCTCGATTCGGCTCTGCAGGCCGAAAGCTTCGACTACGTGACGGAATTCGCCGGCAAGCTGCCAATGGATGTGATTTCGGAGCTGATGGGCGTGCCGGAATCCGACCGCGCCGACATCCGCGCGCTCGCCGACGGTGTGCTGCACCGCGAAGAAGGCATCGCCGACGTGCCGCCCTCGGCGATCGAGTCGTCCGTCACGCTGATGACCTACTACGCCGACATGGTCAAGCAGCGCCGGGCCAAACCGACCGACGACCTGACGTCCGCGCTGCTGGAGGCGGAGATCGACGGGGACCGGCTCACCGACGAAGAGATCATGGCGTTTCTGATGCTCATGGTGGTCGCCGGCAATGAAACCACCACCAAATTGCTGGCCAACGCCGTTTACTGGGGACACAAGAACCCCGACCAACTCGCGCCGGTATACCAGGATCATTCGCGTATTCCGCTGTGGGTCGAGGAAACCCTCCGCTATGACACGTCGAGCCAGATTCTCGCCCGCCACGTGGCCGAAGACCTGACGCTGTACGACACCACCATTCCGGCCGGCGACACGCTGCTTTTGTTGCCCGGCTCCGCCAATCGCGACGACAGAGTGTTCGACGCCCCCGACGAGTACCGGATCGGTCGCGAGATCGGTTCCAAGCTGGTCAGTTTCGGCAGCGGCGCGCACTTCTGCCTCGGCGCACACCTCGCCCGCATGGAGGCCCGGGTAGCCCTCACCGAATTGTTCAAGCGCATCAGCCACTACGAGGTCGACGAAAACGGGGCTGTGCGAGTGCATTCCAGTAATGTCCGCGGGTTCGCGCACCTGCCGATCAGGGTGGAGACCAACTGATGCCCAGATTCGAGCCGCATCCCGAACGGCGCCCCACCATCGTCGCCGGTGCCTCGTCGGGCATCGGTGCCGCGACCGCCGTCGAACTCGGCCGGCGCGGATTTCCGGTGGCGCTCGGTGCCCGGCGCGTCGACAAATGCGACGAGATCGCCCGGCAGATCCGCGCCGACGGCGGCGAGGCGATCGCTCTTCCGCTCGACGTCACCGACCCGGAGTCGGTCAAGGGGTTCGTGCACCGGGCCACCGACGAGCTGGGCGACATCGAAGTTCTGGTCGCCGGCGCAGGTGACACCTTCTTCGGTCGGCTACACGAAATCAGCACCGACACTTTCGAATCCCAAATCCAGATCCACCTGATCGGCGCCAATCGGTTGGCCACGGCCGTGTTGCCCGGGATGGTCGAACGCCAGCGCGGCGACGTGATCTTCGTCGGCTCCGATGTCGCGTTGCGTCAACGGCCGCACATGGGGGCGTACGGCGCGGCCAAGGCGGCATTGATCGCTATGGTCACGAACTTCCAGATGGAACTGGAGGGCACTGGGGTGCGGGCATCAATCGTGCATCCCGGACCGACGAAAACCGGTATGGGATGGAGTCTTCCGCCCGAATCAATCGGTCCGATGCTCGAGGACTGGGCCAAGTGGGGACAAGCCCGCCATGACTATTTCCTGCGTGCGTCAGATCTGGCGCGGGCGATCGCGTTCGTCGCCGAAACGCCGCGCGGCGGCTACATCGTGTCCATGGAGGTGCAGCCCGAGGCGCCGCTGGCGAATGCGAAAGAACACCAGCAGCTCAAATACCCGGATTCGGAGTCGTGATGACAAGCCAAGAGCTGAAAGAAGTCCCACGCGTTTCAGGTGGTGAGGAAGAACACGGCCACCTCGAGGAGTTCCGCACCGACCCGATCGGGCTGATGCAGCGGGTCCGCGACGAGTGCGGCGACGTGGGCTGGTTCCAGCTGGCGGGCAAGCACGTGATCCTGCTGTCCGGCGCGGAGGCCAACGAGTTCTTCTTCCGCTCGTCCGACGAGGAACTCGACCAGGCCGAGGCCTATCCGTTCATGACGCCGATCTTCGGCAAGGGCGTGGTCTTCGACGCCAGCCCCGAACGCCGCAAGGAGATGCTGCACAACTCTGCGCTACGCGGCGAACACATGAAGAGCCACGCCACCACGATCGAGCGCGAAGTGCGCCGCATGATCGAAAACTGGGGCGACACAGGTGAAATCGACCTGCTCGACTTCTTCGCCGAGCTCACCATCTACACGTCGACCGCATGCCTGATCGGCCCGAAGTTCCGCAATCAGCTCGACTCTCGGTTCGCGCGTTACTACCACCAACTCGAGCGCGGCACCGATCCGCTGTGCTACGTCGATCCGTACCTGCCGATCGAAAGCTTCCGCATCCGCGACGAGGCCCGTAAGGGCTTGGTGGATCTGGTGCAGCAGATCATGAACGACCGCATCGCGAACCCGCCGGCCGACAAGAGTGAGCGCGACATGCTCGACGTGCTGGTGTCGATCAAGAACGAGGACGGGAGCGCCCGGTTCTCGGCCGACGAGATCACAGGCATGTTCATCTCCCTGATGTTCGCCGGCCACCACACCAGTTCGGGCACCGCGTCGTGGACGCTGATCGAATTGCTGCGTCACCCCGACGTGTACGCGCAGGTGATCGAGGAGCTCGACGATCTCTACGCCGACGGTCAAGCGGTGAACTTTCATGCGCTGCGCCAGATTCCCAAGCTCGAGAACGTGCTCAAGGAAACGCTGCGGCTGCATCCGCCGCTGATCATTCTGATGCGGGTGGCCAAGGGCGAGTTCGAAGTTCAGGGTTTCCCGATTCACGAGGGCGATCTGGTGGCCGCGTCGCCAGCGATCTCCAACCGGATTCCCGAGGACTTCCCCGAACCCGACGTGTTCGACCCCGACCGCTACGAGAAGCCGCGCCAAGAGGACCTGATCAACCGCTGGACATGGATTCCGTTCGGCGCCGGCCGGCACCGCTGCGTGGGCGCAGCATTCGCCACCATGCAGATCAAAGCAATCTTTTCGGTGCTGTTGCGCGAGTACGAGTTCGAGATGGCACAGCCGTCAGAGAGCTACCGCAACGACCATTCGAAGATGGTGGTGCAGCTGGCCCAGCCCGCCAAGGTCCGCTACCGCAAGCGAGGGTGAAGAGGTCTCGATGGGCTACCGGATCGAGGTTGACCTGGACCTGTGCCAGGGCCATGCGATGTGTGAAGTCGAGGCGCCCAACTACTTCAAGGTGCCCAAGCGCGGACAGGTGCAAATCCTCAACGACCGTCCGCCCGAAGAAGATCGAGGCGAAATCGAACAAGCCGTCTGGGCCTGCCCCACCCAAGCGTTGTCCATCCGAGAAGAGGAAGACTGATGCCGTCATTGCCCCGTGAGCAGTTGGAGGAGTTCGTCGAGAAGTGGCTCGAGGCCAACCGCGAAGCCGAACGCAAAGGTGACTGGCGCGGCCTCGCCGACTTCTACACTGAAGACGCCACGTACGGCTGGAACATCGGCCCCAAAGAAGACGTGATGTGCGTCGGGATCGACGAGATCCGCGACATCGCGCTCGGCCAGGAAATGGAAGGCCTGGAGGGCTGGAGGTACCCGTATCAGCGGGTGATCATCGACGACAAGATCGGCGAGATCGTCGGCTTCTGGAAGCAGGTCGCGACGAGTGCGGACGGAACCGACCAGGAGGTCTACGGCATCGGCGGCAGCTGGTTCCGGCTCACCGACGCCGACGAAACCGTCAAGATCGAATGGCAGCGCGACTTCTTCGACTTCGGTCATGTCTCGGCCCTGTACATGGATTTGATCAAAGCGGGCAAGCTCAGTGCGGGCATGCAGAAGCGCATCGAACGCGGCCTGTCCGGTGAGAGAGTGCCGGGATACTTCCCGCTCGGAAAGGCACCGGTACCCATCTGGTGAGCCAACCACCCGGTTGGCCCCTATGTGAGCCACCTAACTACGCTGTCGCTGGAAAGTACGTACACCGCGTTTGACTGAAAGCAGGACTCGGATGAAGACCAAAGGCGCTCTCCTCTGGGAGTTCAACCAACCGTGGTCGATTGAGGAAATCGAGATCGGCGACCCGGTCAAGGACGAAGTCAAGATCCAGATGGAAGCGTCGGGCATGTGCCACTCCGACCACCACCTGGTCACCGGCGGCATCCCGATGGGCGGCTTCCCGGTGCTCGGCGGACACGAGGGTGCCGGCGTCGTCACCGAGGTCGGCCCCGGCGTCGAAGACATCGCGCCCGGCGACCACGTCGTGCTGTCGTTCATCCCGTCGTGCGGCCGGTGTCCGTCCTGTCAGGCGGGGATGCGCAATCTCTGCGACCTGGGCGCCGGTCTGCTGAACGGCGCAGCGGTCTCCGACGGCACCTTCCGCATCCAGGCCCGCGGCCAGAACGTCTTCCCGATGACGCTGCTGGGCACCTTCTCGCCGTACATGGTGGTGCACAAGAGCTCGGTGGTGAAGATCGATCCGTCTATTCCATTCGAGGTCGCCTGCCTGGTCGGCTGCGGTGTCACCACGGGTTACGGGTCGGCGACGCGCTCGGCCGACGTGCGCCCCGGCGACGACGTCGCGATCGTCGGTGTAGGCGGGGTCGGCATGGCCGCGCTGCAGGGTGCGGTCAACGCCGGTGCACGCCGCATCTTCGTGATCGACCCGGTGGAGTGGAAGCGCGACCAGGCGCTGAAATTCGGTGCGACGCATGTGTATCCGGACATCGAATCCGCATTGGGCGGCATCGCCGAGGTGACCTGGGGGCTGATGGCTCAGAAGGTGATCGTGACGGTCGGTGAGCTGCACGGTCAGGACATCGACAACTACGTCAACATCACGGCCAAGGGCGGCACCTGTGTGCTGACGGCCATCGGCAGCCTGCTCGACACCAACGTCACGCTGAACCTGGCAATGCTGACCCTGATGCAGAAGCGGGTGCAGGGCACCATCTTCGGTGGCGGCAACCCGCACCACGACATTCCCCTGCTGCTGTCGATGTACAAGGCCGGCAAGCTCAATCTCGACGACATGATCACCCGGCAGTACAAGCTGGAGCAGATCAACGAGGGCTACCAGGACATGCTGGACGGCCGCAACATTCGCGGCGTGATCCGCTACACCGAGGCCGACCGGTAGGCCACCCATGCCGGCTCCGGTCCGTGTGTTTCAGGTGGCGTCGGGCAACGTCGGCACCGAGATGATCAAGCGGATCACCAAGCACCCGGACCTGGAACTGGTGGGGCTGCATTGCTACTCCGCCGATAAGGTCGGCCGCGATGCCGGAGAGATCGCCGGCATCGGGCCGATCGGGGTGACAGCCACCGGCTCCGTCGACGACATCGTGGCGGCCAAGCCGGATTGTGTGACGTTTCACGGGGTTTGGCCCGATGTCAGGCTGTACGAAAGAGCGCTCGAGGCGGGCATCAACGTGGTGACCACCGCCGACTGGGTGACCGGACACCACCGCAACACCAATCACCGGATGGCCGACGGGCGCACCGAAGCGCAGGTTTTGCAGACCGCGTGTGAGCGGGGCGATGCGACGTTCTACGGCACCGGCATGAATCCCGGTCTGGCCCAGATTCTGACGATCGTGCACTCGGCCGACGTGGCCGACATCGAGAAGGTGACGTGCATCGAGTCGGTGGACGTCTCATGCCACCACTCGGCGCCGACCTGGGCGAACTGCGGCTACGGCCGCCCGGTCGACGATCCGGAAGTGCCTCGCATGCTCGAGCTCGGCACCCGGGTGTTCGAGGACGGCGTGCGGATGATGGCGGACTGCCTCGACATCGAACTCGACGAGGTGGTCTTCGAATTCGAACTGGGCGCCTGCACCAAAGACGTCGATCTTGGCTGGTACCAGCTGCCCACGGGATCCGTTGGCAGCAGCTCCTTTTCGTACGTCGGCAAGGCAGCCGGCGTGCCGCGCGTCGAGCTGCGCCTGGAGTGGCAGATGACTCCGCACACCGAACCGCACTGGGACATCCAGGGCTGCTACATCACCAAGATCGACGGCGACCCCGTGATCTACAGCAAGCACATGATCCTGCCGAAGCCGGGAACCGACTTCAGCTCGCCGGAGGCGTTCGCATCCATCGGTATGACCGTCACCGGGATGCCTGCGCTCAACGCGATCCGCGCCGTCGTCGACGCACCTGCCGGCATCGTCACCAGTGCCGACCTTCCGTTGCGCGCCTTCGCCGGCCGATTCGCCGCGAGATGACCTCGGTGGCACCGCGAACGTGACTCCAGCGCGAAAATTCGGCCGAGATTTCGCGTTGAGCGCACGCTCGGCGAACCAGTTCCCGCATCTGCTGGCGCCCGGCCGGATCGGCACGATGACCGTGCGCAACCGGTTGGTGATGTCGCCGATGGAGACGATGTACGGGACTCCCGACGGGCTGCCCTCGACACGCACGCGTGACTACTTCGCGGCTCGTGCCCGCGGCGGCGTCGGCCTGATCACGGTGGGCGCCACAGGGATTGATCCACTGCACCCGGAGACTCCCGGCGGTTTGCATCTGGGTACCGACGCTGCGGTGGCCGCGCACCGCGCGTTGGTGGACGCCGTGCACGAACACGGTGCAAAGATCCAGCCGCAAATTGTGCACGCCGGTCCCGACGGACTCGGCCCAGAGATGCACGGGGTGACGTCACTGGGGCCGTCGGTGATCCCGTCATATTTGACTGGGCGCCCCTCGGCGGAAGCCACCCCGAAGCAGATCGTCGAAATCATCGACCTCTTCAAGGCCGCTGTGCGGCGCGCCGTGGAGGCGGGCTACGACGGCATCGAACTCCACGCCGCACACGGTTACATGTTCCTCGGCTCTTTTCTTGCGCCACAGCGCAATCGGCGCACCGACGAGTATCGCGGTGATTCGGTGAGAGGCCGGATTCGGGTCGTGCTCGAAACGCTCGCAGCGATCCGCGCCGAGGTCGGCAACGACTTCCCGATCACCTTGCGCATTTCCGGTTACGAGCGGGTGGCCGGCGGCCGACCGATCTACGACACCGCGTTGATCGCACCGCAATTGGCGACGGCCGGCGTGGACGCATTCCACGTCAGCGGCGGCGTGATCGACCGGCTGGTCACCGGAATGGTCAACAGCGCCGACGACGGCGACGCGCTGAACGTCGGCGCCGCTGCAGCCGTGCGACAGGTGGTGGACGTGCCGGTGATCGCCGTGGGCCGCATTCACGATCCGCGCCGTGCCGAGCGGATTCTCGCCGAGGGTCACGCCGACTTCATCGCGATGGGCCGACCGCTTCTGGCCGACGAGCAACTACCGGCCAAGCTGCAGACCGGCCGCGCGGACCGCATCCGGTATTGCATCTCATGCGAGAACTGCATCGACGCAATGGAGCAACGCTTTTCGGTGGACTGCGCGGTCAATCCACGCACCGGCAAGGAGCGGGAGCTCAGCATCGATCGCGCACCACGCAGCAAGCGCGTCGTGGTGGTCGGCGGCGGTCCGGCCGGCCTGGAGGCCGCACGTGTCGCCAGCGAACGCGGCCACCGCGTCACGCTGTTCGAACGCAACCGGCAGCTCGGCGGCGCGCTGCTGTGGGCGTCGATATTGCATCCCGAAAACGAGCCGTTCCTGCGGTATCTGCGTCGCGAGATCGCCGACGCCGCAGTCGACGTGCAGCTAGGCCACGCCGTGGGAACTGCTGACGTCGTCGGGGCAGCGCCGGACGCGGTGATCGTCGCGACCGGCGGCAAGGTGGTCACGCCGTCGATCCCCGGTGCGGATCTACCTCATGTCACCACTGGGCCGATGCTGCGAGAACTGCTTGCCGGACAATCCAATCCGGCGCAGCCGCGGTGGCAGCAGCTCGGTGCGAAGGTGCTGTCCGGATGGGGGCGACATCTTGTCCGGCCTGATCTCGTGCGGGCAGCGACCCGTGCGTGGATGCCGCTGGGACGCCGGGTCGCGATCGTCGGCGCCGACCTGGTGGCGCTGGAACTGGCCGAGTTCCTTGCGGCCCGCGGACGGCTGGTGACGGTGCTGGAGGGGGGAACGGCGATCGCGCCGGAGATCGGCAACAAACGCAAGACCGAGCACATGGACCGGCTTGATCGACTCGGCGTCACCGTGCACGTGCGTTCACCGGTCACCCGAATTACCCGCAGCGGGTTGGTGTTTCAGCCCGCGGCCGGCTCGCCGCGCGAGCTCGAGGCGGACAATGTCGTGCTGGCCGGATCGCTGACGCCCGACACGTCGCTTCACGACTCGCTGACGGCTGCGCTGCCGCACCTGACGGTCAGCGCTGCCGGCGACTGCACGGGACTCGGCCTGATTCGTAAGGCCACCGAAGACGGCGCACGGGCAGCCTGTGCCATCTGAACTGTCGAAAGAAAGGTGATCCAATGTCCGACAATGTGATTGCAGCCTCTCCGGCGCTGACGGCGTCGCAAGCGTCGTGGCGCTGCGTACAAGCAGGTGACCGCGAAGGCTGGCTGGCGCTGATGGCCGACGACGTCCTCATCGAAGACCCGATCGGCGAGGCCGTCACCAATCCGGACGGAAAAGGTGTCCGGGGTAAAGCTGCCGTCAGCGAGTTCTTCGACAACACGATCGGCCGCAGCAAGGCCACCATCACGTGCGAGGAGACCTTCCCGTCCAGCTCGCCCCACGAGATCGCCCATGTCCTATTGCTGCACAACAAGTTCGACGGGTTCAGCACCACCGTGCGCGGGGTCTTCACCTACCGCGTCAACGACGCCGGTCTGCTGACGAACCTGCGCGGCTACTGGAACATGGACATGATGCAGGTCTCGAAGGACTGAACTCAACCCCGCGAGCGTGCGGGTCTGCACACTTCCGCACCGGCGTGTCTCGTACACCCGCGCACGCTCGCGCCCACCCGTGACGCGCTAACCACCCGATGCCGGGAACAGCCTGCGGGCGGATCGCTCCAGCCGGTCGGCGATCGCGGAATACGTCACGTAACCCATCCCGGCGTGGACAAGCGCGCCCGTGTAGAGCAATTCGAGTGCCTCGACCAAGCCAGGCTCTGCGTCGGGGCCCACGGCGTCGACCAAGCGCCCGCGGATCTCCCGCGCAATGCGGTCACGCAGATGCTCGACGTCGGGATCTCGGCCCAGCAGAGCGTTGGTCACCGCGCCGGCGAACTCCGGCTCGTCGGCCACCAGCAGTGCAATGTCCCGCAGCACCGCGACCACCCGCTCCACCGGCAGCTGGCCGTCATCCGGCTCAGGCGCCGACGACGCCAGCCGGCGCCAGAACACCTCCGCGACAAGGTGCTCCTTCGACGAGAAGTACGTGTAGGCGGTCGCCGCCCCCACTCCCGCCTCCGCGGCCACCAGGCGAATGGTCAAGCCGCTGAAGCCTTCTCGCGCGAGAACGGCCAGCGCGGCGTTGCTCAAGCGCTGGATCGTGTCGGCCTGCCTGGCCGTGAGCCGGCGTCGGGTCGACTCCCTGGACACCGAGTCGGACACGTGTCCAGACACTACTGGATCACATCCATGCGAGCAATCGCCCTGCCACCCGACCGACAGAATCCAGGCGTTAAGTTGAGAACATGACCGACACCCAGCAGCTTTTCGCCCTCGCGGAGCAAGTCACCGGATTCATGCCGGCTGACGAGGGCCGTGCGCTCTACGAGGCGGCGCTGCAGTACCTGCGCGACGGTGTCGGCGTGGAAATCGGTACTTACTGCGGCAAATCCACGCTCTTGCTCGGTGCCGCCGCACAACAGCGAAACAGCGTGTTGTACACCGTCGACCACCACCACGGCTCCGAGGAACACCAGCCGGGTTGGGAATATCACGACGCGTCGATGGTCGATCCGGTCACCGGTCGGTTCGACACGCTGCCGACGCTTCGACGCACGCTTGACGCGGCAGACCTCGACGACCATGTGGTCGCCGTCGTCGGCAAGTCGACCACCGTCGCCAAGGGCTGGGCCACCCCGCTGCAGATGGTGTTCATCGACGGCGGCCACAGCGAAGCGGCCGCCAGGGCGGACTTCGACGGCTGGGCGAAGTGGGTCACCCGCGGCGGCGCGCTGATCATCCACGACGTCTTTCCCAATCCCACCGAGGGTGGTCAGGCGCCATATCACATCTATTGTCGCGCAATCGATTCCGGTCAGTTCCAGCAAGTGTCGGCGACCGGCTCGCTGCGGGTCCTGGAGCGGACGGGCGGCCAGGCCGGCGACGACGTCACGTAGTCACGCAGACGCAGTCGAAGTCGGCTTGCAGGCCCAGCGGCAGCTCGGTGCCGCGGAACAAGCCGCTGGCGGGAGTGGCGCCCGACAACGCGTCGGCGGCAAGGATCATCGCGGCGCCCGTCCACGTGGTCCGCTCTTCCGGCCACCGCTTGCCGTCGGCGAACACCAGCCCGGTCCAATACGATCCGTCTTCCTCACGCAGATGCTGCATCGCCGTGAACTGCTCGATAGCCGCGCCGCGATAGCCGATGGCGTCCAGAGCCATCACCAGCTCGCAGGTTTCGGCGCCGGTCACCCACGGCCGGTCGGCGACGCACCGCACTCCCAAACCGGTGACGACGAAATCTCTCCACCGCCGCTCGATTCGGGCGGTGGCTGCCGGGCCGCGCAGTGCGCCGCCGAGGATCGGGTAGTACCAATCCATCGAGTGACGGTCCTTCTCCTGGAACGCATCCGGGTGCGCGACGATCGCGTGGCCCAACCGGCCGACGGCCACTTCCCATTCCGGCTGCGGCTCACCGAGGAACTCGGCGAGCGCCAACGCGCACCTCATGCTGTGGAAAACGCTCGCACAGCCGGTCAGCAACGCTTCTGGTACTGGGCCGATTTCGCTTCGAGCCCAACAAATCTCGCCATACCCGATCTGCAGATCCAGCACGAAGTCCATCGCGGCGCTGACCACGGGCCACATCGCGGTGGCGAAACCCCGGTCACCGGTGACCAGCACGTGGTGCCACACCCCCGCCGCGATGTACGCGCAGAAGTTGCTGTCGCTGTTCGCGTCCTCGACAGCCCCGCCCCGTAGCTGGATGGGCCACGAGCCATCCGCGCGCTGCATCTGGCGGCACCACTCGAACGCCGCCCGCGCCGGCCCGAAAAGACCCGCGGCGGTCAGCGCCATCGCACATTCCACGTGATCCCACGGGTCGGTGTGCCCGCCGGGGAACCACGGAATCGCACCTGACGACTCCTGCGCGGCAGCGATCGACAGTGCCGTCTGCCTGCACTGCTCTTCGGTGAGAACGCCCGGCACAGAAGGCAATTCGTGACTGCGCCTCATGCGGTGCCCCGGTTGTCTGCCCGACCGGCGAGAACCCGCGCTTGCAGCGGCTTGACGAAATACATGGCCACACTCTTTCCCACCAGCGGATTGAGCACCGCTTCTGCCGCCCGGGTGAGCACGGGTCGGCGGGTCAGATCCCACACCAGCATCTTGTGATAAGCGGCCACCGCGGGATGCTGCGGACGCGACACCCCTACTGCACATTTGAGCCACCAGAACGGTGAGTGCAAACCGTGCGCGTGATGCGTACGCGTGCGGGTCAGACCGGCCGCCGCGAACTTGTCGCGCAGGGCGCTGGCCCGGTAGATGCGCACGTGGCCGCCCTCGTTGCTGTGATACTCGTCGGAAAGCCACCAGCACACCTGCTCGGGAAACCAGCGTGGGACTGTAACAGCAAGCGTCCCACCGACTTTCAAGACACGGATCAGCTCGGCGATCACTGCGTCGTCGTCGGGAATGTGCTCGAGTATCTCCGAGGCGATCACGCAGTCGAACGTCTCGTCGGCATACGGCAGGGCCGCGGCGTCACCCACCACCGCCTCGGCCTTGGCGCTCGGCGGCGCCTCACCGCCCTGCGCCATCGCGGTCAGAATCTCCTGGACGCCGCGAACTTCCTCAGCGTTCTGGTCGAACGCCACGACGTCTGCGCCGCGCCGGTACGCCTCGAAGGCGTGCCGTCCCGCACCGCAGCCCACGTCGATCACTTTGGTCGACGGCCCGATGCCAAGCCGGTCGAAATCCACTGTCAGCATTCATCATTCCTTCTACCGGACACTCTGGCGATCGCCTGTTCGTACACACGCACAGTCTGCGCGGCCACCGATTCCCAGCTGAACACTTCGAGCGCACGGCGGCGGCCGGCTTCACCGAGCTTGCGCCGCTTGTGTGGGGAGTCCAGCAGTGCCCCTAGCGCACGGGTCAATTCGCCGACGTCGGCAGGCGGCACCAATTCGGCGCAGGTGCCGTCGGTGCCCAGCACTTCGGGCAGTGCGCCCACCCGGCTGGCCACGACCGGCGTGCCGCTGGCCATGGCTTCCACCGCGGGCAGCGAAAACCCTTCGTAGAGCGAGGGTATGCACGCCACCTCCGCGGAGGCGAACAACGCGGCAAGTTCCTCGTCCGGCAGTCCACTGGTGACGTGGACGATGTCGGAGATCCCGAGTTCTGCAATGAGCTTGTGTGTGGGGCCGTTCGGCTCGACTTTGGCGACCAGTTGGAGCTCTAGGTCACGTTCGACGCGCAGTCTCGCCACCGCCTGCAGCAGCGTCGCCACACCTTTGAGCGGGGTGTCAGCGCTGGCGATCGCGATGATCCGGCCCGGCCGGCGCGGTGTCGCCGAGGGTTTGAACATCGTGGTGTTGACGCCCAGGGGGACGACGTGTAGCTGATCTGGTGACACCCCGAAGTCGGTGGCGATGTCGGTGGCCGACGACGACGACACCGTCAGCAGCTCTGGAATCTGACGGGCAACGTGCTGCTGCATTTTCAAAAAGCCATACCATCTGTGCACCAACGGTTTTCGCCACCACGATGCCGCGGCCAGATCCAGGATCCGGTCGCGGGTGATCGGATGATGGACGGTGGCCACCACCGGCAGCCCCGTGGCGGCGATTTTGAGCAACCCGGTGCCGAGGCTCTGGTTGTCGTGCACGACGTCGAAGTCGCCGGCCCGCTTGGCGAGCAGCCGCGCGGCGCGCAGACTGAACGTGCGGGGCTCGGGGAAACCGGCCGACCACATCGTCACCAACTCCAGAAGGTCGATCCGATCGCGAATCTCGTTGGGCCAGGGCACTCGGAACGGGTCCGGTTCGCGGTAGAGGTCGAGGCTGGGCACTTCGGTGAAGCGCACCCGCGGGTCGAGCAGTTCGGGATAGGGCTGACCGGAGAACACCTCCACCTCATGGCCGAGCTCCACCAACCCATGGCTGAGATGCCGGACGTAGACTCCCTGCCCACCGCAGTGCGTCTTACTGCGATACGACAACAAGGCAATCCGCATACTCACTCTTTCCGTTCGCTCGCCCGACTACGGTGCGCTGTCGGCAGCGCTCTCGCATCTTCGAGACTCGAATCTGCCATATGACGTGCGGCGATCCGGGCGCGGGTGGCGCAGTGGCATCTCAGCAGGTCGCAAGCCGACACCATCAGAGCAGACGGTCGCCGGCCGCCGCGTCCGCACCGCCCAGCGCGGGCCCTGTGCGCGAGGCCGGCGCGCTCATGCGAAACTCGGACGGTAGCTGGACATGTGTCCGGACTATAGTTCGACACCCACATGGGCGCAACGCGCGACGGGAGCGGCAGACATGGACGAACGCCTGCTAGCGGGCCGCGCCGCAGTGGTGGTGGGCGGTAGCCGTGGGATAGGCAAGGCCGTCTGCGCACTCCTCGGCCGGTGCGGCGCGAGCGTCGTCGTCAATGGCCGCGACCCCGACGCGGCCGAAAGTACCGCCGCATCGATCGTTCAAAGCGGCAGCCGCGCCGTCGCCCACGCCGGCTCGCCTTCGGACGAAGCGACGGCAAACGAGTTGGTCGCCGCCTGCGAGCGCGAGTTCGGCCGGATCGACGTCCTCGTCAACTGCGCCGGCATCCCGGAACCGCCCGGGTCGTCGATCCTGAACGTCACCACCGCGGAGTTCGCCGAGCTTCTCGACGCACATCTGTGGACGGTCTTCCACACGTGTCGCGCGGCCGCGCCGAAGATGGCCGCCCAACGCAGCGGCGCGATCGTGAACACAAGCTCGTTCGCGTTCCTCGGCGACTATGGCGGCACCGGCTATCCGGCCGGCAAAGGCGCCGTCAACGGGCTGACCCTCGCGATTGCCGCCGAGCTGAAAGAACACGGCGTGCGCGCCAACGTCGTCTGCCCGGGCGCCAAGACGCGGCTGTCCAGCGGCCGCGACTACGAAGACCAGATCGTCCGGCTGCAGCGGCGCGGTCTGCTCGACGACACGGCGGCCGAAATCGCCTTGGACGCACCCCCGCCGGAGTACGCGGCGCCCATCTACGCCTATCTGGCCAGTGACATGGCCGCTGGCGTCACCGGCCAGATCTTCGTCGCCTCAGGCGGTTTCGTCGGCAAATTCGACCGGCCCACACCCACCGTCCTCGGCTACCGCGACCACGCCGACTCGCCGCCGTGGTCACTCGCCGAACTTCACACCATGGTCAACCCAGAGAGGTCGCACTGATGCTGCTCATCTCCGACGACAACCGTGTGCGCACGCTGACGCTGAACCGCCCCGAGGCGCTCAACGCATTCAACGAGGCGCTGTACATCCAAACGGCTCAGGCGCTTTCAGATGCCGCCGACGAACCAGACGTCGCCGTGGTCGTGATCACCGGCGCCGGGCGGGCGTTCAGCGCGGGCGCCGACCTCGTCGAGATGCAGCAGAACATCACCAATCCGCGCGGCGACGGCGGCCAGCACGGGTTTTTCACGATGCTCGACGAGCTCGCCGGGTTTCCCAAGCCGTTGATCTGCGCGGTCAACGGTGTCGGCGTCGGCATCGGCGCGACGATCCTCGGCTTCGCCGATCTGGCGTTCATGTCCAGCAATGCGCGACTGAAGTGCCCGTTCACCAGTCTGGGCGTCGCACCCGAGGCTGCGTCGTCATACCTGTTGCCGCGCCAGGTGGGTCGGCAGAATGCCGCCTGGATCCTGCTGTCGTCCGAGTGGATCAACGCTCAGCAAGCATACGAAATGGGACTGGTGTGGAAGGTCTGCGAGCCGGACGAGCTACTCGCAGAGACGTATCGGCACGCGGACGTGCTTGCGGCCAAACCGATTCCGAGTCTGATGGCGGTCAAGACCACCATGGCCGCACCGCTGCGCCCGCAGATCGACGCCGCCATCGAACGAGAGAAGGCCTGTTTCGTGGAGCTGGTGGGGGCCGCAGCCAATGCCGCCGCGCTGCAGGAGTTCGCGTCGCGCGGCCAGGACAAGAGCTAGTCGCGTCGGCGATAGGTTGTGCCGCGTGGGTCGCGCACCCACAGTTCGCCGTCGCCGGCGGTCGCACCCTGCGCGATCAGCGCTCGCTTGAGGACCTTGTGCGTGGCGGTGCTGGGCAGATCCGAGGCGATTCGCACGTACCGGGGCCACGCCTTCGGCGACAGATCGGACTGCGCAGAGAGGAACTCCTCGAACGCCGACGGTGTCAATGTGGCGCCGTCCTGCAGCACGATGGCGGCCATCACCTGGTCCCCGACGTTCTCGTCGGGGACCGCATACACTGCGACGCGGTTACACTGCCGTAGCCGCAACAGGATTCGCTCGATGGGTGCCGCTGCGAGGTTTTCACCGTCCACCCGCATCCAGTCCGCGGTCCGGCCGGCGAGGTAGATCCAGCCGTCAGCGTCCCGGTAGGCCAAGTCGCCCGACCAGTACATCCCGTGTCGCGTGCGTTCGGCATTGGCGGCGTCGTCGTTGTAGTAGCCCGTGAAGAACCCGGTGCCTTGGGTGTTCACCAGTTCACCGATGGCTTCGTCGGCGTTGACCAGTGCGCCGTCCTTGTCGAAGCGCGCGACCGGGCACTCCTGCAGCGTCTCGCTGTCGTAGATCGCGACACCTGGAAAGCCTTTTCCGATAGAGCCTTTCGGGGTGTCCGGCTCGCGGGTCACGATCACCGCGTTCTCGGTGGACCCGAAGCCGTCCCATACTT
This sequence comes from Mycobacterium sp. NGS19, assembly GCF_059813155.1. Classification (NCBI taxonomy): domain Bacteria; kingdom Bacillati; phylum Actinomycetota; class Actinomycetes; order Mycobacteriales; family Mycobacteriaceae; genus Mycobacterium; species Mycobacterium sp. NGS19. The sequence continues at coordinate 592,717 of NZ_JCALEB010000001.1, forward strand.
GGACGCCGAAGCGCCGCCCGAACTCCTCGATGTCGCGGTCGCTGGCCTCGTTGCCGAACGCGACGCGCAGCGGGTTGTCTGCGTCGTCGGAGTGTTCCGGGGTGGCGAGCACATAGGCCAGTGGTTTGCCGACGTAGTTCATGTAGGTGGCGCCGTAACGGCGGATGTCGTGCAGGAAGTTCGATGCCGAGAACTTCGCCGGTGCGATCGCCGCGCCGCTCACCAGCGCCACAGCCCAGCCTGCGACCACGGCGTTGGAGTGAAACAGCGGCATCGACACATAGCACGTATCGTTCCGGGTGATCGAAAAACGTTCCGCCAGAGCCTGTCCCGACATCAGCACCATGAAGTGCGACACCTGTACCGCCTTGGGGTCACCGCTGGTGCCGGAGGTGAAGATCATCATGTAGGTGTCCATCGCGCCGACTTCGCGATGCGGGCGCAGTTCGCCGGCGTCCTTCACCAGCCGTCGCCACTCTTCGGTCGACGTGTCCAGCAGACGGATCCCGGTCAGGTCGAGACCGTCGAGCAATGGCCGGTGCGCGGCATCGGTGACCAGTATCTGGCAGTCGGCGCGCCTCATGTCAGCAACCAGAGCCGCACCCCGGCGCGTGGTATTGATGCCGCACAACACATATCCGCCCAACCCGGCGGCCGCCATCTGGGTGAGCATGTCGGGACTGTTGCCCAGCAGCGTACCGACATGCATGGGGCGATCGGGGTCGGCGAGGGCGAGCAGCGCTGCCGCCGCCCGGGCCGCCTCACCCAGATGCTCGCGCCACGTCCACTGCCGGTCCTCGTGCTTCACCGCAACTGCGCCATCGTCCATGCGGGCCCGAAGCAGTTGCTGCACAGTGTCAGTCATGGCCTGCCCCGTAGATCGTGCGCAACCAGATCGCCACGGCGCCGTCCTTGAGCTGTTCATGTGAGAGCGGGCCGCCGACGGTCAGCCGCTCGAGCAGCCGGTCGTTGAACTCCAAAAGCATGCTGGCAAGCACTGTTGCATCCGGTCCGCCGGGGGCGCGACCGGCCCGGCGTTCCGTCTCGATCATCGACGCGACGGCCGGTACGAACGACTGCCGGTCGCTGTCCCACATCTCCCGGACCGCGGCGCTGCTGGCGCGGGCTTCGAGCATTGCTTGGAACAGGTACTGATGGCGTTGCCAGGTGTCGAACAGCGCGTCCGTCATCGCCCGGATCCGGCGCTCCGGCGTCGTATCCGCCTGGGTCAGCAGATCGGTGGCGACGAACGCGTCGTCGTACATCTGCTCCATGAGCGCGGCGACCGCGGCCGCCTTGTTTTCGAAGTAGAAGTAGAAGGCGGACCGGGTGACGCCCGCGCGGCGAGAGATGTCGGCGATGTTGATCGACTCGAAGCTCGACTCCTGCAGATGGTGATGCAGCGACTCCAGAATCGCGACGCGCCGCTGATCGCTGCGTGGCGGCTGGCGCCGGTCGGTGGGCGTGCGCACGCGTTCCCCTTTCCACGCCGGACTGACGTCACGCTAGCGGGCATTTTGACGCGCGTCAAAGGTTCTTGACGCATGTCGATCGAGCCGCTTGTATGTCGGGATGGGCTTCGACACGATCATCCGTAACGGCCGCTGGTTCGACGGCTCAGGCGGTCCGTCGGCAATCCGCAGCATCGGCATCCGCGATGGACGAGTCGCCGCGATCAGCCCGCACCCGCTCGACGAGACCGGCTCCCCGCAGGTGATCGACGCCTCGGGCAAGTGGGTGCTTCCGGGCATGGTCGACGTTCACACCCATTACGACATCGAGGTGCTCGAAGGGCCGTCGCTGTCGGAGTCGCTGCGTCACGGCGTGACGACGGTGCTGCTCGGGTCCTGTTCGCTGTCGACCGTCCACGTGGACGCGGTGGACGCCGGTGACCTGTTCGGGCGCGTCGAGGCGATCCCCCGGGAGCACGTCATCAGAGCTGTCGAGAAGAACAAGACCTGGGCCAACTCCCGCGAATACGTCGACGCGCTACAAGCGCGTCCACTCGGGCCGAATGTGGCCGCGTTCATCGGCCATTCCGACATGCGGGCGGCAACCATGGGCCTGGACCGGGCCACTCGCAAGGACGTGCGGCCCACCGACGCCGAGCAGGCATGCATGGAACGGATGCTCACCGACGCGCTGGACGCGGGCTTCGTCGGAATGTCAAGCCAGCAGCTGCTTTTCGACAGGCTCGACGGCGACACCTGCCGGTCACGCACGCTGCCGTCGACGTACGCCAGACCCCGCGAATTGCGCCGGCTGAAGTCGCTGCTGCGGCGGCGCGGCCGAATCCTGCAGTCCGGCCCGGATATCCAGAACCCGCTCGACGTCGGCTCGCAGATCGCCCAGTCGCTGGGCATCATCCGCAAGCCGTTGAAGACCAGCCTGTTGTCGGCGGCCGACATCAAGGCCAACCCGTTCGTCGTCCACGCGACGGGCCCGCTGGCGCGGGCGGTCAACGCGCTCGGTGCCGACTTCCGTTGGCAGCACCTTCCGGTGCCGTTCGAGGTGTACGCCGACGGCATCGACTTGGTGATCTTCGAGGAGTTCGGTTCGGGCGCAGCGGCTTTGCACCTCAAAGAGGAGGTTGCCCGCAATCAGCTGCTGCGCGACGAGAATTATCGCAGGCAGTTCCGCAAGGACTACGACAGCAAGTACGGGCCGCGGGTGTGGCACCGCGACTTCTTCGACGCGCAGATCGTCAATTGCCCGGATTATTCGTTGGTCGGCAAGTCGTTCGGCGACGTGGGCAAGGAGCGAGGGCTGCACCCAGTCGACGCGTTCCTCGACCTGGTCCTCGAGTACGGTACCGCCTTGCGTTGGCGCACGACGATTTCCAATCACCGGCCCGCCGTGCTGAGAAAGCTGGCGCGAGACCCGGCTATCCAGATGGGCTTCTCCGACGCCGGAGCGCACCTGCGCAACATGGCGTTCTACAACTTCGGGCTGCGGCTGCTGAGGCATGTGCGCGACGCCGAAACCGCTGGGACACCGTTCATGTCGGTCGAGCAGGCGGTGCATCGGCTCACCGGCGAACTCGCCGACTGGTACCAGCTCGACGCGGGGCATCTACGCATTGGCGATCGCGCCGACGTGGTGGTAGTCGATCCCGACCATCTCGACGCATCGCTCGACGCGTATGCAGAGGAGAAGGTGCAGCAGTATGCCGGGCTGTCACGGATGGTGAATCGCAACGACGCGACGGTGAGTGCGGTGCTGGTGGCCGGACGCGTTGTCGTCCGCGACGGGCAGCCCACCGAGATCGTCGGCAAGCAGCGCACCGGCCGCTTTCTGCGCGCGGGCGCCACGTCCAGCGCGCCGGCCTACAGCGGCGAGCCGACGGCGGCCGCAGTATGAACGTAGCGGACGCCATTCTCGCTCTCTGGCAAGCGCTTTCGCGCCGCGACTGGGATGCGGTGCAACGGCTCCTCGCCGACGACTGCATCTACGTCGATATGCCGGTCGGTCCGACCGCTGCCGCTCGGGGACCCGTCGACATTGTCAAGCGGCTGAAGATCGGTCTGGAGCCGCTGGCCCACTACGTCAACCACGACGGGCTGCTGCTCACCAACGGCACCGACGCGATGTACGAGCACTCGGAGACATGGACATGGCCGAGCGGTGAGACAGCAGTGCTGCCGTTCGTCACCGTGCACCGCGTGGTCGACGGGAAAATCGCGCTGTGGAAAGACTATTGGGACATGGGCACGCTGACCGCGCAGGCGCCGCCGGACTGGCTGGAGCAGCTGGCAGGCGCCGACACCTCGTGGCTGTTCGACGCGACCGGCTTGATCTGACGTCGGCCACCGGTGCATGCTCGTGCCCATGGCGACTGTGTTCACCAAAATCATCAACGGCGAACTGCCGGGACGTTTCGTGTACGAGGACGACGAGGTCGTCGCATTCCTGACGATCCAGCCGATGACGCAAGGCCACACGCTGGTGGTTCCGCGCGCGGAGATCGACCAATGGCAAGACGTCGACCCGCAGGCGTTCAACAAGGTGATGGGCGTGGCGCAGTTGATCGGAAAGGCGGTGTGCAAGGCGTTCGGCGCGGAGCGCGCCGGGCTGATCATCGCCGGGCTGGAGGTTCCTCACCTCCACGTCCATGTGTTCCCCGCCTACAACCTCACCGATTTCGGCTTCGCGAACGTCGACCGCAATCCATCGGAGGAATCACTGGACGAGGCGCAGGCGAAAATCAAAGAGGCGCTGGCTCAACTGACCTGAGCTGGCTCCTGCATATCCGGCGCGGCCACGTCGGCGATCCGGGGCAGATGCACCTGAAACCGGCAGCCCTGGCCGGGCGCGGTGACGACGCTGACGGTGCCGCCGTGCGCGTACACCAGCGAGTCGACGATCGACAAACCCAGACCTGTGCCGCCGCTGGCGCGGGCGCGCGACGAATCCGCGCGGTAGAAGCGCTCGAACACCCGCTGCGCGTCGTCCTCGCTCATGCCGGGACCCTCGTCGATGACCTCGAGCACCGCGTCGTCGCCGGCGGTCCCGACGCGCACTGTGATGGCTGCGGTGTCGGGCGTGTGCTGCAGTGCATTCGACACCAAGTTGCTCAGCACCTGGCGCAGACGGGCCTCGTCACCGATCACCTCCGGTGTGCCGGGGCCGTCGAACACTTCCATGGTGATGCGGCGGTTCGGTGCGATCGACTGAGCGTCGTGCACGGCGTCGGTGGCAAGCGCGAGAAGGTCGACGCGGTGCTGTTCGAGTGGACGTTGGGCGTCGAGGCGCGCCAGCAGAAGCAGGTCCTCGACAAGCAAACCCATTCTGCGCGACTCGCTTTCGATGCGCGACATCAGCATCTCGACGTCACGGGCAGCGCCTTGCCGGTACAGTTCGGCGAACCCGCGGATCGTCGTCAACGGGGTTCGCAGTTCGTGGCTGGCGTCAGTGATGAAGCGCCGCATCCGTTCCTCGGAGGTGCGCGCCTGGGCGGCCGACAGGTCGGAAGCGGCCACCGCGCGCTGGATCTGCGCGAGCATTCCGTTGAGCGCCAAGGAAAGTCGGCCGACCTCGGTATGCGGGTCGCGCTGCGGGATGCGGCGGTCGAGCTGTCCGGCGGCGATCGCGGCCGCCGTCTGTTCCACTTCGGCCAGCGGCCGTAGGCTGCGGTGCACCACGATGTAGCCCGCAATGCCGAGCACCAGCAGCACTGCGAGCCCGATGCCGACCTGCGACCAGGTCAGCGCGCGGACCGTCGACTGGACGTCGGACAGGTCCATGGCCACGGTGATCAGTTCACCGCGGCCGCCGTGCACGGTGACGGCCCGCCACTGAGTGTTGGAATCGTCGATCGAGCCGACGGTGACGGGCTGGTCGCCCACGTCGTTGTCGTCGGGCAGGGCCGGTTCAGCGTCGCGGTCGTTGATGGCCATCCAGGTCCGGCCATCGGGACCGATGCCGCGCACGTAGAAGTTCGACGGCGGCCGTGCCGGGTTGGGACCCTCGATGGGCGGCTGGGGTAACCGGCGGGGCGCCTGCGCCCAGCCGCGGGAGGCGTCCATCAAGGTTTGGTCGACGCGGTTGATCAGGCTGTGGCGCAGGATCGAGGTCACGGCGATGCCCGACGCCAGCAAACCAAAACCGACGAGTACCAGCATCGCGGCCACGAGGCTCACCCGAAGGGGCACACCTTGGGGGCGCTGGAAGGGCATGGCCCTTATTGTCCGCTCCTAGCGCGGTTCACGAAGCACGTATCCGACGCCGCGCAGGGTGTGCAGCAGGCGCTTCTCGCCGGTGTCGATCTTGCGGCGCAGATAGGACACATAGGACTCGACGACGTTGACGTCACCGCCGAAGTCGTAGCGCCAGACGTGGTCGAGGATCTTCGGCTTGCTCAGCACGGTGCCAGCGTTGATCATGAAATACCGCAAGAGGGTGAACTCGGTGGGCGACAGCGACACCGGTTCGCCGGCCTTCCACACTTCATGGGTCTCTTCGTCGAGTTCGATGTCGGCGAACGTCAGCCGCGCGCTGCGAGGTTGTTCGCTTCCCTTACCGGCGCGGCGCAGGATCACCCGCAGCCGTGCAACCACTTCTTCGAGGCTGAACGGTTTGGTGACGTAGTCGTCGCCGCCGAGGGTCAGACCAGTTATCTTGTCCTGCAACGTATCTCGAGCCGTCAGGAACAGCGCCGGGGCGTCGATGCCGTCAGCGCGCAGTCGGCGCAGCACACCGAACCCGTCCATGCCGGGCATCATCACGTCGAGGATCACCGCGTCGGGCCGCACCTCGCGGGCACGATCGAGAGCGGCCGGACCGTTCGATGCGGTATGGACCTCGAAACCCTGGAACTTCAGGCTGACGGAGAGCAACTCGACGATGTTGGTCTCGTCGTCGACCACCAACACTTTGGCTTCGGGTTGCGGGTCTGCTAGCGGTGCCGCACTCATGCCGGACAATGTCCACCCCCCGGTTGAGGGAAAGCTGCAGCATACCTGGGAGCTTGCTGTGAGTTCGAGATCGCGCGTGCGCGGAAACCGCGTGTGAAGTGCCTAGACTACGAACATGGACCTGAGCAAACGGATGGCGACGGTCTTCATCGCCCCGGCGAAAATCGGCTTGGCCGCCGCTGATGCGAGCTTGTCCGCCGCGAGCCTCGGAGTGGGTCTGGCGCGCAAGGCGCTGGGTGACGCGGGTGAGACGCAGGGCTCGATCGGCCTGCGCAACATCGACTCGACGATCGACAAAGCCAACCGCCTCGCCCGCATGCTCGACGACAACGCACCGCTGGGCCGCGCGTTGGCGCCGGGTGGCCCCGTCGAGCAGCTGATGCGGCCCGGTGGTCCGATCGACCGGCTCATGGCGGAAGGCGGCGTCCTGGAACGTGCGGTGGCGCCCGGCGGGTTGGTCGATCAGTTGCTTGCCGAAGAGGGACTGGTCGAGCGGTTGCTGTCCGAGGATGGCCTGCTCGAGAGATTGATGGCAAAGGGCGGTCTGGTGGACATGCTGACGGCCCGCAACGGTCCGCTGGAACAGATCGCCTTTGTCGCTGAGACGATGAACCGGTTGGCGCCGAACTTGGAGGCGTTGTCGCCGACGGTGGACATGCTCAGGGATGCGGTCGAATCGTTGAGCACGATGACGAGTCCGCTCACCAACATCGCCGACCGGTTCGCCCTGCGGGCACGGCCCCGGCGTCCTGCACGACCGATCGTGCCGTCGGAACGCATCATCGAAAACGACGACGAGCGCTGACAACTGGAGCCGCGTGAGAGACTCGAACTCTCGCCATTCGCCTTACAAGGGCGACGCTCTACCAACTGAGCTAACGCGGCAGGGGTCGACTCGCTGAGTCTTGCGCGATTCTACGACGCAGATGATCGACTGGTGCTGCGCGGCCATTGCTGGGGCCGAAGGCGAAGTGTCGGTGTCCGAGGTCACCGGTCACGGCACCGGGCAATCTTTGCGATGCATGCGGCGGGTACCTTGGCTGCAGGATCGGCGCCGCCGGCGATGCCGCCGCCGAGCATGCCGCGCAGCACCAGGAGAAACCCGCCATGACCGCTGAGACCACGCGTGAGCGCCCTGCGCCGCAGCCGCGCGGCGGTCAGGTGACTGCTCAGCGGCGCAACGTCATCTTCGTCGCGATCTTGCTCGGCATGCTGCTGGCCGCCCTCGACCAGACCATCGTGGCCACCGCACTGCCCACCGTGGTGGCCGACTTGGGCGGCGCCGGCCACCAGTCATGGGTGGTGACGAGCTATCTGCTCGCGTCGACGATCGTCACCGCCATCGTCGGCAAGCTCGGAGATCTCTTCGGCCGCAAGACCGTCTTCATCACCGGCGTGCTCTTCTTTCTCGTGGGGTCGGTGCTCTGCGGCGTCGCGGGGTCGATGGCCATGCTGGTGGTTTCACGCGCACTGCAGGGCGTCGGCGGCGGCGCGATCATGGTGACCGCCACCGCCGTGATCGGCGAGGTAATTCCGTTGCGTGAACGCGGCCGCTATCAAGGCGCACTGGGCGCCGTGTTCGGTGTCACCACCGTCATCGGGCCGCTGCTGGGTGGGTTCTTCACCGACCACCTGAGTTGGCGATGGGCGTTTTGGATCAACGTTCCGGTGGGCGCAGTGGTGATCGCCGTCGCCGTCGCCGCGATCCCGGCGCTGGGCCGAACGGCGCGACCGGTGATCGACTACGCGGGCATCGTGTTCGTCGGGCTGGCCGCGACCGGTTTGACCCTGGCCACCAGTTGGGGTGGCAGCACCTACGCGTGGTCCTCGCCCATGATCATCGGCCTGTTCGTCGGCTCTGCCCTGGCGCTCGCGGTTTTCGTGTTCGTCGAATTGCGAGCGGCCGAACCGATTCTGCCTATTCGGCTGTTCGCTGATCCGGTATTCACGGTGTGCTGCGTGCTCTCGTTCGTGGTCGGCTTCGCGATGTTGGGCGCCTTGACGTTCTTGCCGACCTACATGCAATTCGTCGACGGGGTGTCGGCGACTGTGTCGGGACTGCGGACGCTTCCGATGGTCGCCGGCCTCTTAGTCACCTCGATGACCAGTGGTGTCATCGTCGGGCGCACCGGCCGCTACAAGGTATTTCCCGTGGCCGGCACCGCGGTGATGGCCGTGGGTTTTCTGCTGCTGTCCCGAATGGATGCCGACACCTCGGCGCTCGAGCAGTCATTGAGCCTGCTGGTGCTGGGTGCCGGCATCGGCATGTGCATGCAGGTGCTGATCCTGATCGTGCAGAACACTGTCGACTTCGCCGACCTCGGCGTGGCCACCTCCGGGGTGACGTTCTTCCGGACCATCGGCAGCTCGTTCGGCGCGGCGATCTTCGGCTCGCTGTTCGCCAACTTCCTGTCCGATCGGATCGGCGGCGCGCTCAGCGTCAGCGGCGCGCCCCCGGTCGCGGCCCAATCACCCGAAGCACTACATCAGCTGCCCCACCGGACGGCCGCCCCGATCATCGGCGCCTACGCCGACGCGCTCGATCTCGTATTCCTCTGCGCTGCACCGGTTGCCGTCGTCGGATTTGTGTTGGCGCTCTTCCTCAAGCAGGTCCCGCTGCGCAACACCGCCGCCGGGCACAGCGCCGACATAGGCGAGGGCTTCGCGATGCCCACCAACGAAACCTCGCAGCAAGTACTCGAGAATGCGGTCGGTCGGCTCCTGCGCCAAGCCTCCGGCGTCCAGCTGCGTACGCTGGCCAGCCGCCCCGGAAGCCAACTCGATGTGGCTCAACTGTGGGCGCTGCTCCAGATCTACCGCTTCGCCCAAGCCGCCGGTGAAGCACGTCTCGGCGACATCGCCGAGCACTACCGGATACCTCGCGAGGTGGTGGAGCCGCCGTTCCATCAGCTCGTCGCCGGAGGTTACGCACAGCGCACCGGTGACCGCTTCTGGTTGACGCCAACGGGCGCTCACCAGATCGAGTATGTCCGCGAGAGCCTCGTCGGCTGGCTGACCGACCAGCTCGCCCGCTCGTCGGAGTTCGAGGGACGACCCGATCGCCAGCGCGTGCACACCGCTTTGCAGCGGATCTCCCAAAACGTCCTCGTTCAGCGCGACTGGTCCGACGACAGCACACGCCCGTTCCGCATGCGGATCTCACCGCCTTCTCCCAACGCACCCACCCGCCCGATGCAGAGCCAGGCGCCTCGAGTGCCCGGCAACGAGCCAACCCGGCCGGTACGAATTCGCCCGCCGCGCAAAGACATTGGCGGCCCGCCACCGCCCGCCCGGCCGCAACCGGGACACCGAGGCCGATGGCGCTGACCGCTACTCGCGGCCGGCCGAAACCCAGGTGAGGTCTTCGAAGCGGTCCCCGGCCACCTTCGACGCCACGCCATCCAGCGCGGCCAACTGCTCCGCACCAAGCGCCACCGCCAACGCACCCACGTTTTCGTCCACCCTCGCGGACCGTCGGGTTCCCGGAATGGGCACCGTTGTCACGCCGAACGTCTCGCCACGCTGAATCAGCCACGCCAACGCCACCTGTGCGGGGGTGGCTGCCAATTCCTCGGCGACCGACTTGATCACGTCGACCACCGCGAAGTTGGCATCGAGGGCGCCGTCGCGGAATCGCGGCATGTTGCGGCGAAAGTCACTGCCCGACGCCAAATCGTCGGCCGAACGGATGGTGCCAGTGAGGAAACCCCGGCCCAGCGGTGAGTACGGCACAAAACCGACGCCAAGTTCGGCGGCGGTCGGCACGACCCGGCGCTCCACGTCGCGGCTCCAGATCGACCACTCGCTCTGCACGGCGGCGATCGGGTGTACGGCGACGGCAGCTCGAAGCTCGTCGGCCGTCACCTCTGACAACCTCAGGTGCCGCACCTTACCGGCGGCTACCAGCTCGGCCATCGCGCCCACCGTCTCCTCGATCGGCACCTTCGGGTCGCGGCGATGCATGTAGTAGAGATCGACCACGTCGGTGCCCAGCCGGCGCAAACTCTCGTCGATGCATTGCCGGACGTAAGCGGCATCTCCGCGAACCGACGGGCGGCCCGCCGCCCGGTCCGCCGGGTTACCCTGGATGCCGAATTTCGTTGCGAGGGTTACCTCGTCGCGGCGGTCCTGTAAGACCTTGGCGATGAGCCGTTCGTTGTCACCCCCACCGTATACGTTCGCAGTGTCGATGAAGGTGACGCCGATGTCGAGGCAATGATGAAGTGTCGCAAGCGATTCGGTGTCGTCGACCGAGCCGTAGACCGGGGTCAACGCCATCGCACCGAAGCCGATCGCGCTCACCGTCAGTCCGTCGCCGAGTTTGACAGTCGGAACCGGAGTGGTCATCATCTGCTCCTCGTATTCACATGGCCCATTTCGGCATCGCAGCGCGTGCCCGGTCAAGGCGCTGACCGCCCCTACAACATGTCTGCGGCCGAGGCTATGCCCGCTGCGGTCAGCTTTCGTCTGCCGCCTCAGCCGGCGAAGTGTGTGAACCGAGGTCGCCGAAGATAGCGGGCCGCCGCGACGGCTGGTACCCATGCACGCCTTCGGCGTATGCAGACTCGGCGTGCTGGGTGAAATCGACGCCAGTCTTCTCGTCCTCGGCGCTCACCCGAAAACCCATCAGCTTGTCGATGGCCTTCGCCAGCCCGAACGACATCGCGAACGCGTACAACCCGACCACCGCCGCGGCAAGCGCCTGTCTGCCCAGCTGCGCGAATCCGCCGTGATAGAACAGCCCTTGCGGACCGCCCGTCATCACCTGGGTGGCCAGCAGACCGATCAACAGCACGCCCACGAGGCCACCCACGAAGTGCACGCCCACCACGTCGAGCGAATCGTCATAGCCGAATCGAAACTTCAACCCGATCGCGAACGAGCACACGATGCCCGCCGCCACGCCCACAACTGCTGCGCCGAGGGTGTTGACCGTTCCGCACGACGGAGTGATTGCGACCAAGCCAGCGACGACACCCGATGCCGCACCGAACGTCGTGGGCTTGCCGTCGCGAATCCGTTCCACCGCCAGCCAACCGAGCATGCCGAGACACCCGGCCACGAGGGTGTTGAGGAAGATCGCTGCCGCGGTTCCGTTGGCCGCTAACGCCGAACCAGCGTTGAACCCGAACCACCCGAACCACAGCAGGCCGACACCGAGCAACACGAACGGCAGGTTGTGCGGGCGCATCGCGTCCTTCTTGAACCCGATACGCGGACCCAGCACCAGCGCCAGCGCCAGCGCGGACGCGCCGGAGACGATCTCGACCACCAGACCGCCGGCGTAGTCGAGGACACCGAGCTTGAACAGCCAGCCGCCGGGCGCCCACACCCAGTGCGCCACCACGGCGTAGACCGCGACGGCCCAGAGGGGAACGAACACCATCCAGGCCGAGAACTTCGCGCGGTCGGCAATAGCGCCGCTCACCAGAGCGGCGGTGACGATCGCGAACGCAAGCTGGAAGGTGGCGAACAGCAGTTCCGGCACCGCGCCGTGGGCGGTGTCCGGTGCGATGCCCGCCATCGCGACGTGCGAAAGGTCGCCGAGCAGCCCGCCTGCGCCGTTGCCGGAAAAGGCCAGTGTGTAGCCGACGAGCAACCAGGCCACGGTCACCAGCGGGATCGCGATGAAGCTCATCATGATCATGTTGAGGACACCCGTTGTCCGCACCATTCCGCCGTAGAAGATCGCCAAGCCGGGCGTCATCAGCAACACCAGAGCGGTGCTGGCCAACAGCCAAGCGGTCGCCGCGGGATCGATCGAATGCACGCCGGCTCCTTTGACGAGCTTCTTCTGACGGTCCCGACGAGGATGTCGTCGGCGCGTTTCGTCCGCGCGGCAAGAGTGTTTCGGGGATGTTTCGTGTTGCGGTGGGGTTACCGGACGCTCACGAGAAGGCCGAATGGCCTCGAGCAGAATTGTCGGCGATCGTCAGGTCGACGCTGGTGGCTCAACGTCGGGGCCGCACCTGCGGATCGCCTCCACGACGAGCCCATCTACGCGCAACCCTCTCGAACAGCTCGCCGCTCAAGCAGAATGCTTCCCGCCTGTGCGATGAGCTAAACCCGCGAAGCGCACCCGAACCGCGCAATGACGTTGCCGGTGCGCATAAGCTGAAGCCGTCATTGGGCGTTTCTTGCGAGGAGCTGTGGCGATGAGCAAGCGAGTGCGACGGATGGCCGCGATCTTCGTGATGTCGGCAGCGCCGATGGCAGCGGCGATCGCCTCGCCGGCGGTCGGCTGGGCCGACTGCGGCGGCCGCACGTGGGATCCGGTCGCCAAGCTGTGTTATCCATTGCCACCGGCGCCGGACTGGTATCAAGCCGCGCCCTCGTGGGCGCAGCCGTGGGCGCCACCCTGGGCGCCGCCGCCACCACCACCTCCTCCGGTCCCCGTGCCGTTCGCCTTTCAGATGACGCCCGACGGCCCGCAGCCGCTGCCACAGCAGCTGAAGCCGATCTGGGATCCGCGGTTCAACGCCTGGAGTTGGGTCCCGATATAGGGGGTGTGTCGAACCGCCTCACGCGAACTGGGGTCGGCGCTTCTCCAGAAACGCGGTGATGCCCTCGTTCCCGTCAGCGGAGTCCGCGCACGCCGCGATGAGCCGGCCCTCCAATTCCATTTGCTCCTCGAGCCCGGCCCTGAACGACGTCAGCAGCAGCTTCTTCACGGCCGAGGCGGATCCTTTTGCGCCGCTTGCTATTTGGTCAGCCAGTGCGTCCACGCGTGCCGCGAGCTCAGTGGCCGCCACCACTTCGGTGACCAAGCCCCACTGCAACGCCTCCGCAGCAGACAGCTTGCGGTTGGTCAACATAAGCTCCTGGGTCTTGCGCATGCCGATCAGCCGCGGCAGAAAGAACGAAGAACTGCCGTCGGGACTGAGCCCTGCCGCGGTGTAGGCCATCGTGAACGATGCGGTGTCGGCTGCCAGGACCAGGTCAGCGGTGACCGCCAGGCTGAAACCCGCCCCCGCGGCCGCCCCGTTGACCGCGCTGATGACGACCGCATCCGTGCGGGCCAGCGTCGAGATCGCCCGGTGCAGGTCGTCGGCGATGGTCTTGACGTAGTGGCCGCGCGTGGTCGAGGACGAGGCCATCCCGCGAAGGTCTCCGCCGGCGCTGAAAAACCGGCCTGCGCCAGTGAGCACCACCACCTTGGTGCGGTCGTCGTCGCAACGCCGCGCCACGTCGGCGAGCTCACGGGTCATCGTGTCGTTCATCGCGTTCGCGGCGTCGGGCCGGTTCAACGTGATGCGGCAAATGGGACCTGAGCGTTCGAAAGCGATGGCCTCGTACTGGGTCATTCGGCAACCCTATCGACAGGCCTTGTCCATATGGGGGGCGTGCACCACGACACCAGGAGGGTCGCAATGACGTCGATCAGCCCAGATGCCATCCGCTCGTTCTTCTCCGTCGACCGGCCGGCGTACCGCGTGCAGGCGGTGGTGGACAGCTGGCGCCGCATCGACGACTTCTTCGCCGCACCCTTAAAGGGTTGAGCTCATGTGCACCTACCTGACAGACCGCAGCGGATCGACCGAACCGCCTCGGCGCGCGAAAGCTGCTCCGTCACAGTGGAATTCGTGGAGCGCCGCGTCGGGTCTAGGTGACGACGCCGCGCAGCCCTTCTTCGCCGAACACCGGTTCGAGCATCGCGGTGAAGTCCGGACCGCGGCGCAGCGACTGCCCGCCATCGACGTTGATGATCTGGCCGGTGATCCAGCTCGCCGCATCGCTGAGCAAGAACAGCGACAGCATGGCGACGTCTTCGACCTCGCCGACCCGGGGCAGCGGGGTGTTGATGCGGTAGTCCTGCAGGACACCAGGGGTTTGCATGATCGGCTCGACCAGATCGGTGCGGATCAGTCCGGGCCGGATTCCGTTGACGCGCACCCACGATGGTCCGAGTTCGTCGGCGGCCACCTTCATCAGGTGGTCGACCGCCGACTTGGTGGGTCCGTACGCGCCGAACCACCGGTGGGTGTTGCTCGCAGCGATCGACGAGATCGCGACGAACGAGCCGCCGCCACCGCGCACCATCTCGCGTGCCGAGTGCTTCAGCACGTACATCGTCCCGTTGACGTTCAGGTCGACGGTGCGCTGCCAGGCCTCCGAATCGATCTGGGTGATCGGGCCGATGGTCTGCGAACCACCGGCGCAGTGCACCACACCGTGCAGCCGCCCGCTCCACGCAGCCGCCGCCTCGACCGCTCGGCCCGTCTCGTCCTCGCTGGTGACATCGGTCGGCTCATAGCGGACCTCGCCTTCGCCGTCAGCACCCGCCTGGATTTCGGCCACCGCGTCGGCGAGCCGGTCCGCATTGCGGCCGACGATCATCACGCGAGCACCGGCGCTCACCAGTGCCGCGGCCACGCCTTTGCCGATTCCGCTGCCGCCGCCGGTGACAAGGTACGTCCGGTCGGACAAAGAGAATTGCTTTGCGAAGTCAGACATCATCGGGAGCGTACGTCACGGATGTCCCGGCCAACCACACCGGCGCCGACGCCCGACGCGATCGTGCAGCCCAGCCCGGAGCCGCCTAGCCGAGGGCCGCCTTCGCATAGAGTTGTCGTATGCCCGCAAAATCTGACCCAGCTGAAATCGGCGACGTGGAACCGTTGGCTGACAGCACCGCTCGCCAGGCGCGTCGGGTGGTCGCGGCGTACGCGACCGACGCCGACGAGTGCCGGATCTTCCTTTCGATGCTCGGCATTGGACCCGCGAAGAACGAGTCATAGATGAGTCCGTCGGCGGACGATGCCGGCACGACCAGCGGACGCGGAACGGGCTCAGAGTTCGTCGTGGTGGCCAACCGGCTGCCCGTCGACATGGAGCGCCTGCCCGACGGCACCACCGCTTGGAAACGCAGCCCCGGTGGGCTGGTCACCGCGCTGGAACCGCTGCTGCGCCGGCGAAGCGGCGCCTGGATCGGCTGGCCCGGCGTTCCCAGCACTGACGAGGAACCCATCTATCAAGACGGCGTGCACCTGTATCCGGTTTCTCTGAGCGAGAACGACGTCGCCGAATACTACGAAGGCTTCTCGAACGCGACACTGTGGCCGCTGTATCACGACGTGATCGTCAAACCGATGTACCACCGGGAGTGGTGGGACCGCTACGTCGACGTGAACCGGCGCTTCGCCGAGGCCACGTCGCGTGCCGCGGCGCGGAACGCCACGGTGTGGGTGCAGGACTACCAACTCCAACTGGTGCCCAAGATGCTGCGCGAACTGCGCCCGGACCTGACGATCGGGTTCTTCCTGCACATCCCGTTCCCGCCGGTCGAGTTGTTCATGCAAATGCCTTGGCGCACAGCGATTGTCGACGGGCTGCTGGGCGCCGATCTGGTCGGCTTTCATCTGCCCGGGGGCGCACAGAACTTCCTGATCCTGGCCCGGCGGCTGCTGGGCGCCAACACCTCCCGCGGATCCGTCGGTGTGCGTTCGAGATTCGGTGAAGTCGAATGCGGCTCCCGCACAGTGCGCGTGGGCGCATTCCCCATCTCGATCGACTCCGCTGAACTCGACCGCAAGGGCCGCGAACGCAGCATCCGCCAACGCGCCAAGCAGATCAGGGCAGAACTGGGCAACCCGCGCAAAGTGCTGCTCGGTGTCGACAGGCTGGATTACACCAAGGGCATCGACGTTCGCCTGAAAGCATTTTCGGAACTTCTCGCTGAGGACCGCGCCAAGCGCGACGACACCGTGTTCGTTCAGCTGGCCACGCCCAGCCGCGAACGCGTCGAAAGCTACAAGGTGCTGCGCGAAGACATCGAACGGCAAGTCGGCCACATCAACGGTGAATACGGCGAAGTCGGCCACCCGGTGGTGCACTACCTGCACCGCCCCGTGCCGCGGAACGAGCTCATCGCGTTCTATGTGGCCGCCGACGTCATGCTGGTGACGCCGCTGCGAGACGGCATGAACCTGGTGGCGAAGGAGTACGTGGCCTGCCGCAGCGACCTCGGCGGTGCGCTGGTGCTCAGCGAATTCACCGGCGCCGCAAACGAATTGCGCCAAGCCTACCTGGTCAACCCGCACGACTTGGAGGGAGTCAAGGATTCCATCGAGGCGGCGCTGAACCAGTCCCCGGAGGACGGCCGCCGACGGATGCGCGCGCTTCGCCGCCAGGTGCTGACCCATGACGTCGACCGCTGGGCGCGCTCATTTTTGGACGCCCTGGCCGGGCGGCTGGAGTCTTAGAGGACTTTGATCGAGTTGATCAGCCACTTACCGTCGACGCGCTGGTAATCCACCCGGATTCGGCTGCCGTTGTATAGCGGCTGCCGTGATTTGTCGGTCCAGGTCTGGTTCAGGTACACCATCACCGCGCCGGAATTGCGATGCGCCTCCATTACTCCCACACCGACGACGTTGACCTGGCTCACCATCTGACGGTCCCGCGCCTGGGGGATGATGTCCTTGTTGGCCTCGTCTCGGAACTGCCGCCGGAATTCGGGTGTGAACATCAGGTAGGCGTTGTCGAGGGCGCGCTCGACTGTCTGAAAGTCGTAGCCGAAAATCTTGGGTACCTGGACCTTCGCCAGCGGCGGAAGTTCCTCGCGCGCTTGCTGTTCGGCGCGCAGCTCCACCCGGTTCCAGTACAGCCAGCCTCCCGCACCGGCGAGCGCGACGAACGCAGCGGCGAGCATACTCACCAATCCGGTGACGAGCCAGCGCATCAACTGCCCCCGTCGGGATACTTCATGTCGGTGGTGGTCATCTTCCCCGTATCGAAGTCCTGGTGGACCACAACCCGCCAGCGCATCGGCTTCGACGGCATGTTGTTGCCGTCCCTGTCGCTTTGGGTGATCCTCATCGAAACCAGCACGGTGGCATCGTTGCTCACGGAGTCGAAGCTCTCCAGCGCTGCCCCGTTGACCACCGCCTCGGAGCTGTGGCCAGTGCCACGCAAGAAGGCTTTCAGGTTCGCGATGTGATCATTGCGTGCCCATTCGTCGCGCAGTCCACCGCTGATCTGGCCGTAGAACTGGTCGACGCTTTGTTCGACGCTGTCCGGTTTGAACGTGTACATATTCACCAGCGTCTGGGTGGCGGTGTCGACGAATCGCTGGTAGCGGGCCTGCACCAGTTCCGCCTGGTGTTGTTGCCGCAACATGAGACCCACCAGGCTGCCCAAAGCCAGGATGCCGACGATGACGACCGCGGACGCCACCGCCGCCACAAGCCGCCGATGCGCGGGCCGGCGCGGCGTACGTTTCGGCTTGCGCGGCTTGGGTGCTTCATCGACCTGCTTGTCAACCCGGACGGTGGTCGTCGCCGCCGGCGTACTGGCGGCAGGTCCGGCCGGCCGGACCGCACGACGGCGCACCGGCGTCGCGGTGGAGGTTTCGCGGGTCGTCACTAGGTCTGCCTCGGATCGAGCATGAGATCTACCCACTTCTCTTGGGGGCGCAGTCGGTCGGCGCCGGGCGCATATATCGCGGTGTTCCCATGCGCGTCGACGAACTTGCCGCTGTGCTGGTCGTAGGTGCTGTATGAAACACCGCTGGCCCCGGGCTGTGCCACCTGTCCCGGAGGAAGCACCTCGGGATTCGGCGGCGGCGGCGGCGCCGGTGCCGGCCCAGGCTGCGGCACCACCGGCGGATAGGGCCCCGGCGACAGCGGCGGTGGCTGCGGGTTGGCTGGCGGCGGCCAGGCATCCGGATACGGCGCAGGCGGCACCCATGCCGTCAGCGGAGGTGGCGGCCCGTTGTCGTTTGGCGGCGGTGGCACCGGCCACGGCTGATGTGGCGCCGGGCCAGGCCCGGGCTGCGCGCCGGGCGGCAGCGCACCCGGCGGCACGGGGTAGCCCGGATCCGGATCGGCTTCGGGCGGGATGTACGGATACTTATTAGGCGGCAAGACGTTTCGCGGATCGGTCACTGGTGTCCCGGTGGGCACCGGCGGGCCACGCCACGCATTGTTCCCGAGGGGAACGTACCCGCGAGGATCGCGGCACAGCTGGATCGTCGGGGCTCGCTTGCCGGGGAATTCCTGGCAGGGATAGTTCCGCGCTCCGCGCACCGCGCTCGGATCGTTTTGCGGCACTTTGCAGTACATGTCCTTCGGAAGGTCACGGACGGTCTGATCCGCCGGTGGCCGGATGAACTGCGGCGGCAGGAAGCCCACGGAGCACGGCGGCGGGTCGCCGAGGTCGATCTTGAAGTCCAGCTTGGCGCCTTCGTCGTACGGGACACCACCGCCGCTGGTCACCAGCCCCGCTATCAGCGCCGGGAAGATGACCAAGGCTTGCTCGATCGACTTGTTGTAGATGACGCCGACGCGACCGAGGTTGGCCAGGCTGGCGGCCAGCACAGGGAACGACGGCCGGATGCCGGCGAACGTGTTGCTGGCCTCGCCGGCCGCGCCCGGCGCGGTGGTGAGCACTGCACGAAACTGCGGATCGGCTTGGCGCAGTTCAGTGGTGAATCGGGCCAGCCCGTCAGACAGCGACCGGATGTCGTCGCCGCTGCGGATTTGCGCCTGCAGGAATGGTCCGACCTGGTCGATGAGCTGCTCGGTATCCGGCCAATTCGCGTTGGCCTCGTCGACCAGCAGGCGCGCCGACTGGATGAGCCGGGCCAGCTCGGGGCCGGTGCCGTTGAACGCCTTGAACGTTTCGCGTAACAGGTCTTGCAGCCGGGTGTTGCTGATGCTGCTCACCAACCGGTCTGCTTCCTTCAGCAGTCCTTCGACGTCCTGGCCGATGAAGGTGCGGTCCTGCTCGATGCGCGATCCGTCGTGCAGGCCGCTCTTGGACGGGTTCTTCGGCGGCACCAAATCCACGTACTGTTCACCGACCGCCGACACACTCTTGACGGTGGCGGTGACGTTGTCCGGGATCTTGTATTTGGTGTTGAGCCGCATGTGGGCCTCGACGCTGTCATCGGTCAGCGACACCGCTTCCACGCGTCCGACCGTGACACCGCGGTAGGTCACGTTGGCATTCTTGTAAAGCCCGCCACCGGATTTGAAGTCCGCCGTGATGTTGTAGGCACCAATGCCCAACCGGGCCGGCACGTGGAGGTAGAACACGGCGATCGCGCCGACGCAGATGACGGTGACGATCGCGAAGATCGTCAACTGGATACGCGCCAATCGATCAAGTATCAACTCGGTGGCACCTCTTGCCCGGAGGCGGTACCGGGCGGAATCTTGAACGGATCAGCCGCTTGGCCGTTGAGGTTCGCAAACGACCCGATCAGCCAGTCCGGCGGATTGACCACCTCGTTGATGTGCTGCATGTTCGGGTCGAAGAACGACGTCGTGAAGATGGACTCGCCGAGCCGGCGGATGGTGAGGTCGAAGGTGACGAACACGTTGAGGTAGTCGCCACGGACGGCTCGGCGCAGATAGCGGGTGGTGAACGGGAAGGTTGGCAAGAGGTCCAAATCCGAGATGACGTCGGCCCTGTTGTCGTTGATCGGTTTGATCACCGCGTACAGGTCCTTAAAGTCCGCCGCGATGTCGTCCTTTGTCTCGGACAGTACGTGTGCCGCCACCGTCGCGAAGCTCTGCAATGCCGCGAACGTGTCGACGATGTTCTTGCGGTTGTCGTTGAGCACCTTCAATGCGGCAGGCAGGGTGTCGAGCGCTCGGCTGAGGCTGTCCTTGTGGGCGGCCAACGTGCTTGCCAGTCTGTTGAGCCCATCCGCGGTCGCGATGATGTCGTTAGTTTGCGCATTCAGCGCAGCGGTGAACTCGGCGAGCCGCGGGATCAGATCAATGAACTGCCCCTGGCGACCGGCGACGGCCGCGTATGCCTCGTCGGCGATGTCGCCGAGCGCGCCGAGATTGCCTTTGTTCACCACGACCCCGAGCGCCGACAGCACTTCTTCGGTCGTCGGGTAGCGGCTGCCGTTGGCCAACGTGATCTTCGATCCGTCCTTGAGCTGACCAACCGGTCGTTGCCCGATCGGCGCAGCCAGCTCGACGTGCTGGGAACCCAGCAGAGACGTCTGCGCCACCCGCGCCACCGCGTTGGCCGGCAGCTTGATGTTCTGGTCCAGCGAAAGCTTGACTGCCGCATAGAAACTGCCGTCCGGCCTCTGTACGGCCGTCACGCCGGACACGCTGCCCACCGTCACGTCGTTGACCATCACCGGCGAGTTCTGCGGCATCGTCGCCACGTCGGGAACTTCGACGGTGATGCTGTAGGCCCCGGGACCGTGGCCGGCCGTACCCGGCATGCTCAGCGAATTCAGGCCGCCGAACTGGCATCCGCCCAGCAGCACCATCCCCGAACCGAGGGCGACAGTGCGCACGCCACCGCGGCGCAGCTTGCGGGACAGCCCTGGCAGCACCGTGCGGGACATGCTGAGCGGCAGAACTTTTCGCGTCATCCGCCGGCCCCCGGCTGTGGGGGCGCCACTGGCTGCATCGGCGCGACACCTTCGGCCGGATAGGGCGCACCGGAATCCGGCGATGACGGGCCGGGCAGCGGAGGTGACGTTTGGGGCCCCGGCGGCGGCCCTCCGGGTTGCAGAAACTGCGGCTGTGCCGGCGGCGGCGGCCCCGGCGCAACATTCGGCGGCAACATCAGCGTGCCCGGACCGGTGTCGCCGATGCGCGGCGGAGTCCGGCCCTCGGCCGGAACCCACTGCAAATACGGCAGATACGTCTTGGCCTTGGCTTCGGTCGCCGGGGTGTCGTAGAGGATCTGACCCTTGTACGCAGTCATCGTGTTGATTGGATGGAACAGCAGCGGCGGGTAGTTCATTGCAAGCCGGCGCAGCACGGGCGCCATTCTCTCGCGGCAGATCTCGGTCCGCTTGATGTTGTCCACGTAGAAGTTGCCCTCGAACACACCACCACAGATGAACTGCACCGGGTTGGCGAAGTTCGGCAGTGATAGCAGCCCTGTTGCGGCGCCCTGCGCGGGATCGTAGATGTTGTAGAAGTTGGCCAAACCGTTCGGCGCGACGTGCAGAATCTGCTCGATGTCCTCGGACTGGTCCGAGAACAGCTTGGTGAGCTGAGACAGCTTGTCGATCTGGCTGATCAGCACAGAGTTGTGCTCGCTCAGGAATCCGCGCACATCCTCCAGTGCCTGGTTCAAAGTGCCGAGCGTGTTGTCGAGGCTGGTCGAACTGTCAGCGAGCACCTGCGACACCGACGCCAGATGCCCACTGAATTGCATGATCTGCTGGTTGCTCTGCGACAGCGCATTGATCAAAATCTTTAGGTTCTTGACGGTGCCGAAGAGATCCGTGCGGGAATCGCCGAGCCGGCCGGCGGTCTGTGACAGCTCACGCAGCGCCTGACGGAACGATTCGCCGTTGCCGTCGAACGTGTCGGCGGCCTGGTTGAGGAACTCACTGAGGGGGCCCCGCATCGACCCCGCTTGTGGCCCAAGGGAAGCGCTGAGCTTGGTCAGCTCCGACTTCACCTCGTCCCATTCCACCGGCACCGCAGTGCGATCCAGCCCGATCGTCGCGCCATCGGCCATCATCGGCCCGCTCTTGTAGGCAGGAGCGAGCTGAATGAAGCGAGCAGACACGATGTTAGGCGCCATGACCACGGCGTGGGCGTCCACCGGAACCTTCACGCCATCCTTCACCGACATCGTAACTTTGACCGACTGCGGTTGCGGCTCAATGGACTCCACACTGCCGACCGGCACGCCGACGATGCGGACGTCGTCACCGGGGTAGAGTCCGACGGCCGACGTGAAGTAGCCGATGACCTTGTGGCCCTTCCGGCCGGGCCACACAAAATAGATGCCCGCGACCAGTACGACCACCAACACGGCGACCAGGACGTAGCGGACCCACCTCGGCCGACGGGATGCAATCTGTGCCGTCATGGCGACTTCGGCCTAATGATCAGTCGCTCCGAGATGAAGCCGCGCAAGTAGTCCGCGAGGCTGTCGGGCAGCTTGCCGGGCTGGAAGTAGGAGTCCAGCAAGACTTCTGTGAGCTGAGGCGGTGGCAGGCCGTACAGGTTGACGTGGAAGCCCGGCCCCGACGCCACCACCTCGCCCAGTGTGGTGGCGTACGGCGGAAGTCGCCGCAGCGCCTCACTGATGTGGTCACGCCGCTGCAGCAGGTTGTCGAGCACCGCGTTGAGCTTGCGCAACGCCGGACCGAACTCGCGGCGATTGTCGGCGACGAATCCCGAAATCTGCTCAGACACCGGCTGAATGCTGGAGATCAATGTGCTGATGGCGGCGCGGCGTTCATCGAGCGCGGCGAACAGCTGGTTGCCGTCGACCACCAGCTGGTTCACCTGACCCGCCCGGTCGGCCAGCACCTTGGTGACAGAGCGCGCACGCTCGAGCATCTGCGCGAGCGCCTCGTCGTTGGCGTTGATGCTGCGCGACAGCGCCGCAACGCCGTCGAGCGCTTGGCGCAGCTGCGGCGTCGCGTCGCGCAGCGATTCCGTCAGTAACCCGAGGGCGTGGGTGAACCTTTGCTTGTCCAGATCGTTGGCCGTTTGTCCGAGATCCTGAAGCGCGTTGTTCAGGGTGTACGGCGTGGTAGTGCGGTTCAGCGGGATCGTGGTGGACGACCCCCGGCCGGCAGGCGTTATCGCCAGCGACTTCTCGCCGAGGATGGTGTCGGTCTTGATCGACACCAACGACTGGTCGCCCACTTTGATCTTACGATCGACGGTGAAAGTCACCTTCGCGACATCCTCGGCCAGCGCAATGCTTTTCACCTGCCCCACCGCAAGTCCCGAGATGTTGACACTGTTGCCGGGCGAGATCCCGCCGGCGTCGGTGAAATACGCCTCGTACGTCTTGCCTTGCGGCCAGAACGGCAGCTTGTTGTAGCCGAAGGAGACCAGCACGACGCTGACCACCAGCACGATGCCGATGACTCCGGTGCGAAGTGGATTGCGGCCCTCACCCATTATCCGAGCACCTGCCCTTCGACGGGTCTGGGGCAGCACCCACAGGTATCAGCATGTCGCTGTCCGAAGGCGTCGCGCCGGGCGTTCCCGGCGGCCCTATCGACGGCCCGTTGATCTTGATACGTGTC
The DNA here is from genome assembly GCF_059813155.1 of Mycobacterium sp. NGS19. Taxonomy (NCBI): domain Bacteria; kingdom Bacillati; phylum Actinomycetota; class Actinomycetes; order Mycobacteriales; family Mycobacteriaceae; genus Mycobacterium; species Mycobacterium sp. NGS19. The sequence goes on from NZ_JCALEB010000001.1 coordinate 616,114, forward strand.
GAACAATAGAAGATGTTGAAGAACGCGCCGTAGGCGCCAAGGCCGCTCAGCCGCAGGTAGTTCTCGGCGAGCGGATCGACCACTCGGTTGATCTCGTCCTTGCGGTTGTCCATTTCCGTCGCGAGCGGCCGCAGATTCTCCAGCACACCCTGGATCGGGCGGCGCGAATTCCGAAGTGTGTCAGTCAGATCTGACGCAGCCGAGGCCAGCGGGTTAAGCGCACCGGCGATCGGATCACGGCCTTCGGCCAGTCCGGTCACCAATTTCTGCAACTGGTCGATGCTTTCGTTGAATTGGGCGCTTTTCTGGTCAACTGTGGTGAGCACGGTGTTGAGATTGTGGATCACATCAGAAACGACCTGGTAGCGGTCCGCCAGGGTCCGGCTGAACGAACCGGTGCTGGACAGCAGGTCTGCCAGCGCGCCGCCCTGGCCCTGCAGCAGCTCGATGATCGCATTGCTGATCTGATTGACCTTGTCGCCGCTGAGCCCTTTCAGCACCGGGCGCAACCCGCCGAGCAGTGCGTCGAGATCGAGCGCCGGCTCGGTGTGCTGAATTGTGCCGCCCGGCGGCACTTTTCGCAACTCTCCCGGACCGGAGGTGATTTCGAGGTATCGGTCACCGACGAGGTTTTGGTAGCGGATCACGGCCTTGGTGGACGTGTACATCTGATAACGCTTGTCGACGGCGAAGGTGACCTCGACCTTGTTGTCCGGATTGAGCTTGAGGTCCTTGACGCTGCCGACCGGAATGCCGGCGATGCGAACGTCATTGCCGCCCTTGAGCCTAGACGCGTTCTCGAAGACGGCGTGGTAGGTGTTGGTCGACGAAAACCGGAATTGCCCGAATACCACCACCAGGCCAGCGGTCACCAGCAGCATCACGACAGCGAAGATGCTGACCTTCAGGAGAACTTCGCGTTGCCCCGACACTAGAAATCGTCCCGCTCTGCGAATGCGCCGTTGAACAAGAACTGCAGCGTCGAAGGTGCGTCCACCTGCACCTCGGTGAACGGCTCATAGGGGACGTAGGCGTTGTCGGTGACCAAAAAAGGTGCCTTGAACCAGGACCCACCGAACTGCTTGGTGGGTATCTTCGGCAGGCCTCGGCAGTTCGGACCGCCCGTCGCGTTCACGATGGGCAGGCTCTCGGGGTAGGTGTACGCCGGTACGCCGAGGAGGAAGTTCGACGACGTGAACAGCCCGGGGCGGGTGCCACCGATGGCCGGGTTGAACTGGTCGATCGCCTGCTTGATGCCCTGGACGATGCAGCCGAACTCCGGCGAGTAGTCCGAGAGTACCTTGAGCGGCACGCGGAACCGCTGCAGCGCAGCGATCAGGTCCTCCTGCGCAGGCTCGAGCGTGGCAGTTCCGTTGTCCGCCAATCCCGTTGCCGCGAGCAACGTTGCGTTGAGGTTGTCCCGCTCTTCGACGATGGTGTTGCTGATGGTGGGCACGTTGTCGATCACCGTGGCGAGGTCGGGTGCGGCGTCGCCGTAGATGTTGCCCACCGCAGCGGCCTGCTGGAAGTCCGACTGCAGCGTCGGCATCTTCGGATTGATCTTGGCCAGGAACTGGTTCAGGCCCGACAGCGTGGCGCCGGCGTCATCACCCCGGCCACGTAACCCCTCCGCGACCGCCGACAAAGTCGCATTCAAGTCGATCGGGTTGATCTTGTGCAGCAGCTCGACCAACGTCTGGAACAACGTGTTGACCTCGAGCTGCACCGAGGAGACGTGCACGGTGGCGCCGGGCTGCAGCGATTTGCCCGAAGGCTTCGGCGGCGGAATGAATTCCACCGACTTGGCGCCGAAGATCGTGTTGCTGGCAATGCGCACGTCGGCATTCCACGGGATGTAGCGCATCTGACCGCTGTCGATTGCGGCCGTCAATTTGGCCTGGTCGCCCGAGTACGCGATGTCTTTGACCTTGCCGATCTGGATTCCGCGGTACTTGACCTTTGCGTCCTTCTCCATCACCAGGCCGGCGCGCGGCGACGTGATGGTCACGGTATCGGTGGAGGTGAAAGCGGCTGTGGTAGCGAGGTAGGTCAGCACGGCGAAAGCCACGATCACGGTCGCCAACACTGCGGCCGCGATCCTGACGGAGCGCGTACGTGACCCGGAATTCGCCATCTTCCCCCTCTATCCGGAAAGGTTGAAATTACCGGACGGGCCGTACACGGCGAGAGAAATGCACAAAGTAATCACTACAACCACAATGAGCGACGTACGCACCGCCTGCCCCACCGCGATGCCGACTCCCACCGGCCCCCCGGACGCGTTGTAGCCGTAGTAGGTGTGCACCAGCATCACCGCGATCGACATGGCGATCGCCTGCGAGAACGACCACAGCAAATCCGTGGGAATCAGAAACGTGTTGAAGTAGTGGTCGTACAAGCCGCCTGACTGCCCATTGATATAGACAGTGGTGAAGCGAGCCGCGAAGAACGCCGCCAGCACCGACAGCGAGTAGAGCGGAACGATCGCGATCAACCCTGCGACGATCCGGGTGGACACCAGGTACGACACGGAGTGAATCGCCATGGCCTCGAACGCGTCGATCTCTTCCGAGACCCGCTGGGCACCTAATTGCGCCGTGGTGCCCGCGCCGATGGTGGCGGCCAGCGCAATCCCCGCGATCACCGGCGCGACGATGCGGACATTGAGGAACGCCGACAAGAACCCCGTGAGCGCTTCGATGCCGATGTTGCCGAGCGACGAGAAGCCCTGCACCGCGATGACCCCGCCAGAGGCCAAGGTCAAAAACGTCGCCACGCCCACGGTGCCTCCGATCACCAGCAAAGCACCGCTGCCCAGCGTCATCTCGGCGATCAGCCGGACCGTTTCCTTGCGGTAGCGCGTGACAGCGTTGGGAATCCACCGAAGCGACTCTGCGTAGAACAGCGCCTGCTCGCCAAAGGTGTCCACGGCATTGGGGACGCCGGTCAATACGCGCCGCAGCCGCAGGGTTACGTCGTAGCTCATGGTTACCGGGCCAGCACTCGGACGCCGATCGCGGTCATCAGGACGTTGATCACGAACAGACAGATGAACGCGTAGACCACGGTTTCGTTGACCGCATTACCCACGCCCTTCGGGCCGCCCTTCACGGTCAGCCCCCGGTAACAGCCCACCAGGCCCGCGCAGACGCCGAACAGTAGCGCCTTGACCTCGGCGAGCACCAGCTCGCCTAGGCCGGTCAAGACTGTGAGTCCGTCGATGAAGGCGCCGGGATTGACGCCTTGCAGCAGCACCGAGAACACGTAGCCGCCGGACAGGCCGATTGCGCACACCAGCCCGTTGAGCAGCAGCGCGACCAACGTCGACGCCAGCACGCGTGGCACCACTAGCCGCTGGATCGGGTCGATGCCGAGTACGCGCATCGCGTCGATCTCTTCGCGGATGGTGCGGGCGCCCAGGTCTGCGCAGATCGCGGTGGCGCCGGCCCCGGCGACCACCAGTACGGTGACCACAGGCCCCAGCTGGGTGATCGTTCCGAACGCAGTGCCGGCCCCGGACAGGTCAGCGGCACCGATCTCACGCAGCAGGATGTTGAGTGTAAAGGCGACCAGCACCGTGAATGGGATCGCCACCAGCAGCGTCGGCACCAGTGACACGCGGGCAATCATCCACATCTGCTCGAGGAACTCGCGGAACTGAAACGGCCGGCGGAAAGCCGCCCGCAGCGTGGCGCCAGACATTTCGAAGAAGCCGCCCACGGCCCGAGCCGGAACCGCGAGCTGATCCTTCACTCGGCCCCCTTTCCCGGGCGTGCGGGCAAGATCACTGCTCACGGGCGAAGCCGGTGAATTGGCTGGCGCGGCGCTTTTCCCACCCCCCGACAGGACGCGAGGCTGTGTGAGCCGGATCATACTAACTAGAACAAGTTCGGGGAGTCAAAGATGGGAGAAAGTAACCGTAGCTCCATACTCTTCCTGTTCGAAGCTTGCTGTGAGCTAGATCTCTAGAACGTGTTCTAGGTGTCAAGGTGCCGTCGGTTGACGGTGGCGTCATTATCGGCCTCCCATCAGCTGGGTCGCCGCGAACGTCAGCTCAGGATCCCGGTCAGCAAAGTATTTCTGCAAGGTGGCGCTGAGTTCGTCCGCTGCCCAGGCTGGGCCATCGGCGGTGAACCGCTGCTCGGCGGTGGGCGCAGCGACCAGCGTGATCGACGGCCCGTAGACAATGAACAGTTGCCCGTTGACCGCTTCGGCAGCCGGTGAGGCCAAGAAACGCACCAGCGTGACCACATGGTCAGGCGACAGCGGGTCGATGTCGGCGTCCGCGGGTGCCTCGCCGAACACGTCGGCAGTCATGGCGGTGCGGGCCCGCGGGCAGATCGCGTTGGCACACACACCGTAGCGGCGCAGCGCCCTGGCCGCGGACAGCGTCAGCGCGGTGATGCCGGCCTTGGCGGCTCCGTAATTGGCCTGTCCGGCCGGGCCGGACAGGCCGGCTTCCGACGAGGTGTTGATGAGCCGGCCCCAGGTCTGCCCGCCCGCCTCTTTGGCGCGCGCCCGCCAATACGCGGCGGCGTTGCGGGTCAGCAGGAAATGCCCACGCAGATGAATCCTGATGACGAGGTCCCAGTCCTCGTCGGTCATGTTGAACAGCATCCGGTCGCGAGTGATCCCGGCATTGTTGACGACGATGTCGAGGCCGCCTTCACGCTCAGCGGCGGACACCATCTCGTCGGCGGTCGACCGTTCGGCGACATCGCCGGCCACCGCGACACCCTTGCTGCCCGCAGCCTTGATTTCGTCGAACACATCAGATGCGTCCAGCGCCGCGGCCAGGTCGTTGACGATCACGGTTGCGCCTGCGTGGGCCAGCCCGATCGCTTCGGCCCGACCCAGGCCGGCCGCGGCACCGGTGATCACCGCGACGCGACCGGACAGATCGGTCAACTGATCGGCCTGACGGCCAGCCTCATGCCCCTCAGATGCGCTCAAGTTATGAATACCTCTAGTCCTTCCGCAACAACGCGGCGCGGGGGCATTCGGCGATCGCCTGCTCGGCCAGGTTCTCCTCGTCGGCCGGCACCGGATCCTTCTTCACCACCGCGTAGTCCTCGTCGTCGAGATCGAATAGGTCTGGCGCGATTCCCACGCACACCGCGTTACCTTCACAGCGATCGCGGTCCACTTCAACCCGCACGACAACCTCCTCGCAATCACCTGGGCACTGCCGTTTTAGCGCAGCACCCACAATACGGACCAGGCTGGCGCGCAGCTGGCGGAAACCATGCCTGGACCGCAAGACTAGAACGTGTTACAACCAGGAATACGCCGGGGTAGCGGCCCGGCGGTTGTCAACGACGAAGGACGACGACGCGATGCGGATCAGCTACACCCCTGAGCAGGAGGAGTTGCGCCGCGAGCTGCGGTCGTACTTCGCCAAGCTCATGACACCGGAGCGCACCGAAGCGCTGTCCATGACGTCGGGCGAATACGGGTCCGGCAATGTCTACCGGGAGACGGTCGCGCAGATGGGGCGCGACGGCTGGCTGGCGCTGGGCTGGCCCAAGGAGTACGGCGGGCAGGCCCGCTCGGCGATGGATCAGCTGATCTTCACCGACGAGGCCGCGATCGCCGGCGCACCGGTGCCGTTTCTGACCATCAACAGTGTCGCGCCGACGATCATGGCGTACGGCACCGACGAGCAGAAGCGTTTTTATCTGCCCAAGATCGCGGCGGGCGAGATCCACTTCTCGATCGGCTATTCGGAGCCGGGTGCCGGTACCGACTTGGCCGCGCTGCGCACCACCGCCGTCCGCGACGGCGACGACTACGTGATCAACGGCCAGAAGATGTGGACCAGCCTGATCCAGTACGCCGACTACGTGTGGCTGGCCGTGCGCACCAACCGGGAAGCCAAGAAGCACCGAGGGATCTCGGTGCTGATCGTGCCGACCGATGCACCCGGCTTCTCGTGGACGCCGGTGCACACGATGGCCGGGCCGGACACCAGTGCCACGTATTACCAAGACGTTCGGGTGCCTGCGACCAATTTGGTCGGCGAGGAGAACGGCGGCTGGAAGCTCGTGACCAATCAGCTCAACCACGAGCGGGTCGCACTGGTATCGGCGCAGCCGATCTTCTTGGCGCTCAACGCCGTTCGCGAATGGGCGCAGAACACCAAGGACGTGCACGGGTCGCGGCTGATCGACTCTGAGTGGGTGCAGCTGAACCTCGCCCGAGTGCACGCGAAGGCCGAGGTGCTCAAGCTGATCAACTGGGAACTGGCCTCCGCGGGGGAGGCTGCGCCGTCACCGGCAGACGCGTCGGCGGCGAAAGTGCTCGGCACCGAACTGGCCACCGAGGCCTACCGGCTGCTGATGGAAGTGCTCGGCACGGCCGCGACGCTGCGCCAGGACTCCCCCGGCGCGCTGCTGCGCGGACGCGTCGAGCGGATGCACCGCGCCTGCCTGATCCTGACCTTCGGCGGCGGCACCAACGAGATACAGCGCGACATCATCGGCATGGTGGCGCTGGGCCTGCCTCGAGTGGATCGCTGAGAGGACGTCATGGATTTCTCGCAAACCGAAGCCGCCGACGATCTCGCCGGGCTGGTACGCACCATCACCGAGGCGGTGTGCACACCCGAGCATCAGCGTGACCTCGACGGCTTGGAGCAACGGCTCGACCGCGAACTGTGGTCGAAACTGATCGACGCTGACGTCCTCAGCGCTGCCGCGCCGGAACCATTGGGCGGCGGTGGCTTCGGGGTGCTGGAGCAGGCTGCGGTGCTGACAGCGCTGGGCCGGCAGCTGGCGGCCGTGCCGTACCTGGAGTCGGTGGTGCTGGGGGCCGGTGCCCTGGCGCAATTCGGCACCAGCGACCTACAGCAGGCGTGGGCGGTGCCTGCCATCTCCGGCGAGAAGATCATCACCGTGGCACTCGACGCCGAGATGGGTGAGGGGCCAGTGCAGGCGACGCCGAGCGGAGCGGGCTACCGGCTCACCGGCACCCGCACCCAGGTGAACTACGCTCCCGTGGCCGACGCATTCCTGGTGCCCGCCGAAACCGATTCCGGCACAGGGGTTTTCCTCGTCGCATCGTCTGACCCCGGCGTGTCGGTGACCGCACTGCAGACCACCGGGCAGGGCAGTGTCGGACATCTCGACCTGCACGGCGTCGAAGTCGACGCGGGCCGGGCAGCCGGCGGCACGGACGCCGTCGACTGGCTCACCACGCTGGCCACGCTGGGCCGCGCCGCGTATCAGCTGGGGGTCTTGGAGCGGTCGCTGGAGCTGACCGCCGAATACGCGCGCACGCGCGAGCAATTCAACCGGCCGATCGGGAGTTTCCAGGCGGTGGCGCAACGTCTCGCCGACGGCTACATCGACGTAAAAGGACTGCGCCTGACGCTCACTCAGGCGGCGTGGCGGTTGTCCGAAGGCCTGCCCGCGGACGTCGAGGTGGCGACGGCCGCGTTCTGGGCGGCCGACGCCGGCCATCGCATCGCGCACACCACCGTGCATGTGCACGGCGGCGTCGGAATCGACATCGACCATCCCGTGCACCGCTACTTCCTGGTGGCCAAGCAGATCGAGTTCGGGATCGGTTCCGCCACAGGCCAACTGCGCCGGATTGGCCGCGAGCTGGCCGACACGCCGGTGTGACCGCGTGACCGACGAGCTTCCGACCGTCACCGAGCTGGTGACTCCGCTCGTCGAGGTCGACGACCGTGGAGTGTTCTTCGAAGACGAGTTCATCAGCTGGCGCAACCACATTCAGCAGGGCGCCGCGGTAGCCGCGGCACTGCATGCGCGTCTCGATCCGACCCGCGCGCCGCATGTCGGTGTGCTTCTTCAGAACACGCCGTTCTTCTCGTCGGTGCTCCTCGCAGCGGCGCTCACCGGGATCGTTCCGGTGGGGCTGAACCCGGTGCGCCGCGGCGCCGCTCTGGACCGCGATGTCCGTCATGCGGACTGTCAACTGGTACTTGCCGATTCCGCATTGGCCGAGGGTCTGGGCGACACGGACTACGTCGACGTCGACTCCGCCGAGTGGGCAATCGAACTCGAGAAGTTCGCGGATGCACCGGTGGTCGCGCAGACCGCGAAACCGTCGGATCCGTTCATGTTGATCTACACGTCGGGCACCAGCGGTGACCCGAAGGCGGTGATCTGCAGTCACGGAAAGGTGGCGATCGCCGGTGTCACGATGACCGAGCGCTTCGGCCTGGGCCCCGCTGACGTGTGTTACGTGTCGATGCCGTTGTTCCACTCCAACGCAGTTCTCGTCGGATGGTCGGTCGCGTTGGCGTGCCGCGGGTCAATGGCGTTGCGCCGCAAGTTTTCTGCGTCGCAGTTCTTGGCTGACGTCCGCCGATACGGTGCGACGTACGCAAACTACGTCGGCAAGCCGTTGTCGTATGTGCTCGCCACCCCCGAACGTCCCGACGACGCCGACAACCCGTTGCGCGTGGTGTACGGCAACGAGGGTGCACCTCGTGACATCGAGCGGTTCGCCCGCCGCTTCGGCACGCTGGTGGTCGACGGATTCGGCTCGACCGAAGGCGGGGTGGCGATCGCGCGGACTCCTGACACACCAGCTGGGTCGTTGGGGCCGCTGCCCGACGGCGTCGAGATCGTCGACGTCGACACCGGCGAGCCGTGCCCGCCCGGGGTAACCGGTGAGCTGGTCAACATCTCAGGCGCAGGCCGATTCGAGGGCTACTACAACGACCCGAATGCCGATGCCGAGCGGATGGCCGGCGGCGTGTACCACAGTGGCGATTTGGCGTACCGCGACGAAGCCGGCTATGTGTACTTCGCGGGCCGGCTAGGCGACTGGATGCGGGTGGACGGCGAAAATCTGGGCGCCGCACCGATAGAACGCGTGCTGCTGCGCCACCCGGATGTCGTCGAGGCCGCGGTGTATCCGATACCGGCCCGCGACGTCGGCGACCAGGTGATGGCAGCGCTGGTGTTGCGCGACGGCGCGGCATTCGACCCGCAAGCGTTCCGCGAGTTCCTCGCGGACCAGCCCGATCTGGGACCCAAGCAGTGGCCGTCGTTCGTGCGGATCAGCACAGATCTCCCCCGCACGCACACGTTCAAAGTGCTCAAACGGCAGCTTTCGGCGCAAGGCGTCCAATGCGACGACCCGGTGTGGGAGATCGTGCGGTAGAACCTGCGCGCTTCTGCTGTTCAATGGCTTGGTGGAACGGGACACCGGTACCAGAGGCAGGCCACGCGATTCCTCTATCGACGATCGGGTCCTGGCAGCGACGCGCGAGTTGCTGGTCGAGGTCGGATGGCATCGGCTCAGCGTGCGGCTGATCGCGGCGCGGGCGGGTGTCGGCCGGGCAAGCCTGAACCGGCGGTGGCCGTCGAAGGCCGCCCTGGTCCTGCATGCAATTCTCGGTGAGTCACCGGATCTCACGCCGTTCGACGGAACCGACGTGGCGGGCTGGATCGACTGGGTGGTCCGCGGCAGTCATGAGCTGTTCAGCCGCCCGGACGTGAAGGCCGCCGTGCCGGGATTGCTTCTGGCGCTGCAAGACAACGAGGAGTTGCGACGGTCGCTGTGGTTGTCGTTCAGCGGGCCTGCGGTGGAGCTGTTCGTCGCCGACGTCGATGCCGTGGGGCACGACCAGCGCCGCGAGGCGCATCTCGACGCACGGGCAGTGCTTGCGATGGCTGCGGGCGCGGCGCTGTTCCTTACGTCGGTAGCCACCGACGACGACACCGATGCGCTGTACGAGCGGATCGCTGAACTATTGAGGACGGCCATCACTGCGTCCGCTGCGCAGCGACTCGACAATTGACTCCTCGGGCGAACGCCATTCGATGCCGAGGTCGGTGAGCGTCGCCGAGTCGTCGGTAGGGATGGCCGCGGTCAGCAGCAGAGCCGCTTCGTAGCTCAACCCGGCACCCACCGGCACGAACCGGCTGGCGATGTCGCAGCACCGTCCAATGCCGCGAAACACACTCGTGCGCAAGGGAATCCGCTTCACACGCCGACCGGTCCCCTTTTCCAGTGCGGTGATCATGTCGTCGAACGCGACCATCTTCCGCCGCACAGGTAGCGCCGAGGCCCTCGACCCGGCTGCATCACTCTGCGATGGACCTCCGCGACGTCGCGAACGTCGACCATCGCCATTCCGCCGCGCAATCGCGGTGCAATCCCGGCTCTTACGATCGGCGCCCATCCGCTTTCGGTCACGCCGGGTCCGCTGCAGAACGCAGGCCCCACCACGCTCGATGGGTAGGTGATGACCACCGGCGCCCCGGCATGCTGCAGGCGCCGGGCAACCCGGTCGGCGTACGCCTTGGTCTTCCCATAGGCCGTCCGACCTGTCACAGGAGGGCTGTCAGGTCCAATCACCTTGTCAGGCGGCGGAAACAGCGCACTGTAGCTACTCACCGAAACAATCGGGTCCAGCCCCCGCTCGACCGCCCGCGTCAGGATCGTCTCGGTCGCATAGGCATTGATCTCCCACATCAATTTGGCGCGCCGGTTGTCTGTGCCGACGACGCCGGCGGCGTGCAGCACGGCGTCGGAGCCGTCGAGAAGCCGGTCAATGGATTGCGCGTCGCGGACATCACCGTCCAGCGGCGTGACGTCACCCAGCTCTCGCAGGCGGTTCACCAGCCCCCCGCATTCTTCACCGGGTGCGACGAGCAGTCGAACGGCGTGACCGTCCTCGACTAGCGCACGGACGGTGTGGGCGCCGAGATAGCCGGTGCCACCTGTCACTGCGATCTGCATGTCACCCCTGCCTGCAGCGTGTATATTACGGTGCCAATGGTATCGAAAAGCAGCCCGAACGCGGGATCCGCGGCCTTCACCCCGATGACGCTGGGTCCATTGACCTTGAAGAACAGGTTCATCAAGGCGGCCACCTTCGAAGGGGTGATGCCGCGCGGCCAGGTCACCGACGAGCTGATCGGCTTCCACACCGCCGTCGCCCGAGGTGGCGCCGCGATGACCACAGTGGCCTACTGCGCGATCTCGCCGGGTGGCCGGGTGCACCGCGACACAATCGTCATGAACCGTGAATGCGTGCCCGCACTACGTCGGCTGACGGACGCCGTTCACCACGAAGACGCGCTGGTGTGCGCGCAAATCGGACACGCCGGCCTGGTGGCCAACACCTTGTCCAATCGCACGCCAACCCTGGCACCCACCACGCGTTTCAGCGCACCAGCGATGGCGCGGGTCAGAGGCGCCTCGCGCGAACAGCTCGAAGCCGTGGTCGACGACTTCGGAAGTGCGGCTCGCACTGCGGTCGAGGCTGGGTTCGACGCCATCGAAATCCACATGGGACACGGCTACCTGCTCAGCTCGTTCTTCAGCCCGAATCTGAACAAGCGGACCGACGAATTCGGCGGAGACGTCCGACGGCGCGCGGAGCTGGCACGCCGGGTCGCCGAACGCGTGCGCTCGGTGGTCGGTGGATCAGTCGCCGTCACCGCGAAGTTCAACATGGACGACGGTGTGCGAAAGGGCTTCTGGCTGGCCGACAGCCTGCCCACCGCCGTGATGCTGGAATCCGACGGCCATTTGGACGCCTTGCAACTGACCGGTGGCAGCTCGCTTCTCAACCCGATGTATTACTTTCGTGGCGACGTGCCGATGGAGGAGTTCATCGCTGTGCAGCCCGCGGCCGTCGGTGCGGGATTGCGGATGATCGGTCAGCGTCTGTTCCAGACGTATCCGTTCGAGGAAGCATTCTTCTTCCCGCAAGCCCGTCAGTTCCGCGCGGTGTTGCGCATGCCGCTGATCCTGCTCGGCGGCATCAACCGGCTCGACACCGTCGAAAGGGCGCTCGGCGAAGGGTTCGAGTTCGTCGCGATGGCACGCGCACTCCTGCGAGATCCCAATACGGTCAACAAGTTTCGTGACGGTCAGACCACCGAGGGCTTGTGTATCCACTGCCAGAAGTGCATGCCCACCGTCTACACCGGCACACGTTGCGTCATCCGCGACACGCAGGCGGAGATCGCCGCGTCGCCTCGCTAGGCGAGCTCCGGCGTTCGCTCGACACGAGAGACAAACCCGGATGCCTTTCGCATCCGGGCTTGGGGTCTGTCAGCTCATCGGTACCAGGACTGGATGTCGGCGGCATGGCGCTGGTGCCATGACTGCAATTCGCCCTGCTGGTATTGCGTCGTGTGGCTTGGCGCCGGTGCATACGACGGAGATGTCGAGGGCGTTTCGGCGTGGCTGGCGGTGGCGGTGCCGAGCGCGATCAGCGCGGGGGCGGCGGCCAGCACCGCACAGGCAGCAACTCGGCGCATCCACGTGGCGGTGGTCTGAGTGGTCATTGAATTCTCCTGTCTGCGTTGGCATTTCGGTCCGTCTCCCGGTGTGTTCCGGTGATGTACCTACTGTGCCGCAGCAGAAGAGAGGTGTCTGTCAGGCGACCGGCCCCTGCGCCGGAGTAATCCGGCGTCCCCTGATCGGGGGACGGTCGTCAGCCGCTACCGGCCGGCGATCTCGTCGAGGCGCCGGGTGGCCGCCTCGAAGCCGTCGACCAGCTCGGCGATGATCTCGGCGACCGGGCGGATCTCGTTCATCCGGCCGACGATCTGGCCGACCGGCATTGCGACGACCGTGGGGTCGTTCGACTCGTTCATCCGCTGATGCGCCTCGGACACCAAGATGTTCTGCAGCGGCATCGGCAGCGGCTCGGGCGCATCAGGCGCGTCCCAGGCATCGGTCCAGCGGCTCTTCAGCAGCCGGGCCGGCTTGCCGGTGTAGATGCGGCGCCGCACCGTGTCACTGGACGTGGCGTTGAGGAGCGCCCGCTGGATCGTCGACACCCCGGATTCGTCGCGCGCGCCCAAGTGGTACTCGGCCGACGTCAGAAACGCCGAACCCATCCACACCCCGGAAGCGCCGAGTGCCAGCGCCGCCGCCACCTGCCGGCCGGTGCCGATGCCGCCGGCCGCAAGCACCGGTGCCCGGCCTTGCAGCGCGTCGACGATTTCCGGCCACAGCACCATCGAACCGATCTCGCCGGTGTGCCCGCCGGCCTCATGGCCCTGGGCGACGACGATGTCGACGCCGTTGTCGACGTGCCGTTGCGCGTGCTTTGCGCTGCCGGCCAGCGCCGCAACCGGCACACCGGCCCGATGCGCCTGGTCGATCACGTCCACCGGCGGGGAACCGAGCGCGTTCGCGATCAACGAGATGGGGTGCTTCAATGCCACCTCGACGTGGCTGCGGGCCACCGAATGCAGCCAGCCCAGAACACCTTCCGAGCGCTTCTCGTCATCGGGTAGCGGTGGCACACCAAGGTCCGCCAGCGTCTTGTCGACGAAGTCGCGGTGGCCCTGCGGGATCAGCTTGTTGATGTCGACGGCGGTGCCCTCCGTCGGCACCTTCGCCGGCATCACCACGTCCACGCCGTAGGGCTTGCCGTCGGTGTTGTCGTCCATCCACCGCAGGACGGCTTCGAGATCCTCGGGGTCGTTGAACCGCACGCAGCCGAGCACGCCGAGCCCACCGGCCTTGCTCACCGCAGCTGCTACCCGCTCCGACGGGGTGAAGACGAAGATCGGGTATTCGATGCCGAAGCGGTCGCACAGTTCGGTGCGCATCAGGTTTTCGCCCCGACATGTCGGGTGCTCACCTCGTCGGCCGGCCGGGCCTCGGTCTGCTCTTTGGCCCAGCGGTAGTCGGGCTTGCCGGCCGGTGAGCGTTTCACCTCGTCGGTGTACCAAAGCGCCCGCGGCACTTTGTATCCCGCGATCTCGGACCGTACGAACGCGTCGAGCTCGGCCAGTGTGGGCCGCGTTCCTTCTCGCGGCTGCACCACGGCCGCCACGCACTGCCCGTACCGGTCGTCGGGAACGCCGACCACGAGCGCGTCGAACACGTCCGGGTGGCCTTTGAGCGCGGCCTCGACCTCTTCGGGGTAGATCTTCTCGCCGCCGCTGTTGATCGACACCGATCCGCGCCCCAGCATGGTCACCGTGCCGTCGGCCTCGACCTGCGCGTAGTCGCCGGGAATCGCGTAACGCACACCGTTGATCACCCGGAATGTCTCAGCGGACTTCTTCTCGTCCTTGTAGTAGCCGACGGGCACGTGGCCTTTCTTGGCCAGTACGCCGCGCACTCCAGAGCCGGGCTTGACCTCGTTGCCGTCCTCGTCGAGCACGACGGTCCACTTGTCGATGGTGACTCGCGGTCCGCCGGTGTGCGCTTGGCCCTTGGCGACCAGGCTGGTGCCGCCGAAGCCGGTTTCCGAGGAGCCGATGGAGTCGGTGATCACCCGGTTGGGCAGCAGTTCCAGAAGCTTTTCTTTGATGCTCGGCGAGAACAACGCCGCGGTGCTGGCGAGCAGGAACAGCGACGACAGGTCGTAATCGTTGTCCTTGGTCAGCGCGTCGAGCAGCGGCCGGGCCATTGCGTCGCCGGTGAAGAACAGCAGGTTCACCTTGTGCTTGTGTACGGTCCGCCAGACCTCTTCGGCGTCGAATTCCGGTGCGAGAACGACGGTTCCGCCGGAGAACAGCGCCATCCAGGTGGCCGACTGGGTGGCACCGTGGATCATCGGTGGGATCGGGAAGCGGACCATCGGCGGCCCGGCGGCGGCTTGCTTGGACAGGTCGTATTCGTCCTTGACGTACTCGCCGGTCGCGAAGTCGGTTCCGCCCAGCAGCACGCGGTAGATGTCTTCGTGACGCCACATCACGCCTTTGGGGAAGCCGGTGGTGCCACCGGTGTAGAGCAGGTAGATGTCGTCGGGGCTGCGCTCACCGAAGTCGCGCTCGGGTGAGCCTTGCGAGAGCGCGTCGTAGAACTCCACGCCGCCGTAGCGCTGGTAGTCGTTGTCGCTGCCGTCCTCGACCACCAGGATGGTCTTGATGTTCGGAGTCTCCGGCAAGACGTTGGCCACCCGGTCGGAGTATTGGCGTTCGTGGACCAGCGCCACCATGTCGGAGTTGTCGAAGAGGTAGCGAAGCTCGCTTTCGACGTAGCGGAAGTTGACGTTCACCAGGATCGCGCCGGCTTTGACGATGCCCAGCATCGCAATCACGATCTCGATGCGGTTGCGGCAGTACAGCCCGACCTTGTCGTCTTTCTTGACCCCGTGATCCAGAAGGTAGTGCGCGAGGCGGTTGGCCTTCTCCTCCAGCTCTGCGTACGTGATCTGCTCGTCGCCGCAGATCAGCGCGACACGATCAGGCACGGCGTCGATGGCGTGCTCGGCAAGGTCTGCGATGTTCAAGGCCACGGAGCCCAAATTAGAACGTGTTACATTTCATGACAAGTCTGCAGGAAGGTGAGCGACTGTGAGCGAGTCCGACAAAGACGCCGACGCCCTCATTGAGCAGCGCGGACACACCCTGATCGTGACGCTGAACCGGCCGGAGGCGCGCAACGCGCTGTCCACCGAGATGCTCTCGATAATGGTCGAGGCGTGGGACCGCGTCGACAATGATCCGGACATTCGCTCCTGCATCCTCACCGGCGCCGGTGGCTACTTCTGCGCGGGCATGGACCTCAAGGCGGCGACGGCCCGCCCGCCGGGCGAGTCGTTCAAAGACGGCAGTTACGACCCGTCGCGCATCGACGCGTTGTTGAAGGGCCGGCGGCTGACCAAGCCGTTGATCGCGGCGGTCGAAGGCCCGGCGATCGCGGGTGGGACTGAGATCCTGCAAGCCACCGACATCCGGGTGGCCGGTGAGAGCGCGAAATTCGGTGTGTCCGAAGCGAAGTGGAGCTTGTACCCGATGGGTGGCTCAGCCGTGCGGCTGCCGCGGCAAATCCCGTACACGCTGGCCGCCGACATCCTGCTGACCGGGCGGCACCTCACGGCTGCCGAGGCGAAGGAGATCGGACTGATCGGGTACGTGGTGCCGGACGGTCAGGCGCTGAACAAGGCGTTGGAGATCGCCGAGACGATCAACAACAACGGCCCGCTGGCAGTGCAGGCGATCCTGCGCTCCATCCGCGAGACCGAGGGTATGCCCGAGAACGAGGCGTTCAAGATCGACACGCAGCTGGGTATCCAGGTCTTCTTGTCCGAGGACGCGAAAGAGGGCCCGCGCGCCTTCAAAGAGAAGCGCAAGCCGGAGTTCAAGGGCCGCTAGCTCCTTTCCTCTCACGCTTTCCCTCTCACGCTTTCCCTCTCACTCTTTCGCTCTCACCCTTTCGCCGAGCGTGAGCGCACTGCGACATCTCGGCCGATTTTTCGCAGCCGGCTCACGTTCGGCGACGTGTCGGTCGCTGTCAGCAGACTTCGGCCATGGACGAGCCATTTATCGGGAGCGAGGCCGTCGCATCCGGACGCCTCACGCCGTATCAATTGCGCAGCAGGTTCGTCGCGGTCCACAAGGACATCTACCTCCCGCGCGACACAAAGATGACCGCTGTCTCGCGAGCCAAGGCGGCGTGGCTGTGGTCGAGACGGGAAGACGTGATCGCCGGCCGGTCCGCTGCCGCGCTGCACGGCGCGAAATGGGTCGATGCGCATCTGCCCGCAGAGGTGTTGTCGGACAACCGAAGACCGCCGAAGGGAATACGCACCTGGTCTGATCGCTGGGCCGACGACGAGGTGGAGTGGAAAAGCGGCATCCGCTTGACGACGCCGGCCCGCACGGCACTCGACATTGCGTGCCGGTATCCGCTCGACAACGCAGTCGCGGCCGTCGACGCGCTGGCCCGTGCTACCCAGCTGAAGATGGCCGACGTCGAGTTGCTGGCTGAACGGTATGCGGGCCGAAGGGGCATTCGGAATGCGCGCAGGGTGCTCGAGCTCGTCGACCCGGGCGCCGAATCCCCTCGCGAAACATGGCTGCGGCTCTTGCTGATTCGGGCAGGCTTTCCGCGCCCCCAGACCCAGATCCCGGTTTACGACGAATACGGGGTGCTGATTGCCGTCGTGGATATGGGGTGGGAGGACATCAAGGTCGGCGCGGACTACGAAGGCGATTATCACCTGGACCGGCGGCGGGCCAACAAGGACATCCGTCGCGCCGAGGGCTTGGCCCAGCAGGGCTGGATCGACGTGCGCGTCACCGTTGAGGACTGCGCACCGGACATCATCCGCCGGGTCAGGGACGCTCGCGCCCGCCGAGCGTGAGCTGGTTGCGAGAAATCAGCCGAGATTTCGCAGTGCGCTCACGCTCGGTGAAAAGGCTAGGCGCCGACGGGCTTGGTGGGCGTGAACCGCACCGGCATCTTCTCCAGCCCGCTCACGAAGTTCGCCGGCCGCAGCGGCAGCGGATCATCAGAGGCCAGCTCCATGTCCGGCAGCCGCTGCAGGAGCTTGGTCTGCATCACCGAAAGCTCAAGGCGCGCAAGCTGATTGCCCAAACAGAAGTGGGTCCCGAAGCCGAACGCCATGTGGTTGTTGGGATAGCGGTCGATTCGGAAGTTCTCAGGATCACCGAACACCTTCTCGTCGAAGTTCGCCGACTCGAACAGCAGGATGACCTTTTCCCCCTGCTTCAACTGCGTGCCGTGGAACTCGACGTCTGCAGTGATAGTGCGCGCCATGTTCTTCACCGGTGAGGTCCAGCGCAGCATCTCTTCAATTGCATTGGGCAGCAGCGATAAATCGTTCACCAACCGCTGATGCTGATCAGGGTGGCGGAGCAGCTGCGCGGTGCCGCCGGACAACGTGTGCCGGGTGGTCTCGTCGCCGCCGATCAGCAGCAGCAGCACCTCAGTGACGATCTCGTGGTCAGCCAGCTTCTCGCCGTCCACTTCGGCGTGCACCAGCACACTCACCAGGTCGTCGGTGGGCTCTTTTTTCCGGGCCTCGATCATGCCGGTCATGTATTCGGTGTAGGCCGCGAATGCGTCCATCGAGACCTGGAAGTCTTCTTCTGCGGTCGTGCTGCTCAAGAAGCTCACCATGTCGTCGGACCACTTGAGGAACATCTCGCGTTCCTCCGGCAGCACCCCGAGCATGTCGCCGATCACCGCCATCGGCAACGGCGCCGCGATGTCCCAGACGAAGTCGCATTCGCCGCGCTCGCAGACCGCGTCGATCAGCCGGTCGCACAGCGCGGCGATGGCCGGCTCCCTGTCCCGTACCCGTTTTCGCGTGAAGCCGGCGTTGACGAGCTTGCGGCGCAATAGATGTGCGGGATCGTCCATCGCGATCATCATCGGCGGCGCTTCTTGGTCCGGCCTGATGCCGCCGGCATTGGAGAACAGCTCCGGCTGACGCTCGGCGTCGATCACCGCCTGGTAGGACGCGACGCCGGCCAGCCCGTTGCGATCGCGAAACACCGGCTCGTGCTCCCGCATCCACTTGTACACCGACCGGGAGTCGCCGGCGTAGAAGGCACCGTCGGTGAGATCTACGTCAGGCCTGGTCGCCTTCGGCGGAGCCGAAGAAACAGCTTCCGTCACCGCACAACCTCCCGGGCGTCACCGAACGACATCTCGACGTTCTCAACGGAACTGGACAGCATCGCCCGCTTCGGTAAGCCCAGTGATGCTAGTTCCTTGGCATAGGGATGGTCCCCCAGCCACATTCGAACGCCGCCCACGCGATTGCGCACACCCGTACTCGACATCTCGAATTCCGTTTCGCGCGTGACGCCGTCGCGACACGAGTACGTGCGCTGCGCTTGGCTCCGTGGAGTCAGCGCAATCGGCAGGCCTCGCCGGAACTCCATGCCGACGACGAACTGCCCGTCGATGTTCAGGTCGAAACCGAATTGGCGGCCTTCGCGAATCGTGAACTCGCCCATCACTTTTGGATAGCCCCAGATGGTGGTGCCCGCCTCGAGCGTGAACTCCTGGTCGACGGGAAGGTGATGGATGAAGGCACCGGCGGACTGCAGGGCACGGGGACCGCTCGCCGTCGAGCCGGGTGGGTTGACCATCACGTTGGTGCCGAACTCGTAGTACTGGCCCAGGTCGCCGTCGATGTAATGCATCAGCATCAGGATCACCACAGCGCGGCCGGGCAGCACCCGGCAGACCTTAAGGCCGCTGTAGTCGATGAGCCGTTGCGCGGCGTCGGCGTCCACGAAGAACATCGCCATGTGCTGCTGCGCTTTGCGGATCTCGACTGGCATGGTGAGCACTTGGCCGGCGATCGTGTGCCGGGAGGCTGCCCGCGATGAGCCACTCGGGCGAAGAGCATCGGACATGGCGCTCACTGTAGAACGTGTTCTAAATCACCGACAAGCAATAGCTAGATCAACTCGGCGAGGCGCTTGATCTCGTCGGCACTGCGCGCGGTCACCACCATCATCGTGACCCCCGCGGCTTCCCAGACGGCAACCTGCTTACGCACGTAGTCAACGTCGCCGACGATCGCGGCGTCGTCGACCACCTCGTCGGGGATGATCTTGGCGGCTTCGTCCTTGCGGTTGGCGCGGAACAGCTTGGTGACCTCGTCCACCACCTCGCCATAGCCCATGCGGCGGTAGACGTCGGCGTGGAAGTTGGTGTCCTCTGCACCCATGCCACCCATGTACAGGGCGAGGAAGGGCTTCATCGCCTCGAACGTTGCCGCGCGGTCGTCGGTGATCACGATGTTCGCGGTGGCGCACACCTCGAAGGTGTCGCGGGTGCGACGCGCGCCCGGTCGGGCGAACCCTTCGTCGAGCCACTCGTTGTACATGTCCGCTAGCCGCGGGGTGTAGAAGATCGGCAGCCAGCCGTCGCAGACTTCCGCGGCAAGCGCAATGTTCTTCGGTCCTTCGGCTCCCAAAAATATCGGGATGTCGGCGCGCAGCGGATGGGTGATCGGCTTGAGCGCCTTGCCGAGTCCGGTGGTGCCCTCTCCCCGCAGCGGCAGCGGGTAGTGGGGGCCGTCGCTGGTCACGGGAGCTTCGCGAGCCCAGACTTGGCGCACGATGTCGATGTACTCGCGGGTGCGGGCCAGCGGCTTGGGGAACTTCTGCCCGTACCAGCCCTCGACCACCTGCGGCCCGGACACGCCGAGCCCGAGGATGTGCCGGCCGCCGGACAGGTGGTCCAGCGTCAGTGCGGCCATCGCGCAGGCCGTTGGCGTGCGCGCGGACAGCTGCACCACCGAGGTACCCAGCCGAAGCCGCTGCGTCGACGACCCCCACCAGGCCAGTGGCGTGTAGGCGTCGGAACCCCACGCTTCGGCGGTGAAGATGGCGTCGAACCCAGCCTCCTCCGCCGCCGCGATCAGTTCGGGGGCGTTCGTCGGCGGCTGAGCACCCCAGTACCCCAATTGCAAGCCGAGCTTCATGACTCACCTCTCTTGGCCGCCACCGCTTCTTGCGACAGTTCTTAGAACCTGTTCTACTCGTTGGCGTGACTGTCAGCCAAAGTAGTCCGGCCTCGATTGACACATCCCAACCGCCCCTTTCGGCGCCTTTGAAACTGGCCTTTGACTACACCCGTTCGGTCGGGCCGGTCCTTGGCCAGTTCTTCACCGCACTGCGCGAGCGGCGCATCGTGGGGGTCCGCGGATCCGACGGGCGCGTGTACGTGCCGCCGGCCGAGTACGACCCCATCACGTACGAGCCGCTGCGCGAGATCGTACCGGTGCAAAGCGTCGGCACCGTGGTGTCGTGGACGTGGCAGCCGCAGCCGCTGGAGGGACAACCGCTGCAACGACCCTTCGCGTGGGCGCTGATCAAGCTCGACGGCGCCGACGTCCCGCTGGTGCATGCGGTCGACGCGCAGACACCAGACGCGATCAGCACCGGCACTCGAGTGCATGCGCACTGGGTCGACGAGCCGGTGGGCGCGATCACCGACATCGCGTACTTCGCACTGGGCGAAGAAGCCGAACCCGGCGGGCAGACCACCGACGACCGGGACCCGGTGAAGACCGTCGTGATCCCGTCCAGCATCGAGGTCCAGCACAGCGCGTCGCATCCGGAAAGCGCGTATCTGCGTGCGCTGCGAGAGGGCAAGCTGCTCGGCGCGCGGTCCGGCAAGAACGGCAAGGTGTATTTCCCCGCGCGCGAAGCCGATCCGGCCACCGGGGAGCCGCTCGACGAGTTCGTCGAACTGCCGGACAAGGGCACGGTGACCACATTCGCCGTCATCAACATCCCGTTCGCCGGACAGCGGATCAAGCCGCCGTACGTCGCGGCGTACGTGCTGCTCGACGGCGCCGACATTCCGTTTTTGCACCTGGTCACCGAGATCGACGCGTCGGAGGTCCGGATGGGCATGCGTGTCGAGGCCGTGTGGAAACCCCGCGAGGAGTGGGATTTCGGCATCGACAACATCGACCACTTCCGGCCCACCGGCGAGCCCGACGCCGACTACGACACCTACAAGCACCACCTCTAGAAGGACCGCCCGTGACTGAACGCGACATTGCGGTCGTCGGATTCGCGCACGCCCCGCACGTGCGCCGCACCGACGGCACCACCAACGGCGTCGAAATGCTGATGCCGTGTTTCCACCAGCTCTACGACGACCTGGGCATCACCAAGGGCGACATCGGATTTTGGTGCTCCGGCTCTTCGGATTACCTTGCTGGACGGGCTTTTTCGTTCATCTCGGCAATCGACTCGATCGGCGCGGTGCCGCCGATCAACGAGTCGCACGTGGAGATGGACGCGGCATGGGCCCTCTACGAGGCCTACATCAAGCTGCTCACCGGCGAGGTCGACACCGCGCTGGTGTACGGGTTCGGCAAGTCGTCGGCCGGCACCTTGCGCCGAGTGCTGGCGCTGCAGACCGATCCCTACACCGTCGCTCCGCTGTGGCCCGACTCGGTGTCGATCGCGGGACTGCAGGCGCGGCTGGGCCTCGACGCCGGCAAGTGGACCCAAGAAGCGATGGCGCAGGTGGCGCTCGAGTCGTTCGCGGTGGCCCAGCGCACGGATTCGGAGAAGCCGGCCAAGTCGATCGACGAGTTGCTCGCGCGGCCGTTCTTCGCTGACCCGCTGCGTCGCCACGACATCGCCCCGATCACCGACGGGGCATCGGCGATCGTGCTGGCCGCCGGGGACCGCGCCCGCGAGCTCCGCGAAAACCCCGCGTGGATAACCGGATTCGAGCACCGCATCGAGACCCCGGTGCTCGGTGCTCGCGACCTGACCACGTCTCCGTCGACGGCGGCCGCGGCTCAGGCGGCGACCGGCGGCGACGCCGGCGCCATCGACGTGGCCGAGATCTACGCGCCGTTCACCCATCAGCACCTGATCCTGGTGGAGGCGATCGGGCTGCCGTCGTCGACGACAATCAACCCGTCGGGCGGGACGCTGGCGGCCAACCCGATGTTCTCCGCAGGTCTGGAGCGTATCGGCTTTGCCGCGCAACACATTTGGAATCGCTCGGCGCAGCGGGTGCTGGCGCATGCCACGAGCGGCCCTGCGCTGCAACAGAATCTGGTCGCGGTACTGGAGGGAAAGAACTAGTGGCCGGACAACTGGCCGCGGTGCTGGGCACCGGGCAGACCAAGTACGTCGCCAAGCGTCAGGACGTGTCGATGAACGGCATGGTGCGCGAGGCGATCGACAGGGCGCTCGCCGACTCGGGTTCGACGTTCGACGACATCGACGCCGTGGTCGTGGGCAAGGCGCCGGACTTCTTCGAGGGCGTCATGATGCCCGAACTGTTCATGGCCGACGCGGTCGGCGCCACGAACAAGCCGTTGATCCGCGTACACACTGCAGGCTCGGTCGGCGGGTCCACCGGTGTGGTGGCGGCCAGCCTGGTGCAGTCGGGGAAGTACCGCCGCGTGCTGGCGATGGCCTGGGAGAAGCAGTCTGAGTCGAATGCGATGTGGGCGTTGAGCATTCCGGTGCCGTTCACCAAGCCGGTCGGTGCCGGCGCGGGCGGCTACTTCGCGCCGCACGTGCGCGCCTACATCCGGCGATCCGGGGCACCCACGCACATCGGCGCGATGGTGGCGGTCAAGGACAGGCTGAACGGCGCCAAGAATCCGCTGGCACACCTGCAGCAGTCCGACATCACGATCGAGAAGGTGCTCAGCTCCCAGATGCTCTGGGATCCCATCCGATTCGACGAGACCTGCCCGTCGTCGGACGGCGCGTGCGCGTTGGTGATCGGCAACGAGGAGATTTCAGATGCGCGGGTGGCCGAGGGTCATCCGGTCGCCTGGATTCACGCGACAGCCCTGCGTACCGAACCGCTGGCCTACTCCGGGCGCGACCAGGTCAACCCGCAGGCGGGCCGTGACGCGGCCGCAGCGCTGTGGAAAGCCGCCGGCATCAAGAGCCCGATCGACGAGATCGACGTGGCCGAGATCTATGTGCCGTTCTCGTGGTTCGAGCCGATGTGGCTGGAGAACCTGGGCTTCGCCCCTGAAGGAGAAGGCTGGAAGCTGACCGAGGCAGGCGAAACCGCGATCGGCGGTCGGCTGCCGGTCAACCCGTCCGGCGGCGTGCTGTCGTCGAACCCGATCGGCGCTTCTGGTCTGATCCGGTTCGCGGAGGCCGCAATACAGGTGATGGGCAAGGGCGAGGCGCATCAAGTGCCCGGCGCCCGTAAGGCGCTCGGCCACGCATATGGCGGTGGTTCTCAGTACTACTCGATGTGGGTGGTGGGCAGCGACAAGC
The DNA here is from genome assembly GCF_059813155.1 of Mycobacterium sp. NGS19. Classification (NCBI taxonomy): domain Bacteria; kingdom Bacillati; phylum Actinomycetota; class Actinomycetes; order Mycobacteriales; family Mycobacteriaceae; genus Mycobacterium; species Mycobacterium sp. NGS19. Next base: position 639,567 of record NZ_JCALEB010000001.1, read on the forward strand.
CGGCCGCCGAGACGGCCGCGGCATGAGCCGGATGAAGTACACCTGCAGCATCGCGATGGGTCCCATCGACGAGTTGCTCGACATCGCGAGAACCGCCGAGGAAGTCGGCTTCGACTCCATCGCGCTGCCCGACTCGCTGTTCTACATGGAAAAGCAGTCGGCGGACTACCCGTACACGGCTGACGGCTCGCGGATGTGGGACGAGAACACCCCGTGGGTGGACCCGCTGATCGCGGCGGCCGCGATGGGTGCGGTGACGTCGACGCTGCGGTTCTACACCAACGTGATGAAGCTGGGCTCGCGCCAGCCGCTGCTGCTGGCCCGCCAGGTCGGCTCGGTGGCCAACCTGACCAACAACCGCTTCGGATTCGGTGTCGGGATCGGCTGGGCCCCCGAAGAATTCGAGTGGTGCGGGGTTCCGTACCGCAGGCGGGGCGCACGCGTCGACGAGATGATCGACGTGATCAAGCTGGTGCTCGGCGGCGGGATGGTGGAATTCCACGGCGAGTTCTTCGACTTCGGCCGACTGCAGATGAGCCCCGCGCCCACGCAGCCGGTGCCGTTCTACATCGGCGGCCACACCGACGTCGCGCTGAGGCGGGCGGCCCGCGTCGGTGACGGCTGGACCAGCGCGATGATGACTGCCGAGCAGATCGCCGAAACCGTCGGCAAACTCCACGCATACCGCCAGGAGTACGGCCGCGCCGACACGCCATTCGAGATCCAGGTTGTCTGCATCGACAAATTCGGTGTCGACGGACACCGCGAACTCGCCGAAATCGGCGTCACAGACAACATCGTCATTCCATGGGTTTTCGAGGGGCTGGGCTTCGACGCGCCGCTGTCGGCCAAGCAGGATTCGATGAAACGGTTCGCCGACACCTACATCCACTCGGGGTGGCAGAACGCGTGAACCAGGCCCACATCGCCGGCCAGCGCTCACGAGATGCGGTGGCGGCCCGAGACAAGCAGGCGTGGCTGGACGTATTCGCCGACGACGCGATCGTCGAAGATCCCATCGGTCCGTCCGCGTTCGACCCTGAAGGCAAGGGACACCGGGGCAAGGAAGCCATCGCGGCGTTCTGGGACAAAGCAATCGCTCCCACGGATCGCATCGAGTTCAATTTCGTCGACACGTTCCAGTGCGGCAACGAGGAGGCCAACGTCGGATTCATCGTGATCACGATGGGTGGTCACCAGATCACCGCCGACGGCGTCTTCACATACAAGGCCGACGACGACGGCAAGCTCGTCGCACTGCGCGCGTACTGGGAGATGGACCGGGCCGCCAAGACCGCCCGCAAGGTCTAGCGCGCCGGTTTGCCGCATCGCCCCGTCACCTGTGGCGCTTGATTTGCCATCGCGTTCAGCGACGCATCATTTGTTCCGTAATCATTTTGCTGACGGGTCTTGCCAGCGCGCCCTAGTGCGGCGCATGCTGTTTGCTAGCACGACGACCGCAGGGGGACGAAATCATGGCATCTGGACGGCATGGACGTTGGCTTCTGTTTGCAGGGATGGTCACCGCGGTGACTGTGGGAAGTGGCGTGTCGGCTGGATTCGCCGCCGCGCAGCCGGCCGTCGAGGATGCCTGCACCAGTGCGCTCGGCACCGCCCTGAGCGGCATTCCGTGGATGCCTGACTTGACCAGCCTGTTCGGCCCCGGCTACACCGGCCCGGGCGTGAACGTCAACAGCGGCAACAACATCTCGATCCAGACCGGACCCAACAATGTGACTCCGAGTCAGGTCTCCAGTGTGGGCAACAACACCAGCACGAATGACAGCGCCACCACCTGCTGCATCAACGGCCGCTGCTGCGTGAGCACCGGCGGAGGCCCCGCCAGCTGCACGCCCTGATTGCTACTCGGTAACGTGAGTTCGCTGCGGTAGCGGGCCCCGTAACGCTCGGGCGCTTGCCGGTCGGCGCGCCGTCGAACCCGAAGAGGACCCTCGGTCATATATGGAGCATCGCCGGCCTGCGCTTATTGCATCTGCATCCGGCAAAACTGTAACGTGTTCTAGTTAGAGAACACGACTGGAGGCGCCGACGTGACTACCGAAGCCGCGGGTTACCGCGAAATCGACTCGGGCACCCTGCCGGACAGGTATGCGCGGGGCTGGCACTGCCTTGGCCCGGTCAAGGAATTCACCGACGGGCAGCCGCACGCGATCGAGGCGTTTGGCACCAAGCTGGTGGTTTTCGCAGACTCGCACGGGGACTTGCATGTGCTCGACGGGTACTGTCGACACATGGGCGGTGACCTGACCCAGGGCACCATCAAGGGCGACGAGATCGCGTGCCCGTTCCACGACTGGCGCTGGGGCGGAGACGGCAAGTGCAAGCTGGTGCCATACGCCAAGCGCACCCCGCGGCTGGCCCGCACCCGGTCGTGGCATACCGACATTCGCAGCGGCCTGCTGTTCGTCTGGCACGACCACGAGGGCAACCCACCGCAGCCCGAAGTGCGGATCCCCGAGATTCCAGAGTGGGCCAGCGACGAGTGGACGGATTGGCGGTGGAACCGCGAACTGATTCCGTCGAACTGCCGCGACATCATCGACAACGTCACCGACATGGCGCACTTTTTCTACATCCATTTCGGGCTGCCGACGTACTTCAAGAATGTGTTCGAAGGCCACATCGCGTCGCAGTATCTGCACAACGTCGGCCGCCCTGACGTAGACCTCGGCGGTTCCGCCTATACGGAATCCCATCTGGATTCGGAGGCTTCGTATTTCGGCCCGTCGTTCATGATCAACTGGCTGCACAACAACTACGGCGGCTACAAGGCGGAGTCGATTCTGATCAACTGCCACTATCCGGTGACCCAGGAATCGTTCATGCTCCAGTGGGGCGTGATCGTCCAGAAACCCAAGGGCATGGGCGAGGACGTGACCGAAAAACTCGCCGAGGCAATGACGGTCGGGGTCAGCAAGGGCTTCCTGCAGGACGTCGAGATCTGGAAGAACAAGACGCGCATCGACAACCCACTGCTGGTCGAAGAGGACGGTGCGGTCTATCAGCTGCGCCGCTGGTATCAGCAGTTCTACGTCGACGTCGCCGACGTCACCCCGGAGATGACGGACCGCTTCGAGATCGAGGTGGACACCACCAAGGCAAACGAGTACTGGCAGAAGGAAGTCGAGGAAAACCTGCGGCGCCGGGAGACGCAGAAGGCGGAGCAGAGTTCGACGTGAGTGACGACGCGCAACGTCCCCCGGACGTCGACGAGCTCGCTCGCTCGATGCTGCTGGTGCACGGCGCGCACGACGACGACCATCCGCACCCGTCCGGCGGCGGTGGCGGGCCCCGCCCGCAGCCGGTCGTCGACCCGCACCGGGCCGCGCAGTTACGAGAGGCGACGCAGCGCGACCGCGAACGTTATCTGACGTGGGGCCTGCAGCCGGTGGATTGCCGGTTCTGCCACGTCTCCGTGCAGGTCAAGAAGCTGGGCCCCGGACACACCGCGGTGCAATGGGATTCGGCTGCCACACAGCGATGCGCTTACTTCACCGAAGTGCGCGAGTCAGGCGGGATGCCGCAGCGCGCCCGGACCTGCCCGAGGCTGGCGGACAGCATCGAGCACGCGATCGCCGAAGGGGTGCTGCCGCGGGTCCCCACCGCCCCGCCGCCGGGCGACGGCTAGGTCAGGCCCTCGAACCGGGCCTTGACCTGCTCGGCGGTCAGCCCGTAATCCTCGAGGGAATACGTGTGTTTCGGTGCGCGCGGCCCCTTCTGACTCTCGGCGTGCATGTGCTGCATCGCCGCCAGCGCTGCGTCGCTGAGCTCGATTCCGAAGTATTGGTAGATGGCCTCGACGGTGCCGATCGGGTCGGTGACGAAGTCCTTGTAGTCGACGTCGTAGAACTGTGCCGGATCATGTTGGGCCCGCACCGCGTTGAACCGCTCGAGACCACGCGCCCAGGTGTCCAGGGAGTCGGCGCCGATGGTGGCGCCGACGAACGTCGTCGACCAGCCCTCGGTGGCGTGCTCGGCCAGCGAGCACATCGATGCCATCAGCGTCTCCGCCGGTCGATGGCATTGCACCACAAGCGCATCCGGGAATGTGGCCATCAGCGCGTCGAGCGCATGTAAATGGCTGGGGTTCTTCAGCACCCAGCGCTTGCCGACGTCGTTGAGCCCGATCAATTGCAGATTCTTGCGGTAGCGCCGGTACGCCGGTGTCCAGTCCTCCTTCGCCAGCCACTGCGCATACGTCGGCAAGTGCGCGAGCGTCTCGTAGGCGACCGCGTGCAGCGACTGCCGCAGCAGCTGCCAGCATTCCTCGACCTCGTCGGCGCTCATGAAGTGCAGGCCCATGAACTCCGGATTCTCGACGTGGTGCTGTTCGAACTGCGCGTTGAGCCGCTGGAACACCGGATTGCTGTCCCACGTTTCGCGCGGCGGCCGGGGCTGCGGATATTCAGCCAGCCACATCTGAATGCCTTGGTGCGAGGGGTCGGCACTCAACAGCCGATGCAGTGCGGTGGTGCCGGTGCGTGGCAGTCCGGTGACGAAGATCGGCCGCTCGACGGGCACGTCGACGTAGTGCGGGTACTGTTTCCAACCTGCCTGGGCCAGCAGCCTCGCGGCAAGCGCGCCACGCAGATACACGCGGCAGATCTTGCTGCCGAACGGTGTCAGGCCGGCCTCGCGCCGATACGAGTCGAGGATGACGGCGAGGCCTTCCAGGTAGTTGTCGTCGTCGGGACCGAAGTCGTCCAGACCGACCAGCCGCGACGCAGATTCCAGCAGATCGTCGACCGTGCCGACGTCCGTGCGGTCGCTCACGCCTTGTACTCCCCGCAATTCACATCGAGCGTCTGCCCGGTGATACCACTCGACAGGTCGCTGGCGAAAAAGATGATGGCCGAAGTGACTTCGTCCTCGGTGGGCAGGCGTTTGAGATCCGAGTTCGCTGCCGTCGCGGCGTAGATCTGGTCCACCGTGGTGCCGTACTTTCCGGCCTGGTGGGTGAAGTACGCTTTCAACGTCTCACCCCAAATATAGCCTGGCACAACAGAATTCACTCGGATGCCGTTTTCGCCGAGCTCGGTCGCCAGCGACTGCGACATCGCCAGCAGCGCCGACTTGGCCATCTTGTAGGCGCCGTACTTCGCCTGGGAGTGGCGGATCACCATCGAGTTGACATTCACCACCGAGCCGTTGGCTTCCGCAAGAGTGGGCGTGAAGCCCTGGATCAATCGCAGTGCGCCCAGCACAGTCAGCTCGATCGCATCGCGGATGTGCTGAAACGTGGTGTCGGCCAAGGGCTTCATCGAGGGCACCCGAAACGCGTTGTTGATCAGCACGTCGACCCGCCCGTACGCCGCCAGTGACGCGTCGACGAGGTTCTTGACCTGGTCGTCGTCGGTGATGTCGGTGGCGACGGCCACGGCGCGGCGGCCGGTGTCGCTGATTTGTTTGGCGACATTGTCGAGCCGCTGCGCGGTGCGCGCCGCCAAGACCAGGTCTGCGCCGTTCTCCGCGCATCGCCGGGCCAGCGTCGTGCCCAGCGCCGGACCGACGCCGCTGATGCATACAACCTTTCCCGCTAGCAAGCCTTCAGGCATGCCTCACCCCAGCATTCTCGTGGCGATTGCGTGTTGCCGCTCGGCAATGCGCGCGCGCCAGTCTTCGTCGGAAATCTTGTTGTGTTCGTAGTACGGCAATGCCGCCGGCACGTCGTCGACGTTCACCACTTCGGCAGAGGGCCCGTCGGCCTCGGTGAGCTCCCGCGACACCCGCTGCCATCGGAACTGCAGAAAGCCTCTGCGGTGCCCGAGGGTCTCCACCCAATTGGTGACACCGGGATTGCGGTCGGCGACGACGATCCGGATCTTTCCGTCCGGATCCTTTTGCGCCTGAGTAGCATTCAGTGACGTCTGGTGGTTGATGTAGTCCAGCGAGATGTACCACATGCTGCCCAGCTGGAATCCGAGGTAGGGCGCGTCGGACACCGGGATCGTGATCAGCAGGGCCTGGTCCGGCGTCAAGTCGAAGTGGCCCACAGACGAATACTGGGTGGCCAAACCACCGGGCGTAAGCCGCGGTGGTGTCAGGGTGTTGACGGGCAGTTTGAGGTAAAACCATTGCGGGAACTGCAGCCACGTCTTGATTCGGTTCACCAGCTGCTTGCCTGCTGTGGCATAGCGCTTTTCGATCGTCTCGCGGGTCAGCGGCGGCGGCGCGGTGCCCGCGGTGTCGACACGCTTGATCGCGATCGTGCCGCGCCGCTGCGACCAGTCGCCGTACACCTCGCGCACCACGAGCTGAGCGGGCGCCTTCGGGGTGAACCGCCACTCGAAGCTGCCGTCGGGGGCGATGTCGAGCTCGCGGTCGTCGAACGCCGCCTCGCTGACCGGCACCCCTTCGTCGGTGTATTCACCGCCGAGCAGCTGGAAACTCAGATCAGTGGTCGTGCCGCGCACCCCGGACACGACGTACTGGTGACCGGCCTGCACACGCGTCCCGAAATACAGCGTGTCCGGGTTGTCCAGGCCCATCTTCGTGAACGGCCCTGTGCCGCTGAGGAAGAACGGGTGATCACGGTCGTAGTGGAACGACACGTGCGTGCACGCGGCGATTCCTTGCGCGAGATATTGCAGACCTTCGAGGAGGTCGGCTTCTGTCTCGATGTGAGGCGCGGCCGCGACGAGCTTCTCCGCCTCGGCGATCGCTTCGGTCAACGGGTCGGTGTACACCGGCCTGAGACTAGAACGTGTTCCAACTTCGCGTCAACATATTGGTCCAGTACGGTCCATATATGGACCATGATCCCGGAGCGACACGGCGGGCGTCACCGCCGACCGAACGGGTGGTGCGCATGCTCGACTTCTTGTCGCGCCATCCGCAGGACCGATTCGGCGTCTCGGAACTAGCCCGGCGGGTACAGCTGAGCAAGCCCACGTGCCTCGGCATGGTCGCGACGTTGACAGAGGCCGGCTACTTGATCAGAGACGAACGCGACAAGACATACCGGCTGGGCCCGGCGCTGATCACTCTCGGCCACCGCGCACAAGAGGCGATGCGGGTCAGCCCTGCCGCCCGTGACGAATTGCGCCGCCTGTCAAGACGATTCGGGACGACGGCAGCATTGTCGGCGGTGGTCGACGACCGGATCACGCTGCTGGAGCTGGTGAGCCCGCCGGGCGCGGGGGTGGGCGTCGAAGTGGGGCAGAGCTATCCGTTCGCGCCGCCCGTGGGGTTGATGTTCGTGCTCTGGGACGACGAAGCCGTCCACGACTGGCTGGCCAAGGAACCGACCATTCCGCTGCGCACCGACACCGAACGGCTGCAGCGGGTGATCGCCGAATGCCGCTCGGACGGCTACCTGGTCGAGCGCCTGACGCCCAGCGGTCAGCGGCTGTATGCGCTGATGGCCGGGGTGTCGAACAGCCTGCCCGACGAACTGCGCGCGCTGCTCGGCGAGATCGTGTCCGATATCGGTGAGCGGGTTTACTTGCGCAGTGAGAACTCTGGCCGACGGCAGCGCCACGAGATCAGCGTGATCTCCGCCCCAGTGTTCGACCACCACCGGCGCCAAGCCATGGTTGCCTCCCTGCACATCGGCCGGGCACTCACCGACACAGAGATCACCGAGCGGGCGCGCGGACTGGTCGATGCCGCCGACGCGCTGACGGCTCAACTCGGCGGAGTCAAACCCTTCTGAGCGCCGATCGGGCTGCTATACCGACGGGCGATCGCCCGGCGTTACCCTGCGTCCGTGTCCACGATGTCTGCCTTTCGACGTTCACCCAGCCTGATCACTCTGATCACGGTGGGCGTCGTGCTGACCGCGTGCGCACACTCCGCCGAGACACCCGCCACGACGCCGCCCAGCCCGACCAGGTCGCCCACGTCGCCCACGTCGCCCACGTCGCCCACGTCGCCCACGTCGCCCACGTCGACGGTGGTCACTCCGCCAAAGGCGCAGTCCAAGAAGTGGATTGACCTCGACGTCGGCGACTGTCTTGCCGATCCGCCGCCGAACGACCCGAGCGTCGTCACTGTGACAGTGGTCGACTGTGCCACACCACATCAGGCAGAGGTGTACTTTCGCGGACCGCTGACGGTCGACGCGGCCGTGCCCGAAGTGGCAAACCCTAAGTGCCGCAACGAGTTCAGAGCCTACACCGGGCAGTCAACCGATGTCGGCGGGTTTGCGATCACCTACCTGGTGGACTCCAATCAGGACCGCACGACGTTCGCGCCGACGGCAGGGCCCGCGCCGAGCACGGTGATCTGTTTGCTCGAACCCGCGAACCCGCGCCCCTTGACCGGGTCCGCGCGCCGCTGACGGACCGCACGGTCACTAGGCGCGAAGGTGCGCTGCGGTACGGCCGGTCTCGGTGTGTCGGCGTACAGACACGCGCGCTCGCGGAGGGACTAGACAGCCTGCTCGCGCTTGATTTCCAGGGCGATGTCGATCAACTGATCTTCTTGTCCACCAATGAGTTTGCGCTGCCCGGCCCGGTGCAGCAGCTGGTGCGCGGGCACCCCGTAGCGCTCGGCCTGGCGGATCGCATGCTTGAGGAAGCTCGAGTACACCCCCGAGTAGCCCATGATCAAGGCGTTGCGGTCGAGCAGGCATTCGGCGGGCATGGCCGGACGCACGACGTCTTCGGCGGCGTCGGCGATCTCGAAGAAGTCGATACCGGTCTTGACGCCGATCTTGTCGAACACCCCGATCAGCGCCTCGACGGGCGCGTTGCCGGCCCCGGCGCCGAATCGGCGGCAGCTGCCGTCGATCTGCTTGGCACCGGCCCGCACCGCCTCCACCGAATTCGCCACGCCCAAGCCGAGGTTCTCGTGGCCATGAAAGCCCACCTGTGCGTCGTCGCCCAGTTCGGCGACCAGCGCGGCAACCCGGTCGCGCACTCCCTCGAGGACCAGCGCGCCCGCGGAGTCGACGACGTACACACATTGGCAGCCCGCGTCGGCCATGATGCGGGCCTGCTTGGCCAGCGCCTCCGGCGGGATCGTATGCGCCATCATCAAAAAGCCGACCGTCTCCAGGCCTCGCTCGCGGGCCAGCCCGAAGTGCTGGATCGACACGTCGGCCTCGGTGCAATGCGTGGCGATGCGGCAGATCGACCCGCCGTTGTCCTGCGCCTCGATGATGTCTTCCTTGGTGCCCACGCCCGGAAGCATCAGAAACGCGATCTTGGCGTCCTTGGCCGTCTCGGCGGCCAGCTTGATCAATTCCTGTTCGGGCGTCTTGGAAAACCCGTAGTTGAACGACGAGCCGCCGAGTCCGTCACCGTGGGTGACTTCGATGACGGGCACGCCGGCGGCGTCCAGCGCCGCGACGATCGCGTGCACCTCGTCCTTGGTGAACTGGTGGCGCTTGTGGTGGCTGCCGTCGCGCAGCGACGTGTCCGTGATTCGGACGTCCCAGATCTCGTTGAAGAAGATGTCGGTGGTCATGCCTGACCTCCTGCTGGAGCGGACAGTAGTTCCTTGGCGATCTCCTCGCCCACCTTCGTGGCCGCCGCGGTCATGATGTCGAGGTTTCCGGCGTACGGCGGCAAGTAATCCCCCGCGCCTTCCACTTCGATGAAGGTGGTGACCAGCGCTTGACCGCCGGAGTTCAGCGACGGCGGGTCGAACTGCGGCTCGTTGAGCAGCCGGTAACCGGGTACATAGGTCTGCACCTCGGCGACCACGTCGTGAATCGACTGGGCGATCGCGTCGGTGTCCGCATCGTCGGGAATCGCGCAGAAGATTGTGTCGCGCATGATCATTGGCGGCTCGGCCGGGTTGAGGATGATGATCGCCTTGCCGCGCTGCGCGCCGCCGATCACCTCGACACCACGCTTGGTGGTCTTGGTGAACTCGTCGATGTTCGCGCGCGTCCCCGGCCCGGCGGACTTCGACGCGACCGACGCGACGATCTCGGCGTACGGCACAGCTCCACCTTGTTCGGTAACCGCACGAGACACCGCGTAGACGATCGGAATCGTCGCCTGTCCCCCGCAGGTGATCATGTTGACGTTGGGCGCATCGAGATGCTCGCGAAGGTTCGCCGGCGGGATCACCGCCGGGCCGACCGCAGCCGGCGTCAAGTCGATCGCGCGGATACCCGCTTCGGCGTACTTGGGGGCGGCCGCCTTGTGCACGTAGGCCGAGGTTGCCTCGAACAGCAGATCTGGTTTCTCGTCTTGGGCCAACAGCCAGTCCACCCCCTCATGGGTGGTCTGCAAACCCAGGTCACGCGCGCGCTTGAGGCCTTCGCTGTCCGGGTCGATGCCCACCATCCAGCGTGGTTCGAGCCATTCGGAGCGCAGCAGCTTGTACATCAGATCGGTGCTGATGTTGCCGGAGCCGACGATCGCGACGCTTGCTTTGGACGGCATAGTGCAATGCTCCTCTATTCGAAACTCAACCGCACGGACCCGAGTCCGTCGAACTCGGCGACGAAATGGTCGCCGGGCCGGGCGTCGATCGCGCGGGTGCACGAGCCCGGCAGGACGATGTCGCCCTTGCGCAGTCGCACACCGAAACTCTCCACCTTGCGGGCCAGCCACGCGACCGCGGTCACCGGATTGCCCAGCACGGCGTCGCTGCGGCCCTTGGCCACCACTTCGCCGTTGCGGGTGAGCACCGCGTCGATGCTCTTGATGTCGACGTCGCTCGGCTTCACGCGCTCCTTGCCGAGCACGAACCCCGCCGATGACGCGTTGTCGGCGATCGTGTCGCACAGCTTGATCTTCCAGTCGGTGATGCGGGTGTCGATCAACTCGATCGCCGGCGCGAACGCTTCGGTGGCGGCCAGTACGTCGTCTTCGGTGCAGCCCGCGCCGGGCAGGTCTGCGCCGAGGATGAATCCGACTTCCACCTCGACCCGCGGGTGCAGGTACCGGCTGGTCTCGACCGGCTTGTCCTCGAAGACCTCCATCTCGTCAAGCAAATGCCCGTAGTCGGGTTCGTCGACCCCCATCATCTGTTGCATCGCTTTGCTCGACAGGCCCACCTTGTGGCCGACCACTCGCGCCCCTTCAGCGACGCGCTGGCGGATGTTGATCAGCTGGATCTCATACGCGTCTACCACGTCTATCGTGGGGTTTCGGTCTGTCAGCGGGGCGATCGGCACCCGGCTGCGCTCGGCTTCGGCCAGGTCGGCAGCCAGTTCGTCGCGCCGTTGAACGCTGAGCATCTTCTGGTCGCCCCTCTGGTCGATCGGCGGGGTCGGTGGCGCCCGGCCGGGCCAATTCTATAACGTGTTCTAGTATGACTGTTCAGGAGTACGACGTCGTCGTCGTGGGAAGCGGTGCTGCCGGCATGGTAGCCGCGCTCACCGCCGCCCACGAGGGCTTGTCGGCCGTGGTGATCGAGAAGGCGCCACACTTCGGCGGCTCGACCGCTCGATCCGGCGGGGGCGTGTGGATCCCCAACAACGAGGTGCTCAAACGAGACGGTGTCACCGACACACCGGAGGCCGCGCGCACCTATCTGCACACGATCATCGGCGACGTCGTCGAGCCCGAACGCATCGACGCATACCTGGACCGAGCGCCGGAGATGTTGTCGTTCGTGCTGAAGCACACGCCGTTGAAGATGTGCTGGGTCCCTGGCTATTCGGACTACTACCCGGAGGCTCCCGGTGGGCGCCCCGGCGGGCGCTCGATCGAGCCGAAGCCGTTCGACGCGCGCAAGCTGGGTCCTGACGAGCCTTATCTAGAGCCACCATACGGCAAAGTGCCGATGAATGTTGTTGTGATGCAACAGGATTACGTGCGGCTCAATCTGTTGAAGCGCCACCCGGGCGGTGTGCTGCGCAGTTTGAAGGTCGGCGCCCGGACCATGTGGGCGAAAGCGACGGGCAAGAACCTGGTGGGAATGGGCCGCGCGCTCATTGCGCCCCTGCGGATCGGGCTGCGCGACGCCGGTGTGCCCGTACTGCTCAACACGGCGCTGACCGAGTTGTACGTCGAGGACGGTGTGGTGCGCGGCGTGTATGTCCGCGACACTACCGCCCCCGAAAGCGCAGATCCGCAACTCATTCGGGCGCGCCGCGGGGTGATCCTCGGCTGCGGCGGCTTCGAGCACAACGAACAGATGCGTGTCAAATACCAGCGCGCACCGATTTCCACCGAGTGGACCGTGGGTGCGAAGGCGAACACTGGCGACGGCATCCTGGCGGCCGAAAAGCTCGGTGCGGCACTGGAATTGATGGAAGACGCCTGGTGGGGGCCGACGGTGCCGCTCGTCGGTGCGCCGTGGTTCGCGTTGTCCGAACGCAATTCACCGGGCTCGATCATCGTCAACATGGCCGGTAAGCGGTTCATGAACGAGTCGATGCCGTATGTCGAGGCATGCCACCACATGTACGGCGGCGAGTACGGGCAAGGGCCCGGCCCCGGTGAGAACGTGCCCGCTTGGCTGGTGTTCGACCAGCGCTACCGCGACCGCTACATTTTCGCCGGACTGCAACCCGGACAACGCATCCCGAAGAAGTGGCTCGAGTCGGGTGTCATTGTGACTGCCGATACCCTCGACGAGTTGGCACAGAAGGCGGGGTTGCCGGCCGACGCCTTGAAGGCGACGGTCGAACGGTTCAACGGGTTCGCGCGGTCCGGAGTCGACGAGGACTATCACCGGGGGGAAAGCGCCTACGACCGCTACTACGGCGACCCGACCAACAAGCCCAATCCCAACCTCGGCGAGATCAGCCACCCGCCGTACTACGCGGCCAAGATGGTCCCGGGCGACCTCGGCACCAAGGGCGGCATCCGCACCGACGTGCACGGCCGTGCATTGCGCGACGACGGCAGCGTCATCCCGGGCCTGTATGCCGCCGGAAACGTCAGCGCGCCGGTGATGGGTCACACCTATCCGGGACCGGGTGGCACGATCGGTCCGGCGATGACGTTCGGCTACCTGGCCGCCCGGCACATCGCCGGAAAGGACTGAGATGCCGATCGATCCGTCTGTTGCCATCGGCGCGGAGCTGCCACCGGCCGAATTCAGCTGGACAAGTAGCGATGTGCAGCTGTACCACCTTGCGCTGGGCGCCGGTGCGGACCCGATGAACCCACGTGAGTTGAGTTATCTGGTGGACAACACCCCCCAGGTGCTGCCGACGTTCGGCAACGTGGCCCAGAGCTTCCATCTCACCGAGCCGCCGACCGTGCCGTTCCCGGGCATCGACATCGAGCTCGCCAAGATTTTGCACGGCGCCGAATCGGTGACCGTCGCCGGCCCGCTGCCGCCATCCGGCACCGCCCGCAGCACCAGCCGCGTCGTCGACATCTGGGACAAGGGCAAAGCCGCGGTGATCCTGACAGAGTCGACGGTCACCACCCTCGACGGCACGCCGCTGTGGAGCACCACACGGTCAATCTTCGCTCGCGGCGAGGGCGGTTTCGGCGGCGAACGCGGTCCGTCGCTGTCGTCCGCGCCGCCGGACCGGCCAGCTGATCACGAGATCCCGCTGCCGACGCTGCCGCAGCAGGCGCTGCTGTATCGGCTGTGCGGCGACCGCAATCCACTGCATTCCGATCCCGAATTTGCTGCGGCAGCGGGTTTTCCGCGGCCCATCCTGCACGGGTTGTGCACCTACGGCATCGCGTGCAAGGCGATTGTCGACGCGTGCCTGGACAGCGACGTCAGCCGGGTGCGGTCCTACGGCGCCCGCTTCGCCGGCGTGGTGTTTCCCGGCGAGATGTTGCGCGCGCGCATCTGGGAGGACGATGACCGACTGGTCGCCGTCGTCACCGCGCCCACGCGCGACGACGAGCCGGTCCTCTCTGGTGTGGAACTGCTTCCGGCATAAGCACTTTCACCGGCGGCCCGGATTAAGGCGTGCCGGCGCTGCGCCGCCGCCGTCGCACAACGCACTGGGCCGCCGGCATGGTGCCGACGGCCCAGTGTGGGTCGCTCCTGCCCCCTCGTCAGGAAGCGAGTTTCAGCCGATCAGCGGACGGCTCCGGCATCGACCGAACCGACAGTGGTCGGGCTGTCAGTTGTGGTGCTGGTGTTGTTGCCGGTGTTGGACCGCTGGCCGCCCACGTTCCCGTTCGCACCGAACACACTGAACTGAGTGTTGATGTTATTGCCGGACAGGAAGTTCACCGTGTTCGGGCTGTTCGGCCCCGTGTTGTTGGCGAATCCGAAACTCGGGAACGAGAACGGGTTCGGGTTGGCGACGACGCAGGTCGTCCCGCTGCCGGTGGTGGTGCTGCTGTTGTTTCCAGTGCGTGAACGCTGACCGCCGTTGAGGTTAGCCCCGAGGCCGCTGCCCTGGAAATTGAAGTTGTTGCCCGAGCCGATGTTGAACGTGTTCGGGCTGTTCGAACCGGTGTTGCTGAACGCCGAGATCCCGTTGCCGCAGGCGGCGTTGGCTTCGATCGGGGCGGCCGCGGTCGACAGCGCGACGCCGCCGAGGGTCAGACCACCGACGACCAGGCCGCCGCCGAGGGCGCGGGTCAGGGTGATGTGCTTGCGTGCGATGCGGTGCTTGCTCATTGTGGTAGCTCCTTTTGCCTTGTTGTGAGCAGCCTTGATTGAGCCGGGATTCGGCCGGCTTCGATAACGGACGAGAAACAGATGGCGGATGCCAGATCGATTTGCGTTGCTCTGTGATGCGCGCCGAGCAAATCAGTGACGCATCGGCGGCGCCCGACCGGGTAGTGACCGTCGGCGCCTCGTATCGGCCCTGCCTGTGAGCATTTCGACGGCCCCTAACCCTTGGTCTGTGGCCCTCCGGTGAGAGCCCCCCGGTAACTGCTGAGCAAACGATATGGCTTTGCTGAGTCTTGTGTCAAGCATCACAAACGATCGAGTTCAGCGAATCACGACATGATCACTAGCAAACCTATTGACACTGTCGTCAGCATCGCGGCACGGATTCCGTTGCACACTGGCAAACACCGGTGAAGCCGCAGGTAGGAACCCCACATGGGGATTGATCTTGAAATTGCCTGTGAGCGCAATGCGGGCACGCCGCCATCGGAGTCCGCTCGCTACGGATCCCAGCAATTGAGGATGTGCTCGCGGCAACGGACACGAATCACGCCCGCAAGCCGTGCGAAATGTTGCTGGAATTAACCCAGGATCAGGCCGGAGGTGGGTACGCCCGTGCCCGCGGTGACGAGGACGTGCTCGACATCTGGTACCTGGTTGACCGATGTGCCGCGCAATTGGCGCACGCCTTCCGCGATGCCGTTCATCCCGTGGATGTAGGCCTCACCGAGCTGGCCGCCGTGGGTGTTGATCGGCAGTCGGCCGCCGATTTCGATCGCGCCGTCGGCGATGAAGTCCTTGGCTTCACCCCAGCCGCAGAACCCCAACTCCTCCAGCTGAATCAGCGTGAACGGCGTGAAGTGGTCGTAGAGGATCGCCGTTTGGATGTCGGTGGGCTTGAGCCCGGACTGCTGCCACAGCTGCCGGCCTACCAAGCCCATCTCCGGCAAGCCGTCGAGTTCGTCGCGGTAGTAACTGACCATCGTGTACTGGTCGGGGCTGGAGCCTTGAGCGGCCGCCTCGATGACTGCGGACCGATGCTTGAGGTCCTTCGCCCGATCCGCAGAAGTCACCACGATAGCCACCGCACCGTCGGTCTCCTGACAACAATCCAGCAACCGCAGCGGTTCGGCGATCCACCGCGAGTTCTGGTGATCCTCGATGGTGATCGGCTTTTCGTAGAAGTAGGCCTTGGGGTTCTTGGCCGCATGCTTGCGGTCGGCCACCGAGATCGCACCGAAGTCGCGGCTGGTGGCCCCCGACAAGTGCATGTAGCGCTTGGCGATCATGGCCACCTGGGCAGCCGGCGTCGACAGTCCATGCGGGTACGAAAAGGAATTGTCGACGCCGGTGGAGTCGGCGTTTTCCGTCAGCCGGGTCTGCACCTGTCCGAATCGCATTCCCGAGCGCTCGTTGAAAGCCCGGTAAGCCACGACGACGTCGGCGACTCCGGTTGCGACGGCCATCGCCGCCTGCTGCACGGTCGCGCATGCGGCGCCGCCGCCGTAGTGGATCTTCGAAAAGAACGTCAGCTCACCCATTCCCGTCGCGCGCGCGACCGCAACTTCGGTGTTGGAGTCCATGGTGAACGTCGTCAGCCCGTCGACGTCTGCAGGCGTGAGCCCCGCGTCGTCGAGCGCGTCGAGCACCGCCTCTGCCGCCAATCGAAGTTCACTGCGTCCCGAGTTCTTGGAGAAGTCGGTGGCACCGATGCCGACGATCGCCGCGGTGCGGGACATCACGCTCCTCCTAGAGCCAACTTGACGGTCGCGATCACGTGGTCGCCTAAGCTGTTGCGGCCCAATACCTTGACCGTGACCAACCCGTCTTCCACCGCTGTCACCTCACCAGAGAACGTCACTGTGTCGTAGGCGTACCACGGCACACCCAGCCGCAGACTGATCGACTTGACCAACGCCGACGGTCCGGCCCAGTCCGTCACGAACCGCTCCACGAGTCCCGTGTCAGTGAGGATGTTGACGAAGATGTCCTTCGAGCCCTTTGCCTGCGCCTTGTCGCGGTCGTGGTGGACGTCCTGGAAATCCCGCGTCGCCAGTGCGGTCGAGATGATGAAGGTGGGGTCGCCGTAGAGCTTGAGCTCCGGCAGCCTGGTGCCGACTTGCACAGTTGGCGTACTCATGCGGCCGGCTCCCATGCGTACAGCGTCCACGCCGGTCCGGCAGTGCTGGCCGGAAAGTCGAGAAACGTTGCGCGGACCGGCATTCCGACTTCCACCGCCGACGGGTCGACGTTGCGCAGCTCGCCGAGCATCCGCACCCCTTCCTCGAGTTCGACAAGCGCGATGACGAACGGAAGCGTCCGGCCCGGGACCTTCGGGGCATGGTGCACCACGAAGCTGAACACGGTGCCCTTGCCGCTCGCGACGACGTAGTCGGTGGGCGCCTCTTTGTCCTGCCACACCGCAGGCAGAGGCGGGTGCTGCAAAGTGCCGTCGGGCCTGCGCTGGATGCGCAGCTCGTGCTCCTTGACGCCGTCCCAGAAGAACTGAGTGTCGCGTGACACCGCCGGGCGCATCAACGCATCGGGGTCCAGGTCATCAGGCACGTCGCTTACTTGGTCGCGGTCCTTGGGCCGGAATTTCAGGATGCGCCAATTCATTTCGGCGACGTCCTCGTCACCGACCTGCCAGGTGATGCGCTGGTTGATGAAATAGCCCTCGCCCAGCGCGGTCTGCTTCGGCCCGATCACGTCGGTCAGCTCGGCGGTGACACTGACCCGTTCGCCGGGCTGCAGGTAGCGGTGGTAGGTCTGCTCGCAATTTGTGGCCACCACACCGACGTAACCGGCCTCGTCGAACACGTTGATGATGCGGCCCAGCGGGTCGTCGTCGGGACGCTGCCCGCCCAGACCGAACATCGTCCAGACCTGAATCATGGCCGGCGGAGCCACGATCCCGGGGTGACCGGCCGCCCGAGCTGCCTGCTCGTCGACGTAGACGGGATTGCGGTCGCCGATCGCCTCGACCCAGTTGTTGATCATCGGCTGGTTCACCGGATCGCGGGCGACGCGCGGCTTGCTGCGCCCCGAGGCCTTGACCTGTTCGACAGCCGCCGCGATGTCCTCGTGCCCGCTCACCTCGGCACCCTCGGCACTTTCAAGCCCGACGCCGCGATCATTTCTCTCATCACTTCGTTCACGCCTCCGCCGAACGTGATCACCAAGTTGCGCTTGGTCTGCTGGTCCAGCCAATACAGCAGGTCCGCGGTGTCGGGCTCGGCGGGGTTGCCGTACTTACCGACGATCTCCTCGGCGAGCCGCCCGATGTATTGAATCCGTTCTGTGGCAAACACTTTCGTTGCCGCCGCGTCGGCCACGTCGATTGTCTCACCCGCCGCAGCCACCTGCCAGTTCAGCAATTCGTTGATGCGCCAGGTCGCGCGAATCTCGGCGAGTGCGCGCCGTACGTCGTCGTGGTCGATCGGCGTGACCCCGTCACCGCCGGGCTTAGCCGCCCAGGCATGCACACGGTCGTAGATGCCGGCGAACTTGCCGGCCGGTCCCAGCATCACCCGCTCGTTGTTGAGCTGGGTGGTGATGAGCCGCCAGCCACCGTTCTCCTCGCCCACCAACATGTCGACCGGCACGCGCACGTCGTTGTAATAGGTCGCGTTGGTGTGGTGGGCGCCGTCGGACAGGATGATCGGCGTCCAGGAGTAACCGGGATCCTTGGTGTCGACGATCAGGATCGAGATGCCCTTGTGTTTCACCGCATCGGGGTCGGTTCGGCACGCCAGCCAGATGTAGTCGGCATCGTGGGCGCCGGTGGTGAAGATCTTCTGACCATTGACGATGTACTCGTCGCCGTGGCGAACAGCGGTGGTGCGCAGCGACGCCAAGTCGGTGCCGGCCTCCGGCTCGGTGTAGCCGATCGCGAAATGAACCTCGCCGGCGAGGATGGCGGGCAGAAACTTCTTCTTCTGCGCCTCGCTGCCATATACCTGCAGGGTTGGTCCCACCGTCTGCAACGTCACGGCCGGCAGCGGCACATCGGCACGCTGGGCCTCGTTGACGAAAATCTGCTGTTCGATGGGCCCAAAACCCAAGCCGCCGAACTCTTTCGGCCACCCCACGCCGAGCTTGCCGTCCTGGCCCATCCGACGGATCACGGCGCGGTAGGCCTTACCGTGCCGATCGTTCTCCATCTCCTCGCGCTCCTCCGGCGAAATGAGATTCGAGAAGTATTGCCGCAGGTCGGCTTGGAGCTGCCGCTGTTCGGGAGTCAGGTCGACGAACATTACGCTCCCACGCTTTCCAGACCCGAAAGGACACCGAGACGATGCGACGGGCCGCCCAGCAAGCGGGTCAGGTCCTTGATCGTCGAGTAGTACCGCGGCATCGGGTAGGTGATGTCCATACCCATCCCGCCGTGCAGGTGGTGACAGATCTGCATGACCCGCGGCGCCTGCGACGTCAGCCAGTAACCGAGCACAGCGAGGTCGTCGTCGGCGTCACGCCCCTCGGACAGGCGCCAGGCCACGGACGTCGACGCCAAATCGATGGTGCGCGAAGCGATGTACACCTCTGCCAACTGCGCGGCGACTGTCTGGAAGGTCGACAGCGGCTTGCCGAATTGCTGACGGGTTCCGACGTAGTCGGCGGTGAGCCGCAACGCGCCGGCGACCAGACCGGCCGCATACGCGCCGATCATCGCCAGCGCCAATTGGTTCACGCGCTGCACAGCCGCGCCCTCCAGAACGTCTTCGGATGCCACCGCGACGTCGCAGAACGTGACAACATACTCGTCGCTGCCGTTCGACGTCCGCGTCTCGACCAACTCGACGCCCTCGGCCTTCGGTGACACCACGACCACCCTGCTGTCGGCCGTCACGATCATCCAGTCGGCCTGTTCTGCGTACGGCACACCGATTTTGGTGCCGCTCAACGTGTTGTTGGCGAACGTGGTCGCCGGCCGGTCCGGCAGTGCTGCGCCCGGCTCGTTGAGCGCCGCGGTGAGCACGGCCCCGTCCGCAACACCGGCCAGGTACCGGTCCTGCTGCGCGTCGGAGGCGAGGTCGAGCAGCGGCACCACCGCCAGGCCGAGCGTCGCCAGTGCGGGACTGATGGTGCCGTGGCGCCCGATCTCGGTGAGGGCCGTCGCCACCTCAGCCAGGCCCACCCCGTCGCCGCCCAGACGCTCGGGCACCGGCAGCGCGGTCACGCCGCCGGAAATCAATGCGTCCCAACTGTTTTCGCGGTCCAGGACAGCGCTGACGACGTCGACCACCGCCTGCTGGGCAGGTTCGAGCGTGAAGTCCATCAGACGGCGCCTGTGTGCGTCGGCGACGCGCCGGCGGGCGCGTGATCCACCGGGCACTTACCCGTGTAGTCGACCTGCCAGTGCTTGATCCCGTTGAGCCAGCCGGACCGCAGCCGGTCCGGCGCGGACAGCGGCTTCAGATCGGGCATGTGGTCGGCGACCGCGTTGAAGATCAGGTTGATCGTCATCTTGGCCAGGTTCGCGCCGATGCAGTAGTGCGCGCCGGTGCCACCGAAGCCGACGTGCGGGTTGGGCTGGCGCAGGATGTCGAATCGGTGCGGGTTCTCGAACACTTCTTCGTCGAAATTGGCTGAGCGATAGAACATCACCACCCGCTGCCCCTTCTTGATCTGCACCCCGGACAGCTCGGTGTCCTCGAGCGCGGTGCGCTGGAACGCGGTCACCGGGGTTGCCCAGCGCACGATCTCGTCGGCAGCGGTTTCGGGGCGCTCGCGTTTGTACAGCTCCCATTGGTCCGGGTTCTGCGAGAACGCGATCATGCCGTGGGTGATGGAGTTGCGGGTGGTCTCGTTGCCGGCCACCGCAAGCATCACGACGAAGAAGCCGAACTCGTCGTCGGAGAGCTTCTCTCCGTCGATGTCGGCCTCGATCAGCTTGGTGACGATGTCGTCGCCCGGGTTCTTGCTGCGCTCCTCGGCCATCTTCATCGCGTACATGATCAGTTCGGCCGACGACTGCGCGGGATCGATGTGGGCGTACTCGGGATCCTCGTTGCCGGTCATCTCGTTGGACCAGCGGAAGATCTTGTCCCGGTCGTCCTGCGGTACGCCCAGCAATTCGGCGATCGCCTGCAGCGGCAGTTCACACGAGACCTGCTCGACGAAGTCGCCGGACCCCTGCGCGGCCGCGGCCCTCGCGATGTTCTGCGCACGGCGATCGAGCTCGTCGCGCAGCCGGCCGATCGCCCGCGGTGTGAAGCCGCGAGAGATGATCTTGCGCAGCCGGGTGTGGTGCGGGGCGTCCATGTTGAGCAGCACGTTGCGCTGCAGGTCGATCGCCTCGCGGGTCATCTCCTGAGGCCAGACGGGGATCGCCCCGTTCTGCCAGCTCGAGAAGACGTCGCTGCGCAGCGACACCTCCTTGACGTCTTTGTGCTTGGTGACTGCCCAATAGCCGGCGTCCCGGAAGCCGCCGGTGCCGCCCGGCACCTCGACCCAGTGGACAGGCTCCGCCTTGCGAAGTTCGGCCAGCTCAGCGATGGGAAGCCCCTTGACGTTGACATCCGGGTCGAGGAAGTCGAAGTTGGGGGGCAGGTTGGGGCAGGACATCCGCACTCCTTACTGCAACGTGTTCTAGTGCCATTGAAACACGCCTCATACGCAGATCAAAGGCACCGTTGCAAGGCAGCTTGGCATTCTAATGAAACGTGTTCTAGCCTGGCGGAATGGGTAACCCTGTCATCGTCGAAGCCACCCGCAGCCCGATCGGAAAGCGAAATGGGTGGCTGTCTGGACTCCATGCCACCGAGCTGCTGGGCGCTGTGCAAAAGGCGCTCGTCGAGAAGGCCGGCATCGACGCGGGCGAGGTGGAGCAGGTCATCGGCGGCTGCGTCACGCAGTTCGCCGAGCAGTCGAACAACATCACTCGCGTGGGCTGGCTGACCGCCGGCCTGCCCGAGGAGGTGGGCGCCACCACCGTCGACTGTCAGTGCGGCAGCGGCCAGCAGGCCAACCACCTGATTGCCGGGCTGATCGCCGCCGGCGCCATCGACGTCGGCATCGCGTGCGGCATCGAGGCGATGAGCCGCGTCGGGCTTGGCGCCAATGCCGGCCCCGACCGTTCGCTGATCCGCGCGGCGTCGTGGGACATCGACATGCCCAACCAGTTCGAGGCGGCGGAGCGGATTGCCAAGCGGCGCGGCATTACTCGCGAAGACGTCGACGAGTTCGGATTCGAGTCGCAGCGCAAAGCCAAGCAGGCGTGGTCCGAGGGCCGGTTCGACCGGGAGATCAGCCCGATCGAGGCGCCGGTGCTCGACGAGAACAAGCAGCCGACGACCGAGCGGCACCTGGTGAGCCGTGACCAGGGTCTGCGCGACACCACCCTGGAGGGCCTTGCGTCGTTGAATCCCGTGTTAGAGGGCGGTATTCACACGGCCGGCACGTCGTCGCAGATCTCCGACGGCGCGGCCGCAGTGCTGTGGATGGACGAAGACAAGGCCCGGGCGCTCGGTTTCACGCCGCGTGCCCGCATCGTTTCGCAGGCTCTGGTCGGCGCAGAGCCCTACTACCACCTCGACGGTCCGGTGCAGTCGACGGCCAAGGTGCTGGAGAAGGCCGGCATGAAAATCGGCGACATCGACATCGTCGAGATCAACGAGGCGTTCGCATCGGTGGTGCTGTCGTGGGCGCGGGTGCACAACCCGGACATGACCCGGGTGAACGTCAACGGCGGCGCAATCGCGTTGGGCCATCCGGTGGGATCGACGGGCAGCCGCTTGATCACCACCGCGCTGCACGAGCTCGAGCGCTCGGACAAGTCGACCGCGCTGATCACGATGTGCGCCGGTGGTGCGCTGTCCACCGGCACGATCATCGAGCGGATCTAACGCCTAGCTTCGAGAGCCGGCATCACTCTCGCGCGGATGTGGTGGATCTTGCCGTCGGAAGACGGGATCACAAACGTCTCGTCGACGTGGGCGACTACCCGGCGGCCGGCGACAGCCGCTTTGGTGACGATCGTGAACGTCGCGTGCACCTCGTCGCCGCGCACGGTGAAGTCACGATCGGTGGCGGCTGCGATGACGCGGTACTGCAGTCCGCGAGTCAGGCTGCGGCGCAGGTGTTTTCCCGAAAACCCCGTCTTGAGACCGTTCTCGACGCGGGTGCAGTTGTCGGCGAACGGGACGGCCGTGGCGTCGTGGCTCACCAGCGCGTCGAGGTACGTCTGCGCGGCGGCGATGCGATCGGTGTCGGAAACGGCGACCATCGCCTCAGCATAGGATGACGCCTATGCCGAAATCAGCGCCACGCAACCTGAACCACCCGGTCACCGACTTCGTCATCAAGTGGATGTCCCGTGGAAACGCGGCTGTCTACAAGCTCAGCAGAGGCAAGCTCGGCGGCACGTTCAAGAAGGCCCCGGTTGCGTTGCTCACCACCATCGGCCGCAAGTCCGGACAACCGAGGGTCAGCCCGCTGCTGTACCTGCGCGACGGCGACCGCGTCATCGTCGTCGCGTCGCGCGGCGGCTCCGACCGCCATCCACTCTGGTACCTGAACCTCAAGGCAAATCCGAAGGTGACGGTTCAGATCAAAGACGAGGTGCTGCACATGACGGCCCGCGACGCCACCGACGAAGAGCGAGAGACGTTGTGGCCCAAGCTCGTCGAGATGTATCCGGACTTCGAGGATTACCAGTCCTGGACCGATCGGCGCATTCCGATCGTCGTGTGTGAACCCGCGCGCTGAGGCTGTGTCAGGCCCCGTACACCGGCACGGGTGGCCTGGCCTTGGCCAGCAGGTCGGCGACGACGGGTCCGAGTTCCGACGGTTCCCAGCGAGCGCCCTTGTCCACCTGTGGCCCGTGTGCCCAGCCTTCGGCCACCCGGATCAATCCACCCTCGACCTCGAAGACTTTGCCTGTCACGTCGCGTGATTCGGCACTGCCGAGCCATACCACAAGCGGCGAAACGTTTTCCGGTGCCATCGCGTCGAAGCCGTCGTCGGGCCTGGCCATGGTTTCGGCGAACACCTTCTCGGTCATGCGCGTGCGCGCGGCGGGGGCGATCGCGTTGACGGTGACACCGTAGCGGCCCATCTCGGCTGCGGCGACCAGTGTGAGTGCGGCGATGCCGGCCTTGGCGGCCGAGTAATTGCCTTGCCCGACGCTGCCCTGCAAGCCGGCACCCGAGCTGGTGTTGATCACCCGCGCGTCCACGGTCTCTCCGGCTTTTGACTTCGCGCGCCAGTACTCGGCGGCATGGCGCAGCGGCGCGAAGTGGCCCTTGAGGTGCACGCGGATCACCGCGTCCCACTCTTCTTCACTGGTATTGGCCAGCATGCGGTCCCGAATGAATCCCGCGTTGTTCACCAGCACGTCGAGGCCGCCGAACTCCGAGATCGCGGTGCGGATCAGATTCTGGGCGCCGGACCAGTCGGCGACGTCGTCACTGTTCGCGATGGCTTCTCCGCCCGCGGCGGTGATCTCGTCGACCACTTCCTGGGCGGGACTGGTTCCCGCAGAGCCGTCGAGCGCTACGCCGATGTCGTTGACTACCACCCGGGCGCCCTCCGCGGCGAACGCCAGCGCATGGGCCCGCCCGATTCCTCGTCCGGCGCCCGTCACCACGACTACGCGCCCGTCGACCAATCCCATTCACTCACTCCCTTACTTGATCGCACTGGTGGCGGCCAGATACGGCGGTGGTTCACCACCGCCGTGCACCGCCATCGTCGTACCACTGATGTAAGACGCTGCATCCGACGCCAAAAACGCTGCTGCCCAGCCAATCTCGGTGGGCTTGGCCAGCCGGCCGAGCGGCACCGTGGTCGACACCGCGGCCTGCGATTCCGCGTCGCCGTAGAACAGCTCGACCTGCTCGGTTTCCACCATGCCCACCGCAAGCGCGTTGACGCGCACCTTCGGGGCCCACTCCACGGCCAAAGTGGCGGTCAGGCTTTCCACACCCGCCTTGGCCGCGCCGTAGGCCGCAGTGCCCGGCGATGGCCGACGCCCGCTCACGCTCGACACCGACACGATTGCGCCGCCAGTCTCCTGGTCCTGCATCACGGCGTTGGCACGTTGCGAAACGTGAAGCATGCCAAGCAGATTCAGCGCAATGATCTTCTCGTGGAATTTCGGTGACGCGTCGGCGGCCAGCGCGTAGGGCGATCCGCCGGCGTTGTTCACCACGATGTCGAGGCGCCCGTGCCGGTCGACGATCGTGTCGACGAGCCGGCCGACAGAATCGGGGTCACGCACGTCGCACTCGAGGAATTCATACGGCGACCCTTCGACGGGGCGGCGCGCACAGGTCACGACAGTTGCGCCCTGATCGGCGAAGACGGCGCTGATGCCGGCGCCCACACCGCGGACACCACCTGTCACGAGGACGATCCGACCGGCGAGCCCGAAATCGAGGGGAACCGCTGGGCCGGGATCAGTCACTGTGCTAGCTTACCAAGCAAGTGCTTGCTTAGGTAGCGACCCCAGGAAGAGTCCTCA
The DNA here is from genome assembly GCF_059813155.1 of Mycobacterium sp. NGS19. Classification (NCBI taxonomy): domain Bacteria; kingdom Bacillati; phylum Actinomycetota; class Actinomycetes; order Mycobacteriales; family Mycobacteriaceae; genus Mycobacterium; species Mycobacterium sp. NGS19. The sequence goes on from NZ_JCALEB010000001.1 coordinate 664,501, forward strand.
TGACCATCACGTCCGCCACCGTCGAGCCGGGCATCGTCGCCGTCACCGTCGACTATCCGCCCGTCAACGCGATCCCTTCCCGCGGCTGGTTCGACCTGGCCGATGCGCTCACCGGGGCGGGGGAAAACTTCGAGACCCACGTCGTGATCCTGCGCGCCGAAGGCCGCGGCTTCAACGCCGGTGTCGACATCAAAGAGATGCAGAACACCGAGGGCTTCACGGCCTTGATCGACGCCAACCGCGGCTGCTTTGCGGCGTTTCGGGCGGTGTACGAATGCGCGGTACCGGTGATCGCGGCGGTCAACGGATTCTGCGTCGGCGGCGGAATCGGCCTCGTCGGCAACGCCGACGTGATCGTCGCCTCCGATGACGCGACGTTCGGGCTGCCTGAGGTGGAACGTGGCGCGCTCGGCGCAGCGACACACCTGTCGCGGCTGGTGCCGCAGCACATGATGCGACGGTTGTTTTACACCGCCGCCACGGTCGACGCCGCGACACTGCACCACTTCGGATCCGTGCACGAGGTGGTGCCCCGCGAGCAGCTCGACGAGGCGGCACTGAAGGTGGCACGCGACATCGCCGCCAAAGACACCCGCGTGATCCGGGCGGCCAAGGAAGCACTGAATTTCATTGACGTGCAACGGGTCAACTCCAGCTACCGGATGGAGCAGGGCTTCACATTCGAACTGAACCTCGCCGGCGTCTCCGACGAGCACCGCGACGCGTTCGCGGGGACGGCGAAGGGCAAGAAGGCGTGACGGACAAGCTCACCACCCTCGACGACGCCGTTGCGCAGGTGCGCAGCGGCATGACGATCGGGATCGGCGGCTGGGGCTCGCGACGCAAGCCAATGGCCTTCGTCCGCGCTCTGTTGCGGACGGACGTCGAGGATTTGACCGTCGTCACCTACGGCGGGCCGGACATCGGACTGCTGTGCTCGGCCGGGAAGGTACGGCGGGTGTACTACGGCTTCGTGTCGTTGGACTCGCCGCCGTTCTACGACCCGTGGTTCGCGGCGGCGCGCACCAGCGGAGCGATCGAAGCACGGGAAATGGACGAAGGCATGCTGCGCTGCGGATTACAGGCGGCCGCACAGCGATTGCCGTTTCTGCCGATTCGCGCGGGCCTGGGCAGTTCGGTGCCCGACTTCTGGGAAGACGAGCTCAAGACCGTCACGTCCCCGTACCCGTTGGCGGACGGGTCGTTCGAGACGTTGATCGCGATGCCGGCGTTGCGGTTGGATGCGGCGTTCGTCCACCTGAACCTCGGCGACGCGCGCGGAAACGCCGCATACACCGGCGTCGACCCCTACTTCGACGACCTGTTCCTGATGGCCGCCGATCGGCGCTACCTGTCTGTGGAAAGGGTGGTGTCCACCGAGGAACTGGTGAAGGCCGTTCCGCGGCAGGCGCTGATCGTCAATCGGATGATGGTCGACGCGGTGGTGGAGGCGCCCGGTGGCGCCCACTTCACCACCGGCGCAGCCGATTACGGTCGCGACGAGAAGTTCCAGCGGCACTACGCCGAGGCCGCGAAGTCGCCCGAATCGTGGGACGCCTTCGTGCGGACCTATTTGTCGGGCGGCGAGGACGACTACCAGGCCGCGGTGCGGCGATTCGCAACGGAGGCATCATGATTCACGTGAGCCGTGCCGAAGTATGCGTGACGGCCTGCGCGGATTTGTTTCGCGGCGTCGGGGAGATCATGGTGAGCCCGATGACCACCGTGGTTTCCGTCGGGGCTCGTCTTGCTCGCCTGACATTCTCTCCCGACATCCTGCTGACCGACGGCGAGGCGCTACTGCTCGACGACACTCCGGCACTGGGCGCGTCGGGCGCTGTCGAGGGGTGGATGCCGTTCGGCCGGGTCTTCGAGACGCTGGCATGGGGCCGACGCTATGTGGTGATGGGCGCCAACCAGATTGACCGGTACGGCAATCAGAACCTGTCGGCGTTCGGGCCGTTGCAGCATCCGACCCGGCAGATGTTCGGCGTGCGAGGCGCGCCGGGCAACACGATCAACCACGCGACGAGCTACTGGGTGGGAAACCACTCCCCGCGCGTCTTCTGCGACGCCGTCGACGTCGTCTGCGGAATCGGCTACGACAAGGTGGACCGCGACAATCCGGCGTTCCGGTTCATGGACGTGCGTCGGGTGGTGACCAACCTGGGGGTCTTCGACTTCGGCGGCCCCGATCACACGATGCGCGCGGTGTCGCTGCACCCGGGTGTCGAGCCGGACGACGTGCGGCAGGCAACCTCGTTCGACGTACACGGCTTGGACTCGGTTGACGTGACGCGGCTTCCCACCACTGAAGAGCTGGACCTGATCCAAAACGTCATCGACCCGAAGTCTCTGCGGGACAAGGAAGTACGGGTATGAGAATCCGTACCCCGCTCACTGAGCTGGTCGGCATCGCGCATCCCGTGGTGCAGACCGGCATGGGATGGGTGGCGGGCGCACGACTGGTGTCTGCGACCGCGAAAGCCGGCGGACTGGGCATTCTGGCTTCGGCAACGATGACGCTGGACGAATTGGCCTCGGCGATCAGAAAAGTGAAGTCGGCGACAGACCGCCCGTTCGGTGTCAACATCCGGGCCGATGCGTCCGACGCCGATGACCGTGTGGAGTTGATGATCCGCGAAGGCGTGAAAGTGGCCTCCTTCGCGCTGGCGCCCCGCCAGGAGCTCATTGCGCGGCTGAAAGAGACAGGTGCAGTGGTGATTCCGTCGGTCGGCGCGGCCAAGCATGCCCGCAAGGTGGCCTCCTGGGGTGCCGACGCGGTGATCGTGCAAGGCGGCGAGGGCGGCGGGCACACCGGGCCGGTGGCCACTACGCTTCTGCTGCCGTCGGTGCTTGACGCTGTCGACATTCCCGTTGTCGCGGCGGGCGGTTTCTTCGACGGACGCGGTTTGGCGGCGGCACTGTCGTACGGCGCCGCGGGCGTGGCAATGGGCACCCGATTCCTGCTGACGTCGGATTCGACGGTGCCCGATGCCGTCAAGCAGCGCTACCTGCAGGCCGGCTTGGACGGCACGGTGGTGTCCACGCGCGTCGACGGGATGCCGCACCGGGTGCTGCGCACGCCGTTGGTGGATCGGCTTGAAACCGGTTCGCGCGTAAGGGGTTTCGCTGCGGCAGTGCGAAATGCCGCCAAATTCAAGAAGATGTCGGGCATGACGTGGCGCACGATGGTGCGTGACGGGCTGGCGATGCGGCACGGCAAAGACCTGACGTGGTCTCAAGTGTTGATGGCCGCCAATACGCCGATGCTCTTGCGGGCCGGGCTGGTCGAGGGCAACACCGAGGCGGGAGTACTGGCATCGGGCCAGGTGGCCGGAATCCTCGACGACCTGCCGTCATGTGCCGAGCTGATCGAGTCGATCGTCGCGGATGCGGTGAAACATCTGCAAGCCGCTGCCGCGCTGATCGAGGAGTAGCTTGGCCGAACGACCACACACCACGCGGGTCGTGGTGCTGACCACGTGATCGTGCGGTTAAGCAAATAGCTGAAGTCACGTGGAATGAAGGTATAGTCTTCATATGGCACGGATGAAGGCTACAGCTTCAGCGCAGCCGTGTGCTGCGCTGCTCGGCGACGTGGTCGGATCGCGACAGGCTACGGACCGCGCCGAGCTGCACCTCCGGCTATCCGCCGCGCTGCGCGCCGTTGCCGCGGGCGCGATCGATGCGCCGGCCTTCACGGTCGGCGACGAATTTCAGGGAAGCTATCCGTCCGTCGGCGCAGCGATCGACGCCGCACTGCGCGTGCGGCTGGCCGTCGCACCCTCGATCGATGTGCGATTCGGGATCGGATGGGGCGATGTGCGGGTGCTCGACGAGCGGGCGCGGATTCAGGACGGCCCGGGCTGGTGGGCGGCACGCGACGCGATCGAGCAGACGGCTGCAGCCCAGCGGCAACCCGGCCTCGCGCTGGTGCGCACGACGTTTCGCGCCCCTGACCGCGATGACGTGGATGCGGTCAACGCTGCACTGATGTGTCGGGACCATCTGCTTGGATCACTCGACGACCGATCGCTGCGAATTCTCAGGGCGCTGATGGACAACCAAGCGAAGAAGGACATCGCCGCCGCGGAGGGCATCAGCCCGTCCGCGGTGTCACAGCGCGCCGGGCGCGACGGGCTCGACCTGATCGTGGCAGCGTCACAGCATCTGCGGAGCATCCCGTGAGCGCGTTGGCGGTGATGCTCATCGCGATCGGGATCGCGGATGCGCTGAGGGGCTTTCAGCGGGTGGCGGTTGTGGCCGGGCCGTTGGTGGTGGTGGCGGTCGCGGCGCTATCGGCGCTGTGGCACGTCGGCGATGTCGTGCTGCTGCTCATTGCGGCGGTGGCGGCGGTGGTGTGGCAGGTGCTGTGTCGGCGGGCTGAGCGCAGCGGCACGCACGTGCTCGCGCCGCTGCTGGCATTTTTCGGGTCGGGCTTGCTTCTGATCGCGTTGTCGGGCTGGGCGTCTCCGGTGCGCGGGGTGGTGGCGCGCTGGGCGCACTGGACTGATCTTCCCCTCGGTGACATTTCGCCGACCCAGCTGCTGATGACCGTCGGTGTGGTCCTGTTGCAGCTTGTCACCGGCAACCAGTTGGTGCGGCTGGTCCTGGGTTCTGTTGGCGCCGTGCGACCGGCCGGTGTCCCGCAGCCGTCAGATCGACTCAAAGGTGGGCGGCTCCTCGGGCCGATGGAGCGGCTGCTGATCCTGGGGCTGGGCGTGAGCGGTCAGCTGGCGGCGGCCTCGGCGGTGGTGGCCGCCAAGAGCATCATCCGGTTCCCGGAGATCAATGCGCAGAAGGCCCGCGAGAACGGCACGATCGGCATCGACGACGTCACCGAGTACTTTCTGGTCGGCAGCTTCGCCAGCTGGAGCGTCGCGCTTGGCGGCGTGTGTCTGGTTCTGGCGCAATGACTTTCGCCACTTCTCATGCGCCCGGCCCTCGAGCGGCGACCGCAGTTCACCCAGCGTTTATTTGCCGTTGACCTTTGCGGTCGCGGCCGTCAACACCGTGTGTCAGCATGTCCGCCGTGGGCACAGGCCATCTCATCTTCTTCGGGGGTGCCACCGCGATCGCAGCGGCACTGAGCCCGATCGGACCGGCGGCGTCCCCTCAACCGTGCCCGGATGTCGAGGTCGTATTCGCGCGGGGCACCACCGAGCAACCTGGTGTCGGCTACACCGGTCAGGCCTTCGTCGACGCACTGCAAGCCCGCGTCGGCCCGAAATCCATCAGGGTGTATCCGGTCGACTACCCGGCCACCACCGACTTTCCCACCGCGGTGGACGGAATCACCGATGCACGAACCCATATCACGTCGATGGCGGCGAACTGCCCCGCGACGAAACTGGTGCTGGGCGGTTTCTCCCAAGGAGCGGCTGTGATGGGTTTCGTCACCGCCGCCGTCATCCCGGACGGCGCACCCGAGGGAGTGCCCAACCCGATGCCGGCCGACGTTGCCGACCACATCGCCGCAGTGGCCCTGTTCGGCAAGCCGAACAACCGGTTCATGCGGGCGATCAACCAGCCGCCGATCACGATCGGGCCGCTGTATGCGGACAAGACCATTGACCTGTGTGTCGATGACGACCCGATCTGCTCTGCCGGCAGCAACTTCAATGCGCACATGCACTACGAGGAAGCCGGGATGGTCGACCAGGCAGCGACTTTCGCGGCTGGCCACCTCACCGCCTCGACGCCAGCGCCCAGCGCACCACCGGCTCGTCCCGCCAACTCGCCGCCGCCGTCCGGGACGTTGTTGTTGTGCTCGATGACGTGCCGTGTGATCGGACCGGAATGACATCAGCGTGCGTAGCCTTCGCCGCGAGGGTGCGCCAATGTACGGATTCGGCCGGCGTGTCGGCGTTCAGACACGCACGCTCGCGGTGCTGCGGGGGCGCTACAGCCGCTCGATGATCGTGACGTTGGCGGTGCCGCCGCCCTCGCACATGGTCTGCAAACCGTAGCGTCCGCCGACACGTTCGAGCTCGTTGAGCATCGTCGCGAACAGCTTCGCGCCAGTGGCACCCAGCGGATGGCCCAGGGCGATCGCGCCGCCGTTGGGGTTCACCCGCTCCGGATCGGCCTTGATCTCTTTCAACCAGGCCATCACCACCGGCGCAAACGCCTCGTTGATCTCGACCACGTCGATGTCGTCGATCGACAGCCCCGTCTTCTCTAGGGCGTACCGGGTGGCCGGGATAGGGCCGGTGAGCATGAACACCGGGTCGGCGCCGCGCGCGCTGATGTGATGAATGCGGGCACGGGGCTTGAGCTTGTGATCGGCGACCGCCTGCTCGGATGCCAGCAGCACCGCACTAGCCCCGTCGGAGATCTGGCTGGCCACTGCCGCCGTCAACCGGCCGCCCTCGGAAAGCGTTGGCAGCGCGGCCATTTTCTCTAGCGAGGTCTCGCGCGGCCCCTCGTCGACGCTGAACCCGTTGACCGGGATGATCTCGTTGTCGAAACGCCCCGCGCGGATCGCGGCCAGCGCACGCTGGTGGCTGGTCAGCGCATACTGCTCCATTTCCTCGCGGGACAGGTTCCACTTCTCGGCGATCAGCTCTGCACCGCGGAACTGCGAGATCTCCTCGTCGCCGTAGCGATGCCGCCAATTCTCCGACTCCCCCGTCGGCGAGGTGAACCCGAACTCTTTACCGACCACCATCGCCGAGGCGATCGGGATCTGGCTCATGTTCTGCATGCCGCCGGCAAGGATGACGTCTGCTGTGCCGGACATGATCGCTTGCGCGCCAAATGAAATCGCTTGCTGGCTGGAACCGCACTGCCGGTCGACGGTGACACCGGGCACCTCTTCGGGGTACCCGGCGGCCAGCCACGCGTTGCGGCCGATGTTGCCGGCCTGCCCGCCGATCGCGTCCACGCAGCCGACGATCACGTCGTCGACAGCCGCCGGGTCGATGTCGACCCGATCGAAGATTCCGCGAAATGCGTGCACGCCCAAGTCGATGGGATGCACTTTGGCCAGCGCGCCGTTGCGCTTGCCGACGGCGGTGCGCACGGCATCGACGATGTATGCCTCGGGCATGTTGAGACTCCTCACCCTGACTGCTCGGCTTCGATTCCGCCGAGGACGATCGAAAGATACTGGCGGCCAACCTGTTCGGCCGTCAGAGGTCCGCCGGGCTGATACCAGCGCACCGAGACCCACGTGGTGTCCCGGATGAACCGGTACACCAAATCGACGTCGAGGTCGGGCCGGAAGTAGCCCTCCTTGATGCCCTGCTGGAGCACGTCGACCCACATCTGCCGCTGCTGTCGGTTCAACTCCTCCAGGTAGGAAAACCGCGGCTGCCCCAGCAGTCGCTTGGCCTCGTCCTGGTAGATCACCACCTGGGCGTGGCGATTCTCGATCGCGTCGAACGACGCCATGAACAGGCCCTTGAGCCGTTCCAGCGGATTAGGCTCGGTGTCGATGATGTGCTGGTACCGCGCGAACAGCCAGTCGAGGAAGTCGCGCAGCACCTCGTCGACCATTTCCTCTTTCGACGCGAAGTGGTGATACAGGCTGCCCGAGAGGATGCCGGCGCGGTCCGCGATGTCGCGCACCGTGGTGGCGCGCAACCCCCGCTCGGCGAACATGCTCGCCGCGAGCTCCAGGAGCTCGTCGCGTCTGCTGACCTGCTGCTCACTCATGGATGCTGGCTCGATACCGAAATCACTTCGCCGGTAAGGTAATTCGAGTAGTCGCTGGCCAGGAAGGCGATCGTGGCCGCCACCTCCCACGGCTCTGCGGCGCGGCCGTACGCCTCACCGGCGGAGAGCCTGTCCAGCAACTCGGGCGAGGTGACCTTGTCCAGGAACTTGTGCCGGGCGATGCTGGGCGCCACCGCGTTGATCCGCACCCCGAACTCCACCGCCTCGATCGCCGAGCAGCGGGTCAGCGCCATCACCCCGGCCTTCGCGGCCGCGTAGTGGGCCTGACCGTGCTGTGCACGCCAGCCGAGCACGCTGGCATTGTTGACGATCACACCGCCGTGCTTGGCCTCGCGGAAGTAGGCCAGCGCCGCACGGGTGGCACGGAACACCGAGTTCAGCGTCACGTCGAGCACGCGGTCCCACTGCTCGTCGGTCATGTCGACCACGGGTGTCTCACCGCCCAGCCCGGCGTTGTTCACCAGCACGTCGAGCCGACCCAGCCGCGCCGTCGTCGACGCGATCAGCGCGTCGACCTGGACGCTGGACGTCACATCGCACAGCACACTTTCCACTCGCCCCAGACCGAGCGCGATCAACTCGTCCCGGGTCTGTTCCAGCCGGCGCTCGTGGTAGTCCGACACCACCACGTCGGCGCCTTCCAGCAGGGCCCGACGGGCGGTAGCGGAGCCGATTCCGGTGCCCGCGGCGGCCGTCACGACGACGACCTTGCCGGCCAGAAGCCCGTGTCCGTCAATCTCTTTCGGGGCATGCGTCAACGTCATTCAGCCCTTCACCTCCCGGGGCAGCCCGAGCACCCGCTCGGCGATGATGTTGCGCTGGATCTCGTTCGACCCGCCGTAGATGGTGTCTGCGCGCGAGAACAGGAACAACCGCTGCCATTCGTCGAAGTCGCCGTCCGGCTTGACCATGCCTGCCTTGCCTTCGATGTCCATGGCGAGCTCACCGAGATCGCGATGCCAGTTGGCCCACAACAACTTCGACACATTGTCTTGGCCCTTGTAGATGTCGCCGGCCATCCGGCTCCCGGCTTTCTCGACGTCCATGGTCGCCAACGCGTAGGACCGCATCGCGCGCAACCCGGCCCACGCACGGGCCAGCCGCTCGCGAATCAGCGGGTCGTCGGCAGCGCCGTTGCGCTGCGCCAGCTCGGCGATCCCGGACAGCTCTCGGGCGTAGACGATCTGCTGGCCCAATGTCGAGACCCCGCGCTCGAACGTCAGCGTGCCCATCGCGATGCGCCAGCCGTCGCCAGGTTCGCCGACCACCAGGTTCGCGTCGGTGCGCGCGTCGTCGAAGAAGACCTCGTTGAACTCGGAGTCGCCGGTGAGCTGGTTGATCGGCCGGATGTCGACGCCGGGCTGGTCGAGCGGCACCAGTAGATAGGACAGGCCGGCGTGGCGCTTGGAGCCCTTTTCGGTACGCGCGACCACGAAGCACCACTGCGCCCACTGCGCCAGCGACGTCCAGATCTTCTGCCCGTTGATCACCCACTGGTCGCCGTCGAGCACCGCGGTGGTCGACACGTTGGCCAGGTCGCTGCCGGCGCCGGGCTCGGAGTAACCCTGACACCACAACTCGGTGACATCGAGGATTCTGGGCAGAAACCGCTGCTGCTGTTCGGAGGTTCCGAACTCGATCAGCGTCGGCCCCAGCAGTTCCTCGCCGAAGTGGTTGACCTTGGCGGGCGCGTTGGCCAGCGCGTACTCCTCGTAGAACGCGACCCGATGCGCCACCGACAGGCCGCGGCCACCGTGCTCCTTCGGCCACCCCAGGCAGGTGAGCCCGGCGGCAGCCAGTCGGCGGTTCCACTCGAGTCGTTCCTCGAACGCCTCATGCTCTCGGCCTGGACCGCCGAGCCCCTTGAGCTGGGCGAAGTCCCCGACGAGGTTGTCGGCCAGCCACGCGCGCACCTCGGCCCTGAACTCCTGGACCTCGTTCACCCCTGTAGGCTAACCTACCAAGCACTTGCTTTGTTAGGAGCGTCCATGACGTGGGCCTACGCCCGGAAGGCAGGGGACGATCCGCTCACCGTTCCGGCGGTGCTGGAGCGGATGGCACGACAGTTGCCCGATCACGAGGCGCTGGCCTCACCCGACCGCCGCTTCACGTTTCGACAGCTGCGCGACGAGGTGCGACGAGCCGCGGCGGCGATGATCGCGCTCGGCGTGCAGCCCGGTGACCGGATCGCCATCTGGTCGCCCAACACCTGGCATTGGGTGGTCGCGTGCCTGGCCGTCCACCACGCGGGTGCGGTGATGGTGCCGCTGAACACCCGCTACACCGCGAACGAGGCGGCCGATATCCTGGCCCGCACCAGCGCGCCGCTGCTCGTGGCAATGGGCCCATTTCTGGGCGCCGACCGGGTCGCCGGATTGCCGACGGACGCGCTGCCGTCGTTGCGCCACATCGTGCGCGTTCCGGTCGAAGGCCCAGTCTCAGATCACCTTCCGTGGGACGAGTTCGTCGCGCTCGGCACCGACCTCGACGCCGTCGACGCCCGGGCGGCGAAAGTGCGCGGCGACGACGTCAGCGACATCTTGTTCACGTCCGGCACCACCGGCCGGAGCAAGGGCGTGCTGTGCGCGCACCGGCAGTCGCTGTCGGCGTCGGCTGCGTGGGCGGCGTGCGGCAAGGTCACCAGCGACGACCGCTATTTGTGCATCAACCCGTTCTTCCACAACTTCGGTTACAAGGCCGGCATTCTGGCGTGTCTGCAGACAGGGGCCACGCTGATTCCGCAGCTGACGTTCGATCCGGTGCAGGCGATGCGGGCGGTGCAGGACCAGCGGGTCACGGTGCTGCCCGGGCCGCCGACGATCTATCAGACACTGCTGGACCATCCGGGCCGCGCGGACTTCGACCTGAGCTCTCTGAGGTTCGCGGTGACGGGCGCGGCCACGGTGCCGGTGGTCTTGATCGAGCGCATGCAGTCCGAACTCGACATCGACGTCGTGCTGACGGCGTACGGGCTCACGGAGGCAAGCGGATTCGGCACCATGTGCCGTCCGGAGGACGACGCCGTCACGGTCGCGACGACGTGTGGTCGCCCGATCGCCGACTTCGAGCTGCGCATCGACGCCCCCGACGAGACGACGCCGGGTGAGGTGCTGCTGCGCGGGCCGAACGTGATGCTCGGCTATCTCGACGACCCCGAGGCCACTGCGGCGGCGATCGACGCCGAGGGCTGGCTGCACACCGGGGACGTCGGAACCCTGGATGCGGCAGGGAATCTGCGGATCAGCGACCGGCTCAAGGACATGTACATCTGCGGCGGGTTCAATGTGTACCCGGCTGAAGTCGAGCAGACGTTGATGCGCCTGGACGGGGTCGCCGACGTGGCGGTGATCGGCGTGCCCGACGAACGCCTCGGCGAGGTGGGCAAAGCGTTCGTGGTGCGCCGGCCCGGTGCCGACCTTGTCGAACAGGACGTGATCGCGTTCAGCCGAAAGCAGTTGGCGAATTTCAAGACTCCGCGGTCGGTGGTGTTCTGTGACTCACTGCCGCGCAACCTGGGCGGCAAAGTGCTCAAGACACAACTGCGAGAGATGGCGTGATGGATCTGGATTTCGACGAAGCCACCGAAGACTTCCGCGCTGAAGTCCGCGACTTCCTGGCGGCCAACAAGGCGTCATTCCCGACGAAGTCGTACGACACAGCCGAGGGGTTCGAGCAGCACCGGCATTGGGACAAGGTGCTGTTCGATGCCGGGCTGTCGGTGGTCACATGGCCCCGAAAGTACGGCGGCCGCGACGCCAGCCTGCTGCAGTGGTTGGTGTTCGAGGAGGAGTACTTCCGCGCGGGTGCGCCGGGACGCGCCAGCGCGAACGGCACGTCCATGCTCGCGCCCACGTTGTTCGCGCATGGCACCGATGAGCAGCTCGACCGTGTGCTGCCGAAAATGGCCAGCGGCGAGGAGATCTGGGCTCAGGCGTGGTCCGAACCGGAGTCGGGCAGCGACCTCGCGTCGCTGCGGTCGACAGCCACCAAGACCGACGGCGGCTGGCTGTTGAACGGCCAGAAGATCTGGAGCTCACGAGCGGTGTTCGGCGACAAGGCCTTCGGGCTGTTTCGTTCGGACCCACAGGCCGAACGGCATCGAGGATTGACCTATTTCATGTTCTCGTTGCGGACCGAAGGCGTGACCGTGCGGCCGATCGCACAACTCAACGGCGACACCGGGTTCGGCGAGATATTCCTCGACGACGTGTTCGTGCCAGACGAGGATGTGATCGGCACACCGCACGACGGCTGGCGCGCGGCGATGAGCACGTCGAGCAACGAGCGCGGCATGTCACTGCGAAGCCCGGCCCGCTTCGTCGCTGCCACCGAACGGCTGGCTCAGCTGTGGAAAGCCCGTGGCGCCAACGAGTTCGGCGAGCGTGTTGCCGACGCGTGGATCAAGGCGCAGGCGTACCGACTGCACACGTTCGGCACCGTGACACGGCTGGCCGACGGCGGCGAGCTAGGTGCCGAATCCTCGGTGACCAAGGTGTTCTGGAGCGATCTCGACGTCGCGATCCACCAGACCGCGCTCGACATCCGAGGCGCCGACGGCGAGCTCGCCGATCCGTGGAACGAAGGTCTGTTGTTTGCGCTCGGCGGCCCGATCTACGCGGGCACCAACGAGATTCAGCGCAACATCATCGCCGAGCGATTGCTCGGCCTGCCGCGGGAGAAGACCAAGTGAGATTCGCTCTCGACGAACAACAGCGGGACTTCGCCACAAGCATCGACGCTGCCTTGGGCAGCGCGGACATGCCGTCGGCGGTGCGGGCGTGGGCGGTCGGCGACACCGCGCCCGGCCGGAAGGTGTGGGTCCGGCTCGCCGATCTCGGGGTCACCGCGCTGGCCGTGCCGGAGCGGTTCGGCGGTATCGAGGCACATCCGGTGAACCTCGTCGTCGCGCTCGAAAGGCTGGGCCGTTGGTGCGTGCCAGGGCCGGTCACGGAATCCGTTGCGGTGGCGCCGGTTCTGCTGGCCGACGACCACCGCGCCGAACAGCTGGCTGCCGGTGACCTGATCGCGACGGTCGCCTTGCCGCCGCTGGTACCGCGTGCCGTCGACGCCGGGGCGGCCGGTCTGACATTGCTGGCCGCGAACGGCGAGGTCAGCGATGCGTCACCGCAGCAATCGCACGATTCCGTCGACCCGAGCCGCCGGCTCTACGACGTGACGGCAACCGGTCAGCGTCGGCCGGCCGACGTCACCCGGGGGTTCGAGTTCGGTGCGCTGGCCACCGCCGCCCAGCTGGTCGGCGCCGGGCAGGCCATGCTGTCGATGGCGGTGGACTACGCCAAGCAGCGCAGCCAGTTCGGCCGGGTGATCGGCTCGTATCAGGCGATCAAACACAAGCTCGCCGACGTGCACATCGCGCTCGAGATGGCTCGGCCGCTGGTGTACGGCGCCGCACTGTCGGTGGCCGACGGCTCAGCCGAAGCCGGCCGCGACGTCAGCGCCGCGAAGGTCGCGGCCACAGATGCGGCAACGCTGGCGGCGCGCCACGCGCTGCAGACCCACGGCGCGATCGGCTTCACCGCGGAGCACGACCTGTCGCTGTGGTTGTTGAGGGTGCAGGCGCTGCGGTCGGCATGGGGCGACTCGGCATTCCATCGGCGGCGCGTTCTGGAGGCACTGTGACGAGCCGCTTGCGCGCAGAACGGATAGGACTGTGAGCGAAGAACGGGACCTGTTGCGAGAAACGGTGCGTGGGCTCGTCAGCAAGCACGCCTCGCCCGAAGCGGTGCGTGAGGCGATGGCGTCCGAACGCGGATACGACGAGTCACTGTGGAAGCTGTTATGCGAGCAGGTGGGCGCCGCGGCTCTGGTGATTCCCGACGACATCGGCGGCGCTGGTGGGGAACTCGCCGATGCTGCAACGGTTTTGTCCGAGTTGGCCCGCGGACTGGTGCCGACGCCGCTGCTCGGTACCACCCTTGCCGAACTCGCGTTGTTGGCCGCTGACGAGGTCGACGCCGACACCTTGGGCCGTCTGGCCGAGGGCGCTGCGATCGGCGCGGTGGTGTTCGACGCGGACTACGTGATCAACGGCGACATCGCCGACGTTGTGGTGGCCGCGGACGGCGAGCGGCTGGTGCGGTGGACGACGTTCACCGCGGACCCGCTCGACACGATGGATCCCACGCGGCGGCTGGCCCGGCTGACCGCTCAGGACACCGCAGTGTTGGGCACCGATCCGGGTCTCGCGGATACGGCAGCGATCCTGGTGGCGGCCGAGCAGATCGGCGCCGCCGAGCGGTGCCTGGAATTGACGGTCGACTACACCAAGCAGCGGATCCAGTTCGGTCGGCCGATCGGCAGTTTTCAGGCTCTCAAGCACCGGATGGCCGACCTGTACGTCGCCCTGTCGGCCGCGCGAGCCGTCGTGGACGACGCGGTCGCGGACCCGACGCCGACCGCCACCGCACTGGCTCGTGTGGCCGCCACCGAGGCATTCGATGCTGTTGCGGCAGAAGCTATTCAGATGCACGGCGGTATCGCGATCACCTGGGAGCATGACATCCAGCTGTACTTCAAACGGGCCCACGGCAGCAGGCAGTTGCTCGGGCAGCCGCGGGACTACCTGCGGCGGCTGGAGTCCGAGGTGTTGAATAGCCAAGCGTGAGTACTCAGGTCGCGCTGCGCGCCGGTGTGCCGCCGTTCTACGTGATGGACGTCTGGCTGGCCGCCGACGAGCGCCAGCGCACCCACGGCGACCTGGTGAACCTGGCCGCCGGCCAGCCCAGCGCCGGTGCACCCGGCCCAGTGCGCGCGGCCGCCGCGCATGCACTGGAACGCAATCAACTCGGCTATTCCGTCGCATTGGGTATCCCCGAGCTGCGCGCCGCGATTGCCGGCGCGTACCAGACCCGGCACGGCATCTCCGTCGACGCCGGCGACGTCGTGGTGACCACTGGGTCGTCGGGAGGCTTTCTGCTGGCGTTCCTGGCTTGCTTCGACGTGGGTGACCGCGTCGTGGTCACCAGCCCAGGCTATCCGTGTTACCGGAATATCTTGTCCGCGTTGGGCTGTGAGGTCGTCGACGTGCCATGTGGCCCGGAGACCCGGTTTCAGCCCACCGCGCAGATGCTCGCCGAGCTGGATCCGCCGGTGCGCGGAGTGGTGGTCGCCAGCCCCGCCAATCCGACCGGCACAGTGATTCCGCCCGGCGAGCTCGCCGCGATTGCAACGTGGTGCGACGAGACCGGGGTGCAGTTGATCAGCGACGAGGTGTACCACGGCTTGGTCTATCCGGGCGCGCCCGAAACCAGCTGCGCATGGCAGACGTCGCGCAACGCTGTTGTGGTGAACAGCTTCTCGAAGTACTTCGCGATGACGGGCTGGCGCATCGGCTGGCTGCTGGTGCCTGCGGCGCTGCGGCGGGCGGTGGACTGCCTGACCGGCAACTTCACGATCTGCCCGCCGGTGCTGTCACAGTTCGGCGCGGCGGCTGCGTTCACGCCGGAATCCGTGGCCGAGGCGGACGCCCGCGTGGACCACTACGCCGTGAACCGGGATCGGCTGCTGAACGGATTGCGGGCGATCGGCCTGGACAAACTGGCGCCCACGGACGGCGCGTTCTACGTGTATGCCGACGTCTCGGACGTGACGACGGACTCGTTGTCGTTCTGCTCGCAGCTGTTGGCGGACACGGGCATTGCGATCGCGCCGGGCATCGACTTCGACACCGTGCGCGGTAACTCGTTCGTGCGCTTGTCCTTCGCCGGTCCAACCGAAGACATCGACGAAGCGCTGCGCCGGATTGCGCCGTGGCTCGCGGCGCAGCGCTGACGCCGGGCGAACCTTGTTGCCCTACTTCATATGTGGGCCGAGCATCTGGTCCCAGGCTGCCGACATCTTGTCGAACTCGTCTTCGCAGCCGTCGGCCCGGTCCTGCGGGAGCAGACCGTCGGTGACGATGTTCTTGTTGTCCGCCGGGTCGGATCCGTAGATCCAGCACTCGAAGTTGTACATGCGCGTCATGTCGAACGAATGGGTGTCGTAGAACGGGAAATCGTTGGCGTCACCGCCGGATTCGTCGTTGTAGCCCTTGAACATTCGCGCGAAATCGGTCGCGATGCGAACACCGTTGGGGTCTGGCTTTCCGTCACTTCCCGGCGCCAGCAGCATGAACGCCGACAGCTGGTCAGCCACATCCTCTTCGCGTCCGGTGAAGGGCAGGTCGTATACGTCGAGGACTGCATGCCCGAGCTCGTGATAGTAGGTGGCCACTTCGGAGTTGACCGCCGATGTCACCGGATCTTGGTCGCCGTCGCCGACGAAGATCCGGTAACTGTGTTCGAGATCTTCGTAGCACAGGGTGATCGTCTTGTCGTCGGAGCTCCAGAACGCGTTCTCGTCGTCGCACTGCTTGCCTACCACTGGAACGTCGAAAGGCAGCTTCAAGATGTCGTTGGTGTTCTGGGTGACGTCCTCGAGCAGCTTCGCATCCGTCATGAGCTGTCGGCCGTGGATCGCTTCTGGCGACGACGCATCCTCATATCTGAACGTCATCACACCTGGGCTCGGTGATTCGGCGCTGGTCGCCGACGCTGCGCTGGGCGTCGATCGCCTCGACGCAGCATGCGGTGCGCTGTCGTCGGATCCTGCGCAGCCGGCCGCAAACAGTGCCACGCAAACAGCTGCCGCGCCCCTGATCCCTCGACTCACGCGTGGGCTCCCTCCGCCATGCCGCATTGCCAACCGATTCCGTTACATACCATTCCGGCCGCGAATTGACTACGTGTGCTTTCGCGGCGCGCTCCACCCGACGTATGTCAGATACAGCCCGGCAAGTGCCAAGCAGCCGAAGAACACCCGCGCCACTGCGTACGCCGTCGGGCTGGTGAGCGCATCAGCGGCTTGGTTGACCGGTTCGGGAACCGCCAGCAGGAGCATGCCTCGGATCGCGAGGAACCAGCCCAGGGCGGAGACGAGGATGGCGGCGGTGCCGCGCCAGTATTGATGAAAGGCGATGATCACCAGGCCGCCCATGAGAAGGAACGCACCGAGGACCCACGGCCACATCGGATTTGCCTGGTAGGCAGCCAGAAGTGTCCGCATGTGAGTCACGCGTGCCGCGACGATCGCGGGCACGATCGTGAAGAACGGCCCGAGCACTCGGGCGAACGCGCGTGTTCGGGCTTGTGTGTCCAGCGTGTGATCCATTGCGTCTCCGTCCACGGACCCGGCGGGCTAGCTTTCCTCCGCGGTCACCGGAATGAGCTCGACATGCACTGTGCGGCCGAACTTCTTGCGCATCAGGCGATGCATCAACGGCACGATCGCACCGTGCAGGAGCGGATATTTGCGCCGCAGCAGCCGTGCCGCTGTCCGGTATTCTTCGCCATCGAGCAGCCTTACCCGCGCGGGTTGCGTAGGGCCGGTCGCCTTGCCCGAGCCGGTGGACGGACCGAACTCCACCTTCGGGTCGCGTCGCATCCGGCGCACCTTGATCGCGCGATCGAAACTGCGGAAGTATGCGCGGTCACCGTCGACGGCGATGCTGACCGGGCTGCTGCCGGGTGTGCCGTCCTTGCGGAAAGTGGTGAGGCTGATCGTCTTCTGACGGACGAACGGCGCCAGAGTGCGGTCGGTGGCGTAACTGACGACGCCCACTACGTAGCCGAGTTGGCGCAGCCGCAGGACGAACGCGACCGCCAGGGCCACGGACACCGCCGCGAGCAGCCACACCTGAGCGACGGAGCCGCCGAGATCGAGGTCCATCACGTGGTTGACGGTGTGGATGGTGTTGGCGACGAAGAAGCCGGCAACAGCCGTGGCAAGCGCGTCTCCCCAGATCAGCGCCAGAAGCAGCGTGACGCCAAGGCCGATCTGGAATGCACCGGCGTCGTGCAGGAAATGCTCGTGTTCCTCGAAGTCGACGAAGTGGGCGAACGAGCCGGGGTCGACCAGGCACCAGACCCCGATTCCGAAAGTGACCACTCCTACCAGCGCGGTCACTGTGTACACATACCAGCGAGCCATGTTGTCGTCCTTGATCCGATGTTTTCTTCCGCTATCTAGACGCCGGACGACACCGGTTTGTGACACTCAGCGCCCGGCTCGCAAACGTGAACTCATTGCGAGGCCTCTCGGCGTGTCGCCGCAGTGGCTTCACGCTCGCGACGCGCGAAGCCGGCTACAGCCAGGTGTCGCGGGTGGTGGCGGTCAAAAACGCCTCGAGGTCGTCGCGCCACTGCGCAGGGGTGTTCTTGTCGGGCTCGATGCCGGTGTACTCGCCGCGGTAGAACAGCAGCGGCCTGGGCTTCTTCTTGGGCACTTCCGACAGTGATTGCACCGCACCGAACACCACGAAGTGATCGCCACCCTCGTGCACGGAGGCGACAGTGCAGTCGATGTGCGCCAGCGAACCGTCGATGATCGGAGAGCCCAAAGGCGAAGGATGCCAGTCGATTCCGGCGAACTTGTCGGGTTCCTTGGAGCCGAATCGGGCCGACACGTTCTTCTGCTTCTCGTGCAGGACGTTGACGCAGAACCGCCCGGTGGCCTCGATCGCCTTCCACGACCGCGAGACCTTGGTGGGGCAGAACAACACCAGTGGCGGCTCCAGCGACAGCGCAGCGAACGACTGGCACGCGAACCCGACCGGACGGTCCTCGTACACCGTGGTGATCACCGTGATGCCGGTGCAGAACTGCCCGAGCACACTGCGGAATGTGCGCGGGTCGATCGGCGCGGACAAGCTCAGGCCTTGAAGCCGACGCTGAAGTCGTGGCCCCACAAGCTGACGGCCGTGCTTTCCCGAGCAATCCAGTCGCGGTCGTCGACTTGGCGTCCCTCGCAACCGAATTCGATGTCGAAGCCGCCGGGGGTCTTCATGTAGAACGACAGCATGAGGTCGTTGACGTGGCGGCCGAGGGTCGCCGACATCGGCACTTTGCGGCGAAGCGCGCGGTCGAGGCACAGCCCGACGTCGTCGGAGTTCTCTACCTCGACCATCAAATGCACGATGCCGCTGGGCGTCTCGCCCGGCATGAACGCCAGGCTGTGGTGCCGCGGGTTGCAGCCGAAGAAGCGCAGCCATGCCGGAGGACCGTCAGCGGGCCTGCCGACGAGTTGCGGGGGCAGCCGCATCGAGTCGCGAAGGTAGAACCCGAGCACGTCGCGGTAGAAGTGCAATGACTCTGCGTCGTCACGGGTGGTCAGCACCACGTGGCCCAGGCCCTGCTCTCCGGTGACGAACTTGTGGCCGTACGGGCTGACGACACGCCGATGCTCCAGTGCGGCACCGTGGAACACCTCGAGGCAGTTGCCCGACGGATCCTGGAATCGGATCATCTCGTCGACCCGGCGGTCGGCGAGTTCGGCGGCCGTCGCCTCCTTGTACGGCACGCCTTCCACGTCGAGGCGGTTGCGAACCTCTTGCAGCTCAAGGGCGTTCGCGGTTTCCCAGCCTGACTCCAGCAGCCGGTCGCGCTTCCCCGGGATGATCACCAGCCGCGCCGGGAAGTCGTCCATCCGCAGATACAGCGCGCCGTCGGTGTGGCCCTTGCCCTCGACCATGCCGAGCACCTTCAGGCCGTAATCCCGCCAGGCCGCGACGTCCGTCGCCTCGATGCGCAGATACGCCAGTGACCGGATGCTCATCCGTACCTCACTCCCCCAGGAAATCGATGGTGAGCTTGTTGAATTCGTCGAATTTCTCCAACTGCGCCCAGTGTCCGCACTGGCCGAATACGTGCAGTTGCGCGCGGGGGATGGTCTTCAGCGCCACCAGCGCACCGTCGAGTGGGTTGACGCGGTCCTCGCGGCCCCAGATCAGCAACACGCGCTGGCGCAACTTGTAGGCCTCGCGCCACATCATGCCGAGCTCGAAATCCGCGCCCGAGAACGACTTCCCCATCGCTTTGGTAGCCGCCAGCGATTCGGGTGTGCTGGCCAGCGCGAAGCGTTCGTCGACGAGCTCAGGGGTGATCAGTTTCTGGTCGAACACCATGATTCGCAAGAACTTCTCCAAGTTCTCGCGGGTGGGCTCGACAGAGAACTTCCCGAGCAGCTTGACGCCTTCGGTAGGGTCAGGCGAGAACAGGTTGACGCTCAACCCACCGGGGCCCATCAGCACCAGCCGCCCGGCTCTGTCGGGGTAGTCGAGTGCGAACCGCACTGCGGTGCCCCCGCCCAACGAGTTGCCGACGAGAGCGGCACGCTGTAAGCCGAGATGGTCGAACAGCCCCATCAAAGCTCTAGCGCTGTAACG
The DNA here is from genome assembly GCF_059813155.1 of Mycobacterium sp. NGS19. NCBI lineage: Bacteria > Bacillati > Actinomycetota > Actinomycetes > Mycobacteriales > Mycobacteriaceae > Mycobacterium > Mycobacterium sp. NGS19. Next base: position 684,404 of record NZ_JCALEB010000001.1, read on the forward strand.
GTTGTACTGCTCGTGTTCGGTGTGCTTGTCCGACAGGCCGTAGCCGGGCTGATCGACCGCCAGCACGTGGAAGTGCTTGGCCAGCACCGCGATGTTGCGCGAGAAGTTCGACCAGCTCGACGCGCCCGGGCCGCCGCCGTGCAACAGCACGACGGTCTGCTCGTGGCCTACGCCCGCCTCGTGGTAATGCAGGCGCATATCCAAAGAACCCGAGCGCACCTGCGCGTAGCGCGAGGTGGACTCGAACGTGACCTCTTGCTGCTGAGCGGCTTCGGCGGCGAAAGACGTCATCAGACCATCGTGTCCTGCGGCGGCAGGCCGAACTCGTGGTTGCCGAAGATCAGGTACGCGCGTTCTGGATCGTTGGCGGCATGCACCCGGCCGGCGTGGGCGTCACGCCAAAAGCGTTGGATAGGAGCGCTATTGGCCAGGGCCGTGGCGCCGGACGCCTCGAACAGCCGGTCGATGGACGCGATCGCGCGGCCGGTGGCGCGCACCTGGTCGCGGCGGGCGCGGGCGCGCAGCTCGAACGGAATCTCTTTGTCCGCCTGCAACAGTGCGTACTCCTCGCTGACGTTGCCGATCAACTGGCGCCAGGCGGCGTCGATGTCGCTGGCTGCCTCCGCGATGCGCACCTTCGCAAACGGGTCGTCCTTGGCCTTCTCACCCGCGAACGCGGCTCGCACCCGCTTGCCCTGATGCTCCACATGCGCCTCGTACGCGCCGTAGGCCATGCCCACGATAGGAGCCGAAATTGTCGTGGGATGCACTGTGCCCCAAGGCATTTTGTAGACGGGGGCAGTGTTGGTCTGCAGGCCGCCGGCGGTCTTGTCGTTCATCGCCTTATAGGACAGGAACCGATGGCGCGGCACGAACACGTCTTTGACCACCAGCGTGTTGGAGCCGGTGCCCTTCAGGCCGACGACGTGCCACACGTCGTCGATCTGGTACTCGCTGCGCGGAATCAGGAAGCTGCCGAAGTCCACCGGCTTACCGTCCTTGATCACCGGCCCGCCGACGAACGTCCATGTGGCGTGGTCGCAACCTGACGACCAGTTCCAAGCGCCGTTGACCAGATAGCCGCCGTCGACCACCTGCCCCGCACCCATCGGCGCGTACGACGACGAGATGCGGACGTTGCTGTCGTCGCCCCACACCTCTTCTTGGGCCTGCTGGTCGAACAGCGCCAGATGCCAGTTGTGCACGCCGATGATCGACGCACACCAGCCGGTCGAGCCGCACGCACTGGCAAGCCGGCGAACCGCCTCGTAGAACAGCGCGGGGTCGCATTGCAGGCCGCCCCACTGCTGCGGCTGCAGCAACCTGAAGAATCCGATCTCCTGGAGTTCACTGACGGTAGCGTCCGGAAGGCGGCGCAGTTCCTCGGTTTCCTGGGCGCGCTGCCGCAGCTTGGGCAGTAGTTCGTCGACGGCGTCGAGCACCGCCTGGGCCCCTTCGGTCACCGGGCGCTGTTGAATGGACGTCACTGCTGCCTCCAAGGTCGCGGTTCAGTCGCAAGATTAGAACACGTTACGATTTTAGTCGAGCACCGCATTCCTGCAGCAGGTAGACCCGGACAACCACATTTCTGTAACATGTTCTAGTTCCTGCCGGAAGGAGAGTCGTGACCGACGAGCCGCTGGGCAGCCACGTGTTGGAACTGCAGGTGGCCGACGTCGTCGCGGAGACCGACGACGCGCGCTCTCTGGTGTTCAAGGTGCCCGACGGTCCAAACGACCCCGTCATCTCCCCACAGAAGCTGCAGTACGCCCCGGGCCAATTCCTGACTCTGCGGATTCCCAGCGACCGCACCGGCTCGGTCGCGCGCTGCTATTCGCTGTGCACCTCGCCGTTCACCGACGACGCGATGGCCGTCACCGTCAAACGCACCGCCGACGGCTACGCGTCCAACTGGCTGTGCGATCACGCGCACCCCGGGATGCGGCTGCACGTACTCGCCCCGTCGGGAACCTTCGTCCCGCGCACGCTCGACACGGACTTCCTGCTCGTCGCTGCCGGCAGCGGCATCACCCCGATGATGGCGATCTGCAAGTCGGCGCTGGCCGAGGGCAGCGGCAAGGTCGTCCTCGTCTATGCCAACCGCGACGAGAACTCGGTGATCTTCGCCGGTACGCTGCGAGAACTCGCCGCGAAATACCCCGACCGGCTCACCGTGATGCACTGGCTGGAATCCGTGCAGGGGCTGCCCACCCAAGCCGCCTTGGCTGCGCTCATGGCGCCGTACGCCGCCCACGACGCCTTCATCTGCGGACCCGGCCCGTTCATGGCCGCCGCCGAAGCCGCACTGAGAAGCATCGGCGTGCCCAAGGAGCGGCTGCACATCGAAATTTTCCGTTCTTTGGACACCGATCCGTTCGCAGCCGTCGTGATCGAGGACGACAGCGACGAGCCGCCTGCCACCGCGATCGTGCACCTCGACGGCCAGCGACATGAGATTTCCTGGCCGCGTAACGCCAAGCTGCTCGACGTGCTGCTGGACAAGGGCCTCGACGCGCCGTTCTCCTGCCGCGAGGGACATTGCGGAGCGTGTGCGGTGCTCAAGCGCAGCGGCGAGGTCGAGATGGAGGTCAACGACGTGCTCGAGCCATCGGACCTCGACGAAGGGCTGATCCTGGGGTGTCAGGCCCGCCCGCGGTCGGATTCCGTCGAAGTCACCTACGACGAATAGCCCGCGGCTACCATTTCGCATGCTGGGGAGGAGCACCATGAAGCGATTTGCGGTAGCCATCGCAGGCGGACTGCTCGGTGTTGGGCTCGGCGTTCCCGGGCTGGCCTCTGCGGCGTCCGACACCAAGGACACGTCGTTTCCGCTGCCGGACGGCATGCAGTTGGAAGTGCACGTCACCGCGAATTGCCCGCTGGCCGACAAACAGTGCTACTTCACTGTTGCGGCCAACCGCCGGTCAGCCGACGGTATCGAAGGATTTCCGGATGACCTGTGGGCGCGCCAGACCACCACGCTGCGCTCGTCGAACCGGCTGAACAACTTGGAAACCCAAGTGGTAGCGGCAAATACGCGGCAGTACAAGGAGATGGGCCGGCGCGAGATCACGACGATCTACTTCGGCGGCGGCCCGCCGGAGAAGTACCAGATCTCCGGCCAGAGCCAGCCGACCGACTGGCAGACCGGCCAGCCGTTGCTCAATTCCGACTACATCGTGTGCGCGGAGATCCAGGTGGTGTACTCCGGCGTCAACATCACCTCGCCGACCACCTGCGCGCAGACCACCTTCAGCTGACCTCACGCCGCGCTCAGCGCGGCAGCCCCAGCAGCCGCTCGGCGGCCATGGTCAGCAGGATCTGCTCGGTGCCGCCGGCGATGGTCAAGCAACGGGTGTTGAGGAAGTCGTGGACTTCGCGGTTCTCCACGATGCCCGCGCCTTCGGACAGGTCCATCCGGAATTCCGCCAGCTCCTGGCGGTAGCGCACACCGATGAGCTTGCGGGCGCTGGCTTGCGGGCCGGGATCCTTGCCGCCGACGGCCAGTTGGGCGATCCGCTGATCCAACAGCGAGCCCACTTGCGCCGCCACGATCAACGCGCCGAGCCGATCCTGTTCGGCGGGGTCGAGGTCGGCCTGCGACACCGTCGCCAGCAGCTGCTCCATCGGATTGCCGAGCGCGGTGCCGTGTGCCATTGCGACACGTTCGTTGGCCAGCGTGGTGCGTGCCAGCCGCCAGCCGTCGTTGACCTCACCGACCACCATCTCGTCGGGCACGAACACGTCGTCGAAGAACACCTCGTTGAACAGCTCGTCGCCGGTGATCTCGCGCAGCGGCCGGATCGTGATGCCCTCGGATTTCATGTCCACGAGGAAATAGGTGATGCCCTTGTGTTTCGGGGCGTCCGGATCGGTGCGCGCGAGGCACACCCCCCAGTGCGCCTTGTGCGCGGCCGACGTCCACACCTTTTGCCCGGTGAGCCGCCACCCCCCTTCTGCGCGAACGGCTTTCGTGCGCAGCGCGGCAAGGTCCGAGCCGGCGCCGGGTTCACTGAACAGCTGGCACCAGGTCAGCTCGCCGCGCAGGGTCGCGGGCACGAAGCGCTCGATCTGTTCCGGGCTGCCGTGTTCGAGGATCGTCGGAGCGGCCCACCAGCCGATCACCAGATCAGGGCGGTCGACCCCGGCCGCGGCCATCTCCTGGTCGATCAGCAACTGTTCGGCCGGCGAGGCGTCTCTGCCGTACGGCTTGGGCCAGTGCGGCGCCAGCAGACCCGCGTCGGCCAGCGCGGCCTGACGCTTCTCCTTGGGCAGCGCGGCCACCTCCGCGACCGCGGCTCTGATCTGCGGCCGAAGGTCCTCGACGGCCGCGAGGTCGATGTGCAATTCGCGGCGGACTCCGTCGCGGGTGAGGGCGGCGACCCGGCGCAACCAGCGCGACCGGCCGCCGAGCACTTGCGAAATACCGTGTGCGCGGCGCAGATACAAGTGCGCGTCGTGCTCCCAGGTGATCCCGATGCCGCCGAGCACCTGTATGCAATCCTTCGCGTTGGCCTTGGCGGCGTCGATCCCCACCGCAGCTGCAACGGCCGCGGCCACCGAGAGCTGCCGGTCGTCAGAGTCGGCGGCCCGGGCCGCGTCGGCCGCTGCCACCGACGCCTGCTCGGCCCGCAACAGCATCTCCGCGCAGATGTGCTTGATCGCCTGAAAGCTGCCGATCGGCTTGCCGAACTGTTCGCGGACCTTCGCGTATTCGGTGGCGGTGTCCAGCGCCCAGCGGGCCACCCCGGCGGCCTCGGCGGCGAGCACCGTGGCGGCGAGGTCGTGCGCACGCCGACCCGGGACGGTCAGCGTCACCGCCGGTGCAGAGTCCAGCACGACGCGCGCCAGCGGGCGCGAGAAGTCCGTGGCCGTCAGCACCTCGACCGTCGCGCCGTCGGCGCTGGTGTCGACCAGCAGCCACTGCTCGCCTGCCGCGGCCACGACGTAGTCGCCGGCCCTGCCGCCCAGCACAACCGGCAGGGTGCCGCTGACACGACCGTCGCCGACGCTCAGGTCGCCGTCGAGGGCGACGCCGGCGCTGCGCTGTCCGGACATCATTTCGGCGAGCACGTGTTCGTCGTCAAGCAGCAGCGTGGCCAGCGCGGTGGTGGCCACCGGCCCGGGCACCAGCGCGTAGGCGGCCTCCTCGAGCATCGCGCACAAGTCCGCGACGCCGGCACCGGCGCCCGACAGTGACTCGGGCACCGCGACCCCGAAGAAGCCGAGTTCGGCCAGCCCGCGGAACGGCTTCTGCCAGGCATCGGGATCGCCTTGCTCGACGGCCCGCGCGGCTGCGACAGCCCCGGATCCGGGTGCCCATGAACGCACCAGCTCTCTGGCGGCGGCCTGGTCGTCCGGCGAGCTGCTTGCCCGAGTTGGAGACGCTGCTGCCACGGTCAGCCTCCTAAGCCGTGAGGTAAAGACACGTGCAGCCTACTAGAACGTGTTCTAATAGTACGGGTGCCGGTTGGCGAACCGGCACGCATCCGAGCAGGACACGAGCGTAGGCGGGCCGATTCCCGGCGAGAAATCCACGGCCGGAATGCGTATCGTTTCTTCTCGTAGACGAAGACAAGGAGCCGCTTACCGCATGTCGACGCCAGCACACGCCAGTTCCGGCTCGTCGAGCGAACCGCGTCAGCCCCAGGTCCTGACGGTGGCCGCCCTGGCCGAATCCGAACTCGGCTCGGAGGCTCAGCGGGAGCGTCGCAAGCGCATCTTGGATGCCACGTTGGCTATCGCCTCTAAGGGCGGTTACGAGGCGGTGCAGATGCGCGCCGTGGCCGAACGAGCCGACGTGGCGGTCGGAACGTTGTATCGGTACTTCCCGTCGAAGGTGCATCTGCTGGTATCTGCGCTGGGGCGGGAGTTCGAGCGGATCGACGCCAAAACGGACCGGATGTCGCTGGGCGGCGGCACGCCGTATCAGCGACTGCACCAGATGATCAGCCGGCTGAACCGGGCGATGCAGCGCAACCCGCTGTTGACCGAGGCGATGACGCGGGCATTCGTATTCGCCGACGCGTCCGCGGCCGGCGAGGTGGACCACGTCGGCAAGCTGATGGACAGCATGTTCGCGCGGGCGATGAGCGACGGCGAGCCGACCGAGGACCAGTACCACATCGCCCGGGTCATCTCGGACGTGTGGCTGTCCAATCTGCTCGCATGGCTGACCCGGCGGGCCTCGGCCACCGACGTGAGCAAGCGGCTGGATCTGGCCGTGCGTCTACTGATCGGCGACGAAGACCACCCCAAGATCTGACCGGTCGAGCGGTCAGGCCGGAGGTCCGGCAGTGCGGCCGCGGACCAGTTCCGTGGGCAGCACCTCGTTGACCGGGAGCCCGCTGCGGGGCGGTGTGTGAAGGAGTTTGCCTGCCAGACGGCCTTTTTCGAGGTTCGGCTGGGCGACGGTGGACAACCCCCGACGCAATGCGTCGGGCACGCCGTCGAAACCGGTGACCGTCATCTGCCCCGGCACGTAGACGCCGCGCGCTCGCAGGTAGTCCATCGCCGACAGCGCCAGCACGTCCGCGGTGCACATCAGTGCGGTGATGCGTGGGTTGGCTTCCAGCGCCACCTCTGCGGCCGCGCCACCCGACGTCGGCAGGTGCTCGTAACTCTCCACCACGGTCAACGAGTCGGGATCGAGGCCGGCGGCCGCCATCGCGTCGCGCACGCCGTGAATGCGTTCCCGCTGCACGTGAAAATGCGCTGACCGCAACCGCTCTGGCGTCGCCACCGACGCGGCCGCCGTCCTGCGCTCACGGCCCAGCCGCATGGTCAGCAGGCCGATGTCCCGATGCCCAAGGCGCACAACGTAATCCGCGAGTTCCCGCATCGCCGCCCGGTCGTCGATGCACACACCCGACGCACCCGCGACGTCCTTGGGCTGGTCGACGATGACGACAGGCAGGTTGCGTTCGAGCGCCACCTGCAGATAGGGGTCGTCGTCGGCCACCGAGTAGACGACGAAGCCGTCCACACCTGCGCTGAGCACGGCGTGCGACCCTTCGGCGATGCTGCGTGCGGGCCCGACCGCCACCAGCAGCAGTCCCTGGCCCACCTGTTCACAGGACTCCGCCAGCCCGCCGACGAAACTCACCGCCGCGGGATCGCTGAATGCATAGTTCAGCGGCTCGGTGAGCACCAGGCCGACCGCGCCGGCCTTCCGGGTCCGCAGCGAGCGCGCCACCGGATCGGGACCCGGATAGCCGAGTCGCTTCGCGGTTTGCAGCACCCGCTCACGCAGACCGGCCGACAATTGATCCGGTCGGTTGTACGCGTTGGAGACCGTGGTGCGCGAGACGTTGAGCTCGGCGGCCAGAGAATCCAGCGTGGCCCGCCGCCGGTGCCCGCCCGTCCTGGCCATGCTCTCCGACGTTAGCGCATCCATGCATTGAGATGCGCTACATTAATGGAAACGGTTTTCATTTAAGTGAGGCGAGGCATGCGTCGGGTGATGGGGCTGGCCGCGGTCGTGTGGGCTGCGGTCGTGCTTGCCGTCGCCGCGTGCACGCCGTCGTCCGAGCAGTCGCACAAGCTCAGCGTCGTCGCGTCGACCACGGTGTGGGGGTCCGTCGCTGCAGCAGTGGGCGGCGAGCATGTGCAAGTCAGGGCGATCATCGACAACCCCGCCGAAGACCCGCACTCCTATGACGCCAGCCCCGCCGACGCCGCCGCGATCGCCGACGCCGCCCTGGTGGTCTACAACGGAGGCGGCTACGACGCGTTCGTCGCGCCGGTGCTGAAGCAGAACGGCGCGGTGAAGCGCATCGAGGCGTTCACGGTCGGCGGGTATCAGCCGGGAAGTAATCCGCATGTCTTCTACGACCTCGACACCGTCAACCGAGTGGCTGACGCGATCGCCGACCAACTGGGCGCCGCCGATCCCGCTCACGCCGCCGACTTCCGCGCCAACGCCGAAACGTTCACCGACCAGCTGCGCGCCATCTCCGCCACCGAGCGCGATATCGCCGCCGCACACCGCGGTGCGGGCGTGATTGCGACCGAGGACGTCGCCCACTATCTCCAGGTGGCGGCGGGGCTGGTGGACAAGACGCCGGAGGGCTACTACAAAGCGGTGACCGCCGACGCCGATCCTGCGCCCGCCGACATCGCGGCAGTACTGGATCTGGTGAATACCCACGGCGTGCAGGTGGTGTTGTCCAACCCGCAAACCGACACGTCGGTGACGCGCCGGGTGGTAGATGCTGCGAACGCGGCAGGCGTGCCGGTCGTGGAGGTGCGCGAGACACTGCCCGCCGGAACGGATTACGTGTCGTGGCAACGGCACACCGTCGAGCAGTTGAGCGCGGCGCTGCAGCGGATCGACGCACACCGCCAGTGAGCACGCCCCTCGTCCAGCTCAGCGACGCCGGCCTCGCGTTCGGCGACCGCGTACTCTGGGACAGCCTGAATCTGACCGTCGACCGCGGCGAATTCGTCGCCGTGCTGGGGCCCAACGGCTCGGGAAAGACATCACTACTGAAGGTGCTCACGGGCCAGCTAGCGTTGACGACCGGCGCGGTTTCTATTGCGGGGCAGCCTGTTTCGTCGGGGCGCAGCACCGTCGGCTACATTCCGCAACATCGGGGCGCGGAGCGCGGACTGACGATGCGCGGCGCTGATCTAGTGCGCCTGGGGGTCGACGGACACCGCTGGGGATGGACCATTCGCCGAACGATTCGGCGGCAGCACGACTCGGCCGTCGACAGCGCGCTTGCCGCGGTGGGCGCCGAGCATCTGGCCAAGGCGCCGCTTTCCGTGATGTCCGGCGGCGAACTGCAGCGGCTGCGGATCGCTCAGGCGCTGGCCGGAGATCCCCTTCTGTTGCTGTGTGACGAGCCCCTGCTGAACCTTGATCCGGCCAGCGCACAACAGGTCTCGGCATTGATCGACAAGCGGCGGCGCGACGCGGCGACTGCGGTGGTGTTCGTCACCCACGACATCAACCCCGTGCTGCCCTTCGTCGACCGGGTGCTGTATCTGGTCGACGGCAGGTTCCGAGTCGGCACCGTGGACGAGGTGATGACTACCGAGAACCTGTCGAAGCTGTACCGCGCCGATGTCGACGTGCTGCGAATACGCGGGCAATACGTGGTGGTGGGCAACCGGAGCTATTGCCATGAGTGACAACATCGCTCGCGTGCTTGACAAGCTGTTCGACCTCCACGTCACGGCGGACCTGCTGAGCCGCGACTTCGTGCAGCAGGCAATCGTGGCCGGCGCGCTGCTGGCATTGACGGCCGGACTGATCGGGCCGTTCATCGTCATGCGGCAGATGTCGTTCGCGGTGCACGGTTCATCCGAATTGTCTTTGACGGGAGCGGCGTTCGCACTGTTGACAGGCTTCAACGTCGGAGTCGGCGCGCTGCTGGGAAGCTTGATCGCCGCGGTGCTGTTCGGCGTGTTGGGACAGCGTGCGCGAGAACGCGATTCAGCCATCGGCGTGGTGATGGCCTTCGGCTTGGGCCTTGCGGTGTTGTTCATCCACCTCTACCCGGGTCGGGCAGGGACCAGTTTCGCACTGCTGACGGGCCAGATCGTCGGGGTCGGCTATTCCGGTCTGGCCCAATTGGTCGTCGTCGCCGTGGTTCTCGCGATCGTGCTCGTGGTCGCATACCGGCCGCTGTTGTTCGCGACCGTCGACCCGGAGGTGGCCGCGGCGCGCGGTGTCCCGGTGCGCGTGCTGGGCATTGTGTTCGCGGCGCTGGTGGGCGTCGTCGCTGCGCAGGGCGTACAGATCGTCGGCGCCCTGCTGGTCATGTCCCTACTGATCACTCCTGCCGCAGCAGCGGCGCGAGTATGTTCGGCACCGATGCCCACCATTGCGGTGTCGGTGCTGTTCGCCGAGCTTGCTGCGGTGGGCGGCATCGTGCTGTCGCTGGCCCCGGGTGTGCCGATCTCGGTCTTCGTCACGACGATCTCGTTCGCGATTTTCGTGGTGTGTTGGCTCGTCGAACGTCGACATCAGTCACCGGCGCACACCTAGGCTTGCACTTGTGCCGGCCCCCCAGCGAACGGTCGATCTGAACGCCGACCTCGGCGAAGGGTTCGGAGTGTGGCGGCTCGGGGATGACGAGCAGATGCTGCGAGTGGTCACAAGCGCGAACGTGGCTTGCGGATTTCATGCCGGCGATCCGGCCGGGCTCGTCCGGACTTGCCGCGCAGCTGCCGAACAGGGTGTACGGATCGGCGCGCAGGTCAGCTATCGCGACCTGGCGGGCTTCGGCCGCCGCTACATCGACGTCGCCGCACCGGATTTGACCGCCGACGTGATCTACCAGATCGGTGCGCTGCAGGCGATCGCTCATGCGGTGGGATCAAAAGTGTCCTACGTCAAACCCCATGGGGCGCTGTACAACACCGCCGTCACCGACCGGACCCAGGCCCGGGCGATCGCCGAGGCGGTGCATGCGGTCGACGATTCGCTACCGGTGCTGGGCTTGGCGCGGTCCGCACTGTTCGAGGCGGCGTCTGCGCTCGGATTGCGCTGTGTCGCTGAGGCGTTCGCGGATCGCGCCTACCGGCCCGACGGCCAACTCGTATCCCGTCGGTATCCGGGTGCGGTGATCCACGACCCGGACACGGTGGCGCAGCGCGTGTCGACGATGGTGATGCGCGCAGAGGTGACCGCGATCGACGGTTCGGTGATCCCGGTAAACGTGGAATCCATCTGCGTGCATGGTGATTCGCCCGATGCAGTGCAGTTGGCCGTCGCGGTGCGCGAACGACTGATCAGTGACGGCGTCACGCTGCAACCGTTCGTCTGAACCCGAAGGAACGTCGAATCCACGATCACGATAGTTTGTCTGTTGCGGCGTGCGCGTTACCGTCATCGGGTACAGTTCCGACTCATCGCGAGGTCAGACACCGGTGTCCCCCGCACACGGGAAGCGCCCCGTCGCTCGGCGTGAGGCGAGGAGGAACCGATGCGGTGGACGGGCCAAGGCGACCCGATCCTGACGCCGTTCATTCGCCTTCAGCTCGCGATCTTTCTGGCGCTGACGTTGCTGGCGCTCGGCGCTTTGAGCTTCCACTACCTTCACTTGCCACAGCGCGTAGGCATCGGCCAGTACACGCTGTACGTCGATCTGCCGAGATCCGGTGGGCTCTACGAGACCGCCAACGTCACATACCGGGGCGCGATGATCGGGCGGGTGACCGACGTCCAGCCCACCGAGCGGGGGGCGCGCGCAACGCTGAGCATCGACAACCGGTACAAGCTGCCGCTGGACGCCTCCGCGAACGTGCATTCCGTGACGGCTGTCGGCGAGCAGTACGTCGACATCGTCTCCGCCAGCGGCGACTCCAGTAAACACTTCCGGGACGGTCAGACGATCACCAAGACCACGATTCCGTCCGACGTCGGCCCGGCCCTTGACGCCGCCAATCGCGGGCTCGCGGCCCTGCCCAAGGACAAGATCGCCACGTTGCTCGACGAGACGTCACAAGCGGTCGGTGGGCTGGGGCCGGCGCTGCAGCGGCTGGTGGATTCGACCACCGCGATTGCCAGCGACTTCCGTGACAACTTGACTCCGGTCAACGACATCATCGCCAACTCGTCGCCGATCCTGGATTCGCAGGTGAATTCGCGCGACAACATCGAAACCTGGGCGGCCAACCTGAATTCGATCGGCACCCAGGCCGCTGAGCAGGACGCGGCACTGCGCAGCGGTTTGCAGCAGGCCGCCCCCACCGCCGATCAGCTCAACGCGGTGTTCTCCGATGTGCGTGACTCGCTGCCGCAGACACTGGCCAACCTCGAGATCGTCATCGACTTGCTCAAGCGCTACCACAAGGGCGTGGAACAGGCGTTCGTCTACTTCCCACAGAGCGCGAGTCAGCTCGAGGCAGGAACGGTCTTCCCCGGCTACGGCATCATCAACTTCGCGCTCGGCCCGTTGTTCGTGGGCATCGGTGCCTCTGCGTTGACCCTGCAGGCTGTTCCGCCGGGTTTCGGTGCTGCCCTCAACAGTCCGCCGCCGTGCCTGACTGGCTTTTTGCCGCCGTCGCAGTGGCGCGCGCCTGCCGACACCTCGCCAGCGCCGCTGCCGACCGGGATCTACTGCAAGATCCCGAAGGACTACCAGGGTCTCGCGGTTCGCGGCGCGCGTAATTATCCGTGCGCCGACGTGCCGGGTAAACGGGCCGCATCGCCGCAGGAGTGCCGCAGCAACGAGCCGTATGTGCCGATGGGCACCAACCCGTGGTACGGCGATCCGAACCAGATCCTGACCTGCCCGGCACCGGCGGCGCGCTGTGACCAGCCGGTGGAGCCCGGTCGGGTGATCCCGGCGCCCAGCGTCAACAACGGCTTGAACCCGTTGCCCGCCAACATGATTCGTCCGCCGATGCCGGTCAGTGATCCGTTGTCGCGGCCCGGGCAGGGCAGTGTGGCGTGCAGCGGTCAGCAGCCGAACCCGTGCACCTATACGCCGGGGCAGCTTCCCACGGCGATCTACAACCCGCAGAGCGGCGAGGTCGTCGCACCCGACGGCTCGCGCTACAGCGTGAAGGATTCCGCCAACGTCGCCGACGACGCCTGGAAGGACATGCTCACCCCGGCCGGCTGATCCGCCGCCCGCAACAGCGTCGCGGGATTCGCCGTAGGGTTGAGCCATGCGCCTCAAGCTCGGCCGCCCGTTCGTCGAGGACTTCACCAAGCGGTTCGACGTGCCGCCCGCCGAGGCCGACGCTCCTCTTTCGGTGACGTGGTTGGGCGTGGCGACACTTCTCGTCAGCGACGGCACTTCGGCGCTGATGACCGACGGGTTCTTCTCGCGGCCGAGCCTGTCGACCGTGGTGTTGCGGCGGGTGGAACCGTCGCTGGAGCGGATCATCGGCTGCCTGGAACGGACCCGTGTCCGCAAACTGGATGCGGTGATTCCGGTGCACACCCACTACGACCATGCGCTGGACTCCGCGGTGGTGGCCGCACGCACCGACGCCGAGCTCGTCGGCGGTGAGTCGGCAGCCAACATCGGCCGCGGCTACGGCTTACCCGACGACCGCATCGTCGTCGCGATCTCAGGTGAGCCGATCACCCTGGGTGCCTACGAAGTGACGCTGATCGAGTCGAAACACTCACCGCCCGACCGGTTTCCGGGTGTGATCACCGAGCCTGTGGTGCCCCCAGTCAAGGCGTCGGCCTACAAATGTGGTGAGGCATGGTCCGTGCTGATTCGTCACCGGCCAACGGATCGGCGGCTGCTGGTTCAGGGCAGCGCCGGGTTCGTCGAGGGCGCGCTGGCCGGACAGCGCGCCGATGTGGTCTATCTGGGCGTGGGACAGCTCGGGGTACTGCCCGAGCAGTACCTGGTCGACTACTGGAACGAAGTGGTGCGTGCCGTCGGCGCCCGTCGGGTGGTGATGATCCACTGGGACGACTTCTTCCGCCCGCTCACCGAGCCGATCCGCGCGCTGCCGTATGCGGCCGACGATCTGGATGCCACCATCCGGGTGCTGTCGCGGCTCGCTGCGGCAGACGACGTGGCATTGCACCTGCCGGTGTTGTGGCAGCCTGAAGACCCTTGGGCCTGAGGCGGATTGGCGATTGCTACTTTCGCTGGCGCTGCTGGCCGTGGTGCTGACGTTCGCGTTGCTGCGCCCGAAGGGCTGGACCGAGGACGTCGTGGCGGTGCCCGCGGCTTTGCTGTTGATTGCGGTCGGGGCACTTTCGCTGCGCGATGCGGTCGACGAGGTGGCCCGGCTTCTTCCCGTTGTCGGATTCCTTGCCGCGGTGCTGGTGCTGGCGCGGCTGTGCGACGACGAGGGTGTGTTCCGGGCGGCCGGCATGGTGATGGCACGCGGCAGTGCGGGACAGCCCCGGCGGCTGCTGCGGCAGGTGTTCGTGATCGCGTCGCTGACCACCGCCGTGCTGAGTTTGGACGCGACGATCGTGCTGCTGACGCCGGTAGTGCTGGCCACTGCCCGCATGCTGCGGCTGCCGGCCCGACCGCACAGCTACGCCAGCGCTCATCTGGCCAACACCGCGTCGCTGCTGTTGCCGGTGTCGAACTTGACCAACCTGTTGGCGTTTACGGCGGCCGGGGTGTCGTTCACCCGGTTCACCGCTTTGATGACGGCGCCGTGGCTGGTAGCGATTGCCGCGGAATACCTCGTCTTTCGGCGGTTTTTCGCGGGCGACCTGTCCGCGCCGTCGGCCGCCCACGAGCTTCCCGACCGCCCGCAACCGCCGGTGTTCGCGCTGGCGGTGCTGGGTGTGACGCTGACGGGGTTCGCGGCGGCGTCACTGGTGGGAGTGTCGCCGGCATGGGTGGCGTGTGGGGGCGCGGCCGTGCTGGCAGTGCGGGGGCTGATCCGGCGGACGGGCACGCTGCCGGAGGTGGTGCGTGCAGCCAATGTGCCGTTCCTGGCTTTCGTGCTGGCGCTCGGGGTCGTGGTGCGGGCCGCGATGGTCAACGGGCTCGACACTGCGACACGAGATCTGCTGCCCAACGGCAATGGGCTGCCTGCGCTGCTCGCGTTGGCGGCGATCGCCGCGGTGTTGTCCAATCTCGTGAACAACCTGCCGGCAGTCCTGCTGCTGCTGCCTCTTGTCGGCGGCGGCGGCGCGGCGTCGGTGCTCGCGGTGCTGATCGGCACGAATGTCGGCTCCAACCTGACCTACATCGGCTCGCTGTCCAACCTGCTGTGGAGAAATGTACTGCGCGACAACGCCGCCGAAGACGGCATCGGGCGCTTCGTCCGCCTCGGTTTGTGCACGGTGCCGATCACTTTGGTGTTGGCGGTGCTGGCGCTGTGGGCAGGGTTACACATCCTCGGGACGTGACGGTTGCACCCTTGGGAGGCTATCGGCGGCGGCGCTGGCGTGCGACCTCGGCCAGCACCACACCGGCGGCGACTGCGGCGTTCAGCGATTCGGTGGGGCCGGCCATCGGAATCGACACCACCGCGTCGCAGTGTTCGCGGACCAACCGCGACAACCCCTTACCCTCCGAGCCGACGACGATCACTATGTCGCCAGCGGCATCCAAATCGTCGATCGTCGTGTCACCGTCAGCATCCAACCCCACGACGAATAGCCCGGTGGCAGCCCAATCACGAAGTGTCCGATTGAGATTCGACGCCCGAGCGATCGGCACGCGCGCCGCCGCGCCGGCGCTGGTGCGCCACGCCACCGCGGTGACGGCCGCGCTGCGCCGCTGCGGGATCACCACACCGTGGCCGCCGAAGGCTGCGACTGACCGGACGATCGCCCCGAGGTTGCGGGGATCGGAGATGTTGTCGAGCGCCACGAGAAGTGCGGGCGATGACGCGTCGCGAACCGCAGTCAGTAGGTCGTCGGGATGAGCGTACTGGTACGGCGGCACCTGCAACGCGATGCCCTGATGCAGCCCGTTGGCGCTGAGGCGGTCCAGATCGGTGCGCGGCACTTCCAGAATCGGAATGCCGGAATCCGCTGCGCGCCGCACCGATTCGGTCAACCGCTCGTCGGCGTCGGTGCCCAGCGCCACATACAACGCGGTCGCCGGTACTCCGGCCCGCAAGCATTCCAGCACCGGGTTGCGGCCGAGGACAATCTCGGTGTCGTCGGTCTTCTTTCCGGTGCGACGCGACTTTTCTTTGGCGGCAGCACGTTTGGCCGCCGGGTGGTTCGGTCGCAGGTGAGCCGGCGGAGTGGCGCCCCGCCCCTCGAGACCGCGGCGGCGCACACCGCCGGAGCCGACGGTGGGCCCCTTCTTGGTGCCGGCTTTTCGTACCGCGCCGCGGCGCCGGGAGTTTCCGGGCATCTACTTCTTGTCACCGTCGGTCAGGGTCCACTGCGGCCCGTCGGCAGTGTCGGTGACCTCGATGCCGGCCTGCTTCAGCCGGTCACGGATCTCGTCGGCCAGTGCCCAGTTCCGCTGGGCCCGTGCCGCCTCACGGCGCTCGAGTTCGGCCTGCACCAAGACGTCGACGGCTGCCAGCGCGGCCGACGTCTCGTCGCGGGTTTCCCATCGCTCGTCGAGCGGGTCGCAGCCCAGAACCGCCATCATCGCGCGTATTTCGCCGGCCCGGGCCAGCGCGGTCTCGTGATCGCCCGACTCGAGGGCCCGGTTGCCTTCGGCACGAGCATTGTGAATCTCGGCCAGTGCGATCGGCACCGACAAATCGTCGTCGAGTGCCGCCCCGAAACCCGCTGTCCACTTGCCCGGCACGACCGCACCGACGCGGGTGCGGACCCGGTGCAGGAAATCCTCGATGCCCGTGTAGGCCTTGACGGCGTCCTGCAGCGCCGTCTCGGAGAACTCGAGCATCGACCGGTAGTGCGCGCTGCCCAGGTAATACCGCAACTCGACGGGCCGAACACGTTGCAGCACAGCCGGAATGGACAACACATTGCCAAGCGACTTACTCATCTTCTCGCCGCCCATGGTGACCCAGCCGTTGTGCAGCCAGTACCGGGCGAAGCCGTCGCCGGCCGCGCACGCCTGCGCGATCTCGTTCTCGTGGTGCGGGAACACCAGATCCATTCCGCCGCAGTGGATGTCGAAATCCGAGCCAAGGTATTCGTGTGCCATGGCGACGCATTCGGAGTGCCATCCGGGACGCCCACGGCCCCACGGTGTCGGCCAGGACGGCTCACCCGGCTTGGCCGCCTTCCAAAGCGTGAAGTCGCGCTGATCGCGTTTACCGGCGCCGACGCCCTCGCCCTGGTGAACGTCGTCGATCCGGTGGCCGGAAAGCTTGCCGTAGTCGGGGAAGCTCAGCACGTCGAAGTACACGTCGGCGTCCCGTTCTGAGCGGTAGGCGTGGCCGCGTTCGATCAGCCGCTCGATCAACTCGACGATCTGCGTGATGTGGCCGGTGGCCCGAGGCTCCGCCGACGGGGGCAGCACGCCCAGCGCGTCGTAGGCGGCGGTGAAGGCCCGCTCATGCGTGGCCGCCCACTCCCACCAGGGCCGGCCGGCATCGGCGGCCTTGATCAGGATCTTGTCGTCGATGTCGGTGACGTTGCGGATGAATGCGACGTCATAGCCGTGTGCCATCAGCCACCGGCGTAGCACGTCGAACGCCACGGCGCTGCGGACGTGCCCGATGTGGGGAAGGCCTTGCACCGTGGCGCCGCACAAGTAGATCGACACGTGCCCGTCGCGCAGCGGCACGAAATCGCGGACGGCACCGGCGTAGGTGTCGTACAGCCGCATGGCGGGAGGTCGAGCCGATGGGGCGGCCGACCCGACAGCCTGAGCGCGATCGGTCACGACGTGCCAGCTTACCGGCCTATTCGTCGGCGATGACCAACGCTGTCGCGATCGCGGCCAAACCTTCACCGCGACCGGTCAAGCCGAGCCCGTCGGTGGTCGTCGCCGACACCGACACCGGCGCGCCCAAGAGATCCGACAGCAGCTCCTGCGCGCGCTGCCGGTGTGGACCGACCTTCGGCCGATTCCCGATCACCTGCACCGCGGCGTTGACAGGCCGAAAACCCGCGCTGGCCAGCTCACCTCGCACATGCCCCAGCATCTGGGCGCCTGTCACTTCGGCCCAGCGCGGATCGTCGACACCGAAGACAGCGCCGATGTCACCCAGGCCCGCGGCCGACAGCAGCGCGTCGCACAACGCATGCACGGCGACGTCACCGTCGGAATGGCCGCTGCACCCGTCGGCGTCGTCGAACAGCAATCCCAGCAGCCAGCACGGCCGGCCCGCTTGCACGGGATGCACATCGGTGCCCAGACCCACCCGCAAGCCGGTCACGCCTGTCTCCCCACCACTGCTTCCGCCAACAGCAGATCCAATGCGGTGGTGATCTTGAAAGCCAGCGGATCGCCGTCGACGACGTGAACCCGCGTCCCGATGTTTTCGGCCATCGACGCGTCGTCGGTGAAATCGGCCGTCTCGGCGCGTTCGTACGCGCGCAGCAGCAGTGCGGTGTGAAAGCCCTGCGGCGTCTGCACTGCCCGCAGCCCGGCCCGAGCCGGCGTCGCGATCACGTCTCCGTTGGCGTCGACGGCCTTGATGGTGTCGGCCACGGGAAGGCCGGGAACCACTGCCTGACAGCCGTCCCGCAGGGCGTCGACGACTCGTGCGATCAACGCAGGCGGGGTCAGCGCGCGGGCAGCGTCGTGAACCAGCACAAATTCCGGCTCGCCGACCGCAGCCAGCGCACGTCGCACCGATTCTGTGCGGTCCGGCCCACCGGCGACCACCGTCGCGTCGGCGCCGAGGATCAGCTTCGCCTCGTCGGTGCGATCGGCGGGCACTGCGACGACGACCGCGTCGACCACTTGCGAGTTTCGCAGGCCGTCGAGGGTCCGTTCGAGCAGCGTCCTCCCCGCGAGGTGAACGAATGCCTTGGGTCTGCCCGCTCCAAGCCGCTCGCCAGAGCCTGCGGCCGGGACGACCGCAACCGTGGTCATCGGCGCCGCCTAGTGGGCGACATGCCGTCAGGAGGCGGCGGCCAGAACCTCGTCGAGGATGGTTTCGGCCTTCGCGTCGTCGGTGTTCTCCGCCAGCGCAAGCTCGCCGACGAGAATCTGGCGGGCCTTGGCCAGCATCCGCTTCTCACCCGCCGACAGGCCGCGCTCCTGGTCGCGGCGCCACAGGTCGCGTACGACCTCGGCGACCTTGTTCACGTCGCCGGAAGCGAGCTTCTCCAGGTTGGCCTTGTAGCGACGCGACCAGTTGGTCGGCTCTTCGGTGTGCGGTGCCCGCAGCACCTGGAAGACCTTGTCCAGACCTTCCTGGCCGACCACGTCGCGCACACCCACATACTCGGCATTATCCGCGGGTACTCGAACTGTCAGGTCACCCTGGGCAACCTTCAAGACGAGATATTCTTTCTGCTCGCCTTTGATGGTCCGGGTTTCGATCGCTTCGATCAACGCAGCACCGTGGTGTGGATAGACAACGGTGTCTCCGACCTTGAAAATCATCTGTTTCGAGCCCCTTTCGCCACTCCATGCTAACACGGGCCTGTGACACGGGTTGAACAACGGTGCAGGTCAGGGCCACCTCGGCTGAACATTGGGGGTTGACAGACCTGCGAATACATGCTTGCCGACGGCTGCCGCGACAGCCAGTGACCTGCACCGCAGGTAGCCGTCTCGAGTGGCGCCGACCACCCGCCGGCGCCGATTGTGGCCCGCCCGCTTCGCAGTCGAAAACCGACCTACTACTGTGCATAGTCGAACAGTGGCGGCCAGGTGCCCGGCCGAAATCCGTGCCAGTTCATGCCGACCAGGAGGCATTAGTGAACCTCTCCACCACCCGCGGATCCGTGTTCGGCTTCGCCGCTGCGACGCTGATCGCCACGACGCTGACCGGCTGCGGTGCGGGCCAGCAGTCCCAGACTGCCACCCAGGAACCTGCGGTCAACGGCGCCAGCGCGAGCGTCGGGGACATCGCATTGCGCGACGTGCGCATCCGCGCCGACCAGAACAGTGCTGCGGTGCCGCCCGGAGAGACCGTCGATCTGCTGTTCGTCGCCGGAAACCAGTCGGCTACCGAGAGCGACCGACTGGTCAGCATCACCTCCGATGTCGGGTCGGTGAAGCTCAGCCCGTCCGACCCAGAGGTACCGGCCAGCCGCTCGCTGATCGTCGGCAAGCCGGAGGGTCCGGAGGCCGAGGAGCTGCAGGCTGCGACCAAGGCGATCACCGCGACCGCGACCGTGACGCTCGACAAGCCGGTCAGCAATGGCCTCACTTACGAATTCGTGTTCAAGTTCCAGCGCAGCGGCGAGGCGAAGGTGGCGGTGCCAGTGACCGCTGGCGAGAGGACGCCGCGCCAGCAAGGCCCGGCCGGAGAAGGTCACTAGCGATCTGTCGGACCCGCCCGATACCTTCTCGGCGTGGCCAAGACGCGCACCCAATACCGCTGTTCAGAGTGCCGGCACGACTTCGCCAAGTGGGTGGGCCGGTGTCCTGAGTGCGGCACGTGGGGCACGGTCGACGAGGTGGCCACGCTGGCCGGTGGGCGCGCGCAGCGCTCGACGAGCCCCGGCTCACCCGCGGTGCCGATCACGTCGATCGCCGCGGACATCACCCGCCACCGTCCCACCGGGGTCGACGAGCTCGACCGGGTCCTGGGCGGGGGCGTGGTGCCGGGATCGGTGACGCTGCTCGCCGGTGAACCGGGGGTCGGCAAGTCGACACTGCTGCTGAGAGTCGTCCACCAATGGGCCAGCGGCGGCCAGCGAGCGCTGTACGTCTCCGGCGAGGAATCGGCCGGGCAGGTCAGAATGCGCGCCGAGCGCACCGGCTGCAGCCACGACCAGGTGTATCTGGCCGCGGAGTCGGACGTCGACAACGTGCTTGCGCACATCGACGCTGTGCGCCCGAGCCTCGTGGTGGTCGACTCGGTGCAGACAATGTCCACTACCGACGCCGACGGCGTCACCGGCGGCGTGACCCAGGTGCGGGCTGTCACCACCGCGCTGATGGCGGTGGCCAAGCGCAGCGGCGTGGCGGTCGTCCTCGTCGGCCACGTCACGAAAGATGGCGCGATCGCGGGTCCTCGAACGCTGGAGCACCTGGTCGACGTCGTGCTGCATTTCGAAGGCGACCGGCAGTCGATGCTGCGGATGGTGCGCGGTGTGAAGAACCGGTTCGGCGGGGCCGACGAGGTGGGCTGCTTCCAGTTGCACGAAGGCGGCATCGAGTGCGTCGCCGACCCGTCCGGCTTGTTCCTCGACCAGCGTCCGGAACCGGTGCCGGGCACCGCGGTCACAGTCACGCTCGACGGCAAACGCCCGCTGATCGGCGAGGTGCAGGCGCTGCTCGTGCAATCGTGCGGCACCACGCCCCGGCGGGCGGTCAGCGGCATCGACCCGTCGCGTGCCGCAATGATCAGCGCCGTGCTGGCTAAGCGGTGCAAGATGCCGACGCTGCTGCTCGCCGACATCTACCTGTCCACCGTCGGCGGCATGCGCCTCACGGACCCGTCGTCCGACCTGGCCGTTGCTCTGGCCATGGCTTCGGCGTGCCGCAACACCCCGCTGCCGTCCTCGGTGGTGGTGATCGGCGAGGTCGGTCTCGCTGGTGACCTGCGGCGAGTCACCGGAATGGAACGCCGCCTCGCCGAGGCCGCTCGGCTGGGTTTCACCACGGCGCTGGTGCCGCACGGTGTCACAGCGGCGCCCGAGGGAATGTGCGCGCTGCCGGCCAAAACCATCAACGGCGCGCTTGCGTTGCTGGGTGAGATTACGGTCAAGGAACCAGCACAGACACCGAAGGACGACAGGCCGCATTGGCTATGACCACGCCGGACCGCAGCAACAACACCAAGGCGCCGTTGGTGCACCCGGCGCTTCGCGAGACGCTGCGCCGGCTAGCGCCCGGCACGCCGCTGCGCGACGGGCTCGAACGAATCCTGCGGGGCCGCACCGGTGCACTTATCGTGCTGGGCTACGACGAGCGGGTCGAGTCGATCTGTGACGGTGGCTTTTCACTGGACGTGCGTTTCGCGCCCACCCGGCTGCGGGAGCTGTCGAAGATGGACGGCGCGTTGGTGCTGTCCTCCGACGGCAGCCGCATCGTTCGGGCCAATGTGCAGCTGGTTCCCGACCCGTCGATCCCCACCGACGAATCGGGAACCCGGCACCGCTCTGCGGAGCGCACCGCGATTCAGACAGGCTATCCCGTTGTCTCCGTTAGCCATTCGATGAGCATCGTGACGGTGTACGTCGCAGGTGAGCGGCATGTGATGGCCGATTCGGCGACCATCCTGTCGAGGGCCAACCAAGCGGTGGCCACCCTGGAGCGCTACAAGTCGCGCCTCGACGAGGTGAGCCGCCAACTGTCCACCGCCGAGATCGAGGATTTCGTCACGCTGCGCGACGTGATGACCGTCGTCCAGAGGCTGGAAATGGTCCGGCGCATCAGCCTCGAGATCGACGAGCACGTCGTCGAGCTCGGCACCGACGGCCGCCAACTCAAACTGCAGCTCGAGGAACTCGTCGGCGGCAACGACTTGGCCCGCGAGCTGATCGTGCGCGACTACCACGCCAACCCCGAGCCACCGACGGCCGAACAGGTGGCCTCCACGCTCGACGAGCTCGACCAGCTTTCTGATACCGAGCTGCTGGACTTGACCGCTCTGTCGAAGGTTTTCGGCTATCCATCCACGGCGGAGGCGCAGGACTCACCGATGAGCCCACGCGGATACCGGGCAATGGCCGGAATCCCGCGGCTGCAGTTCGCACACATCGACCTGCTGGTGCGCGCGTTCGGGTCGCTGCAAGGGCTGCTCGCCGCCAGCGCCGGCGACCTTCAGAAAGTCGAGGGCATCGGCGCGATGTGGGCGCGGCACATCCGGGAAGGCCTTTCGCAGCTGGCCGAGTCGACGATCGCCGACAGGCTCGGCTGAACCCCGCTCAGCCGGCTGGCGGCGCCTGGACCGGCCCGGGCTGCCCGGGAACGGGTTGGCCCTGGGCGGGAGGTTCGTTCTGCGCGGGTGCGGGCGCGATGATGAACGGCACCGGAGCCGAGCGCAGATTGCCCAGCTGCACGACGAGGTTGTAGGTGCCTGGCCCGATCGGCTGACGCGGCAGCGGGCACTGCGGCGCCGAACCCATGCCGGTCCACGTCACTTCGGTGGTCACCTGCTCGCCCGGGCTGAATTTCTTGACCAAAGTCTCGTTCGACGGCGCGCAGTCCAGGTTGGACCACAGCCGCTGGTTGTCCAACGAGTAGACGTAGGCGGCCAGCACAGCGGCGCCGACGTCACGCTGGCATGCCACCAACCCGATGTTGGTGACCACCATCGTGAACTTCGGCTGCTCGCCGAAGACGTACTGCGGCTGGCTGGTGATGCCCTTGACGGCCAGCGTCGAATCCGGGCAGTCGTCACCGTCCTTCAGCACCGGCGGCGGCATGACAGCCGCTGTGGGCGTCGGATTTTGGACCGGCGGCGGAGGCAGCGGCGTGATCGGCGACTTCACCTCCGGCTGCGGATTGGGCGCTTGGGAGGCGGGCACGTCTGAGGGCTTGGCCGCCGGTTTGGTGTCCGGGCCGGAGCCGTTGCTCAGCACAGTGAACACGACGGCGACGAGGATGCCGATCACGACGACCGCGATGCCGCCAGCGAGAGCGCGGCGTCGCCAGTAAATCTGCGCCGGCAGCGGGCCCTGCGGTTCGAGATCCAGCACGTTCTCACGGTAAGGCCAGGTCACCGCGAGCCGTCCGACGTGACTCGGCGTGTCGCCCGGCTAACTTCCCGCGGGGTACTCGCCGATCTCGCCGACGCTGTGGCGCAGCACCACCCGACCATCGGCGAGGTGATACGTCACCCCGACGATCGCCAGGTCGCCGGTCGGGATCCGCTCCAGGATCGTGGTCGACCGGCTCAGCAGCTGCGCGGCGGTCTCGCGCACGTGGTGTGCCTCGAACTCGTCTACCTGCTGCAGACCTTCCCGGCGCCCGGTCAGCACCGACGGCGTGACCCGTTCGACGAGGTCGCGGACGTATCCGCGCGGAATCACGCCTTCGTCGAGGGCATTGAGAGTCGCCTTCACTGCGCCGCAGCTGTCGTGACCGAGCACGACGATCAGCGGCACCTCGAGGACCGACACGGCGTATTCGATCGAGCCCAACACAGCTGAGTCCAGGACGTGGCCCGCGGTCCGGACCACGAACATGTCACCGAGTCCCTGGTCGAAGATGATCTCGGCGGCCACCCGGCTGTCGGAGCAGCCGAACACCACCGCAGTCGGTCGCTGGCCTTCAGCCAGGCTGGCGCGATGCTCGACGCTTTGGCTGGGGTGCGCGGGCTTGCCGGCGACAAAGCGCTCGTTACCCTCCTTGAGTGACTTCCAGGCGGACGCGGGATTCGTGGTCGGCATGCGTGACATTGTGCCCTGCGACCGTCCGGAACGGCAGATGACCGTCGACAGTGTCGAGTTGATCGGCTGGTATGAGGTGGCTCAGCGCGATCTGCCGTGGCGACGGCCGGGCGTGAGCCCCTGGCAGATTCTGGTCAGCGAGGTCATGCTGCAGCAGACCCCGGTGGCGCGGGTGCAGCCGGTCTGGGAAGCGTGGGTGCGACGGTGGCCGACGCCGTCTGCGACGGCGGCGGCCAGTGCAGCCGATGTGCTGCGGGCGTGGGGCAAGCTGGGCTATCCGCGCCGTGCGAAGCGGCTGCACGAGTGCGCGACGGTGATTGCCCGCGACCACGACGACGTGGTGCCCGACGACGTCGAAACCCTGCGCACGCTGCCGGGAATCGGCGAATACACCGCCCGTGCCGTCGCGTGTTTCGCCTACGGACACCGAGTTCCGGTGGTCGACACCAATGTCCGCCGGGTGTTCGCCCGTGTGGTCCACGGCATCGCCGACGCTGCCGCGAGCAGTCGCGATCTCGCCGACGTTGCCGCGATACTGCCTGAGAATGCCAGTGCGCCGACCTTTTCCGTGGCGTTGATGGAGCTTGGTGCAACGATCTGCACCGCCCGCGCACCGCGCTGCGGCGTGTGCCCGCTTAGCGGCTGCGCGTGGCGAGCGGCGGGCCGACCGCCTGCCGAGGCGCCGGTGCGTCGTCCCCAGGCCTACGCCGGCACCGACCGGCAGGTGCGTGGCAGGTTGCTGGATGTCTTGCGCGCCAACGACTTTCCGGTGTCACGCGGACAGCTGGACCTCGCGTGGCCGACGGATCCGGCGCAGCGCGATCGTGCTCTGGAGTCTTTGTTGGCCGACGGGCTGGTGGAGCAGACGGCCGACGGTCGTTACGCGCTTGCCGGCGAGGGCACCAAAAGCCTTGCTGATCAAGCGGATTTCTCGCACGAGGCATCCGGACAGGCGAACCTGCGCCGGTAATCCGACGGGGTGAGCCCGACCAGCCGGCGGAAATGGTGGCGCAGCAGGGTCGCGGTGCCGAAGCCGCACCGCTCGGCAATGCGGTCGATGTCAAGATCGGTCTCCTCCAGCAGCTGCCTGGCGTAGAGCACCCGCTGTTCGGTCACCCAGTGCATCGGCGTTGTGCCGGTCTCCTCCACGAACTTTCGCGCGAACGTGCGCGCCGACATGTTGGCGCGGCGTGCCATCGAAGCCACGGAGTGCGGCTTGTCGAGATTTGCGAGGATCCAGTCCAGCTGCGGCGCGAACCCCGGCGAGCAGCTGGTCGGCACCGGCTGCGAGATGAACTGGCGCTGACCGCCGTCGCGCTGCGGGGGCACCACCATCCGGCGCGCGATGATGTTGGTGATCTTGCTGCCGAGTTCCCGACGGACCAGGTGCAGACACGCGTCGATACCCGCGGCCGTGCCGGCACTGGTGATCAAGTTGCCGTCGTCGACGAACAGCACGTCGCGGTCGACATGCGCGGTCGGATAGGTGCGCGCCAGCTCGTCGGCGTGCATCCAATGCGTCGTACATCGGCGCCCGTCCAGCAGCCCGGCCGCACCGGCGACGAACGCGCCCGAACAGACGGTCAGAATCGTCGAACCCGATTTGGCGGCGGCGCGCAACGCGGCCAGCGCCTCGCGCGGGTATGGCTCTGGTCCTTCCGCGGGGTGCACCGCGGGCACCGCAACGAGGTCGACGCCGATGAGCCCGTCCAAGCCGTGATCGGGAATGACTTTCGCGCCGACTGACGTTTCCAGTGGCTGCCCGGGCTGCGGCCCGCACACCCGGAAATCGAAGTTGGGCACTCCGTCGGATTCGCGGTCGACACCGAATACCTCGCAGATGACCCCGAACTCGAAGATTGACAGCTTCTCGAGAATCAACACCGCGACCGATCTCAATGCCATGGCAGTATTTTAGCGCAATACGTCAGTGCTGCCACTGTTGGCGGAATGTTGAGTAGCGCAAAGTTACTGCCATGACCGCTGTGCTCACGTTCTCGATCCTGATGGCGCCGTTCGTCGTTGCGGTGGTACTGGGCTGGGCGGCGCACCGCTCGAGCGAGTTGCGCGTCGGCATGGAGCAGTTCCGGGTGTCGGCGCCGATGCGCGGCCGGTTGTCGGGCGACAGCTCCGACGCTTACCGCATGCAGCACGAGCTCGATGCCATCCGCACTCGCTTCGAACGGCAGCCGTCATGGCCGGCGTCAGGGGCGCTCGGCGAGCGTCGTTAGAAACGCGGTGACGGCGTCGCGGAACTCCCGTGGCGCCTCGTCGTGCACCAGGTGGCCCGCGTGGGGAACGCGGAGATAGTCTGCGCGCTCGGCCATCTCACGCATCCGCAGCATCTGTCCCGGCGGCGTCACGGAGTCGCCGGCCTCGATCAGCAGCACCGGCGCCTGTACGGCCCGCCACGACTGCCAGTAGTCGCGCGTTCCCCACTCCGCGGCGATCTCGATCCAGCGCTCGACGTGGCCGTGCAGCCGCCACCCGGTCGATGTGCGGTCGAACGCGTCGAGGAAGTACTGGCCGGCCACCGGCCCGAACTCGTCCAGCACGTCTTGTGCGGAGCCGAACTCGACCGGCAGTGCGTGCAGCCACGGCTCCCACGGCCCGGTGGTACGGCCGCGGAAGTCCGGAGCCATGTCCTCGATCACCAGCGCAGCCACCAGCTCGGGGCGCTCGGCGGCCAGGCACCAGCCGTGCAGCCCACCCATCGAGTGGCCCACCAGCGTGACCGATTCGCCCACGGACGCCACCGCATCTCCGAGCTCGGCGACGAACCGCTCGGTGCTGATCGGATGCGGGTCGACGACGTCGCGGCCGCGATGCCACGGCGCGTCGTAGGTGTAGACGCGGCCCAGTTCGGTGAGCCACGGGACCTGGCGCCGCCACGTGTTGCCCCGGCCCATCAGGCCGTGCAGCAACACCAGTGGCCGCCCGTGGCCGCCGCGGAAGGTCAGCATGGCCGCACGGTAGCCTGAGCCCATGGCCGTGGTGAAGATCAATGCAATCGAGGTGCCGCCGGACGCCGGCCCCGAACTCGAGAAGCGATTCGCCAATCGGGCGCACGCCGTCGACAATCAGCCCGGGTTTCTCGGCTTTCAGCTGCTGCGGCCGGTGAAAGGCGAGAACCGCTATTTCGTGGTGACGCAGTGGGAGTCTGAAGAGGCGTTTCAGGCCTGGGCCACCGGGCCTGCGGTTCATGCCCACGCCGGTGAACGGGCCAACCCGGTGGCGACGGGCGCGTCTCTGCTGGAGTTCGAGGTTGTGTTGGACGTTGCGGGGTCTGGCACCAAGTCGTAGCGCGAGCCGGGCGGCAGCGTCGCTGGCCGCGGTGGCCGTCGCCCTGGTATGCAGCTGTTCGACGCCGTCCGCGTCGTCCGGCGTCACCAGCAGTACTGCCGGCGTGCCGATCAACATGAACACCCCGCCGGGGTTCCGCGCCAAGCAGACCGTCGACATGCTCAACTCCAACTGGCCGATCGGACCGGTCGGAGTGGCAACGCTGGCCGCCCCGGACATGGTCAACAGCGTGCGCGACACCATGGAGAACCTCTGGTGGGAAAGGCCGTTCACCGTGTCGGGGGTGGACTACAAAGCCGGGCGCGTCAAGCTTCATCTGGTCAACTCGTTCGGCGCCGGCCAGGACATCGACATCCACACCGACGAGCACGGAATGGTCGACCAGTTCCACGCCGAACTGCAGCAGCCCAAGATCAACGACTGGGCCGACGTCGACGCCGAGTTGGCCAAGTCCCGGGCGCGCTACTCCTACCAGGTGTCCAAGGTCGTCGATGGTCGCTGCGAGAAGGTTGCCGGCACGAACACTGGCCAATCTTTGCCGCTGGCATCGATTTTCAAGCTCTATGTGCTGCACGCAGTCGCAGACGCTGTGAGCGCCGGCAAGCTGTCATGGGACGACACGCTGACGATTACGTTGCGCGCCAAGGCCGTTGGCTCGTCGGGTCTGGAAAAGCTGGCACCGGGCGCGCAGGTTTCGGTGCGCACCGCGGCGGAGAAGATGATCGCCAACAGCGACAACATGGCAACCGATCTGCTGATCGACAAGGTGGGTACCGCCGCGGTGGAACGGGCGCTGGTCGCGGCGGGTCATCACGACCCGGGCAGCATGACCCCGTTTCCCACCATGCACGAGTTGTTCTCGGTCGGCTGGGGTGAGCCCGATCTGCGTGAGCAGTGGCGCAGCGCTGTCGACACCGGCCAGCCGCAGGCCCGAGCGCAGCTGCTGGCGCAGACGAATGCCCGCCCGTATCAGCCGGACCCGGAGCGCACACATTCGCCCGCCTCGGCTTACGGCGCGGAGTGGTACGGCAGTGCCGAAGACATCTGCCGGGTGCATGCAGCGCTACAGACGCACGCCGTCGGGGCCGCCGCACCGGTGCGTGACATCCTCTCGGCGATCCCCGGAATCGACCTGGATCGGCGGCAGTGGCCCTACATCGCGGCGAAGGCCGGAAATCTGCCTGGAGACTTGACTTTCAGCTGGTACGCCGAAGACGACCACGCCCGGGCGTGGGTGGTCAGTTTCCAGTTGAACTGGCCACGGTTCCACGGTCCCAGCGCCGGAGCGTGGCTGATATCGATCGCCAAGCAGGTGTTCGCGATGCTGCCGCGACAGCCGTGAAATCGGTGGACTTCCGCTAGAGCAGGCGCAGCGTCCAGCCTTGGCCCCGGAAGTTGATCTCCGTGCGGCTGACCGGCCCGATATTGATGCGCCAGAACGACTTCGGCGGCGCATCGAGAGCCAACAGGATTGCCGCCCGTATCACGGCGGGATGAGTTACCGCGACAACCCGCGACGGAGTCAGCGAGCCCAGCCAACCGGCTACCCGCGACAGCAGATCGGTCACCGACTCGCCGCCGTGCGGCGCACTGGCCGGATCGGCCTGCCATAGCGCCAGCTGGTCGGCCGGCACGTCGGTGAGCGTCTTGCCGCGCCAGCGGCCGTAATCCAGGTCGGCGAGCCGCGGATCGAGGCTGGGGTCCAAGCCGAGCAATTGCGCGGTCTGCCGACACCGCCGCTCCGGCCCCGACCAGACATCGAATTGCGTTGCGAGACATGGAGCTAACGGCTCTGTCTGCCGGCGGCCGAGCTCGTTGACCGGCTCGTCGACCGGAAATCGCCCGGCTGCCGTCGCATCGGTCATCGCGTGCGACACCAAGGTCAGCCGAACGACTTGGCTCACCGTGCGGGGCTCGGCGTCCGTTCCATCTTCGGCTGTTCGGTCAGCATTCGGGCGCTCAGCGACGCGAACACCACACCGATGGTGAGCCACATGACCAGCTGGGTGCCCATGGAGTGAAGCCGGAAGTCGTACAACGCGTCAGCCGGGAAATCGCTTGGCGTTTCGGCGATGTCGGGCATCACCGTCATCACGCCGGCCATCACGGCCAGATACGCGCAGACGGCGATCAGCGTCGCGCTCCACTGGCCGTACCGCGGCAGCAGGCGCCGCCCCAGCCACACCGCGCCGATCGCGCACAGCGCCGACAGCACCACCATCAGCAGGTACAAGCCGGAGCGCTCGCGGATGGTCTCCTCCAGACTGGTGGCCGGCGGATTCGGCGGATACTTCAACCAAGGCACCAACCCGGCCACACCAAAAGCGCACGCCGCCAACGTCATTGACAACGCGCGCGGGCCCAGGTCACCGACACGGCCATACGTCACCACGAACGCGACGGCAAACAGCGCGCCCATCGCCACTGCGAATGCGACGACCCCGAAACCCATTCCGATGTTCTGTTGCACCGCACGGGTGAACAACTCCCCGCCCTGGTCGTGGCCGACCATGTGCGCGTCTTCGAAGGCAATAGCCCGCCCGATGGAAGGCTCGACGAACGCGCGGGCGAACAGGTAAGCCATCACACCCGCGATAGCGCCCGCGACGAGGCCGCGGGCTATGAGCTGCTTTTCCACGCCTTAATGGCAGGGGAAGCCGAGCAGATGGCGTGCGTCGTGCAAAAATTCGTGCACGTGGCTGTCGCTGCCGAAGATCGAAACCGCGCCCTGGTCGAAGCCGACGAAATAGACCACCAGCAGAGCCAGAAACACCGTGCCTGCCAGCCACAGAGCGGCTCTGGCAGCGGACAGGTCAATGGCCCGCACCTTGGTGGGTGCCGGGCGAGCGTCGGTTGATGCCATGTCACATTCCTTTCGGGATCGAGCGTCCCGTGAGCGGACGAGGTGACGGACGTCGGGTCTGACTGTAAACAGTGGCGCGACCGTTCTGGAGTCTCACCAGATTCCTCAGCCCATCAAGTACAAAGGGCAGCTTAGGGGCGAGGGTGCCAGGGGTCAACGACGCCTACCGCGGGCCGTAGGGCTGCGGCTGCTGCCCGGCCGGCGGTCCCGGAGTGTGCGCTTGCTGCGACTGTGGGCCGCCGTAACCCAGCTGGCTCGCCGTGTACTTCGCAGAGTCGGTGACAGGCACGGCTTGGACGGCGGTGCCGTACGCGCAGATCTCGGTCCAGGTGTCGCCAAGCTCGGTGGTGTCGAACCGCATGCCGATGATCGCGTTGCCGCCGCGAGTGCGGGCCTCGGCCATCAGCCGGTTCATCGCCTCGTTGCGGCTGTCCGCCAGGTTCTTCGTCATGCCTTGCAGCTCGCCGCCGAACATGGACTTGAAGCCTGCGCCGATCTGAGAGAACGCATTACGCGACCTGACGGTGAGCCCGAACACCTCGCCGCACACCCGCTGGATCTCCCAGCCGGGAAGGTCGTTGGTGGTGACAATCAGCACGCGCGGAGCGTATCGCGCGACACGCGATTTCGGCGCGCAAACCGTAGCTGAGCGTAGGTTTGCGCGCCGAATTCGCTACTCCGCTCCGGCCTGCGCCAGGTCCGGCTCGGCGTCCTTTGCCGGCTTGCGAGTGCCGGTGAAGGTGAACACCGCGTCTTCGCCGGAGCCTTCGCCATCCCAGTTGTCCACGTCGACCGTGACGAGCTGGCCGGGTCCGACCTCCTCGAAGAGGATCTTCTCCGACAGCTGGTCCTCGATCTCCCGCTGGATCGTGCGACGCAGCGGCCGCGCGCCCAGCACCGGGTCGAAGCCGCGCTTGGCCAGCAGCGCCTTCGCCTTCGGCGTGAGCTCCAGCGCCATGTCCTTGCTCTTCAGCTGCTTCTCGACACGGCCGATCATCAGGTCGACCATCCGGATGATCTCGTCTTGAGTCAGCTGGTGGAAGACGATGACGTCGTCGATGCGGTTGAGGAACTCCGGGCGGAAGTGCTTCTTGAGCTCGTCGTTGACGCGCTGCTTCATCCGCTCGTAGTTGTTCTCGCCGCCACCCTGGCTGAAGCCCAGGCTGACCGCCTTGCTGATGTCGGCGGTGCCCAGGTTCGACGTGAAGATCAGCACGGTGTTCTTGAAGTCGACCGTGCGACCCTGGCCGTCGGTGAGCCGGCCGTCTTCGAGGACCTGCAACAGGCTGTTGTAGATCTCCTGGTGCGCCTTCTCGATCTCGTCGAAGAGCACCACCGAGAACGGCTTGCGCCGCACCTTCTCGGTGAGCTGGCCGCCCTCTTCGTAGCCGACGTAGCCCGGAGGGGCGCCGAACAACCGCGACGCGGTGAACCGGTCGTGGAACTCGCCCATGTCGATCTGGATCAGCGCGTCGTCGTCGCCGAACAGGAATTCGGCCAGCGCCTTCGACAGCTCGGTCTTACCGACACCGGACGGGCCGGCGAAGATGAACGAGCCCGACGGACGCTTGGGGTCCTTCAAGCCGGCGCGAGTGCGGCGGATCGCTTTGGAAACAGCACGGACGGCATCCTCCTGCCCGATGATCCGCTTGTGCAGCTCCTCCTCCATGCGCAGCAGCCGAGTGGTCTCCTCCTCGGTCAGCTTGTACACGGGGATACCGGTCCAATTGCCCAGCACCTCGGCGATCTGCTCGTCGTCGACCTCCGCGACGACATCCAAATCGCCTGAGCGCCACTGCTTTTCACGCTCAGCGCGCTGTGCCACGAGTTGCTTCTCGCGGTCGCGCAGTGCGGCCGCCTTCTCGAAGTCCTGCGCGTCGATCGCGGACTCCTTCTCGCGGCGCGCCTCGGCGATCTTCTCGTCGAATTCGCGCAGGTCTGGCGGCGCGGTCATCCGCCGGATCCGCATCCGGGCACCGGCCTCGTCGATCAAGTCGATGGCCTTGTCCGGCAGGAACCGGTCGTTGATGTAGCGGTCGGCCAGCGTGGCGGCGGCCACCATCGCGCTGTCGGTGATCGAGACGCGGTGGTGCGCCTCGTAGCGGTCACGCAGACCTTTCAGGATCTCGATGGTGTGCTCCACCGTCGGCTCGCCCACCTGCACCGGCTGGAAGCGGCGCTCCAGGGCGGCGTCCTTCTCGATGTACTTGCGGTACTCGTCGAGCGTGGTCGCGCCGATGGTCTGCAGCTCACCGCGGGCCAGCTTCGGCTTCAGAATGCTGGCGGCATCGATTGCACCCTCGGCGGCACCGGCCCCGACGAGCGTGTGCAGCTCGTCGATGAACAGGATGATGTCGCCGCGCGTGTTGATCTCCTTGAGCACCTTCTTCAGGCGCTCCTCGAAATCACCGCGGTAGCGCGAGCCGGCCACCAGAGAGCCCAGATCCAACGTGTAGAGCTGCTTGTCCTTCAGCGTCTCGGGGACCTCGCCGTGCACGATCGCCTGCGCAAGACCCTCGACGACGGCAGTCTTGCCGACGCCGGGCTCGCCGATCAGCACCGGGTTGTTCTTGGTGCGCCGGGAAAGCACCTGCATCACCCGCTCGATTTCTTTCTCGCGGCCGATGACCGGGTCGAGCTTGCCCTCCATGGCGGCCGCGGTCAGATTGCGGCCGAACTGGTCGAGGACCAGGGATGTCGACGGGTTGCCGGACTCGCCGCCGCGGCCTCCGGTGCCGGCTTCCGCGGTCTCCTTGCCCTGGTAGCCGCTCAGCAGCTGGATGACCTGCTGACGCACCCGTGTGAGCTCAGCGCCGAGCTTCACCAGCACCTGGGCGGCGACGCCCTCGCCTTCGCGGATCAACCCGAGCAGGATGTGCTCGGTGCCGATGTAGTTGTGGCCGAGTTGCAGCGCCTCACGCAGCGACAGCTCCAGCACCTTCTTGGCGCGCGGCGTGAACGGGATGTGGCCCGACGGCGCTTGCTGACCCTGGCCGATGATTTCCTCGACCTGGCTGCGGACGCCCTCCAGCGAGATGCCGAGCGACTCCAGCGACTTCGCGGCGACGCCCTCACCCTCGTGGATCAGCCCGAGAAGGATGTGCTCGGTCCCGATGTAGTTGTGGTTGAGCATCCTGGCCTCTTCTTGAGCCAGGACGACAACGCGGCGTGCGCGATCCGTAAATCTTTCGAACATCGGTGGTTACCTGCTCTCCCTCACCAGTGAGTACGCGGATCGATTGAGTGATCCCGAATACCCGCTGTCCACTCTAATGGCCTGTGGCCCGGGCCGCCCCACCCATGGGAGCCAGCCGATTGCGGTGCGTCTCTCGTTACAGGAGGTAGAACGCTGCGGCGCGCTGATTCGTTTCCTCCCCGCGTCCCACCCTATTCGCCCCTAGCGAAAGAGCCGACGCGGTGTCGGCGGAAGAGAGGGTCAGGTGACGGCCGAAATTACGTGGCCGCGTGGAACGCGTCGATGATGTCGGCCGGGATGCGGCCGCGGGTCGACACGTTGTGGCCGTTGCGGCGGGCCCATTCCCGGATCGCTGCGCTCTGCTCGCGGTCGATCGACGCGCGGCCACGACCGGAGCCGGACCGGCCCCGACGACGTCCGCCCACTCGGCGGCCCTTTTCCACCCAAACCTTCAGATCGTCGCGCAGCTTCTTGGCATTCTTCGATGACAGATCTATCTCGTAGGTCACGCCATCGAGGCCGAATTCTACGGTTTCGTCAGCAGGTGCTTCGCCGTCGAAATCATCAACCAACGTAACGGTTACTTTCTTGGCCATTATCTACATTGCTCCTTACTGAACATTGCGGCCTCGCGGTGCTGCGGAAGTCTACTCCGGCATACTAATCTGCCATGAATCGGTGTCGTCAGCCAACGCCGACTTCGTTACCGCAGAGGTTCAGTTCTGATGCCGGCGAACAATCGGGAACAATACCGTCTCCCGAATTCCGAGCCCGGTCAATGCCATCATGAGCCGGTCGATGCCCATTCCGGTGCCGGTGGTCGGAGGCATGGCATACTCCATCGCCGCCAGGAAATCCTCGTCGAGCACCATCGCCTCGTCGTCACCCGCGGCCGCGTCGCGAGCCTGCGCCTCGAACCGCTGACGTTGCACCACCGGATCTACCAATTCCGAATAGCCAGTTGCCAACTCGACGCCACGAACGTACAAATCCCACTTCTCGGTGACCCCCGCCACACTGCGGTGCTGCCGGGTGAGCGGGGTGGTTTCCACCGGGTAGTCACGCACGAACGTCGGCGCATACAAGTTGTTTCCGACGGAATGCTCCCACAATTCTTCGACGAGCTTGCCGTGCCCAAACGGCCGATCAGTCGGGATCTCGATGCCCAGTCTTGTCGCGATGCCGACAAGATCCGGTACGGGCGTCTCGGGGGTAATGACCTCACCCAGCGCTTCAGACAACGACGGGTACATTTCGACGGACGCCCATTGTCCGTCGATGTCATACAGAGTGCCGTCGGCGAGCGTCAACTGCCGCGTGCCGAACACTTCGTCGGCAACTTCCTGAATAACTTCGCGGATCATCACGGCCGAATCGTCGTACGTGCCATAAGCCTGGTAAGTCTCCAGCATCGAGAATTCCGGCGAATGTGTGGAATCTGCGCCCTCGTTTCGAAAGACCCGGGACAGCTCGAAGACCCGCTCGAAGCCGCCGACCACGCAGCGCTTGAGAAACAACTCCGGGGCAATACGCAGGTACAACTCGGCGTCCATCGCGTTCGAGTGGGTGACGAACGGTCGGGCGGCGGCTCCGCCGGCCAGCGTCTGCAGCATCGGCGTCTCGACTTCGAGGAAGTCGCGCCGGTGCAGCGCGTTGCGCAGGGCACGGACTACGGCGACACGCTGACGCGCCACGGCCCGCGCTTCGGGCCGCATGATGAGGTCGACGTAGCGCTGCCGCACACGTGACTCTTCACTCATCTCCTTGTGCGCCACCGGCAGGGGCCGCAGCGCCTTGGCCGCCATCTGCCAGGAGTCGGCCAGCACCGACAGCTCGCCCCGGCGTGAACTGATCACTTCGCCGTGGACGAACACGATGTCACCGAGGTCGACTTCCGACTTCCACCGGTCCAGAGCTTCTTGCCCGACGCTGGCCAGGCTGACCATGGCCTGCAGCTGCGTTCCGTCGCCTTGCTGCAGCGTGGCGAAGCACAGCTTGCCCGAGTTGCGGGCAAACACCACACGGCCCGCGACGCCGACGATCTCGCCGGTGGTCGCATCTGCGGGCAGATCGGGATACTTGTCGCGGATCTGGCGCAGGGTGTGCGTGACCGGCACGTTGACCGGATACGGATCGTGGCCCTCCTCGAGCAGCCGCTCGCGCTTGGCCTGCCGGATCCGGAACTGCTCCGGTAGGTCGGCTTCGCGGGGCTCTGGACTCACGACCAGCGAGCTTAGGTCATCGACCCGTTACGGAATGGGCGGGCTGGCGTCGGTCCGAGAGCGTCACACAGGAGGCAGGGCCATGGTCGAATCGTGGTCATGAGCCATCAGCCTGCGACTGTGCCGGGCGACCACCTGACGTCTCGGTAAGCGACATGGACATCGACGCGGCCGCGGTGTCGGCGCTATCCGGTGAGTCCGTGGATTGGCGGTTCAAGGGATTGCCGCCGTCGTGGGCCGGCCGCACCGTGGGGCAGGTCTGCGCCGACCGCCCGGTGCTGTTTCACGACGGCCCGGTGGGGCCGGTGTGCGTGCTCAGCGCGGACGGGTTGGCTCACAATGTTGCGGCGATGGCGGAGTGGTGCCGCCGCGCGGCGGTGGCGATCGCCCCGCACGGCAAGACGCATATGGCGCCGCAGCTGTTCGCCCGTCAGCTCGGTGCCGGCGCGTGCGCGATCACAGTGGCGACGATCAGCCAGGTGCGGGTGTGCCGTGCGTTCGGTGTCCGCAATGTGATCCTGGCGAACCAATTGGTCGATGTCGGTGGATTACGTTGGCTGGCAGACGAATTGGCACGTGACGCGGAATTCGGCTTCGTGTGTTGGGTGGATTCGGTGCCCGGGGTGCGGGCCATGGCGGCCGTATTGGCGACGTGCGTGACGCGGCCTGTGGAGGTCTGCGTGGAGATCGGAATGCCGGGCGGACGCACCGGATGCCGCAGCGCCGGCGAAGTAGACGAGGTCGCCCACGCGGTGATCACATGCCCGCAGCTGCGGCTGGTCGGCGTCTCGGGATACGAAGCGGCGGTTGGCCATGACGTCAGTCCGCAGGCGCTGGCGCGGGTAGGCGACTTCCTCGCCGAGATGCGCGCCGCGGTGCTGCGGCTGACCTTCGAAACCGACGAGGTGCTGGTAACCGCCGGCGGCAGCACCTATTTCGACTTGGTCGCCGAGGCGCTGACGGACTGGCCGAGCGGACTCACGGTACGCACGGTGATCAGAAGCGGCGCGTACCTGACGCACGATCACGGGCTGTACCGGCGCACCTCGCCGCTGACTCGCGGCGGTCAGTGCGGCTTTGTGCCCGCGATAAGCGTTTGGGCGCAGGTAATTTCGACGCCGGAGCCCGACTTGGCAGTGCTGGCCATGGGCCGCCGCGACGTGTCGTTCGACCAAGAGCTGCCGGTGCCGCTCGCGCTTGCCGACAGCCACGTCACCCGGCTCAACGACCAGCACGCGTATCTGCGGCTCGGGGGCGGCGGTCGTGTGCAGGTGGGCGACTGGCTGGAGTTCGGAATATCGCATCCCTGCACGGTTTTCGACAAGTGGCAGCTGATCCCTGTGGTCGACGCCGACGGCCGGGTGGTCGAGTTGATCCGGACGTTCTTCTGACGCTCACCTCGGTGCCGCGAGTGTGCACTGTGGTACGCCCAGCACCGGCGCGTCGATGCACAGACACGCACGCTCGCGAAAACCGGGGTGAGGGTCAGCGGGCTTGGCGCAGCTTGCCGCGCTGACTGTCGCGGTTGCGCTCGAAGACCAACCGCAGCCCCTCGAGCGTGAGATGGCGGTCGTAGTGCTGCACCGTGTGCATCGCGGGCAGCAGGAGCGGCGCGATGTGACCGGTCGCCACCACGGCGACGCCGTCGCCCGCGAAGCCGTCGACGTCCTCGCGGATCCGCTGCACGAGCCCGTCGACCAGCCCCGCGAACCCGAACACCGCTCCGGCCTGCATGCACTCCACCGTGTTCTTGCCGACGACGCTGCGCGGACGGGTCAGCTCCACGCGACGCAACGCCGCCGAGCGCGACGCCGCTGCGTCCGACGACACCTCCACGCCGGGAGCGATTGCTCCACCTAGGAATTCGCCCTTCGCCGACACCACGTCGACGCAGATCGACGAGCCGAAGTCGACGACGATCGCGGCGGTGCCGTACTTCTGATAGGCGGCAAGGCAGTTGACGATCCGGTCGGCGCCGACTTCCTTGGGGTTGTCGACGAGCAGCGGAATGCCCGTGCGCACACCGGGTTCGATCAGCACGTGCGGCACCTGCGGCCAATATTGGTCGAGCATCTCGCGCAGCTCGTGCAACACCGACGGCACCGTCGACAACCCCACCGCACCGGTCAGCCGTTCCGAATCGTCACCGATCAGCCCGTCGAGCGTCAACGCCATCTCGTCGGAAGTGGCCTCCGATTCGGTGCGAATTCGCCAGTGCTGCGCCACCTTTGCGTGCCCACCCGAACCGGTGATCAGGCCGACCACGGTGTGGGTGTTGCGGACGTCGATGGCGAGGAGCATGGCTACCGCGGCGACACCAAGTCGAAGTCCTCGGGCACGAAAGCCGGATCACTGCCGAGGTCCACCTGCTTGTTGGCGGAGTCGACGAACACGATCCGCGGCCGGTATTCGCGGGCCTCGGCGTCGGTCATGGTCGCGTAGGCGATCAGGATCACGATGTCACCGGGATGCACCAGATGGGCTGCCGCGCCGTTGATCCCGATCACACCGCTGCCGCGCTCACCGGTGATCGCATAGGTGACCAGCCGCGCGCCGTTGGTCACGTCGACGATCGTCACCTGCTCGCCTTCGAGCAGATCGGCGGCGTCCATCAGGTCGGCGTCGATAGTGACCGATCCGACGTAGTGCAGGTCGGCCTGGGTCACGGTGGCCCGATGGATCTTCGACTTCAGCATGGTCCGTAACATCAGTTCCTCCAGGGCAATTCGTGGTGGTCGTCCGGACCATCCGGGGAATGCCCGTCGGTGCCACCGATGTCGATTGCGATGTTGTCGATGAGTCTGGTGTCGCCGAGCCGCGCGGCTACCAGCAGCCGGCCCGGGCCGCGGGACGGAGCGGGTTCCAGTGCGGGCCCGCGCACTTCGAGGTAGTCGACCTCGAGGGCAGGCACCTCGGCCAGCACCGCGCGGGCCGCGTCCAGCGCCGCCTCCACTCCACCGGATGCCGCATACATCCCGGCCAGCAGCGCCGACGAAAGAGCACCGGCCAGTTCGCGATCCGCCGCGGACAGATAGCGGTTGCGCGACGACAGCGCCAGCCCGTCGGCCTCGCGTACGATCGGCACACCCACGATCCGCACGTCGATGTTAAGGTCGGCGACCATCTGCCGGATCAGCACCAGCTGCTGGTAGTCCTTCTCGCCGAAGAACGCCCGGTCTGGCGCGACCGCCTGCAGCAGCTTGAGCACCGCGGTGAGCACACCGGCGAAATGCGTTGGCCGCGAAGCACCCTCGAGCTCAGCACCCAGCGGGCCGGGCTGCACCGACGTACGCGCGCCGTCGGGATACATGGCCTCGACGCTGGGCGCGAACACCACCTCGACGCCCTCGCCGCGCAACAGCTCCAAATCCGCGTCCAGAGTGCGCGGGTACCGGTCGAGGTCTTCGCCGACGCCGAATTGCAACGGGTTGACGAAGATCGACACCACCACCACCGAGCCCGGCACCCGCTTGGCGGCCCGCACCAACGCGAGATGGCCGTCGTGCAGCGCACCCATAGTGGGTACCAGCATCACCCGCCGTCCGGTCTGCCGCAACGCACGGGTTACCTCACCCACGGCCTTGGGCGTCTCGTAGACGTTGAGCTGACCGGGGTGGAACTTCTTCGCCAGGTTAGTTGTCACCGCACCCTGCCCGATCGCCTGAATTGCTCAGTGCCGCAAAGACTTCCTCAGGGGCATGCGCGCGTTGCGCGGTGCGCAGCGAGTTGCTGCGGTACGCCTCGGCGAGCAGAGGGTCGACCTCGGCCAGGGCACGCAGATGCGCGGCGACGGCGGCGGCGTCGCCGCGCGCCACCGGGCCGGTGAGCGCAGCCTGGCCCCGCTGCAGCGTGTTCTCCACTGCCGCACGGGTCAGCGGACCGATCACGCGTTCGGCTATGCCCCCGGGTGCGTCGTCGACGAGTTGCTGACCCAACAGTTCCTGGCCCCACAGCGCAGCACGCAACGCTTCCAACGCATCGGCGACCACCGTGACGACGTGATTGCTCGCATGCGCCAGCGCGGCGTGGTACAGCGTGCGGGCGTCCTCACGCACCCGGAACGGTTCGCCGCCGATCTCGAGGACCAGCGATTGACCGATCGCATAGCCGGTGTCGTCGGCCGCGGTGATGCCGAAGCAGGTGTCCGGCAGCCGGGCGAGGTCTTCGTCGGACCCGGTGAACGTCATAGCGGGATGAACAGCCAACGGCAGGCAACCTTGCTCGGTGAGAGGCGCCAGCACGCCGATTCCGTTGGCGCCCGAGGTGTGCACGACGATGGTGCCTGGCCGCACGGCGCGCGTGGCCGCCAGCCCGGACACCACACTGGTGAGTTCGGCGTCGGGCACCGCCAACAGCAGCAATTCGCCACGCCCGGCCACTTCGTGCACGGGCAGCACGGCGCTGTCGGGCAGCCGACGGGCGGCCCGCTCCCGCGACGCGTGCGACACCGCGCTGCAGGCGACGACCACGTGACCGGCCCGCTCCAGCGCCGCGCCCAGCGCGCTGCCGACCCGGCCGGCGGAGATGACGCCTACCGAAAGTCGAGCCGGACGCAATGGGTCGTGGGGCCAGCCGTCAGCGGGGGGCTGCTCCATCGCAGGGAACCTCGCAAAGTTTCCGAAAGTCGTTCCGGTCCTGCCAGGCGGGTACCGGACGGTCCCCCACAGGGTATCTCAGTCGTCGCGGCGCCTGCGACGGCCGCCCCCGGTGGGGCTGGCTCCGGCCTGCAGCCGCGCCAGCAGTTCTGCGACGGACTGGCCCTGGCCCTCGCCGTGGTGGCCGCCGCTGCGCGGAGCATCGTCGGACCCGCCGTGCCGAGCCGACGGCTGCTGCGGTTCTGGCTGCGACGCCGTTGTGGCGTGCCGCGCCGACGGCGTGCCGCCGTCTGTGCTCCCAAGGTGCCGGCCAACGGCAGGCTCCGCCGGAGTCGAGGGCGGCACCGGAGCTGCTGAGACGCCGTTGCCGGCCGTCCAGCGACTGCCCGGCGTGCCGGGCGGCAGCCACTGCCCTTCGGCACCCACCGGTCGCCAGGCGTCCGCGCGCGTGCCGTGCCTGCCCGCCGTCGTGGGCGCCACGGGTTCGGGCGGCACCCATGCAGGCGCGCCGGGCTCGGCAGCGACTTGCTGCTCCTCGGGCTCTGCCGGTTCCTCCGGGACGTCGATGATCGCGTTCTCGCTACCGTCCTCAGGGTCTTGGTGCGGCGATGCGACGAATCTCGGGATGTTCTTCCCAGGATCGGTGACCTCTGTGTCGCGCTGCCAGTCGCTGTAAGCCTTCACGGTGGTGCGTTCCGGCTCCTCCAAAGCCGGCCGATGCGACAGGTCCGCGTCGAACAGCAGCTCCAGGTTGGCGCGCAGGGCGGCAAGCTCGGCCCGCAGCGCGGCGACTTCGTCGGCGGCCTGTGCGCGTAGTTCGGAGGCGAGTTCGCGGCGCAACTGTGACTCGACTTCCAGCTCGTACTCACGCCTGGCGGAGATCTCGCGGTCCAGCTGAAGGTCGTAGACCAGCTTGAGGTCGCGAGCCTTGGCCCGGTCCAGATCGCTTTGCCTGCGGTAGATCACCGACACGAACGCCGCGATCGCGGCCGCCCACAGCGAAAGGATCACGGCCAGCTTCAGCAGTTCGACGCGGTCGGTGAACACCAGCGCGGAACTGGCCGCAATGGCCAGGACAAGCAACGCCGTCAGAAGCAGCCAACCCGGCCTGCGGCCGCTGCGCCGGGACCGGGCGCCGCGGCTCAGATCGGTCATGGGCGGAACTGTACCCGCCGAGGTCACGTCGCGTGTCGAGGAAGCCCGGCGATTCTAATCGCCGGTTGCGCCGGCGTTGTCGGGCGGCTCTTCGGGCTTCTCGCAGCAATGCTGCAGCCACAGCGCCGCGACGATCAGCGCCAGCGCGCACGCGGCCGCCACTACCGCGCCCGGGGTGTCTTGCGAGGCCACACGAAGCCAGCCGCGGTTGGGCAGCAAGTACCCGAGCATGCCCAGCCACCAACCGAACACGAGGGCGCCCACCCATGCCGACGCCTTGGCGATCCAGACGGTGCGCGCGACGGCCAGCGGATGCAGTCTGCCGGGGCCGGCGCCGATCTCGGCGTCGTTGATCTTGGCTCTCACGTAGCGGCCCCACGCGGCCTCCACGCCGGCAACGCCGAGCAGCGACAGCCCCGTCCAGACGGTGATCGGCGGAAAGCCTCGTGGGTAGACGGCCGTGGTGACGAGGTAGCCGAGAACGGCGACGAGTGCCACCGCAACCGTCAGGTCACGCCTGCGGGTAGGTCCCATGTCACACCGTCGACCGCAGCGTCAGATCCGTCGGCATGACGCCGGCCTTGTCGACGGGCTCGATGTCCTCGAGCAGCCGCGAAACCGGTGTCGGCACCTCGGCGACCGTCAGCGTCGCATCCGGCTCGACGTCGAGCCACGGGACCAGAACGAAGGCGCGAAGATGCGCCAGCGGATGCGGCAGCGTGAGGTCGGGTTCGCGGACCACGAGTTCGGTGCCGTCCGATCGGCAGCTGATCACGTCGACGTCCAAGGTGCGCGGTCCCCACCGCCGGCCACGAACCCGGTCGGCGGACCGCTCGAGCTGCTGGCCCAGCCGCAGCCATCCGCGCCCGTCCAGGTCAGGATTGTCCGCGATGACGACGGCGTTGAGGAACGGCCCCTGTTCGACACCGCCCCACGGCACGGTCTCGTATACCGGCGACACCGCCACCAGCGAGTCACCCAGCGCGTCGACCACCGACTGCAACCGGCCCACCCGGTCGCCGAGATTGGAGCCGATGGACAGCACCGCCCGTGTCACAGCTTCTCCTCGCGCTGCCGGAAGCGATGGACGACGACCGCGACATCCTTGAAATTCAACGGAATGGGCGCGTGCGGTTTGTGCAGCGTCACCTCGACCGCGCGCACTCGCTCGTCGGCGATGACGCCGTCGGCGATCTCCGCGGCGACGGCTTCGATCAGATTCTTGGCGGGGCCGCCGACGATCGCCGCCGCCTGCTCGGCCAGCTCGCCATAGTCGTAGGTATCGCTGAGATCGTCGCTGGCGCCGGCTTGCGACAGATCCAGCCACACGGTGATGTCGACGACGAAATCCTGCCCGTCGCGCCGCTCGTGCTCGAAGACGCCGTGCCGCCCGCGAACGGTCAAGCCCCGCAACTCGATTCGATCAGACACCGCCGCCCGCCCATGCTTCGACCACCTTGAGCGCGTCGACGGTGGCTCGCACATCGTGTACGCGAACGCCCCAAACGCCTTGCAGCGCAGCCAATGCGGAGATCACCGCAGTCGCTGTCTCACGCCCGGCCGGCGGCCGCTGGCCGGCGTCGTCGGCAAGCAGCGAACCAAGGAAACGCTTGCGCGACGCACCCACGAGCACCGGGATGCCGGTCGCGACGAGCTCGGGCAGCGCGTGCAGGAGCGCCCAATTGTGCTGTGCGGTCTTGGCGAAACCGAGTCCGGGGTCGATGATCAACCGTGCCGGGTCGACGCCCGCGGCCGTCGCGGCGTCGACGCTGGCAAGCAGCTCGGCCTTGACGTCGGCGACGACGTCGTCGTAGTCCGGCACGCGGTGCGGGTGTTCGGCGCTCACAGAGCGCCAGTGCATCAAGATCCAGAAGACGCCGGCCTCGGCCACCAAGGGGCCCATGTCCGGGTCGGCCCGGCCACCGGAGACGTCGTTGACGATGCGCGCTCCGTGCTGCAGTGCCGCCGCGGCCACCTCTGCCCGCATGGTGTCGATGCTCACCGTAATGCCGTGGGCAGCAAGGGATTCGATGACGGGGACGACACGTTCGGTTTCGACCCGCGGTTGCACCCGCACCGCGCCGGGCCGGGTGGACTCACCTCCGACGTCGATGATCGCGGCCCCTTCGGCGGCCAGCGTCAGCCCGTGCTCGACGGCGCGATCGCGGTCGAGGAACACTCCCCCGTCGGAGAACGAGTCGTCGGTGACGTT
This sequence comes from Mycobacterium sp. NGS19, assembly GCF_059813155.1. Classification (NCBI taxonomy): domain Bacteria; kingdom Bacillati; phylum Actinomycetota; class Actinomycetes; order Mycobacteriales; family Mycobacteriaceae; genus Mycobacterium; species Mycobacterium sp. NGS19. The sequence goes on from NZ_JCALEB010000001.1 coordinate 727,744, forward strand.
GACGACCCCCATCACCTGCACGCGAGTCGCGGTCACTTCCGCAGAATCAAGTCCAGCGCCTCGGCCCGTGACGCGGCGCTGCACTTGAACTGTCCGCGCACCGCGGAAGTGGTGGTCACCGCACCGGGTTTACGCACGCCGCGCATCGCCATGCAAAGGTGCTCGGCTTCCACGACCACGATCACACCGCGCGGGTTGAGCTTGCGCATCAGCGCGTCGGCGATCTGCCCGGTGAGCCGCTCTTGAACCTGCGGGCGTTTGGCGTACAGGTCCACCACCCGGGCGATCTTCGACAGCCCCGTGATCCGGCCGTCCTCTCCTGGGATGTAGCCGACGTGGGCGACGCCGTGAAACGACACCAGGTGGTGCTCGCAGGTGGAGTACATCGGGATCTCTTTGACCAGAACCAGTTCGTCGTGTTGCTCGTCAAAGGTTGTTTCCAGCACGCTGTCCGGATCGGTGTAGAGGCCGGCGAACATTTCGTGGTACGCCCGTGCCACCCGGGCCGGAGTGTCGCGAAGACCGTGGCGGTCAGGGTCTTCACCGATCGCGAGAAGCAGCTCGCGGATCGCGGCTTCGGCTCGCTCCCGGTCGAACACCGGCGTGTTGCTGCTCGAAACACGCGCATTCGGCTGGGCCATCAACGCCTCCGTCCTTGTCAGCCGTTGCTGGACGGGCCGGCGCGACCGGGGTCGTCGCCATGCTGCCCGTCAGGTGTACCGCCCTCTGATTGTGGCTGGCCGCGCTGCGGATTCTGTTGCTGCGAATAGGGTCCGTAGTTCTGCGGCGGCGGATACCAATAGTTCTGCTGCGGCGGCGGCCAGCCTGGCGCACGCCAGCCGGCGGGTGCACCGTAGTCGGGTTGGGTGGCCGCCGAGTGCGGGTAGCCCGCGCTCGCCGGGGACGGCTGGGGCTGGGCCGGATATCCGTTGCCGCCGTTGCCATTCCCCGACGCGTCACGTGCCGCCTCGGCCTGCTGGCTGGCCTGCGCGATGGCCTTCTTGAAAGCCGGCTCAGGAACGGGTTTGGGCCACGGCTCGCCGCGCTCCATCGCCAGCTCGCCCGGCGTCTTGATGGGCGGCTTGTCCGACGGAATGCGGCCGCCGAAGTCGTCGAACATGGTCAGCCGCGGCCGCTTCTTCACGTCGGCGAAGATGGCCTCCAAGTCGGCCCGGTGCAGGGTCTCTTTCTCCAACAGCTCGCCGGCCAGGATGTCGAGGACGTCGCGGTACTCGGTGAGGATCTCCCACGCCTCGGTGTGTGCGGCCTCGATGAGTTTGCGGATCTCGTCGTCGATGTCACGGGCGACCTCATGGGAGTAGTCCGGCTGAGTGCCCATGGTGCGGCCGAGGAACGGGTCGCCGTGCTCGGTGCCGTATCGCACTGCGCCCAGCTTGGCGCTCATCCCGTATTCGGTGACCATCGCGCGCGCGATCTTGGTGGCCTGCTCGATGTCGGACACCGCGCCCGTCGTCGGCTCGCGGAACACCAGCTCCTCGGCGGCGCGTCCGCCCATCGCGAACACCAGCCGCGAAATCATCTCCGAGCGCGTCATCAAGCCCTTGTCGTCCTCGGGCACGGCGAGCGCATGCCCGCCGGTGCGGCCGCGGGCCAGGATCGTCACCTTGTAAATCGGGTCGATGTCTGGCATCGCCCACGCCGCCAGCGTGTGACCGCCCTCGTGGTAGGCCGTGATCTTCTTCTCCAGCTCGCTGATCACCCGGCTCTTGCGACGCGGCCCGCCGATCACCCGGTCCACCGCCTCCTCGAGCGCGGCGGCGGTGATCACCGTGCCGTTCTCGCGGGCGGTCAGCAACGCAGCCTCGTTGATCACGTTGGCCAGATCCGCACCGGACATGCCGACGGTGCGTTTGGCGAGCCCGTCCAGGTCGGCGTCGGGTGCCATGGGCTTTCCGGCCGCGTGCACACGCAGAATCGCCTTGCGACCGTTGAGGTCCGGGTTGGTGACGGGGATCTGGCGGTCGAAGCGGCCGGGCCGCAGCAGCGCCGGATCGAGGATGTCCGGCCGGTTGGTGGCAGCGATCAGGATGACGCCGGTCCGGTCCCCGAACCCGTCCATCTCGACCAGCAGCTGGTTGAGCGTCTGCTCGCGTTCGTCGTGACCGCCGCCCAGGCCGGCGCCGCGCTGGCGGCCGACAGCGTCGATTTCGTCGACGAAGATGATGCATGGGCTGTTCTGCTTGGCCTGCTCGAACAGGTCGCGAACCCGGGAGGCGCCGACGCCGACGAACATCTCGACGAAGTCGGAGCCGGAAATCGTGAAGAACGGCACACCGGCCTCGCCTGCGACGGCGCGGGCCAGCAAGGTCTTGCCGGTGCCGGGCGGCCCGTACAGCAGCACGCCCTTGGGGATCTTGGCGCCCAGCGCCTGATACCTGCTGGGGTTCTGCAGGAAGTCCTTGATCTCGTAGAGCTCCTCGACGGCCTCGTCGACGCCGGCCACGTCGGCAAACGTGGTCTTGGGCATGTCCTTGGTGAGCAGCTTGGCCCTGGACTTGCCGAACCCGAAGCCCATCCGGCTGCCGCCCTGCATGCGGGAGAACATCACGAACAGGCCGACGAGAAGAAGCAAGGGCAGCAGGTAGATCAGCAGCGAGCCGAGCATGCTGCCCTGGTTCACCACGGTGTTGACCTTGGCGTTCTTGCTGTTGAGCTGGTCGAACAGCGTCGCGGCGTAGCCGGTGGGGAACTTGGTGATGATCTTGTCGGCGCCGCCGGTGGCTTGATTGCCGTTCTTCAGCGTGAGGCGCAGCTGCTGTTCGCGGTCGTCGATCTGGGCGTTCTTGACGTTGTCGGAGTGGATCTGGGCGACCGCCACCGAGGTGTCGACGGGCTTGTAACCGCGGGTGTCGTCGCTGAAGTAGAAGAACGACCAGCCCAGCAGCAGCACCACGGCGATCACCGTGAGCGTGCGGATCACGTTTTTGCGGTTCATCGTCTGTATCGGCCGGCGATTGGGTGCGTGGGCCAGGTCCTTCCGAAGCGTCTCGAGAGTTAGTTCAGGCTACCGCTAGACCAACGAATGAATGTTCCCGACGGGTTCTGCGGCTGGCGTGCACCACGGACCCTTGGACCCTTCACCGCGCGGGCTTCCTGTGCTTGGGTGAACCCGTGGTCACCTCAACCCAGCGGTTAGTTGAGACGAACGGGGTAGCGCTGCGGGTGGTGGAGGCAGGAGAAGCCGATGCCCCGCTGGTGGTGTTGGCTCACGGCTTTCCCGAACTCGCCTATTCCTGGCGGCACCAGATTCCGGCACTCGTCAACGCCGGCTATCGCGTGCTCGCACCGGATCAACGGGGTTACGGCGGCTCGTCGCGGCCCGAGGCAATCGAGGACTACAACATCGTCGCGCTGTGCGGAGACATCGCGGGCCTGCTCGACGAGGCCGGCGCCGAACGCGCCGTGATCGTGGGCCACGACTGGGGCGCGATGGTGGCGTGGACGTTTCCGCTGCTGCACCCGGACCGAGTGGCCGGCGTGGTCGGGCTGAGCGTGCCGCCGGTGCCGCGCTCGAAGAAGCCGCCCGTCGAGACCTGGCGAGAAATGTTCGGCGAGAACTTCTTCTACATCCTCTACTTCCAAGAGCCGGGCGTCGCTGATGCGAACCTGAGCCGCGACGTCAAAGAGACCATGCTGCGGGTGTTCGGCGGGCCGCGATCCCCCGATGACACCGACGCAGCCGCACGCATGCTGGCGCCAGGTCCTGAAGGCTGGGTGGAGCGGCTGCCCAAACCGACCGCACTGGCCGACTGGATGACTCAGGATGAATTCGACCACTATGTCGAGGAATTCCGCCGTACCGGATTCACCGGCGGACTCAACTGGTACCGCAACTTCGACCGCAACTGGCACTTGACCGCCGATCCCCCTGCGAGCACCATCACCGTGCCGTCGCTGTTCATCACCGGCGCAAAGGATCCTGTCCGCTTCTTCACCCGGTCCGACCGCGCGCGTGAGGTCGTGACCGGCGACTACCAAGAGATCGTGCTCGACGGCGCGGGTCACTGGATACAGCAGGAGCGGCCGGCCGAAATCAACGACGCGCTGCTGAAGTTCTTGTCCGGATTGGAGTTGTGATGCAGGGCCCGCTCAACTTCGGTGTGTTCATCACGCCGTTCCATCCTATCGGCCAATCACCAACCGTCGCACTGGAATACGACATGGAACGGGTGGTGGCGCTGGATCGGCTGGGCTTCGACGAGGTCTGGTTCGGCGAGCACCATTCGGGCGGATACGAACTCATCTCCTGCCCGGAGGTTTTCATCGCCGCCGCCGCCGAACGCACCAAGCACATCAAACTCGGAACCGGCGTGGTCTCGCTGCCCTACCACCACCCGCTGATGGTGGCCGACCGGTGGGTCCTGCTAGACCATTTGACCCGCGGCAGAACGATTTTCGGCACCGGGCCGGGCGCGCTGCCGTCGGATGCCTACATGATGGGCATCGACCCGGTGGAACAGCGTCGGATGATGCAAGAGTCGCTCGAGGCCATCCTCGCCCTGTTCCGGGCTGCACCCGGCGAGCGGGTCGACAGGCACTCCGACTGGTTCACCCTGCGCGACGCCCAGCTGCACATCCGGCCGTACACCTGGCCGTATCCCGAGATCTCCACCGCCGCAATGATTTCCCCCTCAGGGCCGCGGCTGGCGGGTCAGCTCGGCACATCACTGCTGTCACTGTCGATGTCGGTGCCGGGCGGCTACGCGGCCATCGAGGACGCCTGGGCCTTGGTGGCCGATCAAGTCGAGAAGGCCGGCCGTGCCGAGCCCGACCGGCGCGGCTGGCGGGTACTGGGCATCATGCATCTGGCCGACACCCGCGAGCAGGCTCTGGACGACTGCACATACGGACTCGAAGACTTCGTCAACTACTTCGGTGCCGCCGGATTCGTGCCGCTGGCCGAAAGCGTCGAGGGCGCGCGCAGCTCGCGCGAGTTCGTCGAGGAGTACGCGGCCAAGGGCAGCGGCTGCATCGGCACACCCGACGACGCGATCGCCTACATCGAGGATCTGCTGGACCGCTCGGGGGGATTCGGCACGTTCTTGATGCTCGGCCACGACTGGGCGTCACCGCAGGCGACTCACCACTGCTATGAGCTGTTCGCACGCAAGGTCATTCCGCACTTCAAAGGTCAGCTCGAAGCGCCGCGCGCATCGCACGAGTGGGCCAAAGGCATGCGCGACAAGCTGTTCGGCCGCGCAGGCGAGGCGATCGCCAAGGCGATCGGCGAACACGCCGGCGAAATGGAAAACCAGAAGACCTGATGCGCGCCGCTGTACTGCACGACGGCACGATGGTGTGCCGCGACGACGTCGCCGATCCGGTTCAGGATCCGGGCCAAGTGCTGGTCGACGTTGTGGCGTGCGGAATATGCGGGTCTGACTTGCACTTCGCCAAGCACGGCCGCGAGCTGCTGGGCCTCGCCGGCCAAGTGCGTGGCCTGCCGGTGGAGGGCAACGTCGACCTGTCCCGCGACGTCTACATGGGCCACGAATTCTCGGCCGAAGTGCTCGAGGCCGGACCGCAGACGCAGGCGCCGCCCGTTGGCACGGTCGTCACGTCGCTGCCTGTTCTGCTGTCGCCCATCGGAATCGAGCCGATAGTGTTCAGCAACTCCGTCATCGGCGGATACGCCGAACGCATGCTGCTGTCGGCGCCGCTCCTGTTGCCGGTGCCCAATGGCCTCGATCCCCGCCACGCCGCGCTCACCGAGCCACTGTCCGTCGGTTTGCATGCGGTGAACAAGTCCGGCGTGCAGCCCGGTGAAGCTGCTCTTGTGGTGGGCTGCGGACCCGTAGGCGTGGCCGTCATCGCCGCGCTGAAACACCGCGGCGTTGGGCACATCACGGCAGCGGACTTCTCGCCCAGACGCCGGGAATTCGCCGAAACCATGGGCGCGCACTTCGTCGACCCCGCGCAGGAATCGCCGTACGACGTGGTGACACCCGCGGTGATCTTCGAAGCCGTCGGCATGCCGGGCATCCTCGACGAGGTGCTGCGCATGGCGCCGATGAACAGCCGCGTGGTGTCGATTGGCATGTGCATGCAGCCCGACCCTATCCGGCCGGCCTTCGCGTCGATGAAGGAACTCAGCGTGCAGTTCGTGTTCGGACAGACGCCCGACGAATTCGGCGACACGCTCCGCGCGATCGCCGAAGGCGACATCGACGTCGCGCCGCTGATCACAGGCTTCGTGGGTCTCGACGACGTGGCTTCGGCGTTCGACGAGCTGGCATCCCCGAACGAGCATTGCAAGATTCTGGTCACTCCGTAACGGGTCGGACCGTAAGGTGCCAGCTATGCCGATGACCGCAAAGATACTGCTGCGCAACGGGATAGTGGCGCTGGCCGCCGCGCTCGCGATGGCCGGGATCTCGGCGTGCGACAGCGATGCCGGCGATTCGCCGCCCGGCGCCAGCCCGAACAGCAGGCAGGTCACCGTCGTCGGCGCCGGAAAGGTGCAAGGGACGCCGGACACGCTGACCGTGAACGCGTCGATCGAGGCCACCGCACCCGACGTCACCGCGGCCTTGAACCAGACCAGCGACCGCACCCGCGCCGTCGTCGACGCGCTGGTGAACAACGCGAAGGTGGACCGCAAGGACATCGCCACCACGTCGGTCGACCTGCAACCGCAATACGGGCCTGATCCGTCGGTGATCACGGGATACCGGGCCGGCAACTCGATCCAGGTGAAGATCCGCGACACCGCGACGGCGTCGCAAACGCTGGCGCTGATCGTCAGCACCGGAGGGGACGCGACCCGGATCAACGGGGTCAACTATTCGATCGACGACGACTCCCAGCTGGTGAAGGACGCCCGGGCGCGGGCGTTCAACGACGCGAAGGCACGCGCCGAGCAGTACGCGCAGCTGTCGGGAGTGAAGCTGGGCAACGTGATCTCGATCTCGGAGACCAGCGGGGCCACGCCGCCGACACCCACGCCGATGCCGCGCGCCATGGCCGAACCCGTGGCATTAGAACCGGGCCAGCAGACCGTCAGCTTCTCGGTGACGGTGATCTGGCAGCTGATCTGACCCAGCGCGGCTAGAGCTCGTAGACGCGGGGGTCCAGCGTCCCGATGTACGGCAGGTCGCGGTAGCGCTCGGCGTAGTCCAGCCCGTAGCCGACGACGAACTCGTTGGGGATGTCGAAGCCGACGAAGTCGATCTGCACGTCCGAGCGCACCGCATCTGGCTTGCGCAGCAGGGTGCACACACTCAGGGAGCGCGGATGCCGGGCAGCGAGGTTGCGCAGCAGCCACGACAGCGTCAGCCCGGAGTCCACGATGTCCTCGACGATCAGCACGTCGCGGTCCTGGATGTCGCGGTCGAGGTCCTTGAGAATGCGGACCACCCCCGACGACGACGTCGCCGAGCCGTACGAACTGACGGCCATGAATTCCAGCTGCGTGGGCAGCGGGATTGCCCGCGCGAGGTCGGTGACGAACATGACCGCGCCTTTGAGCACGGTCACCAGCAGCAGATCGTCGCCGCCCTCGCCGATCAGGCCCCGATAGCGCTCCGCGATGGCAGCACCCAACTCGGCCGTGCGGGTATGAATCTGAGTTTCGGTGAGCAACACCGACTTGATGTCGCCCGGATACATGTCGGCTGCCGCTTGCGCTGCCACGCCATCAGGGTGCCATGCCCGCCTCGCGGCGACCACCGCAGTCCGTCACACGGGTTCGCGGTGTAGCCGCAGCCGGCCGTCGCGGCGCGCCGCCACCAGTCGCTGACCGCGCAGTGCTGAACCGACGGCCACGCCACCCTGCCCCCGCCAATTCACCACGAGTTCGTCGACCCGCCGGATCTGACTGTCTGTGAGGTCGGTGGCCCCTCCGGCCAACAGCCATCCGCGAATCACCCTGCGCCGCAATGCATCCGGAAGACAGATCAGCCGCCTGACAACCAGCCCCTGCTCAGTCGAAAGCGCCTCGACTTCGGCGTCGGCCAGGTCGTCGAGCAGGTCGCAGTCTTCGCGCAGCGCCGCCGCAGTGCGAGCCAGCGCCTCAGCGACCCCGCCGCCGAGCACCTGCTCAAGCAGCGGCAATACGTCGAGACGCAGCCGCGTGCGGGTGTAGGACCGGTCAGTGTTGTGCGGATCGTGCCACGGACGCAGCCCGAGTTCGTCGCACGCGGTATGGGTGACAGACCGACGCAGGCCCAGCAGCGGCCGGCCCCACGGCGGTTGATACGGCCGCATGCCGGCCAGCGATCGCGGCCCCGAGCCGCGGCCGAGTCCCAACAACACCGTCTCGGCCTGGTCGTCCAATGTGTGGCCGAGCAATACCGGCGCCCCCTGGCTGGCTTCCTGCAGAGCCGCGTAGCGCGCCGCGCGGGCCGCGCCTTCCGGTCCGCCGCGCCGTCCCACCACAACCGTCAGCACCTGCGCGTGCGCGCAGCCCAACTCCAGCGCCTGAATCTTGGCCGTGTCGGCCACCGCGGCAGAGTCCTCCTGCAAACCGTGGTCGACGATCAGGGCCGTCGTGGGGCGCAGCCTCGCCGCCACGGCTGTCAGCGCCAGCGAGTCAGGTCCGCCGGAAAGACCTACGCACCAACGGGTTTCATCGAGCGGATAACGTTTCACGAAACCCACTACCGCGTTGCGCAGCGCGGCTACAGCACCCGATCGATCCATCGCTGTGGCTCGTCGATCTCGTCGGGCAGCGGCAAGGTGTCCGGTCCCGACCAGATCGCGTTGAACCGTTCCATGCCGACCCGAGACACCACCGCGTCGACGAACGCCTTACCGCGGGTGTACTGACTGATCTTCGCGTCGAAGCCCAGAAGCGCCCGGATCAGCCGCTGCAGCGGCGGCTGGCGGCGCCGGCGGCGTTCGTCGAAGCGGGACCGGATCGTCGCCACCGACGGAACCACCGCCGGACCGACCGCGTCCATTACATGGTCGGCGTGGCCTTCGAGAAGCGTGCCGAGCACCAGCAGTTGGTCCAGTGCGCGGCGCTGGGGCTCCGACTGCAACGCTCGTAGCACCCCGATGATGCCGTCGGAGTTCGGCTCGGCCGGTGTGCCGGCGCGACGGCCACGCACGTAATCGGCGAGCCGCCCCAGTAGGGCGCTCAAGTCGTCGCCGGCCTCCTCGGTGATCAGCGACAGCGCTGAGGACATGTAGTCGGCCAGCCACGGGTTTGCGGTGAACTGCACCCGATGCGTCACCTCGTGCAGGCACACCCATAGCCTGAAATCGCTTGGCACTACCCGCAATTGGCGCTCGACGGCGATGATGTTCGGGTAGATCAGCAGCAGCTTGCCGCTCTGGGCGCCGCCAGTTTCGCTTCCTCCAACAGGTCCGTCCGCAAAGGGGTCGTATTGGCCGAGAATCCCTGAGGCGACGAACGCCAGCACCGCGCCGGTCTGCGCGCCGGTGATCCGCCCACGCAACAGCCCGCTGGGCTTGTCGGTGCCGCCCGTCATCACCCGCATCGACCCCGCCGCCAGCCGGACCCAGTGCGGCCGGTCGACGATCAGCGCGTCGGGCACGTCGCCGTCGGGTGCCAAGCCGGTGACATCGCGCACCGGCACCTCGGCACGCCGCGACGACTCGGCCAGCTCGTCGACGATCTGACGCTGCGTGTAGCCGCTCGCGGGCGGGCCAGGCCGAGCCAGCCATGCCCCGGTGGTGGCCGCGAAGTCCCAGTCGACGACGCGGCCGACGGTCAACTTGTTGTCCGGCCGGGTGGACGTCACGATCCGCATCCGCAGCTGCGTAGCGTCGCCGCCACCGCATCGATGGCAATGCGCCCGGTCGGGCCGGCGTTGTTGGACATCAACGCAAATGTCAGTACCCGGCCGCTGAGATCGGTGACGATGCCGGCAAGCGTGTTGGTTCCGGTCAGCGAACCGGTCTTGGCGCGCAGCCAGCCGGCTGCGTCGGCGGTCTGGTCGTCGATGTAGCGGTTGGACAGTGTGCCGCTGCCGCCGGCGATAGGCAGCACGTCCAGCAGCGGGCGCATGCCGGGCTGCAGGGGGCCGGCGGCAGTGCCGATCACGTCGTCGAGGGTTTTGGCGGTGAGACGGTCGTCGGCCGAGAGCCCGCTGCCGTCCATGAGCCTGGCTCCGGTCAGGTCGACACCGGCCGATGCGAGCCGGCTGGTGACGGCCTCCACAGCGCCGGCGAAGCTGGCCGGCCGACCCGTCGCGACCGCGACCTCCCGGGCGATGCATTCGGCCATCACGTTGTCGGAGTGGTTCATCATCTCGTTGAGCCGGTCCATCAGAGGAGCCGACTGTACGGCGGCGATCTGCCGGGCGTCGCGCGCCGGAACCGTGGCCAACGTGACGGCCTGCGGGTCGACGTTCAGCGCAAGCGCCAGCGCCCGGCCGGCATCGAGCGCCGGGGTGAAGGACCGCACGGATTCCGGGGTCAGCGGCTGGGTGCGCCCGCCGTCGACCATCACGGCCTCGATGGGAGCGACGTCGCCGCCCAGGATGTCGGCGGGGTCCCAGCCGGGAGCAAGCGAGGGCCCGCTGAACGCGCTGGTGTCTACCTGGATCGCGCTCACCTTGATCCCGCTGGCCCGCACCTGCGCGGCCAAGTCGGAGATGCGAGCAGCGTTGCGGTACAAGGTTTCCTGGCCGGGCGGTGCCGACGACAGCGTCGGGTCGCCGCCGCCGACGAGCACCACGAGGCCGGGCTCGCGGGTCTGGTCGGGTGCAACCACGGCCGTGGTTTGGCGCGCCTCGCGGTCGAGGGCCAGCAACGCGGCTCCGGCGGTCAGCACCTTGTTCGTGGAGGCCGGGATCATCGGTGTGGTCGCACCCTGCTGCCACAGCTCGGTGCCGGTCTGCGCGTCGGTGACGCGACCGGTGAACGTACCGAGGTCGGGGTTGGCCAGCGGCTGCTTCAACGCGGCAGCCAAGCCGGCCGGCGTGGGCATGGGCGCGACGTCTGACACCGGCTGCACCGCCGGGTTGGCGGTCACGGCGGGTGGGGTGGCCGCCACCGCCGTCGCGCTGCGGCTGGATCCGCCGGTGCCCAGGACCGCAGCCACGGCGACCACCACCACCACCGTCACCAGCACGGCCGCGGCAATCAGCAGATGGAGGCCCCTTCTACTACGGGACCACCGCGCCGGACGCATGTAGTGCAGAGTAGCCCTTGACTATGGTTATCCCCCGACGTCCGAAACGAAGGGAGCCCCGCGCGTGGAATTCGATGTGACCATCGAGATCCCGAAGGGTCAGCGCAACAAATACGAGGTGGACCACGAGACGGGGCGGGTGCGCCTCGACCGCTACCTCTACACGTCGATGGCTTATCCGACGGACTACGGCTTCATCGAGGACACGCTGGGCGAGGACGGCGATCCGCTGGACGCGCTGGTGTTGCTGCCGCAGTCGGTGTTTCCCGGCGTGATCGTCGAGGCGAGGCCCGTGGGGATGTTCCGGATGACCGACGAGGCCGGCGGCGACGACAAGGTGTTGTGCGTGCCGGCCGGTGACGGCCGCTGGGACCACATCAAGGACATCGGCGACGTGCCGTCCTACGAACTCGAGGCGATCAAGCACTTCTTCGTCCACTACAAGGATCTGGAGCCGGGCAAGTACGTCAAGGCGGCCGACTGGGTGGGGCGCGAGGAAGCCGAAGCCGAAGTGCAGCGGTCGCTGGAGCGGTTCCGCACCGACGGGCACTGATCTTCCCGTTCGCCGGCGCTGCTGCAACCGCCGCGTTAAAGCGTGTTACACGCAAGTCAATTCTCGCGGTTTCTCGTGGCGAGCGGCCTTCGACGGAGCCGATCATTGGCGGTGACAGCCGCCGGTGAAGGGATTCAAAGATGTTGTTGCATCAGGGAATCGGCCTCGAGGCGTTCAACGAACTGCCCACGCAGAAAGCCGTGCACGCGCTGTACGAGTGCTGCGGCAGCGTGGTGTTGGCGCGCGACCTCGCCGACGGTCGCCCCTACCGCAGCCGCGACGAATTGTTCCGCCGCGCCGACGCTTTGCTCTTCGCGCTCTCCGAGCAGTCGGTGGACATGATTCTGCAGGCCTATCCACACATCGGCCGACGGCCGCGGAGCGCGAAGTCGCATGCCGAGCAGTGTTCGGTCTGGGATCCGCGGCCCGAGGTGATGGCCGCGCTCGACGATGCGGCACACCGTTACGCGGACCGGTTCGGGTTTGGCTTCGTGATGTTCGTCGACGGCACCGACGCAGAGGGCGTCCTGGCCGTGATCAACGAGCGGCTGCACCACGAGATAGAGACCGAGCGCAAAGTGGTGCGCAACGAGTTGGCCAAGATCAACCGGACCCGGTTGGAGCGCATGCTCGGCCCTGAGGGCGGCTACCAGAACTGGTGACCCCGGCTAGGCGACTTCGTCGGCCGCCTCGTCGTCGCCCTGCTCGGCGTTCACCCGGCGGGTTTTCATCAAGCTCGCGACAGTCGTGACCGTCAGGGTCACGACGATGAACCCGAGGCTGAACAACGTCGGAATCTCCGGCACGTCGAAGGGTTCGCCGTTGTTGAGGAACGGAACGGCGTTCTCGTGCAACGCATGCAGCAGCAGCTTCACGCCGATGAACGTCAGGATCACCGCAAGCCCCGCCGACAGGTACACCAGCCGGTTCAGCATGTCTCCGAGCAAGAAGTACAGCTGTCGCAGGCCCATCAACGCGAACACGTTCGCGGTGAACACCAGATACGGCTCCCGGGTCAGGCCGTAGATCGCCGGAATCGAGTCCAGCGCGAACATGATGTCGGTGGTGCCGAGCGCCACGATGACCAAGAACATCGGGGTCATCAGGCGTTTGTCGCCCTCTTTGACGTAGAGCTTCAGGCCTTCCCAGCGGTCGGTGATGCTGAAGTGCGTCTTGGCGAACCGGACGACGAAGTTGTCGGCGTCGTCGTCGCGGTCCTTGTTCTGGGCAAGGTGGAAGCCGGTGTAGATGAGGAAGGCGCCGAACAGGTAGAAGATCCACGAGAACTTTTCGATGGCGACCGCGCCGAGCGCGATGAACACGCCACGGAACACCAGCGCAAGCACGATGCCGACCAGCAGCGCTTCCTGCTGGTTCTTCTTGGGCACGTTGAAGCTGGCCATGATGAGCAAGAACAAGAACAGGTTGTCGACGGACAGGCTGTACTCGGTGAGCCACCCCGCGAAGAACTCGACCCCGAACTGGCCGCCGTGCACCGCCCAGACGAAGCCGCCGAACGCGACAGCCAGCCCGATGTAGATGGCCAGATAGATGCTGCACTCGAGCGTGCTGGGCTCGTGCGGTCGGCGCGCAACGTAGACGACGTCGAACAACAACACGGCCACCGTCACTGCCAAGGTGATGGCCCACTCGAGCTGACTGACGTTCATGGAATCCTCCGGTCGTCGCGGTCGTCGCGAATTCACCGGAGGTCTCTTCCGCCGCTGCCGCGGCCCGCGGGGCCGGTCGTCCAATCATTGGTCGACGTGATGACGACACCGCGGCGAAGGAATACTCCCCTCCGAATCCAGTCTCTCATGCCCAGAAGGCTCGGCCGCGGGCCGTATGGTCACTGTGGCTGAGGAGAGGGACTGACCAGCGGATGGAGCGCAGATGAGCCAGGGCCAGCTGCCGGGGGTGTTCGGTGATGTGCAGCCGCTGCTGGAGCACTACGGCTACCTGGCGGTCGGCGGGTTCGTGTTGCTCGAGGACTTCGGTGTGCCGGTGCCGGGCGAGGCCATTCTGATCGCGGCGGCCATCTTCGCCGGCAGCGGCCACATGAACATCGCGCTGGTGATCTTGGTCGCGGTGCTCGGTGCGATTGTCGGTGACAACATCGGCTTCGCGCTCGGCCACTTCGGAGGCCGGCCACTTGTCGAGCGGTTCGGCCGCTTCGTGTTCCTTACCCCTGAGCGGCTGGACCGCGCCGAAGCCTACTTCGACCGGCACGGCGGAAAGATCGTCGTCGTCGCCCGGTTCGTCGAAGGGCTGCGCCAGGTGAACGGCATCTTGGCCGGCACCGCCGGGATGCACTGGTTGAAGTTCTTGGGATTCAACGCCATTGGGGCAGTGCTGTGGGTGTGCATGTGGGCGCTGCTCGGCTTCTTCGCCGGCGAGAACATCAGCGAAATCTATGCCGGCTTCGAACGCTACAAGTGGTACGTGATCGGCGCGGTCGTGGTGGCCGTCGTCGGCTACGTCGCATTGCGTGTCCGACGACGACGGGCCGCGGCGTGACCGACGCGGGCACACCGACCGGGCCGATCACCCGGGGCAGCGTCGCGCGGGTGGGCGTGGCCACGGCGGTGACGGCGCTGTGCGGATATCTGGTGCTGTACCTGGCCGCGAGAGACCTTGACCCATCCGGCTTTTCAGTGTTCGGGGTGTTCTGGGGCGCCTTCGGGCTTGTCACCGGCGCGGCCAACGGCTTGCTGCAGGAAGCGACACGCGAGGTCAGGTCGGCCCGCTACACGGTGATGTCGCCGGGTCCGCAGACGCATCCGCTGCGCGTCGCGGCGGTGCTCGGTGTGGTGGCCGGGCTGGTGATCGCGATGACCGCGCCGCTGTGGGCCGCCCATGTGTTCGCCTCGGAGCGGCTGCTCAGTGTGGTGCTGTTGAGCGTCGGTCTGGCGGGGTTCTGCCTGCACGCGACGCTGCTGGGCATGCTGGCCGGCGCTGGTCACTGGACCCAGTACGGCGCGCTGATGGTGACCGACGCATCGATGCGAGTTGTGCTGGCGGCGTTGACATTTATTCTCAGCTGGGGACTGGTGGGCTACCTGTGGGCGACAGTATGCGGGGCGGTGGCGTGGCTGGTGATGCTGTTGGCGTCGCCGTCGACTCGTGCTGCTGGCGCGCTGGCCGCCTACGGCGACACCGCGACTTTTCTGCGCGGGGCCGCACACGCTATTGCCGCAGCCGGCGCCAGCGCCATCCTGGTCATGGGTTTTCCCGTGCTGCTGAAGGCGACATCGGGAGAGTTGGGCGCGACCGGCGGCGTGGTGATCCTTGCGGTGACGCTGACGCGGGCGCCGTTGTTGGTGCCGCTGACGGCGATGCAGGGCAATCTCATCGCTCATTTCGTCGATAGGCACACCGACCGGTTGCGCGCACTGGCCGGCCCAGCGGTGGTGGTGCTTGCGATCGGATCGGTCGGTGTGGCGGCGGCCGGGCTGGCCGGGCCGTGGCTGCTGCGCGTGGGGTTCGGCGCGGAATACGACGCCGACGGCGCTCTGCTGGCCTGGCTGACGGCGGGTGCGGTGTCGATTGCCTTGCTGACGCTGACGGGCGCGGCGGCGGTGGCGGCGGCGCTTCACCGGGCGTACTCGCTGGGCTGGATCGGCGCGACGGTGGCGTCGACGCTGCTGCTGTTGCTGCCGCTGGAGCTGCAGACGCGCACGGTGGTCGCGTTGCTGTGCGGGCCGGTGGTCGGGATGGTGGTGCATCTGGCGGCGCTGCGCATGGTGCCCTCCACCGGCCCGGCACCGCTGCCGCCAACGCTCTGACGTGTATTTTGTGGGCATCGACAGTGGCTACCCGGACGTTTGGATCATCGTCCCCGCGTACAACGAAGCCGCCGTCATCGGCGAAGTGATCGCCGATGTGCGCGCGGTCTTCGACCATGTCGTCTGCGTGGACGACGGCAGCAGCGACGACACCGGCCAGCTGGCGCTGCGGGCCGGGGCCCATCTTGTTCGGCACCCGGTGAATCTCGGCCAGGGCGCGGCGATCCAGACCGGCGTCGAGTACGCGCGTCGGCAGCCCGGGGCCGAGGTGTTCGTCACGTTCGACGCCGACGGCCAGCACCGCGTCAAGGATGTGCTGCGGATGATCGACAAGCTGGCCGCCGAGAACGTCGACATCGTCATCGGCACCCGCTTCGCTGATCACGGAGTGCGCAGTGACGTGCCGTTTCTCAAGCGCGTCGTATTACGCACCGTGGTGCGGCTGAGTCCGCGCGGCCGACGGCTCAAGCTCACCGACACCCACAACGGGCTACGAGTCTTCAACCGGAAGGTGGCCGAAGGTTTGGACATCACCATGAGCGGCATGGGGCACGCCAGCGAGATCATCGCGCTGATCGACGAAAACCATTGGCGCGTAACCGAAGAGCCGGTCGAAATTCTGTACACCGATTATTCGAAGTCGAAGGGTCAGCCCCTGTTGAACGGCGTCAACATCGTCTTCGACGGACTTCTTGGCGGAAAGAGGCGCCGATGAACTGGATTCAGGTACTGGTGATCGCGGCGGTGATCTCGCTGCTGGTGTTCTTACTGCGCGCACGCGGGTCGGTGCAAGCGCGGGCGTGGGTGAAGGTGGGCTACGTGGCGTTCGTCGTCGCGGGCATCTATGCGGTGCTGCGGCCCAACGACACGACCGTGCTGGCGCACTGGCTTGGCGTCGGCCGCGGCACCGACTTGATGCTGTACGCGCTCGTCGTTGCCTTCGCGTTCACGTCGTTGACCACCTATCTGCACTTTCGTGACGTCGAGCTGCGCTACACGCGGCTGGCGCGGGCCATCGCGTTGTCGAGCGCACAGCGGCCGCCGGACGCGTCGTAGCTCGCGTTCAAGCGGTCGGCTGGTGGCGGAAGTACTCGACCGTACGGCGGACACCCTCGTCGATCTTGACGGTGGGACGCCAGCCCAACACCATCTCGGCGAGCCGCACGTCTAGGCAGGACCGCTTGAGGTCGCCGAGCCGTGGCGGGGCGAATTCGGGTTCGTCGGGCGCACCGACCGCCGCCGCCACCAATGAATGCAATTGGCGGTCAGAGGTTTCCACGCCGGTGCCGATGTTGAAGCGCTGGCCACCGCCCTTGGAGCCGGACGCCTTGACGAACGCTTCCACGACGTCGTCGACGTACACGTAGTCGCGAGTGTTGGAGCCGTCGCCGAACACCCTCGTCGGCTTACCGGAGAGCAGGGCCTGGGCGAAAATCGCGACCACTCCGGCTTCGCCGTGCGGGTCTTGACGCGGCCCGTAGACGTTTGCGGGCGCGATGTGCGAGCAGTCAAGGCCGTACAGGTGGCGGAACGTGTTGAGGTAGATTTCGCCGGCGACTTTGCCGGCGGCGTACGGAGAGGCCGGGTCGGTGTGGACCGACTCGTTGGTGGGGTACTTGCTGGGTGTGCCATAGATGGAACCACCCGACGATGTGTGGACGACCTTGCGCGCCTTCGCTTTACGAGCGGCTTCGGCGAGGCGGATGGTGCCGATGACATTTACCTCGGCGTCGTGCTGAGGGTCCGCCACGGAGCGACGGACGTCGATCTGGGCGGCCAGGTGGAACACGACCTCGGGTTGGTGGCTGGACAGCAAGCTGTCGAGGTCAGCGGTGACGATGTCGTCCTCGACGAACGTGAAGTTGGGGTTCTGTTTGGCCGACTCCAGGTTGCTGACGCGACCCGAGCTCAGATTGTCTAACCCGACGACGTCGTGTCCGTCGGCAAGTAGCCGATCGACGAGCGTCGATCCGATGAAACCGGCAGCCCCGGTGACCAGTGCGCGCACCGGTTCACCATACCGATGGCCGGTTAGGCATCTCGGACGTCTGTGCCACCGGACTCGGGGTAGACGCGGGCGATCGAGTAGGCATTCTCCTGCTCAGTGGCCTTCAGCATGTTCACAGCGGTCTCGGACTTGGCGCGCTGCTCGGGGACGGTGGCCGAGAGCGCCGCGGACCAAGCGTCGGCTTGGCGCTTCTGGGCTTCGGCGACCTTGGCGAGAGCGAGGTCGATCGGCGTGTCTCCGGAGGCCACCGGGACGGGGCCGGGTTTCGCGACACTCTTCACTGTGTCAGCGATGTGCCGGATCTCTTTGAGGGTTTCTTCGGGATCTACCTTGATGTTGCGGTTGTCCACAGCTGAGCCTCCTTGGTGACTTGCCTTGCGGCATAGACGATGTCGGCGTAGTCAGGCGGTTCTTGGCGCCACAACGACAGGGCCTCGACAGCGCGGTCGATGTTGTGGTGGGCGCGGTAGAGCTCCGTCGCGCCCGATGTGGCGGAAGGTTCCGTATCGAGGTAGCCGGGCCGCATCCACAGCGACTTGCGGTCGCGCTGAACGTGATTCAGGGCGGTCCATTGCGCGTCGGTCACGTCGGTGCCGCCGGCGAGGGCGCCGAAGATTTCGCGGATCACTGGGGCGACCTGGATGAACAGCGGTTCGGCGCCGGCCATCGCTACGCCGACGGCTTCGGCGGTGGCGTCCCAGGCTTGGCGACGCGCCTCATTGGTGTGGTTGGCGAGTTGCTGGTAGGCGTTCGGGTCGATGACGGCGAGGCGGTGGATACGGGATTGGTCGAGTGGCGGAACCGGCTCGTCAGGCGAGAAGGGCGATTGCGTGGAGTCGCAATCCTGGTAGTGCGGGACGCCGGCGCGTCGGGCAGGTAGAACGGTCGAGCCGCCGGGATCGGTGGTGGCGGCGAGTGCGTAGAGGTCATAGTTAGGGTCTTGCGCGAAGCGGTGCGCGGCGTAGGCGACCATCGTGGCGGACGGGTTGACCCAGCCGAACCACTTGGCTTGAAACTCTTTGTCCAGCAATGGATCTGCGAATATGTTCGTGAGTTTGCGAGGCAGGTACACGCCAGGCGGGATGTAGCCGGCGCCGTCGTTGCTGGTGACAAATGTTTCAGTTCCGGACCCGGTCTTGAAGACGGCGACGCACCAGTGCACGCCGGGGTACAGGCGTGAAGCGTGAAGCAGTTCGTAGGCCTGGCGGACGGCTTGGTCGAGCAACGGGTCCTTGGTCTGGGAGCTGACGATCGCCGCGCCGCTGCCGGTAGCGGCGACGCCGGAAGTGGCGAGCACACCGGGCGATACCGGTCCGGCGCTCGACGAACTCGAGGTGGCCGCGGTCGCCGTGCCGGGCGGCAAGGGGGTGCCGGGGCCGGAAGTCGTGATCGTCGGTGCAGGGGGTGGCGGAGGCGGTGGTGGCGGCGGCGTGGGTGAGCGCGGGACGTCGGAGCCGTAGGGGGTGAGGCTGGCGGGCGGAATCGGAGGCGGGGCGATGAAAGGTGCTGCTTGGGCGGCAGAGGCTTGCGGGGGTGCTGGCGCGACTGGTTGCACAGGTGCGGCTGGTGCGGCGGCCGGGGCGGCCGAGCTCGACGGCGGTGCGGTTGCCGCGGCGGCATCGGTAACGACGGGCGGTGGGGTGGGTTGGTGAAGCATCGGCTGCGCCGGTGGGACTGGCGGTGTGGCACTGCTGTTAAGGGCCTGGCTTAGGCCACGGGAAAGGTCGGTGTTGGGGGCGGTTGGTTGGTGCGCTGAGGGAACGGGCGAGGATGAACTCGCTGTCTGGGGAACTGGAGGTGAAGAAATTGGTGCTGGGCTTCCTATCGATATGCCAGCAGAAGAGCTGCCAACCCGTGCCGAGTTCGAATTGGAAGGCGGGTTAATCGGAGAAGTCGAGCTCAACGAAGGCCGTCCGAATGTCCCGATTAACGGCGGATCATCCTGCATGGTTGGGTCACTACTCTGCCGAATTTGTGACGCATGGATCTGTGGTTCGTTAGCATTGGTGTTGTCGGGAACGACGATGGGTTCGTTCTCAGACCGCCTAAAAGGCCCGGCCTCGGGATTCCTTACTTCTGATTGGGTGGTGACGTCTGGAGCTTGCATAGCATTATCTGGAAATCGCTCGTACTTCACGATTTCCGGTCCGCTATCCGCAGGAGTTAGGGGAACTCCGTTACTCGTGAAGTAACTGGCGCCAGATACCGAAGGCCCGTGTCTCTCAGGCGGTTCAGGAAGGCTGACTCGCTGAAAATGACTTGTGGGCAGCCCATGTTCGGAAGCAGCAGCTGATGGTTGGTACGAGAAAATCTCGCCTGCCGCGTCAGCACTTGCACCTTCAGCACGCCGGCGGTGCGCCTTAATAATATCTTTAATCCTAAGTTTCATGGCCTCGTCAAGATCCTTGATTATCTGACTGGCGTCCGGACGGGCGGAGGCCGCAACTTTCAACGCTGCGACGAAATCTTGTAGTGCTTTAATTTCGGATCGCGCATCCAACAATATCCCTTTCATACGTGTCTTCGCCGCGAACACCGCTTGAGCGCAGTGCTCAGTTGCTATGCCAGCTGACTCGAAGTCTTCGCTTTGATCACCAAGAAGGGATGCGGTACCGCGGTATACAAGCTCCATCGCATCGGTCCACGCGCCACTATCGACACCATGTAGACGGTTGACCGCTGATGTTACATCGTCGGCAGCCATGCTTGACGCGGCCGCGAACTGATGCTGCGCGTCTGCCTTTTCCCACCATGCATTGGGGTCGGTTCCCGGCCATAGCCCGCCCAATACTTCGGTGAAGTAGGGACCTGTCGGCGCACCACCATCCGCCGCTTTCATGACCAAGTGATACCTAGCTTACCACAAGTGGCTAATGGCCCTCCGGCGTCGATGGCGGCTCGATTCCACGTTTCTCTGTCGTATGGATCCACATATTGTGGCTGCACCAATTCCACGTAGAGCAATTTGTCATCTATGTATGATTGCAGTGTTCTAGTAAGATAACGCGGCGGATCTGCATGCGCGTTAAGAATTGCTTGCGTCCGCTTTGTCCAGTCTTCGATGAACGATCGGTAGCCAGGGATGGCAGAACCTTGCTCTGGGGAACCAGGAGCCAGCTTTGCGAAAGCCCTGTTCTGATCGCCTATCTCACGCATCAATGGCGCAATTGCCTGACAAAGCGCACGATCCGCGTCGTCAACAAAAAGTTGTTGAGTGGGCGGCGTTGCCGGCGTCGACGGCGGGGGAGTCATCGGTGGTGTTGAGACTGGTCGCGTGCGAACCAATGAGATGACTAAGGCTGATCCAGCCAACAGAAGCGCAACCGCACCTAGTACCACGCCCACCACCGCTAATCGCCGCCGCGGCGCTAGGTGCGGTGCTAGGTATGGATGCGCTACCCCCTTGAGGGGCGGAGGCACTCCATACCCTGGATGCGCTTGTGACGTCCGCTGCTGCTCATACCCAGGCCCGGGTACATGTCCGTGCATCTGGCTAGCTTAGAACCTCATCCTGCGCGTCCGTACCGCCAAACTAGGCGTATGGGTCGCCTGTGATCTCTGGTGACACGCTGCCCCTCTACGGCAATCAGCACCCACGCCAGGTGGTTTCCGCCGTCCCTCAGCTACCGACATAACCAAACCCTCCTCGGTCGGCATTGTCGGCCCGGCGTGATTCGCGATTAACTCATCACCGCGCTCGTCGCCGCCTTTCGCCGGCTTCAACTCCAAGCTAGACCCACCTTTCTACACGTTTCTAACGGGCCGCGCAGGTCTGCGAGTGCAAGGTTCCAAGTGGTTTGGTCTTCTGAATTCAGCGGTCGTGTCGGTCGAAGATTCTGGACGAACAGAACTGCGTCGTCAATAAACCTCTGCAGAGTGCGGGTCAAGTATCTCGGAGGTTCAGAATGACCATTAAGCGTATCCTGCGCACGCGGAGCCCAACTGATGATAAAGACTTGTAGAGGCTCGACGGCTGCCATTTGCTCCGGCGATCCGGTCGGTATCTCAAAAAACGGGCGAGTGTGGTCGGCAGCTTCTCTCATCAGTGGGCCGATCGCCTGACACAGCGCATGATCAGCGTCGTCAACGAAAACTTGCTGCGCAGGCACCGCTGGCGGCGCCGGCGCAGGGGACGGCGACGACGACGCCTCCGGTTTACGAACCAGGGAGATCACTAGCGCTGTGCCCGATAGGAGTACGGCGATGACCGCTAAGACGAGGCTGAGACGAGAAGTGCGTTTCGGAGGCGGCGGGTATGGACCTGGTGGCGAAATAGATGGCGCGGTGTGACCTCCAGCTTGCGGAGGTATCTGATACGGCCCGTAGCCTGCTCCCGGCGGATTCTCCTGCATTTCGTCAGCCTAAGCGGCCCCCTTGCCCTCCCGTATCACCAAACGAGACCCGTGGCACCAGGCTCGTACAGTCGAGGAAGTCCGCATGCCCCGGCGATGAAAGGACTTATGGCAGCCCCCACGGCCCGCATTCCCTGGGTCGCCGTTGTCGCCGGGCTCCTGATCACGGGCCAGCTCATCGTCCGGGCCGTTCTCGCTTTCCGCGGCTACTTCTACTGGGACGACCTCATCCTCATCGGGCGCGCGGGCACGCAGAACATCCTCTCGCCGTCCTACCTGTTCGACGACCACGACGGCCACGTCATGCCCGCGGCGTTCCTTCTCGCCGGCGTCATCACTCGCCTGGCCCCACTTAACTGGACCGGCCCGGCGATCAGCCTCTTCGTGCTGCAACTGCTCGCTTCCCTTGCCCTGCTACGCGCCCTTTACGTCACCCTCGGGTGGCGCCCCGTGCTCCTCGTTCCGCTCACGTTCGCGCTGTTCTGCCCTCTCGCCGTCCCGGGCTTCGCGTGGTGGGCCGCCGCGCTCAACTCCCTCCCGATGCTTGCGGCCATGGCATGGGCGTGCGCAGACGCCATCCTCCTCGTCCGGACCGGCAATCAGCGCTACGCCGTCACCGCCCTCCTCGCTTACCTCGGCGGCTTGCTGTTCTTCGAAAAGTCGGCTGTCATCCCGTTCGTCGCCTTCACGGTCACTGCCCTCCTGGTGCACGTCACCGGCGGCCGAACGCCCGTCCGCACCGTGTGGCAAAGCGGCAAACGCTTATGGATAGGCAGTCTCGCGCTGACCGCTGTCTGGGTAGTGCTCTACCTCGTCGTCGTGGACCAACAGCGCTGGAGCTCCGACCTACGTATGACGTGGGATCTGTTGCGCCGCTCCATCACTCACGGAATCGTGCCGGGCCTGGTCGGCGGCCCCTGGTCATGGGCACGGTGGGCACCGGCCTCGCCATGGGCCACACCGTCGACAATCGTCATGGCGATCGGCTGGCTAGCGCTTGCCGCGGTCCTCGCAATCTCGCTGATCCGCAAGCAACGCATAGTCGCCGTCTGGATCGTCGTCGCCGGGTACGCCGTTGCCTGCCAAGTCCCGATCTACCTCATGCGGTCATCCCGTTTCACCGCTCTCGAACTCGCCCAAACACTACGGTATTTGCCCGATCTCGTCGTCGTGATCGCGCTCTGCGCAGCCGTCGCTTTCTGTGCGCCCAACCGCGCGACGTCGACCTGGCTCGACGTATCCCGCACGCGCACAACAGCAGTCGCGGGCATCGGTGCTGCGTTCGTCGGCTCCAGCCTCTACTCCACCGCCACCTTCATGACCAGCTGGCGCGACAACCCCGTACAGCCCTATATCGAGAACGTGAAAAGCACTCTGGCACAAGCATCTGACGCGCCGCTGCTCGACCAGGAAGTCGACCCGTTCATCCTTCAGCGCGTGGCATGGCCAGAAAACCTGGCCAGCCACATGTTCGCACTCCTGAAGCAGCGCCCTGAATTCTCCTCGAGCACAAGTCAATTGAGGATGCTCGACCGGACCGGACGCCTCGTCGGCGCCCGAGTGACCTGGGTGCGGATCATCACCCCCGGCCCAGTCCCGCAGTGCGGATATTTCGCGCAGACCGACGCGCCGGTTCGGATGGCTCTCGACGGTCCACTGCTGCCGGAAAACTGGACAGTCGAGATCAACTACCTCGCCAACACTGAAGGCTCGATGACGATGTCGCTGTCCGAAGGACCGCAAATCAAGGTGCCGATTCATCCAGGGCTCAACCGAGTGTTCGTCCGCCTTCCCGGCGCCGGAGACGCGATCAATGTGCGTATCAACACCGCCGCGACGTCGATGTGCATTTCCTCAGGGCCGGTGGGATTCGTCGCACCTTCGTGAGGGGCTGAGCGGGCGCTGACGTACGGAGTTACCGGCGTGTCGCCGCACAGACACGCACGCTCGCCCCAACAAGTGGAGCCCCAACAAGTGGAGCCACCTAGGAGAATCGAACTCCTGACCTGCTCATTACGAGTGAGCCGCTCTGCCGACTGAGCTAAGGTGGCGTGCCTTACGGGCGGCCCGAGTCTACGGCAGCGGCCGCGACCGGCCCAAGTCAGTCGCGCAGCGCCTGCCCCAGCGCAGCGACCATCCCGTCAGCCGCGAACTTCGGCTTGACGTTGGTGGCCAACGCCTCCCGGCACGCCAGCACTGCTTCGATGCACTCCAGCAGCCGCTCCGGAGCCGCATGGTCGGCCAACGCTCGCACCCGCCCGGCCATGTCGGGGTGATTCGCCCGCACCTGCGCAGCGCCGCTTGCCACCAACAGCGCATCGCGGAAGTAGTTCGCGAGGTCGATCAATGCGCGGTCCAGGGCGTCACGGGAGGCGCGGGTCTGCCGAGACTTCTGCCGCCGCTCCAAATCTCTGATGGCGCCGGTGGCGCCCCGCAGCGTCGCGGCCGTTCCCTTGCCGGTGCCCCCTGCGCCGAGCGCTGTTCGAAGCTCTTCGGCCTCGGTCTCGTCACGCTCGGCGGTCAGTGCGCGCGCCTCGGCCTCGGCCGTCGCAACCAGCTCCTCAGCCGCCGCAAAGGCCCGCGACGGCTTCACCGCATCGCGCACCAGCCCCAATGCCCGTTCCCGCCGCTCACGTGCCGCCGGATCCGTCGCTAACCGCCGCGCGCGGCCCACGTGACCGCCGCTCACCGAAGCCGCCCACCGCGCCTCTTCGACGGGCAGCCCGTCGGTGTCGACGAGCACCTGTGCGATCGCGTCGACGCTCGGGGTCAGCAGCGCCACATGCCGGCAGCGCGACCGCAGCGTGATCGCGATGTCCTCCGGATCGACCGACGGCGCGCAAAGCAGAAAGACGGTCGACGGCGGCGGCTCCTCGACCACCTTCAGCAGCGCGTTGGCCGCTCCTTCGGTGAGCCGGTCGGCGTCTTCGATCACGACCACCTGCCAGCGCCCGGTGCTCGGCCGCCGCGAGGCGATCTGCACGATCGAGCGCATCTCGTCGACGCCGATGGAAAGCCCTTCCGGCACGATCCGGCGGACGTCGGCGTGCGTGCCGGCCATGGTGGTGACACAGGCCTTGCACTGGCCGCACCCGGGTTCACCGTCCGCGGTGCACTGCAGCGCGGCAGCAAAGCACAGCGCCGCGATTGACCGGCCCGAACCCGGTGGCCCGGTGATCAGCCACGCGTGTGTCATCGTCCCGGTGCTCGACGCGCTGTGAGCCGAATCACCGCGTGCCACGCGCGCGGCGGCGATCAGCTCGGCCTCGACGGGCCCCTGACCCACCAACCGCGAAAAAACGCCGCTCATCACCCGCCAACCCTAGTGACACGGGCCGACACGACCGGCGAGCTAGCGCTACTCCCTGCCTGCTGGGACCGATACGGTAGTTCCGTGGGAAAAACGGCCAGAACAATCGGGCGGATCAGGGCATTCGCTCGGTGGGTGATCCGTACCCCCTGGCCGGTGTTCACCTTGGGAATGCTTCAAGCCGACATCATCGGCGCGCTGTTTGTCTTGGGATTCCTGCGATTCGGGCTGCCTCCCGAAGACCGCGTGGTGATTCAAGATCTGCCGCAAGCGAATCTGGCGTTGTTCGCGGCAGTTCTGTTCCTGGCCTTCACATTTGGATCACTTATCAGCCTCCGGCTGCTCATGCCGGTATTCCGCTGGCAACGTCGCGACCGCGACGGCCGGTTGTCCGAAGCCGATCCCGTCGCCACCGAGCAGGCACGTACCCGTGCGCTGAAAATGCCGTTCTATCGGTCGGTCATCAGCGCGATCAACTGGTGCCTGGGCGGCACGATCTTCATGATCGCGATCTGGCCGGTCGCCAGCCACTCCGCGCCGGTGGTGGCCGTCGCCACCGCGCTGGGCGCCACGGCAACGTCGATCATCGGCTACCTGCAAGCCGAGCGGGTACTGCGGCCGGTCGCCGTAGCGGCGCTGCGGCAGGGCGTGCCGGAGCAGATTCACGCTCCGGGCGTGATCCTGCGGACGCTGCTGACGTGGGTGCTGTCCACCGCGGTGCCGATTATCGCGATCATCGCCGCGATTGTGGCGACCAAGCTGTCGATCCTGCACGCGTCCGCCGACGAACTGTTCATGCCGATCCTCCTGCTCGCGGTCGCCGCGCTGGTGATCGGGCTGGCGGGCACCGTACTCACGGCGATGTCCATCGCCGACCCGCTGCGCCAGTTGCGCTGGGCGCTCGGAGAGGTGCAGCGCGGCAACTACAACGCTCACGTCCAGATCTATGACGCCAGCGAACTCGGCCTGTTGCAGGCCGGGTTCAACGACATGGTCCGCGACCTGTCGGAGCGGCAGCGACTGCGCGATCTGTTCGGCCGCTACGTCGGCGAGGACGTCGCCCGTCGCGCCTTGGAGAGCCGCCCCGAGCTCGGCGGCGAAGAGCGTGACGTCGCAGTGTTGTTCGTCGATCTGGTCGGCTCCACGCAGTTGGCGGCGACCCGTCCGCCCGCCGAGGTCGTCGGCCTGCTCAACGAGTTCTTCCGCATCGTCGTCGAAACGGTCAACCGCCACGGCGGCTTCGTCAACAAGTTCCAGGGCGACGCGGCGCTGGCGATCTTCGGCGCGCCGCTGGAGCACCCGGACGCCTACGGAGCCGCGCTGGCCGCCGCGCGGTCATTGCACGACGAACTGATAAAAGTGTTGGGCGCCAACGAATTCGGCATCGGGGTGTCCGCCGGCCGCGCGATCGCCGGGCACATCGGCGCGCAGGCCCGCTTCGAGTACACGGTCATCGGCGACCCGGTCAACGAAGCCGCTCGGCTCACCGAGCTCGCCAAGCTCGAGGAGGGCCACGTGCTCGCGTCTGCGATCGCGGTGAGCGGAGCCTTGGACTCCGAGGCGTTGTGCTGGGACGTCGGTGAGATCGTCGAACTCCGCGGGCGCACGGCGCCGACGCAGCTGGCCCGCCCGGTCAAGCTCAACGTGCCGTCCAAGGTGTAGGTCTTCACCGCCGAGACGGTAACTACCGCGGCAAAGTGCGAGAAAGGCCCGCGCGGAGTACCGTTTCGGCGTCTGGCGCGGAGGCGACTAGGCCTTCTTGGCAGCCGACTTGCGGGCGCCCTTCTTGGCGGCGCTCTTGCGTGTGGCCTTGCGCTTCACCGGCCCGCGGGCGCGGCGTTCGGCAAGCAGCTCGGCGGCGCGCTCGTCGGTGATCGTCAACACGTCGTCGCCCTTGCGCAGGCTGGCGTTCGTCTCACCGTCGGTCACGTAGGGGCCGAACCGCCCGTCCTTGATCACCATCGGCTTGCCCGTCGCGGGATCGTTACCGAGCTCACGCAGTGGCGGCAGCGAAGCTGCTTGTCGCCCACGGCGTTTCGGCTCCGCATAGATCTTCAGCGCCTCGTCGAGCGTGATCGTGAACAGCTGCTCTTCAGAGGCCAGCGAGCGAGAGTCGTTGCCGCGCTTGAGGTATGGCCCATAGCGGCCGTTCTGCGCGGTGATCTCCTCGCCGGTCGACGGGTCGACGCCCACCACCCGCGGCAGCGACAGCAGCTTCAGCGCATCCTCCAGGGTGACCGTCTCCAGATCCATCGACCGCAGCAGCGACGCGGTACGCGGCTTGGGGCCGGTCGGCTTCTTGCGGGACTTCGCATTGGTGCCGTCGCCATCGTCGTCTTCGTCGTCGGAGGATGGCAGCACCTCGGTGACGTATGGCCCGTATCGGCCGTCCTTGGCGACGATCTCGTGCCCGGTCTGCGGGTCCACACCCAGCGAGCGGCCCTCTTGCGGTGTCGCGAAGAGCTTTTCGGCCAACTCCAACGTCAGCTCGTCGGGTGTGATCGCATCAGACAGGTTGGCTCGCTGCGGTGTCGGCTCCCCGTCGGGGCCTTCGACCATGCGCTCCAAATAGGGCCCATTCTTACCCACCCGCACATAGATCGGGCGGCCCTGCTCGTCGTCAAAAAGCTTGATGGAGTTGACTTCTCGTGCGTCGATGCCCTCGAGATTGACACCGACCAGCTTCTTCAGACCGCCGGCGCGGGCAATCGACTCCGGCACTCCGTGCTCGCCGCCGAAGTAGAAGTTGCTCAGCCAGGTGGTGCGCTGCTCTTGGCCGTTGGCGATCTCGTCGAGCTCGTCTTCCATCGCGGCCGTAAAGTCGTAGTCGACGAGCCGGCCGAAGTGCTGCTCCAAAAGCCCCGTCACCGCGAACGCCACCCACGACGGCACCAACGCGCTGCCCTTCTTCTGGACGTAGCCGCGGTCCTGGATGGTCTTGATGATCGACGAGTACGTCGACGGCCGGCCGATGCCGAGGTCTTCGAGCGCCTTGATCAGCGACGCCTCGGTGTAGCGCGGCGGCGGGTTGGTGGTGTGCCCGTCGGCGGTGAGCTCGTTGGCGGTGACGTGCTGGCCCTGCACAAGCTGCGGCAGGCGGCTCTCCGCGTCGTCGGCCTCTCCGCCGGCCAGTTCGTCGATGCTCTCGACGTAGGCGGCCAGGAAGCCCGGGAAGGTGATCGTGCGGCCGCTGGCCGTGAAGACGACGCGCCGGCCGTCGTCAGCCGCGCCGGTGATGCGCAGGCTCAGCGTGGTGCCGCGCGCGTCTGCCATCTGCGAGGCCACCGTGCGCTGCCAGATCAGCTCGTAGAGCCGGAACTCGTCGTTGTCGAGCACACCGTGCAGCTGACCGGGGGTGGCGAACGAGTCACCGGCGGGCCGGATCGCCTCGTGGGCCTCCTGCGCGTTCTTGACCTTGCGGTTGTATTGGCGCGGGCTGGGGTGGACGTACTCGTCGCCGTACAGTTCGCGGGCCTGGCGGCGCGCCGCGTCGATGGCCGACTGCGACAGCGTGGTCGAGTCGGTACGCATATAGGTGATGTAGCCGTTCTCGTACAGCCGCTGGGCGACGCTCATCGTGCGCTCCGAGCTGAATCGCAGCTTGCGGGCGGCCTCCTGCTGCAGCGTCGACGTCATGAACGGCGCGTAGGGCCTGCGCGTATAGGGCTTCTGCTCGACCGACGAGACCGTCAGCTCCGCGCCACGCAATCCCCGCGCCAGCGACTGTGCCTGCTCGGCATCGAGCACCAGCACGTCGTCGTTGCGCAGCTGACCCAGCGAGTCGAAGTCACGGCCGGTGGCGACGCGGCGGTCGTCGACGTTGACCAGCCGGGCGCTGAATGTGCGCGGGGTGGCCTCGGCGCCGGCATCCAGCTCGGCGACGACGTCCCAGTAGCTGGCGCTGCGGAACGCCATCCGGTCGCGTTCCCGCTGGACGATGATCCGGGTGGCCACCGACTGCACGCGGCCCGCCGAAAGCTTGGGCGCGACCTTCTTCCACAGCACCGGGCTGACTTCGTAGCCGTACAGCCGGTCCAGGATGCGGCGGGTCTCCTGGGCGTCGACCAGGTCGTTGTCCAGATCCCGCGGATGCTCGGCGGCCGCGCGGATGGCCGGTTCGGTGATCTCGTGGAAGACCATCCGCTTCACGGGGATGCGCGGCTTGAGGGTCTCGAGCAGGTGCCAGGCGATGGCCTCACCCTCGCGGTCGCCGTCAGTGGCCAGGTACAGCTCGTCGACGTCTTTGAGCTTGCTCTTGAGCTCGCTGACCGTGCTCTTCTTGTCCGGGCTGATGATGTACAGCGGCTCGAAATTATGTTCGACGTTGACGCCCAGCCGCGCCCACGGCTCGGATTTGTACTTGGCCGGCACGTCGGCGGCGTTTCTCGGCAGGTCGCGGATGTGACCGCGGGACGACTCGACGATGTAGTTCGACCCGAGGTAGCCCGCTAGTTTGCGCGCTTTGGTCGGCGACTCGACGATGACGAGCCGCCGCACTTTTTTGTTTCCGTTGCCGCCGGTGCGACCGTCGTCAGCCAACTGCGCTTTTGCTCCACTTCTTCCTGCCGATCGGCGCCCTGCGGCCCTGTCAGCAATTGACAAGATGACACCCCGGACCGCACCTGCGCAAACCGACTTCCCCGTCGACTCCCCTCAGACGTGGGGCCATTGCGACAACGCCTCCACGTCGGCGGGTGGTTCCCCCACGTTCTCTACCAGCCGCGATAGCCGACGACGGCCGCTTATCCGTAGCGCCGGGCGGGCTCCGCGGGTCCCGATCAGAGTCGGCGCGATTCCGACTCTCATCAGGGCCGACGCCAGCGGTGAATGGGTATCCGGCGCGTGGGGGTCCAAGCCGAGCAGGTAGCGGTCGGCTTCCCGACTGCCTGCCGCGAGCACCCAGGCCCGCAGTTCACGGGGGCCTGGCAGCCAGTTGCGCGGTACGGTCTTGACCGCCCCGCGGGTCCACTCGTCGGCGATGATTCGCAGACGCGGGTCCACCGCTGTGCGCACCAGAGGCGTGTCTTCGTCGGTGCGGGTGATTTCGGCGTCCAATCCGGCCTCGTCGATCATCTCGGCCAGTGCCTGCGCCCGCCACGGCCGATCGACGACCACGGACAGCCGCGCACCTGTGCCGACCACGACGACCTGGCCGGGGGCAGCCAGCACGCCGGTCAAGTCGGTGACCGCGGGCGGCACCGACTCGGCCGAGAAGAACGACAGCTGGCTCACGACACGACAGTAAGCCCGCCCGGAACGGCGCGAGAGTGCACTCTTGTGCGGTTCCGTCGGCGTGTCGGTGCGCAGACACGCACGTTCGCGGGGAGAGAAACGAAAACCCCCGCCGTCGCGAACGACTGCGGGGGTTCCGTAAGTTCGGTTACTCAGATGGAACGCACACCTGTGGCCTGCGGCCCCTTGGGGCTCTGCCCGACCTCGAACTCGACTCGTTGGTTCTCTTCCAGGGTGCGAAACCCGCTGCCTTGAATCTCCGTGTAGTGGACGAACACGTCAGCAGAGCCGTCCTCCGGCGCGATGAAGCCGAAGCCCTTTTCTGCGTTGAACCACTTCACAGTTCCCTGTGGCATTTCCTGCTTACTTCCTTCTCTGTTACAGGGTTGCGGTGCACCGTCTTTCGATACACCGGGCCTGTCACGACCGCCATCCTTCGTGGTGCCACCGGGGTGAAACCGGCCTCTCATCCTCGCAGGAACTGCGATCGCAACGTCGATCCTGCGAGTGCAAACACACGAACACAGAAGCTGCGACCGTGGTTAGTCAATCACGTTCGCCGCGAATGCGACAGTCTTGGCCGCCGAGACTCGTGAAGAATTCATTTCGACGGCAGCGTCAAACGAGCGAATCGGAGGAAGCGATGGCCAGTTTCGGCCGTGAGCTACTCAGCAGTGCGCTCGCCGGCACCGACCCACATGAGCAACCGCTGCGGCACGTCGCCGAATTGCCCGCCAATGCTGGTGCGCCTGTGGCTTGGCCGGATTGGGCCGCCGACGACGTGGTCGGCGCGTTCGCCGCTCGCGGCGTGACGGCGCCGTGGGCGCATCAGGCGCGCGCCGCGACGCTGGCACACCAGGGCCGGCATGTGGTGATCAGCACCGGAACCGCGTCGGGCAAATCGTTGGCCTACCAACTGCCGATCATGTGCGCGCTGGCTGACGACCGCCGGGCCCGGGCGCTGTATCTGTCGCCCACCAAGGCGTTGGGTCATGACCAGTTGCGAACCGCGACGTCACTCACCGAGGCCGTCGGCCGGCTCGCCGACGTCGCGCCGGCCTCGTTCGACGGCGACAGTCCTGCCGAAGTGCGCCGGTTCGCGCGAGAGCAGTCCCGGTGGGTGTTCTCCAATCCGGACATGATCCATCTGGCGATGCTGCGCAACCACGCCCGCTGGGCGGTTTTCCTGCGAAACCTCAAGTTCGTCGTCATCGACGAATGCCATTACTACCGCGGCGTTTTCGGGTCCAACGTGGCGTTGGTGCTGCGCCGGCTGCTGCGGCTGTGCGGCCGGTACACCGCGACACCGACCGTCGTGTTCGCCAGCGCCACCACCGCGTCGCCGGGCGCGACGGCGGCACAGCTCATCGGTGCGCCCGTCGACGAGGTCACCGACGACGAATCTCCGCACGGCGCAAGGACAGTCGCATTGTGGGAGCCGGCGCTTCGCACCGATGTCACCGGCGAGCATGGAGCGCCGGTGCGCCGCTCAGCCGGGGCGGAGGCCGCCCGTGTGATGGCCGACCTGGTGGCGGAAGGCGCGCGCACGCTGACCTTCGTGCGGTCACGCCGCGGCACGGAACTCACCGCGCTCGCCGCCCGCGCTCGACTGGCCGAGACCGCGCCGCAGCTCGTGCACCGGGTCGCGTCGTACCGCGCCGGCTATCTGGCCGAAGACCGTCGTGCACTCGAACGTGCGCTCGCGACAGGGGATCTCGTCGGACTGGCCACCACCAACGCGCTGGAACTCGGTGTGGACATCGCCGGACTGGACGCGGTGGTGCTGGCCGGCTTTCCGGGCAGCGTCACGTCGTTCTGGCAGCAGGCAGGACGGTCGGGGCGACGGGGGCAGAGCGCATTGGTGGTGCTGATCGCGCGTGACGATCCGCTGGACACCTACCTGGTACACCACCCGGAGGCATTGCTCGAGAAGCCAATCGAGATGGTGGTGATCGACCCATCCAACCCGTATGTTGTCGGGCCTCAATTACTCTGCGCTGCAACCGAATTGCCGCTGACCGAAGCGGAGGTGCGGACATGGGGCGCGGCGAGCGTCGCCGAAACGTTGGTCGACGAGGGTCTGTTGCGTCGGCGCGGCAGCGGCTATTTCGCTGCGCCGGGTGTCGACCCGCACCCGGCAGTGAACATCCGCGGTGCCAGCGGTGAGCAGATCGCGATCCTGGAGGCCGATACGGGCCGGCTGCTCGGCGGTGTCGAGGCGGGCCGCGCGGCGTTGTCGGTGCATCCCGGCGCGGTGTATCTGCATCAGGGCGAGACCTACGTCGTCGACACGCTGG
This sequence comes from Mycobacterium sp. NGS19, assembly GCF_059813155.1. NCBI lineage: Bacteria > Bacillati > Actinomycetota > Actinomycetes > Mycobacteriales > Mycobacteriaceae > Mycobacterium > Mycobacterium sp. NGS19. The sequence continues at coordinate 760,403 of NZ_JCALEB010000001.1, forward strand.
ACTTCACCGAGGGCATCGCACTCGTCCACGCCGAAGACCCCGGCTACGCGACGTACGCGCGCGAGGTAACCGACATCAACGTCACCGGCGAGGGCGAACGGTCAACTTTTGGGGACGTCACGCTCGGGCTCGTGCCGGTCACCGTCACCAACCAGGTGATCGGTTATCTGCGCCGCACGGCCGCCGGCGAGGTGATCGACTTCGTCGAGCTCGACATGCCTGCGCGCACCTTGGAAACGGTGGCCATGATGTACACCGTCACGCCAGAAGCGTTGGAGCGCAATGGCATCGAGTGGATGCAGGTTCCAGGCGCGCTGCACGCCGCCGAACACGCCGCGATAGGGCTGCTGCCGCTGGTTGCCAGTTGCGATCGCGGCGACATCGGCGGGTTGTCGATCGCCGTCGGCCCTGACACAGGATTGCCCACGGTGTTCGTGTACGACGGACATCCGGGCGGCGCCGGGTTCGCAGAACGGGGGTTCCGTCAGGCGGCCACATGGCTGTCGGCCACGGCCGACGCCATCGACGCATGCGAATGCCCGGAAGGTTGCCCGTCGTGCGTGCAATCACCTAAGTGCGGCAACGGAAATGACCCGCTCGACAAGAAGGCCGCGGTACGGGTGCTTCGGCTGGTGCTGACCGAATTGACCGCGCGGGCCCCCCGACCCACCCGCCGATGACGACCGACCCCTCGACAGTCGTCTCCACGGGTTGACTTCATGTCAGCCGGTGAGACGCTCTCCTCGCTGCTGAAGACAGCCGTCATGCCGTACGACAGACGCGGTGAACGCAATGACTGCGCATTCCGTTTCACGATCCGATTGCTCGGATGAACGCGAAAAGTACCGCCTCCGAAGGATATGCGCAAGTTCCGTTGCGCAGCGAAGATTCGTTTGCTGATGCGAATCAGCGTTTGCGCGACGAATTCCGCAGGAGTTGTAACGCGCCGACAGGTCCGGCGCGCGCGATGGCACGTGCCGAGCCGACGCCCCACGCGGTCAACGCCGAGCGTGCCTCGACCGCAACGAGGACGTCGAGCCCCTCGGCGCTGCACATGCTCACCGACGTACCCATGAACCGCGCGACCGCAGAAGCCTTCTCGCATGCGGCCGAGGCGCCGGCGGGCATAGCTGTGGCAGCCGCCAATGCCGCCATGTCAGCTGCGGCCTGCGCGCGATGGCGTGCGATCACTGCCGAACCGATCTGCAGCGCGCCGACGCTGACGGCGAGCAGCACCGCGATCATGGTCGCGGCGACGATGCTGGCCGACCCGTTCTCACGTGCCCGTCGGTTCGGCCATCGACACCGCTTCAGCCGCGATCGTGATCCCCGGCAGCAGGATCGAATAGGCGGTGACGCGTGCAACGGCGAATTCGCCGTCGCGACGCAGTTGCACCGCTGCATCAGATGGAGCGATGCGCCGTGCGACGTCCTGCGCGTTGGCATCGTCGCCGCGGGCCGCCAGCCGCGCCGCTTCGCGGGCCGCGTCGATGCAGCGGATCTGCATCGAGACGGCGGTGACGCCGGCGACGCAGAGCACGAGCACGGCCACCAGCGCCGCGATACCGAAAGCGGCCTCCACCGTGACGGACCCACGATCGCCCGCTGTCAGACGTTGGTGGTCAACGCCCGGCTGATGATCTTGGTCAGCGCGCCGACGATCGAGTCGCCCGTCACCACGGTGTACAGGATTGCGCCGAACGCCGCTGCAGCGATCGTGCCGATCGCGTACTCGACCGTCGACATCCCGTCGTCGGCTACCAAGAGCAGCGTCATCCTTGCTTTCAGATGCTGCCATCGCGTCACCCTCGTCCCCTTCCAATCGAAAACTGTTCTGCTCCAACGCATTTCGTCACAGCAACCCTGACCCCAACACCTCACCGGCCAAGCCGGCGACCACCGGCACGATTCCGAGGCACACGAACGCGGGCAGGAAACACAAACCCAGCGGGCCGGCGATCAGCACCGCGGCGCGCTCCGCGGCGGCCCTGGCGGCCTCGGCGGCCTGATGGCGCACAGCTGTCGCCAGCTCGGCGACCCCGTCGGCGAGTGCGGCACCTGACGAGGCCGAGCGGCGGGCCAACCGCAGCAGTGCCTCGCAGTGACGGTCGAGTTTGCCGGCCGGCGCCGACCACGCCGCCGACGGATCGGCGCCCAACGCCAGCATGTCGGCGGCGCGGCGCAACGTCGCGGCCAATGCCGGCGGCGCCGTCGGTGCGGCCGCCGCGGCAGCCGCCGGTACGGCCATTCCGGCGGTCAGGCACACCGCGAAAATGTCGAGGCTGGCCGCGACCGCGAGCGGATCTGTCTTGGTCTGGCTTCTGCGGCGGGCCGGCGCGGGCGGTATCAGCCCGGCGCGGCGGCGCACGGCCGCCGGACCCGGCGCCAGGATCACGGCAGCGGCCAGCAGTAGCGCGGCAGATGTCACGACAGCGCCCGCCCGGTGATCCGGTCCGACCACAGCAGCCCGCAACAGACCAGCGCCACGCCGATCGCCAGCAGCCAGCCGCCGGCCCCGCCGGACAACAGAAACCGCACCGGATGGGCGTGCAGCAATTCACCGAGTGCGACGCCGGCGAGCGGCAGCGCCGCCAGCACCGTCGCGGTGGCCCGTGCACCGGCCATTCCGGCGATCACCTGTGCGTTGAACCGGGAACGTTCGACGACGTCACGCTGCGCCGCACGCACCAGCGACGCCATGGTGAGGCCGTGTGCGTGGGCGAGCTGCCAGCACACCGCGAGCCGTTCCCAGTAGCCGGGCGTTGCGGCATGCTGAGCCACGCTGTGCAGCCCGGCGGACACGTCGGCGCCCAGCAGCGCCCGTGCGCCGACCGCGCGGAAGGACGTCGCAACAGTGCCGTGTGACTCCGCTGCGGCGACCTGGACCGCGGCCACGGGATGGGCGCCGGCGCGTAGTTCGCCGACCAGGACGTCGAGTGCCGCTTCCAGCGCGTGCGACTCCTCGTCGACGCGCCGCCGCCGCGCTCGTCTTCGGCGGCGCAAAAACAGCGTGCCGCCGAGCATCGCTGCCGCCAGCACCACGGCCGCCGGCAGCACCACCGCGGCCGTCACACCAGCCGCACAGACGCCGACCGGCCGAAGATGCGCGGTGTTGGCGCGTCGGGGTGCCACCAGACCTGCCGCGACGATGCGGTGCCGTGACGAGACGGGCAGTGCGATCAGTGCAGCGGCTAAGGACAGCGCCGCTGCAGCGACGCCGGTCACCGAGCGCACCTAGCCGCCAGCATCTGACTCAACATGCCCGCGCCGGGGCCGGGTCCGGTGTCCGCGTGCCAAGCGGTCACCACCTCGACCGGGTCGTTACCGCTGCGTGCCAGCACCCCGATCTCGTCGAGCCGCCGGGCACCGTCGCGGTCGCGGCGCACATGCAGCACTGCCTGCACCGCGGCGGCGAGCTGGCTGTGGAGGGCAGCGCGATCCAGGCCGCCGAGTGCGGCAAGCGCCTCCAGCCGGGCCGGCACCTCCGCGGGCCGATTGGCGTGGACAGTGCCGGCGCCACCGTCGTGGCCGGTGTTCAAGGCGGCAAGCAGATCCACCACCTCAGCACCACGGACCTCGCCGACCACGATGCGGTCCGGCCGCATCCGCAACGCCTGCTTGACGAGATCGCGCACAGTCACCTCGCCGACGCCCTCCACGTTGGCCGCACGGGCCACCAACTTCACGAAGTGCGGGTGACGAGGCGCCAGTTCGTCGGCGTCCTCCACGCACACAATCCGTTCGTCGGCCGACACCGCGCCGAGCGTCGCGGCCAGCAGGGTGGTCTTGCCGGCGCCGGTGCCGCCGGTCACCAAAAACGCGAGCCGCGCGGCGATGATCCGCTCCACCAGGTCCACGGCGTCGTGCGTGATGGTGCCGGCCCGCACCAGCGCCGGCAGATCCTGCGTGGCGGGGCGCAGCACACGCAGCGACAAGCAGGTGCCACCCGCGGCCAGCGGCGGCAGGACCGCATGCAGCCGGACCGCGAACTCCCGATTGCCGATCCCGGTGAGGTGGCCGTCGATCCACGGCTGAGCGTCGTCGAGGCGGCGACCTGCGGCAAGCGCCAGCCGTTGAGCGAGCCGACGCACGGCAGCCTCGTCCGAAAACCGAACATCGCTGCGGCGCAACCCTTTTCCGTCGTCAACCCACACCGTATCGGGACCGGTGACCAGTACGTCGGTGGTGCCGTCGGCACACAGCAGCGGCTCGAGAATTCCGGCGCCGGTCAGTTCGGTCTGCAGCGCGCGCAAGTTGGTGAGCACCTCGGTGTCGCCCAGCACGCCGCCGGACTCGGCCCGGATCGCGGCGGCGACAACGCTCGGCCGCAGCGGCGCGGCTTCCGCGGCCAGCCGCTCACGCACCCGGTCGATCAGTGACGTGGTCATGCCGCCGCCGCTACCCGACGACGCTCCACCACCGCCAGCACACGGCGCGCGGCCATCAACAGCGGTGAGCGGCGGCGCACCCGCAAGCCACCCCGTTCCAGGCGCTCGGACAAGTTGGGCTCTGGACGCATGGTCGCCAGCAATGGCAGATCGGCCGCTCGGGCGATGTCCGCGGCGCGCAATCCGCCCGGAGCCGGCCCACGCACGACGAGCCCGACGTTCGGATTGATACCGAGCAGCGCCGACGCCATCACCGACACCGCCGCGCACGACCGCACATCACATGCCGTCACGAGTGCGACCAAGTCGGCCGTGTCCAAGGCGGCCTCCGCGGCCTGCGTGAGACGTCTGGGGACGTCGCACACCACCGTGGCACCACCGCGACGGCCCGCGTCGACGATCGCCAGCAAAGCTGCGGCGGTGATCTCGCTTCCGCGGCGCGCACCCGACAGCACACCGACGCCATCCCGTGACGGCAACGCGTCACGCACCGCGCCGAGACTGAGCCGCCCGTTCTCGACCGCGATGTCGGGCCACCGCAGCCCCGGCCGGCCTTCCAAGCCGAGCAACAAGTCCGCCCCACCGCTCCACGGGTCGACATCGACTAGCAAACTCTCGTTCGCCGCAATCGCCAACGCTGCACTGAAAATCGAGGCTCCCCCACCGCCTCGGCCGCTGACGACAGCGAACACGTTTCCACGCGCCGAGTGGTCGCTTTCGCCCGCGTCGGCCAGCACGTCGACAAGCTCTGCTTCTTCTTGCGGCAATCGCAGAACATGTTGTGCCCCAAGCGATAACGCTGTCTGCCACGTTGCCGGTTGCGGCTCGTCGCTGACGACCAAGATCACCCGCGGCCGTCGCGGGAGCCCGCTGACGGCGCGACGCACCACGGCGGCCTGGTCGACAATGACCGCACCCGCCGCAGACCACTCGCGGCGGCTGATGGCATCGGTGTAGTAAACAATCCGAACGCCGACTGCTGCGCCCACGCGGTCGACGTCGTCGCGCAACATGGGGTCGTCGACGATTCCCAGAACGCCCGCTGTCGATGTCATCGGCTCAGCCTGCGCCGCACAGCACGCGCGCTTCCAGTGCCTTGGCCGAATCTGTGGATGAATGCGAAGGTGTGGACAACGGCTGTGATCCCGGGCACTACAGCGAATTTCGACGGTGACGCCGAGAAGATGGGCCGCGGAGAAGATGGATCGTGTGACTTCCCCGCCAAAAGGGACGACCCCCGCCAGGGGGGGAGGAGGCGAGGGTCGTCGTGTATCAGCCCCGGGGGGTCGGGCTGATGCACACCCGGCATAAGCCGAGTAATGCTCACTATACACACGTGGCGTGACAATGGCGCAAGAGCCGAAAACATCGATAACCCTGAGCCAACACGGGATTGCAGCCCCCGCCACGTGACTCGAACTGACATTTGACAGGAACAAATGCGCTGCGATCGACCGCCCTATGCTGAAGCCGTGACCGTCTCAGATCAGGCCTCCACACCGCTGACCACGACGCAGTTCACCCCTTCGGCCGACGCTATCCCCAACGGGCGCACCAAGACAGCGGCGTTCTTCGACCTCGACAAGACCGTCATCGCCAAGTCCAGCACGCTGGCGTTCAGCAAACCGTTCTTCGACCAAGGGTTGATCAATCGACGCGCTGTTCTGAAGTCCAGCTATGCGCAGTTCCTGTTCTTGATGTCAGGCGCCGACCACGACCAGATGGACCGGATGCGGTCCTACCTGATGAACATGTGCACCGGCTGGGACGTCGAGCAGGTGAAATCGATTGTGGCAGAGACGTTGCACGACATCGTCGATCCGCTGGTGTTCGCCGAAGCCGCCGATCTGATCGCCGACCACAAGCTGTGCGGGCGCGACGTGGTGGTGGTGTCGGCGTCCGGTGAGGAGATCGTCGCGCCGATCGCGCGCGCGCTGGGCGCCACTCACGCGATGGCGACGCGGATGGTGGTCAAGGACGGCAAATACACCGGCGAGGTCGCGTTCTACTGCTACGGCGAGGGCAAGGCACAGGCCGTCCGCGAGCTGGCCGCCCGCGAGGGTTACCTGCTGGAACACTGCTACGCATATTCCGACTCGATCACCGACCTACCGATGCTGGAGGCGGTCGGTCATCCGACGGCCGTCAACCCAGACCGCGCGCTGCGCAAGGAGGCGGCGGCGCGGGGCTGGCCGGTGCTGACGTTCTCCAAGCCGGTGTCACTGCGCGACCGCATTCCGGCACCGTCGACCGCCGCGGTGGCCACCACTGCCGCCGTGGGCGTCAGCGCGCTGGCGGCCGGTGCGTTGACGTACTCGCTGCTGCGGCGCTTCGTTCTCTGACCTGGAGTCTCGCAGCGGCGTTGGTTGCCGCAGACCGGTGGTTTTGCGTCGACGGCGTTACGACGACGCGCACGCCCTTGATGTGACGATGGTCACGTAGTACAAAGGAACCACGGCAGCCCGGCGAGGCCAAGATCGGATCGGAAGAGAAGATCCCGATCTCCCGAGCCGGACTACCCAGCGCGGATCCCGGTACCCACGCGGAGCACGCCGCATAAAGGCAGAAGTGTTGCGGGCCTGCGTGATTGCGGAAAGCGGACAACACGACAGCCCCTTGGGTGGGGCAGCAGTTGAAGCGCATCGCAAGACGCCGAGGCCACCCACGCAACCCACGTTGCACGCTTGGTAACCGGAGGTCCGCGCTAGCGGGCGGCGCGCCGAAGCGATTCGGATCGCCGCCCGCTTCACGTCTGTCTCGAGACCGCCTGGGCGATCGCCAGTGCTTCGCTGGCGCCTTTCTCGAATGCCCGGCAGCACAACAGAATCCACTGCCGCAGCCCCTCGGGTGTGCCGGTGGCGAATTGTTCGGCAGCCGACCGGTATTCGGCAACATGGCGCATCCAATAGACCTCCGGCACGCCGAGGCCGTGCGGATCCAGCCCGCTGGCCTGGGTCACCAGCCGCGAGACTCCGCGAGCCACCACTCCGTCGGCGCTGCCGAACGGGGCCAGCGTCAGCATCTCGCCGTGCGCGACCGCCGCGAGCACCGGGGCCGGCGCTGCGCTGCCGCCGGTCATAAGCTTGGCCAGCAGTTCCAGCCGTCCCGCCGCGCCCTCGCGGGGGCGACCCAATGCGTCGGCCTCCACCAAATCCGCCGCGGCCAGTGCGTGTAGCCGTGCCAGCGCCTGCAGCGGTGCGCGCTGCCAAACGCTCACCAACGCGGTCTGGCCGCCCTGCAACGCCTCAGCCACCCGCAGTGCGCCGGCCAGGATCGGACCGCCGCCCAGCCCGTCGGCCGGGAACCGGGGCGCGCCGCCGTCGAGCATCGACGACGCCCGAGCCGCCCGCACGGCGGCCTCCGCCGCACTCGCCGGCCAGCCGCGCAGATTGACGCGGTGCCGGTGCGCCTTGCCGAGGGCCTCGCGAACGTGTTCGCTCGCGTCGGCAACACCGGGCAGCTCGGCGAGCGGAGCCAGTGGATCGGTCACGCCCGTGACGCTAACCGCGCGGGGGCGTTTCGGGTAAACCGGTGCGGCGCGCACCCAATCCGCAGCGCTGCACCAGGCAACGTCGAGTGACTAGGCTCACAGCTATGACCGAGACGCAAGCCGAAGCCCCCGCCACCTACCCGCCGTCAGAGGAATTCGCCCAGCGCGCCAACGCCACTGCCGAGCTGTACAAGGCTGCTGAATCGGACCGATTGGCGTTCTGGGCCGAGCAAGCGAACCGGCTCGCGTGGGAGACGCCGTTCACCGACGTGCTGGACTGGTCCGATGCGCCGTTCGCGAAGTGGTTCGTCGGCGGCAAGCTCAACGTCGCCTACAACTGCGTCGACCGCCACGTGGAGGCCGGAAACGGGGACCGGGTCGCGATCTACTGGGAGGGCGAGCCCGTCGGCGACAGCCGCACACTGACGTACGCCCAACTCAAAGACGAGGTGTGCAAGGCCGCCAACGCGCTGACTGATCTGGGCGTCAAAGCCGGTGACCGCGTGGCGATTTACATGCCGATGGTGCCTGAGGCGATCGTCGCGATGCTGGCCTGCGCCCGCCTCGGTGCCATGCACAGTGTCGTGTTCGCGGGCTTCTCCGCGTCTGCGCTGCGGGCACGCATCGAAGACGCCCAGGCCAAACTCTTGATCACCACCGACGGCCAATACCGTCGCGGTAAGGCGGTGTCGCTGAAGGAATCGGCGGACGAGGCCGTCGACGGACAGGACAGTATCGAGCACGTTCTTGTGGTGCGGCGCACCGGGATTGACGTGCCGTGGACGGCGGGCCGCGACCTGTGGTGGCACGAGACCGTCGACTCCGCTGCACCCGAACACACACCGGAGGCGTTCGACTCCGAGCACCCGTTGTTCTTGCTCTACACGTCCGGTACCACCGGCAAGCCCAAAGGCATCATGCACACCAGCGGCGGCTACCTCACCCAAGCCGCGTACACCCACTACTACGTGTTCGACGTCAAGCCCGACGAAGACGTGTACTGGTGCACCGCCGACATCGGCTGGGTGACCGGCCACACCTACATCACCTACGGTCCGCTGGCCAACGGCGTCAGCCAGGTGGTCTACGAGGGCACGCCCGCCTCGCCCGACGAGCACCGGCACTTCCAGGTCATCGAAAAGTACGGCGTAACAATCTATTACACCGCGCCGACGCTGATCCGCATGTTCATGAAGTGGGGCCGCGAATACCCGGACGCACACGACCTGTCCAGCCTGCGGCTGTTGGGCTCGGTCGGCGAACCGATCAATCCGGAGGCATGGCGCTGGTACCGCAAAGTGTTCGGCGGCGACCGAACCCCGGTCGTCGACACCTGGTGGCAGACCGAAACGGGGGCGGCCATGATCTCGCCGCTGCCCGGCGTGACCGCCTGCAAGCCGGGCTCCGCCATGGCGCCGCTGCCGGGAATCTGCGCGCAAATCGTCGACGACGACGGCAACCGCATCGAACCCAGTCCGGACTGGGGCGAGCACTCGACCGGATATCTGGTGCTCGATCAGCCGTGGCCCGCGATGCTGCGCGGCATCTGGGGTGACCCCGAGCGGTTCAAGGAGACCTACTGGTCACGCTTCGAGAAGCAGGGCTGGTATTTCGCCGGCGACGGCGCCCGCTACGACCCGGACGGCAACATCTGGGTGCTGGGCCGTATCGACGATGTGATGAACGTGTCGGGGCACCGCATCTCCACCGCGGAGGTGGAGTCGGCGCTGGTGGGTCATTCACACGTGGCCGAAGCCGCGGTGGTCGGCGCCAGCGACGAGCAGACCGGCCAGGCGATCATCGCGTTCGTGATCCTGGAAGCCAGCGCCGCCGACAAACCCCGCGACAACATGTGCGAGGAATTGCGCGCCGAGGTGGCCAAGGAGATCTCGCCGATCGCCCGGCCGAAGGAGATCCACGTGGTGCCCGAGCTGCCCAAGACTCGCAGCGGCAAGATCATGCGCCGGTTGCTGCGCGACGTCGCCGAAGGCCGCGAACTCGGCGACACCTCGACGCTGGTGGATCCCGGGGTGTTCGAAGCGATTCGCAACAGTAGGGCGGAGAACTAGCGGACCGGGACGAACCCCGCGCCGGGACGGTTCTTCGCGGCGAGATCGGCCAGCACCGCGTTGATGGACTCCGCGACCGCCGGGGTGTGCAGCGGGATGTACTTGACGACGCAGGTGGGCAGTTCTTCGCTGAACGCACCGTGGATCATCCCGACCAACTGATTGCCGACGGTCACCGGCGCTCCGGAATCGCCCGGGCGGCCGCACACCTGGCTGAGGATGGTGCCGGGCTGCTCGCCCGGTCCCCACGTGACTCCGCATGAGTAGCCGGTGGTGCGGCCCAGCTTGCACGCGACCTGCCCGAACGTCGGGTCGGGCCCGATACCGCTGATCACGAAGCCCTTGTAGTTGCTCACCGGCGCCACCTTGGCGGGGTCGAACTTGATCACCGCGTAGTCCAGCGCGTCGTTGCCGGCGACCATCACACCCAGCGTGCCGGCGCCCTCGAGGCCCTCGGCGGCTACCTGGGCGCCCGGCCCGCCGCAATGCGCGGACGTGAATCCGACCAAGTCGCCTTTGTTGTCGGTGCCGATCGCGGTGAGTGTGCACAGCGTGTTGCCGTCGACGACGATGCCCGCGCCGCCGCCGAGCGGAACCTTGCCGTCGGCCGCCGCGATCCCTGCCGCCGACATCCAGAGCAAGACGACCGCCAGCACCAGCCCGCAGCGGTGCCCGATCTTCAACAATTGCTCCTCGACCTCGTGGCCTTGCGGCCCGCGTGGCAACATAACCCATCGACAAGCGAGCGCTTCGGATACCGAGGCTACGGTGTCGGCCAGGTCCGGCAGAAGCAACCAGCGGGAGGACAGTCCGTGAGCAACGGCGATCGCAGAAACGCAGTCCCGAGCACCATCACGTCGATCCCGTTGACGGATCCGCATGTCCTGCCGCCCAACCCGTCGCTCGGCGAGTTGGTCAAAGAGGCCAGCGCCCAGGTGTCCACCCTGGTGCGCGCCGAAGTGGAGCTGGCCCGTGCGGAGATCACCCGCGACGTCAAACGCGGCCTGACGGGCAGCGTGTTCTTCATCGCCGCGCTGGTGGTGCTCTTCTACTCGACGTTCTTCTTCTTCTTTTTCGTCGCGACCCTGCTCGACGAATGGCTGACCCGCTGGGCGTCGTATTTGATCGTGTTCGGCGTCATGCTGGTCACGACGGCCGTGCTGGCGCTGCTGGGCTACTTGAAGGTGCGACGTATCCGGGGACCCCGCGACACGATCGAGTCGGTCAAAGAGACGCGTGAGGTGTTCACGTCGCACGACCACCGCGGCGTGGCCCAGGCCAACGGAAGGCCGCCGGCCTCGCCTTCGCGGTCTGACTCCTCGGGCGCTTAGTGCCGGCGCCTGCGCCGTCGGTCGTCAGGATCGACGGGCCATGGCGGCATATGGAGGTGCACGCCAACGGGATTCGGTTCCACGTCGTGGAGGCCGACCCGGGCCCGTCGGACACCCCGGTGTCCGCCCGGCCGCTGGTGGTGCTGCTGCACGGGTTTGGATCGTTCTGGTGGTCGTGGCGCCATCAGCTCACGGGGTTGCGCGGAGCCCGCGTGGTGGCCGTCGACCTGAGGGGCTACGGAGCCAGCGACAAGCCGCCGCGCGGCTACGACGGGTGGACACTGGCCGGCGACACCGCCGGGCTGATCCGGGCGTTGGGTCATTCGTCGGCCACGCTCGTCGGTCACGCCGACGGCGGGCTGGTCTGCTGGGCAACCTCGACGCTGCACCCGCGGCTGGTGCGCGCCATCGCGGTGGTCAGCTCACCTCACCCCGCGGCGCTGCGCGCGTCGGCGCTGACCCGTCGCGACCAGGGCCGTGCGCTGCTGCCGTCGCTGCTGAAGTACCAGGTCCCGATGTGGCCCGAACGCTGGCTCACCCGCCGCGACGGCGCAGCGCTGGAAACGCTGGTACGTTCCCGTAGTGGCGCGAAATGGCTTGATACAGAAGACTTTTCGGTTTCCATGCGCCATTTGCGCCAGGCCATCCAGATTCCCGGCGCCGCACACTGTGCGCTCGAGTACCAACGCTGGGCGGTACGCAGTCAACTGCGCACCGAAGGCCACCGCTTCATGCGGTCGATGAATCGTCAGCTGGCAGTGCCGCTGCTGCACCTGCGCGGCGACGCGGACCCCTACGTGCTCGCCGACCCGGTACACCGCACCGAACGCTATGCGCCACACGGTCGCTTCGTATCAGTCTCGGGCGCAGGGCATTTCAGCCACGAAGAGGCACCGGGCGTGGTCAACGAACAGCTGACGCGGTTCCTCGCACACGTCTACGGCCGACGGCTCACGTAATACACGCACCGGTGGGCACCGGGTCGGCGTTGTCCACTTTGGCCATCTGCCGGGCCACCTCTTTGGCGGTCAACACGAAGCCGGTCTCGGGGTCGTCGACCGCGGCGCCGAACACGACGCCGAGCACCCGACCGTCCAGATCGATCAGCGGTCCCCCCGAATCACCCTGGCGCACAGTGCCTCTGATGGTGTACACCTCACGGGCCACCGTCGTGGTGCGGTAGATGTCCGGGCCGTTGAGTTCGATGATCTCGCGGATACGCGCCGGCGTGGCGACGAACGTGCCGCCGCCTGGGTAGCCCAGTACCACCGCGTCGGTGCCGGACTTGGCCTGCCCGTCGGCGAACGACAGCGGCTGCGCCGGGAGATGGGGCACCTCGAGGATCGAGATGTCGGCGTTGGGGTCGTAGGAGACCACTTTGGCGTCGTAGGTGGTGCCGTCGGACTCCACGGTGACGCTGTCCGCGCCTGCGACCACGTGTGCATTGGACATCACGCGACCCTCTTTGACCACGAAGCCGGTGCCCTCCAGTACCTTCTGGCAGCCGTTGGCCAGGCCCCGGATCTTGACGACGCTCGGCCGGGTGGCCGTCACCACCGCGCTGTTGACCAAGCCGGCATCCGGTGCGTCCACCGGCACGATCGGGGTGCGGCCGAACGGCTGCCACACGTCGGAGATGCCCGAGGTGTTCAGCAACGCCGACAACCGGTTGGGTACCGTCTGCAGCCAACTCGGCGCGACCCGGTCGACCTCCTTGCGAATCATCGACCCGTCGAACGCCTGGGCCAGCATCTGCTGATCCGACGACCGCAGCGGCGAGGCCAACAGCCACGCCGCCACCAGTACCGCGACCACCTGCAGCGCCACGCCGACGATCGAGTCGACCGTGCGCAGCGAGCGGCTGCGGATCGCGGCGCGCACCGCTCGGCCCAGCACCACACCGGCGACCTCGCCGATCACCACGAGCCCGAGGATCAAAAACAGCGCGACGAAAAGTTTGGTGCGCGGTCCGGCGATGTGCTCGACGATGTGCGGCGCCAGCAACACGCCCGCGACCGCGCCCAGCACCACGCCGACGAACGACATCAGCGACCCGAGCGCGCCCGACCGCCAGCCCGAGATCGCCGCGATGAACGCGACCGCGATCACCGCGAGGTCGAACCACTGCGATGCCGTCACCGCCGCGCCTCCAGGTAGTCCTCCCCGGTGTCGCCCCTACCGCCCACCAAGGCCATCGCCTCGTCGAGTTCGCGCACGTCGTCGGTGTTCCACGGCACCGACCACCCTGCGCAGTCCAACAACGCCGCGATCACCTGCCCGGTGAACCCCCAGACCAGCATCTCGTTGAGCAGAAACGCCGGACCCGCGAACCGCCGGGTCAGCGTCTTGCGGTACACCATCAGTCGATTCTCCGGGTTCACGAACGCGCGCAAGGGAACTCGCGCGACGATCGCGGTCTCCGCAGTGTCCATCACCGCGACGGGGCCGGGATCGCGGGAGTAGGCCAGCACGGGCACCACGTGGAAACCCGAGGGCGGGATGAACGTCTTCTCCAGCGTGGCCAGCGGTGTCAGCCGCGACGGGTCGATGCCCGTCTCCTCCTGCGCTTCGCGCAGCGCAGTGTGAACCGGCCCGGTGTCGCCGGGATCGGCGGCTCCGCCAGGGAACGCGGCTTGGCCGGCGTGGTGGCGCAGCGACGAGGCGCGCACAGTCAGCAGCAGGTCGGCGTCGTGCGGGAAGCTGCCCGGCGGCGCGTCGTCGGGTCCGGAGAACAGCGCGAGCACCGCAGCGTCGCGCGGCTTGCCCGCGAGTTTGGCGGTCGCGTTGGCCGCGGTGACCATCGCGAGCACCTCGGCCGGCAGGCGGCGCCGGTAGGCAGCCGGCAGGCAACCGACGTTCTCAACGAGCGGCTGCAGCCACGGTGGTGCAGCATCCGGGGTCAGCACCTGCGTCTGGCCCGCTGAAGATCCATGTCGCCGGCCCTGCGGCTCCAGACTCACCGCGGCGCTCCCATCGTCTGATCGACCGCGTCGGCGATTTCGTCGGCGCTGGCGAACGCCCGCGGCAGGATGCGGGCAACGCTACCGTCCGCACGCACCACCACAGAGGTAGGCATCACATTCGGCACGCCGAGTGCGGCGGCCACCTGCCGGCGGCCGTCCTGCCACGTCGGCAGCCGTACTCCCCAGTCGGCCAACCGAGACAGGGCCGCCGCGGCGTCGTCGTCCTGGTGCACGGTGATCACGGTCAGCCGGTCACCGACGCGGCGCTGGTACTCGGCCATCGCGGGCATCTCCTGCGCGCACGGTCCGCACCAATACGCCCACAGATTCAGCAACACCGCCCGCCCCGCGACGACGCGTCCCGTGTCCACCGCGGTGCCGTCCGCCAGGCACTGCACGGTCACCCCGCGCAGCGCCTGCGGACCCGCCCCCATGCCGTCGGGCGGGCACGGCGGCAGCGCGGCGCGCCGGCGCAACGCGGCGAGGTCGGCGGAGTTGGGCGACGCGACCGTCGGGCTGCCTGGCGCCGTGCGGGGCGCGGCGGTCTCGCGCAGCTGCAATGCCAACGCGGTGACAATTGCCGCCACCACAATCAGCACCGCAATCGTCCAGCGGGTGGACCTGCTCATCGCGGCAAGCTACAACCCAGCCAGCGCAAGAAGGTGCTCGGTTTCGGGCCCCTTCACCAACGCGGCGGCGATCGGCGGCTCGGTGGGGCCCAGCCCGAACGACGGGCAATCGTTGGCCAGCACGCACACACCGCAGGCCGGCCGCCGGGCGTGACACACCCGCCGGCCGTGGAAGATCACCCGGTGGCTCAGCAGCGTCCACTCGCTGCGCTCGATCAGCTCACCGACTGCCTTCTCGATCTTCACCGGGTCGGTCTCCTCGGTCCACCGCCACCGCCGCACCAGCCGCTGGAAGTGCGTGTCCACAGTGATGCCGGGGATGCCGAACGCGTTGCCGAGGATCACGTTGGCCGTCTTGCGGCCCACCCCGGGAAGCGTGACGAGCTCCTCCATGGTCGACGGCACCTGGCCGTCGAAACGTTCCTCGAGCGCTTGGCCGAGCTTGATCAACGCGCTGGCCTTGTTGCGGTAGAAGCCCGTGGGCCGGATCAGCTCTTCGAGTTCGGCGCGGTTGGCCTGGGCGTAGTCGCGGGCGGTGCGGTAGCGGGCGAACAGCGCGGGCGTGGTGAGGTTCACACGCTTGTCGGTGCTCTGCGCCGACAAGATCGTCGCGACGGTGAGCTCGAGCGGGTTGGTGAAGTCAAGTTCGCAGTAGACGTGGGGAAACGCTTGCGCCAGTTTGCGATTCATCCGCCGAGCCCGACGAACCAGGCCGAGCCGCGTCTCGTTGGCCCACCGCCGCTCCGATGGCGCGGCTCGCCTGCTCGCAGTCACCAGGCAAGCGTACTGACCGGTGAGATTTCGTGATCGTGCTGAGACCTTGGACGTGTTTACTTTGTGCCTGTGTCTTGGCTCTTCGTTGCTCTCATCCCTGGGTTGCTGATGTTGGCGACCTTTGGGCTGCAGCGGCTGGAAAGCCACCTGGATTGCGGAAGTGTGGGAGCCGCCGACGTCGCCGAGTTCCTAGCGCAAGCCCGGGCCGGGGACATGCGGACGCTAGCTCGCGACGGCATGCCGGAGGCACTGGATTCCTTCCAGGCCCGGCGCACCCACGGCGTCGAACATTATTCGAGTGCTCACGCCCGGCCTGTGCATGCGATGGCAAATCCGCAATTTCGACCGACTCGACGTGCGGATTCTGTGTAGCGTCGAAGTGTCGAAACCGTGCCGATCCGACGGGTCGGCGCTTGTTGACTTAACACCTGACAGCTTAAGAGGGGCAACGTGGACGAGATCCTGGCCAGGGCCGGAATCTTCCAGGGCGTCGAGCCCAGCGCCGTCGCCGCGCTCACCAAACAACTCCAGCCGGTCGACTTCCCGCGCGGGCACACTGTGTTCGCGGAAGGCGAGCCGGGCGACCGCCTGTACATCATCATCTCCGGCAAAGTGAAGATCGGCCGTCGCTCTCCCGACGGCCGTGAGAACTTGCTGACGATCATGGGTCCGTCGGACATGTTCGGGGAGCTGTCGATCTTCGACCCGGGGCCGCGTACCTCCAGTGCGACGACGATCACCGAGGTGCGAGCGGTGTCGATGGACCGCGACGCGCTGCGCGCCTGGATCGCCGACCGGCCCGAGATCGCCGAGCAGCTGCTGCGAGTGCTGGCCCGCCGACTACGCCGCACCAACAACAACCTCGCCGACCTGATCTTCACCGACGTGCCCGGGCGCGTGGCCAAACAGCTGCTGCAGCTGGCTCAGCGGTTCGGCACGCAAGAAGGCGGAGCGCTGCGGGTGACCCACGACCTGACGCAAGAGGAGATCGCGCAGCTGGTCGGCGCGTCGCGCGAGACGGTCAACAAGGCGCTGGCCGACTTCGCCCACCGCGGCTGGATCCGGCTGGAGGGCAAAAGCGTCCTGATCTCGGACTCCGAACGACTCGCCCGTCGCGCTAGGTAGCGATTTCGGGGCGTTTTCGTGCGCTGACCGCATGTTTGCGCACCGAATTCACCCGCGGAGGTAGTCGAGTTGAGCTTGGACGCTGGATTCGGCCGCGTCCCAGAGCTTTTCGTCGACGTCCGTGTAGACGTGCTCGACGATCTGGCGCGCGGTGGCATCGCCGCCGAGCTCGTCCAGCGCGTCGCGCACCTGGTTCAGCCGCTCGTCGCGGTGTGCCAAATACATGTCGGCGACGGCGGCGAGGTCGCTCAACTCCGGTCCGTGCCCGGGTAGCACGACCCGCCGGCCAAGACCGCGCAGCCGGCGCAGCGACTCCAGGTAGTCGCCGAGGCTGCCGTCTTCGCCGTCGATCACGGTGGTGCCGCGGCCCAGCACGGTGTCGGCGGTCAGCACCGCATCGTCGAGAAGAAACGACAGCGAATCCGCCGTGTGTCCCGGCGTGGCCATCACCGTGATGCGCACGCCCGCTGCGTCGATCACCTCACCATCGCTGAGCGGTCCGCCGAGACCGCGCAGAAACCCGCTGCCAACCGAACGCACCACGGCACCGGTCAGCTCGACGATGGTGTCGATGCCGCCGGTGTGGTCCTCGTGGCGGTGGCTGATCAACACCAGCGCCACCTTGGCCAGGTCGGCCACCCGGTGCAGGTGCTCGACGTCGTCAGGACCGGGGTCGACGACCACCACCTCGTCGCTACCCGGGCCGCGCAGCACCCAGGTGTTGGTGCCCTCGAGCGTCATGACACCCGGGTTGTCGCACAGCAGCACCGACGCGGTGTCGGTGACCGGCCGCAGCACGCCATACGCCGGATGCGCGTCGCTCACGCGACCTACGCCGGATCGTCGCTCACGCGACCTACGCCCGATCGTCGCTCACGCGACCCACGCCCGATCGTCGCTCACGCGACCTCCACAATCACTTCCACTTCCACCGGCGCGTTCAACGGCAACTCCGCAACGCCGACCGCCGACCGCGCATGCACCCCGGCCTCACCGAACACCTCGGCGAACAGCTCTGATGCGCCGTTGATCACTCCGGGCTGGCCGGTGAACCCCGGTGTGGATGCGACGTACCCGACGACCTTGACCACGCGAGTCACCGCGTCGATGCCCACCAGCGCGTCGACCGCTGCCAGCGCATTGAGCGCGCACTGGCGCGCCAGCGCCCTACCGTCCTCGGCGGATACCTCCCCGCCCACCTTCCCACTGCGCACCAGGTTGCCGCCGGCCAACGGCAGCTGACCCGCGGTGTAGACCAGATTTCCGGTGCGCACGGCCGGAACGTAGGCGGCCAGCGGCTGGGCGACCGTCGGCAGCTCGATGCCCAGTTCCGCCAGCCGCGCCGACGCCGTCACTTCGGCTTCTTGAGGTAGGCCACGTGCTGCTCCCCGGTGGGGCCCGGCAGCACCGTGACCAACTCCCAACCCTGCTCGCCCCAGTTGTCGAGAATCTGCTTGGTCGCATGAATCAGCAGCGGGACCGTGACGTACTCCCATTGGGTCGGTTCGCTCATGAAAGCCAACCCTAGCGGTCGCGACCAGGCCGTTGGATAGGCTGCAAAGGTGGCAATCATAGGCGAGGCGGGACCGGAGGTCGGTTGGCCCGCGCGGCTGCGCGACGCGCGCCTGCACTTCGTGACCGGCAAAGGCGGCACCGGCAAGTCGACCATCGCAGCGTCGCTGGCCCTCGCGATGGCAGCCGGTGGCCGCAAGGTGCTCCTCGTGGAAGTCGAAGGGCGCCAAGGGATTGCGCAGCTGTTCGACGTACCGCCGCTGCCCTACCAAGAAGTCAAGATCGCCACCGCGGAACGTGGCGGGCAGGTCAACGCGCTGGCCATCGACATCGAGGCGGCGTTCCTCGAATACCTCGACATGTTCTACAACCTCGGCCTCGCCGGCCGGGCCATGCGCCGGATCGGTGCGGTCGAATTCGCGACGACGATCGCGCCGGGACTTCGCGACGTGCTGCTCACCGGCAAGATCAAAGAGACCGTGGTGCGGTCCGACAAAGCGCGGCAGCCCGCTTACGACGCGGTCGTCGTCGACTCGCCGCCGACCGGCCGGATCACCCGGTTCCTCGACGTCACCAAGGCAGTCTCGGATCTGGCCAAGGGCGGTCCCGTGCACTCGCAAGCGGAAGGTGTTGTGCAACTGCTGCATTCACCGCAGACCGCGATTCACATCGTCACGCTGCTGGAGGCGTTGCCCATGCAGGAGACCGTCGAGGCGATCGACGACCTGCAGAAGATGGACCTGCCGGTGGGCAGCGTGATCGTGAACCGGACACTGCCGGTCTACCTTCAGCCGGACGATCTGGCCAAGGCGGCCGAAGGCGACATCGACGCCGACACGGTGCGGGCCGACCTCGCCAAGGTGGGGGTGAACCTGCCCGACGCGGATTTCGCGGGCCTGCTCACCGAGACCATCGAACACGCCACCCGGCTCAAGGCCCGTGCCGAAGCCGCCGAGCAACTCGACCAGATCCACATGCCGCGTCTGGAGTTGCCTCAGCTCGCCGACGGCATCGATTTGGGCAGCCTCTACGAATTGGCCGAAGAGCTTGGGCGACAGGGGGTTCGATGAGTACGAAGCGACGCGTGCGGAGCGACCGTTGAGTAACGCACCCACTTTGGACATGGCCTCGATCCTGGCCGACAGAGCCAACCGTGTGGTGGTCTGCTGCGGGGCCGGCGGTGTCGGCAAGACCACCACGGCCGCGGCGATGGCGTTGCGAGCGGCCGAATACGGCCGCACCGTCGTGGTGCTGACCATCGACCCGGCCCGCCGGCTCGCACAGGCACTGGGCATCGCGGATTTGGGCAACTCGCCGCAGCGAGTGCCGCTGGGCCCGGAGGTGCAAGGCGAGCTGCACGCCATGATGCTCGACATGCGCCGCACATTCGACGAGATGGTGGTCGAGTACTCCGGATCCGAACGCGCGCAAGCGATTCTGGACAACCAGTTCTATCAGACCGTTGCCACGTCGCTGGCCGGCACGCAGGAATACATGGCGATGGAGAAGCTGGGACAGCTTGTGTCACAAGACAAGTGGGACCTGGTGGTGGTGGACACCCCGCCATCGCGTAACGCGCTGGATTTCCTCGACGCGCCAAAACGGTTGGGCAGCTTCATGGACAGCCGGCTGTGGCGGATGCTGCTGGCGCCCGGACGCGGCATCGGCCGGCTGGTCACCGGCGCAGTCGGACTGGCCATGCGCGCCATATCGACGATCCTGGGTTCGCAGATGCTGTCCGACGCGGCGGCGTTCGTGCAGTCGCTGGATTCCACGTTCGGCGGTTTCCGGCAGAAGGCCGAGCGGACCTATGCGCTGCTGAAGCGCCGCGGCACGCAGTTCGTCGTGGTGTCGGCGGCCGAACCCGACGCACTGCGCGAGGCGTCCTTCTTCGTCGACCGGCTCTCAGCCGAAGCGATGCCGCTTGCGGGGCTGATCCTCAACCGCACCCATCCGACGTTGTCCAGCCTGCACATCGAGCGGGCGGTCGACGCCGCCGAGGAACTGGAAGCCGACGATCCCGAGTCGCTGGCCGCTGCGGTGCTGCGCATCCATGCCGACCGGGCGCAGACCGCCAAGCGCGAGGTGCGGCTGCTGTCACGGTTCACCGGCGCGAACCCGCACGTGCCGATCGTTGGGGTGCCGTCACTGCCGTTCGACGTGTCCGACCTCGACGCACTGCGCGCGATCGCGGATCAGCTGACCGCGTCGAAGGCCGCCAGCTGACGTCAGCCGGCGGTGCGGTGCTTGCGCTGGGCGGCGAAGAAGTCGGCCCAGGACACCACCTCGGGGTGCTGCTTGAGCAGCGCCCGGCGCTGACGTTCGGTCATCCCTCCCCAGACACCGAACTCGACGCGGTTGTCCAGCGCGTCGGCGCCGCACTCGGCAATGACGGGGCAATGCCGGCAAATCACCGCGGCCTTGCGCTGCGCCGCCCCGCGAACGAAGAGTTCGTCGGGGTCGGTATTACGACACCGAGCCTTGGACACCCAGGCAATGCGGGCCTCGGCCGCAGCCGCGGCTGACGAACTGTGCATCGAGTTTCCCCCTGTGGTCCTCCGCGCGACGGGCCGATTACCTGACACCAGCGTCCCCTTCGTCCTGGCCGTCGTCTCGGCGGCGCCACGGCGGTGATCTCGTCATGCGATCTACGCCACACTGCGTGGTTTGTTGTTACCTAGATCGCACTAGGAGTACAAAGTAGGTGGTCAGGTGTCGTTTGCGCAACAGTTTGGTACCGGTTTTTTTGGGACGACCGTGCCGACAACCCCCACCCGCGCGACAGATCCGTTACTGCGCGTCCCCCTCGCGCCAGCAAAAACTTGACGCGGATGCCAATTATGCTGCGCAAATACCGCAGGGCCAAGAATGGACGGGTGTCAGCCGTCGGGCGGCACCCCCGAATTCGAACAGTAATCTGTACCCATGCCGCAGCGCCCTTCGACCGGTCAGACGGTCGTCAAGTTGGCTTGGTGCTGCCTTCTCGCCGGCGTTTTGTGCGCCGCGCTGATGTTTCCGTTCGCCGGTGGCCTCGGCTTGATGTCGAACCGGGCATCCGACGTGGTGGCCAACGGTTCCGCACAGCTGGTAGAGGGCGACGTCCCTCAGGTGTCGACGATGGTCGACGCCGCGGGCAACCCGATCGCTTGGCTGTACAGCCAGCGCCGCTTCGAGGTGCCCAGCGACCAGATCGCCGACACCATGAAGCTGGCCATCGTCTCAATCGAGGACAAGCGGTTCGCCGAGCACAACGGCGTCGACTGGCAGGGCACGCTGACCGGGCTGGCGGGCTATGTCGGCGGTGACTCGGATACCCGCGGCGGCTCGACCATCGAGCAGCAGTACGTCAAGAATTACCAGCTGCTGGTGACCGCGCAGAGCGACGCTGAGCGACGCGCGGCGGTGGCGACGACGCCAGCGCGCAAGCTGCGCGAGATCCGGATGGCGCTGACGCTCGACAAGACGTTCTCCAAGCCGGAGATCCTGACCCGCTACCTGAACCTGGTGTCGTTCGGCAACGGCGCTTTCGGCGTGCAGGACGCGGCGCAGACGTACTTCGGCATCAACGCCTCGGAGTTGAACTGGCAGCAGGCTGCGCTGCTGGCCGGTTTGGTGCAGTCCACCACCTCGCTGGATCCCTACACCAACCCCGACGGCGCACTGCAGCGGCGAAACGTGGTGCTGGACACCATGATCGAAAACTATCCCGCCCAGGCCGACGCGCTGCGCGCCGCCAAAGCCGAGCCGCTGGGTATCTTGCCGCAGCCTCAGGCCCTGCCCCGCGGCTGCATCGCCGCGGGCAACAGGGCGTTCTTCTGCGACTACGTGCTCGACTATCTGGCGCGTGCCGGTATCAGCAAGGACCAGGTGGCTCGCGGCGGTTATCTGATCCGCACCACGTTGGACCCGAAGGTGCAGGACTCGGTCAAGCAGGCCATCGACGGCATCGCGAGCCCGACGCTCGACGGTGTAGCCGACGTGATGAGCGTGATCAAGCCGGGCAAAGACTCGCACCAGGTGATGGCGATGGCCAGCAACCGGACGTACGGGCTGAACACCGACGCGGGCGAAACCGTGCAGCCGCAACCGTTTTCCCTCGTCGGCGACGGCGCCGGATCGATCTTCAAGATCTTCACCACGGCCGCCGCACTCGACATGGGCATGGGCATCAACGCTCAACTCGAGGTGCCCGGCCGGTTCGAGGCCAAGGGCATGGGCTCCGGCGGCGCGCGCGGCTGCCCCAAGGACACCTGGTGCGTGCAGAACGACGGTGCATACAAGGGGTCGATGAACGTCACCGAGGCGCTCGCCACGTCACCCAACACCGCGTTCGCCCGGCTGATCCAGCTGATCGGCGTGCCGCGTGCGGTCGACATGGCCGTCAAGCTCGGCTTGCGCTCCTATGCCCAGCCCGGCACCGCGCGGGCATACGACCCGCAGAGCAACGAGAGCCTGGCCGACTTCGTCAAGCGCCAGAACCTCGGCTCGTTCACGCTGGGACCGCTGGAGCTGAATCCTCTGGAGTTGTCGAACGTGGCGGCGACGCTGGCGTCGGGCGGCATGTGGTGCCCGCCCAGCCCGGTCGCCGAGATCATCGATCGGCACGGCAAGCCGGTTCCGCTGACCACCGAGGCGTGCGAACAGGTGGTCCCTGAGGGGCTGGCGAACACGCTCGCCAACGCGATGAGTCACGACTCGCAGGGCAACGGCACCGCGGCCGGGTCGGCGGCCGCCGCCGGGTGGACCTTGCCGATGTCCGGCAAGACCGGGACCACCGAGGCGCACCGCTCGTCAGGGTTCCTCGGGTTCACCAACAACTACGCCGGTGCGGTGTACATCTTCGACGACTCGGCAGAGCCCACCGACCTCTGTTCGTCGCCGCTGCGCCGCTGCGGATCGGGAAACCTCTACGGCGGCAACGAACCTGCGCGCACCTGGTTCCAGGCGATGAAGCCGATCGCCAACGACTTCGGCGAGGTGAAGCTGCCGCCCACCGATCCCCGCTACGTCGACGGCGGCCCGGGCTCTCGGGTACCGAGCGTGTCCGGCCTGACGGTGGAGACCGCCAAACAGCGGCTGCGCGACGCCGGCTTCGGCGTCGCGGACCAGCCCGCCCCGGTCAACAGCACGGCCTCCTACGGCACGGTCGTCGGCACCACACCGAGCGGACAGACCGTTCCGGGTGCGATCGTCACGATCAACATCAGCAACGGCATTCCACCGGCCCCGCCTCCGCCGCCGCCCGGCGCACCGCCGCCGATTCCGGTGGTCGGCTCGACCGTCGTGCAGATTCCGGGCCTTCCGCCGATCACGGTGCCGGTGCTGGGGCCGCCACCTCCTCCGGCGGGTGAGCCACCGCCGTAACGCTGTGCGAGCCCGACGCAGGCGTTTCATAGAAGCGCAGGACGTGCGGGCACTGCAGCGGGCAGTACGCTGCTGGTATGGCCTTTTCGCCCTTGCAGAAGACAGCTGCCGCCGTGACGGGCGGCTCGGCGCTCGCGTGGCTGGGTTACGCCTCGGTGATCGAGCGCAACGCTTTCGTGGTCCGCGAGGTGACCATGCCGGTGCTGACGCCGGGGTCGACCCCGCTTCGGGTCCTGCACATCAGCGACATCCACATGCGTCCCGGTCAGCGCTACAAGCAGGCATGGCTGCGCGAGTTGGCGCGCTGGGAGCCGGATCTGGTAGTCAATACGGGCGACAACCTGGCCCATCCCAAAGCGGTCCCGGCGGTGGTGCAGACGCTCGGTGAGCTCCTCAGCGTGCCTGGGTTGTTCGTCTTCGGCAGCAACGACTACTTCGGGCCGCGGCTGAAGAACCCGATCAACTACGTGATCGAGCCCGGCCACCGCACCCACGGCAAGCCGCTGCCGTGGCAGGACCTGCGCGCCGCGTTCACCGAACGAGGCTGGCTCGACATGACGCACACCCGTCGCGAACTCGAGGTCGCAGGCCTCAAAATCGCCGCCGCCGGCGTCGACGACCCGCACATCGACCGCGACCGCTACGACACCATCGCTGGGCCGGCCAACCCTGTGGCCAACCTGAAGCTGGGGCTGACGCATTCGCCCGAACCGCGGGTGCTGGACCGCTTCGCGGCCGACGGCTATCAACTGGTGCTGGCCGGACACACGCACGGCGGCCAGTTGTGCCTGCCGTTCTATGGAGCGCTGGTGACCAACTGCGGCTTGGACCGGTCGCGGGCCAAGGGCACGTCGCGATGGGGCGCGAACATGCAGCTGCACGTGTCGGCGGGTATCGGCACTTCGCCGTTCCATCCGGTGCGGTTCTGCTGCCGCCCGGAGGCCACCTTGCTGACCTTGGTGGCCGCACCCACCGGCGGCCCGCAGACCACAGCGGTGTCCCAGCGCTCGGATCCGACCGCCGCCCTGCGGTGACGAGGTCGGCCGCGCGGGCCCGGCCGCGGGAGTGGGTCGACAACGCGGTCCGGCTGATCGAAGCCGACGCTCGGCGCAGCGCGGACACGCACCTGCTGCGGTATCCGCTGCCGTCGGCGTGGTCGTCGCGCGTCGACGTCGCGCTGTACCTCAAAGACGAGAGCACCCACATCACCGGCAGCCTCAAGCATCGGCTGGCGCGATCGCTGTTCCTGTACGCGCTATGCAACGGCTGGATCACCGAGCAGACCACGGTCGTGGAGGCCTCGTCCGGATCGACCGCGGTGTCGGAGGCGTATTTCGCGCAGCTGCTCGGTCTGCCGTTCATCGCGGTGATGCCGACGTCGACGAGCGCGGCGAAGATCGCGCTGATCGAAGCGCAGGGCGGCCGTTGCCATTTCGTCGAGGAATCAAGCCAGGTGTACGCCGAGGCCGAGCGGCTGGCCCGCGAGACCGGCGGCCACTATCTCGACCAGTTCACCAACGCCGAACGCGCCACCGACTGGCGCGGCAACAACAACATCGCCGAGTCGATCTTCACGCAGCTGTCGCTGGAGCAGCATCCGGTTCCGGAGTGGGTGGTCGTCGGCGCCGGGACCGGCGGCACCAGCGCGACGATCGGCCGGTACATCCGCTACCGCCGCTACGCGACCCGGCTGTGCGTGGTCGACCCGGAGAACTCGGCGTTTTTTGCCGCCTATGAGACGGGTGACAGCCACGTCACCACCGGTACGTCGTCGCGCATCGAGGGGATCGGCAGGCCGCGAGTGGAGCCGTCGTTCTTGCCCGACGTCGTGGATCGGATGATCGCCGTCGCCGACAATGCGTCGATCGCCGCCGCCCGGCACGCGAGCGATGTGCTCGGCAGGCGGGTGGGTCCGTCCACCGGCACCAATCTGTGGGGCGCGTTCTGCCTGCTGTCAGAGATGGTGGCAGACGGGCGCAGCGGATCGGTGGTGACGCTGCTGGCCGACAACGGCGATCGCTACGCGGAAACCTACTTCTGCGACGACTGGCTGGCGCAGCACGGGCTCGACCCCACCAATGCGGCGTCGGCGTTGCGGGAGTTCGAACGGACCGGCACGTTCGGCTGATCGCTTTCCGGCGGCGACTCCGCACGGTCGGCCGTCAGAAACAGCCACAGCGCCGCCAACCCGAAGAAACCGCCGTAGACAGCCGCGCCCAAGCTCGTCATGGTCGACCACTCCTTCGTCGCTGTTGGTCAGTGTGCACAACACCTCCGACAATCCGCTCCATCCCACGCCCAGGGGTGATGCAGATCTCGTCGTCGAGGGCACACGGCCGGCGCCGAGACGCGTTTGGCCAGCCGGCACACCGGTGCGATACTCTGGCCTGGCTTCTGCGGGGTGTGGCGCAGCTTGGTAGCGCGCTTCGTTCGGGACGAAGAGGCCGTGGGTTCAAATCCCGCCACCCCGACTCATCGGCTGTCATGCCGGCCAATGGGCGCGTGCCCAGTTGGTCAGGCGTTCCAACAAGTCGCCACTGGTGACCAGGTTGACCCGGTCGCCGTTCGCGGTGGCTTCCTTGGCGACGACGCCCACGACCCGCGGATCCAGCCCCGACCCCACCCGGATGAACGTCCAAAACGGTCCGCCGGAGTTTCCCTGCGTCAGGTCAGCGTGCGTGGTCACCAGCACTGCATCCTTTTCGCTATCGAATTCCTCACCGGCGCAGGAGGTTTGGAAGAATGGCCGGACACCTCCGAAGGAACCTGGGTAGCCGATGGTGGCGAAGTGCGCGACGCCATCCCAGTCGTCGTCCCATTCCTGTACGCCGAAGTAGCCGATGCGCTGCCCCAGCGGTTCGTAGAGGCGGCACACCATCTGATCGAAGTGCGGCCCGTCCGGCGAGGGGCGATGCAGATCGCTGACGAACGACGACCCGAATGGTTCGGTGTCGTCGAATCCGTGAGGTACGAACTTCATCCACCACGAGCCCTGGGCGATGCTGCGATCGGGCCGCATGTGCCGGGCGGTCAGCAGCACCCGGTCACCGACGAGTGTGCCGGAGCCTGCTTTGCCGTCGCTGTTGGTCACTCGCCCGGCACACCGCCAGGGGAAACTGGTGTCGGTCAACAGCTGGCGCTCCTCCGGCGGAAACGAGTAGAGGTCGGTGACTTTCCAGCGCCGCCCGGCCAACGTGTGTTCGGCGGTGGCCGGTGACTCGTAGTCGGCGTAGGCCGGATAGGCCACCATCGGAGTGCCCGCAGGGCGGTACCCCTCGAGGCCGCCTTCGGGCACCGTTTCGAGTTCGGTCGGGTCTATCGCTGTCTCACGCCTGCCGAGGTTTTCCCGTGCCACTTCCTCCGCCGGCTCGGGGGATAGCTGCCGGCCGGGCTTCGACCCGAGAATTTCTTGCGCCTCGTCGAAGGAGACTGGCTGATTGTGTTTCTGCGGCGCGGTCATAGGTCCCTCATCTCGGTGCTGTGTGACAGCTACGACGCATGAAAGGTAGGTCGTCGACGTCCGGAGGGCATGCGTAGTGGACTACCTGTATTGCAGGCCGTAACGGCGGCTACCGCGAATTGACGTGAATTGCAATGACATTCGCGGACCTTCTCCACTGTGCTTGACACCTGCCGACACCCCGCGGTCGTCTAGCAATACCCCCATGGGGTATACATGACGTAAGGCGGACGAGACGAGAGGATCAGGTGATGAAGCGAGAGTTGCTGGCTGTCACCGCGGCGGTGCTGGCCGCAGTGACCACCTTGACTGCATGTGGCAAGACCGGGACGGACGCCAGCGGCACCAGTAGCCCAGTGTCGACCACCACAACCGCAGCGCCGCAGTCACACAACGAAGCCGACGTGATGTTTGCGCAGCACATGATTCCGCACCACCAGCAGGCCGTCGAGATGAGCGATGTGCTGCTGGCCAAGCAAGACATCGACCCGCGGGTGGTGGCGTTGGCCAAGCAGATCAAGGCCGCGCAAGGACCCGAAATCCAGCAGATGCAGTCGTGGCTGAGCGGTTGGGGCCAACCATCGACGATGCCGATGCCCATGCCCGGTCATGAAATGAGCGGCATGGTCTCCGAACAAGACATGGCCGCACTGAAAAGCGCTCGAGGCGTCGAAGCCAGCAAGCTCTATCTCACGCACATGATCGCGCATCACCAAGGCGCAATTGTTATGGCGCAGAACGAGATCAAGACAGGACAGTATGCACCTGCGGTCGCGATGGCGCGGGCGATCGTCGACACCCAGCAGAAGGAGATCGAGCAGATGCAGGCCATTGCGGCCTCGTTGTAAAACGCAAGGTCGTGATCTACGTGTTGGGTGTGCCGGTGACGTTGCGCAGCTTGGGCTTGAGCGTGACAGATCCTCTGGGCCTTGATCGCTGCCGCCGCCGCATAGTTTGAACGACTCGCCGGTACGGGTAGAAAAGCCTCATGACCCTCGCATCGACCTCGGTCGAGCCTGCGCTGCCCACTGCGGCAGGGCCGTTGTCGGCGGCGATCATCGACATGCTGACCGGCGGCACACCTGCCTCGACCCTCCCGGTTGCCGACGCCGATCCCTACGGCATCGACCTGCAGCTGGCGCTGTACCTCTGCTACGAGCTGCACTACCGCGGGTTCGCGGACGTCGATCCGGAATGGGAGTGGAACCCAGACCTGTTGCGGCTGCGGGCTGCGCTCGAACAGAGCTTCATCGCTGCGGTGCGCGACGAGGTGGGCGAGATCGCGCCCGGCGACACCGCGGCCAGCGAGATGGACGCGTTGACGGAGGAGCCGACGGACGGCAACGGCCCGTCGTACTACCTACGCGACCACGGCACCTGGGAACAGATGCGCGAATACTTCGTGCACCGTTCGCTGTATCACCTCAAGGAGGCGGACCCGCACGCGTTCGCCATACCCCGGCTGACCGGTCAGGCCAAGGCCTCTTTCGTGGCGGTGGAGTTCGACGAGTACGGCGCCGGCCACGGGCAGCGGCTCCACCAGCAGCTGTTCGCCGATCTCATGGCGGCCGCAGGGCTGGACAACCGCTACCTCGCCTACCTCGAGCACGTGCCCGCTCAGGCGCTGGCCGTGGTGAACCTGATGTCGTATTTCGGCCTGCACCGGTCCATGCGGGGCGCGGCCATCGGCCACTTCGCGGCCACCGAGATCACGTCGTCGCCGGGGTCTCGCCGCCTGGTCGAAGCACTGGAGCGGGTGGGTGCGCCGGAGCCGTGCGCCGCGTTCTACCGCGAACACGTGGAAGCCGACGCGGTGCACGAGCAAGTGGTGCGCACCGATGTGGTGGGGAAACTCATCGCCGACGATCCGCGGCTGGAGCGCGACGTGATCTTCGGCATGCGGGCACTGGACGCGGTGGAGAACCGGCTGGCCGATCACGTGATGGCCAGCTGGACGGCGGGCCGCAGTTCGCTAAGCCGGCCGCTGAGCTGACGCCGCTGCGCGCCGGCGCTTGCGATGGCTGGTGTCGCACAGCGGATACGTCTTGCTGCGCCGGCACATACATATCGCGACCATGAACCGATCGGAATCCACGACGCTGCCGTCGGGCATCTCGATGTGCACCGGGCCTTCCACCAGCATCGGTCCTGCGGGCACTATCCGGACAAGCCGCCGCTGCGGGCAGCTCATGTCTTGTCCGCCCGGATGACCGCCAGCAGTTCCTCGCGACGTCCCGCGCGCAACCGCCCGGTGTTCTCCAGCCACTCCGCCCGTGCCGACAACACCGGACCGAACGGAATCCATTGCCACAGAACCACTTCCGCGTCCAAGCCGCTGGACCGCAGCGCCGACAATGATTCTTCGACACCCGCGAACTCCGACTGCACCAGCAGCATCGAGCCACCGTCGGCCAGCAGCTCGGGCGCTGCCGCGCACAACGGATCGAGCACCAGCCGGCCGTCATCGCCGGCGTCCCAGGCCCAGGCCGGTCCGACTACCGGCGAGATCATCTCGTCGTCGCTGTCCGGTGTCACCGGAACATACGGGGGATTCGACACGACGACGTCAAAAGGGCCGTGCCGCAACGCATCCGACAACGAGCCCTGCTTTACGTCGACCGCGACGCCGGCGGCTACCGCGTTCGCGCGCGAACACTGCACTGCGCGCGGGCAGATGTCGAACGCGGTGACCTCAGCGGCACCCAGCCGTGCCGCCGCGACCGCCAGCACACCGCTGCCCGTGCAGAAGTCCAGCACCCGCCGGCCCGGCGCCAGGGAGGCGCGCTGCAGCGCATCGACGAGCAACCGCGAATCGTGTTGGGGCGCGTACACACCGACGTCTGTGACGATCGTCTCGCACGGGTCGGGAAATGTGATCGTCACCGGATGCCCTCATCCCACGCTCGGAAATACACGGTCATGCTGGCCTTTCGACGGAGCTGTCGCGATACGCGAACGATCGAGTTACTAATGCCCTGGACAATCCATACTCAAACCCGGGTTTGCCTGTCCCGGGCTTCGGGCATCCCGCGAGGCGTGAAGGCTTCAGACATCGTTGCGTTGCCATTGCAGCTCGGTTCTGCCATCCGGCGTCGTCGGGTGTTCCATCCGGTCGGAGTGATGGCGAACGGCTCGTTGGAGCGGCTTTCGCCACCGGGGCAAGGATTGCCTGTGGACGCCGGCGACGTGGTGGGCCGGATTTCCAAGGGCATCGGGCTGCCTGGCGCGCTGCCCGATGTCATCGGCCTTGCGATCCGCATTCCCCCGCAGCCGTTCGCCGCCACGCCGTGGGACATCCTGCTGGCATCCGCGGGTTCAGGTCGTCTCACCCGGTTCGCGTTGCGTCCGGCGGCGTCGTGGACGGCGTCGATGTCGAGCCTGATGCCGTTGCGCTTCGAGGGCCGTTACTGGTGGATTCGGGCGAAGATGACCTCGCAGTTCGACGCCAGCGGGGTGTCGCTTGACGACGTCGCCGACCACATCGACCGCGGCGGCGGCATCGAGTACGAACTCGACCAGGCCGCCGGCACCGGCGACTTCGAGCCGCTGGCGCGGGTGCGGTTCCACGAAGTGATTTCGGCCGGCCCGTCGAACGAGATCGCCTTCGACCCGACCATCCACAGCGCACCCGGGGTCAAGCTGGCACCGGAATGGCTGACCGACATCCGCCAGCGCGCCTACGAGCGCAGCCGCGAAGGCCGGCCCGACGCTGGCTGACCGTCATTTGTCAGACGAGCCGTCCTCAGTGAGTTCGGGCGCGTTCTCCCGCGTCGCCATGCCGCCCTCGCGGCCATGATCGGCCGGCCCCGGCGGGGTGGTGTCCTTCTTCTCGCCGCTTCGCTCTTCGCCCATGATCCCTCCCGTCGCATACTTGCACGCTTCGGCCGCCGCCCCACACTGGGCGGCGGCCGTCGCGCGGTCCTCACGGCTTCGGCGGCTCCGGCGGATACTTCTCGGTGCGACCCGTAGCCGCGTCGACGACGCGGTCGACAACCGCAGCCGCGGTACCCATCGTCTTCTGCACCATCGAATCCGACGGCGTGTTGGGATGCGGGCGGGTTGGCGCAATCTTGTAGGCCTGCTCCAACTTGTCGCCCAGCGACTGCCGTTCCTGTTCGCTCATCGTGCTCTCGAACCGCGGCCACACCGCGGTCTGCTCGTAGTCGATGTGCTCGCGCGCCGCGGCGACGAACGCGTCCAGCGCGTCGTGGTAGTCAGCTTCACCGGGCTTGCCGTCGACCAGGCGTTGCAACAGCTTCTTGCCGTCCTCCTCCTGGCCGATCGCCTTGTCGGCGAGCTCGTCGCCGTCGTCGAGTGCCTTTCGGACAGCGGGCCAGAAGAACTGCTCTTCGATCGCCTCGTGCCGCGACTCGGCGACGATCAGGTTCTCGACCATCTCCTGTAGCCCGCTCTCCCACGCACCCACACCACGCGGCGCGTCGGCGAGCGTCTCCAGCATCCCCAGCACGCTTTCATGCTGCTGGCGCAACAGTGTCAGTGCATCCATGGCGGTCAGCTCGCCGGAGTGTGCTGCTCGTGCGTGAACGGCTTTTGCCCCTGCACCGCGGGTGTGCCCTCCGGATTCTGTTGCGGCCCTTTGTTTTCCCGCTCAGAAGTGCCCAACCACTCCGACTCCGGGTTCTTCACGTAGCGCCATTCCATGCCCTGCGGCCATGGCCCCTGCCCTTCGTTCCACGGGCCGCGAACGTCGCCGTCACCGTTTGACATGTTGAACGCGACGTTCTGGAAGCGGTCGTCACCGGGCAACTGCCCCGGGGGGAAATTCACCGGCAACTCGTTGAGCGCCGCGGTGAACTGCTGATAGTGGGTGACCTCGCGGGTCATCAGGAACGTCAGCGTGTCTTGCACACCCGGGTCGTCGGTGAACTGCTTGAGGTACTCGTAGACGATCTTGGCCCGGGACTCGGCGGCGATGTTGCTGCGCAAGTCGACGGTCGGGTCTCCGTTGGCGTTGACGAAGGTGCCCTGCCACGGCGTGCCGGCGGAGTCTTTGACG
Organism: Mycobacterium sp. NGS19; assembly: GCF_059813155.1. NCBI lineage: Bacteria > Bacillati > Actinomycetota > Actinomycetes > Mycobacteriales > Mycobacteriaceae > Mycobacterium > Mycobacterium sp. NGS19. Next base: position 792,525 of record NZ_JCALEB010000001.1, read on the forward strand.
TCCGGACCGCCGCCCGTGAGCGCGAAGAACAGCGGCGTCACCGCTACGGAGTGGATGATGTCGTCACGCCCGTCGCGGCTGGCCACGGCCGGCATCCAATCGCAGCGCTCGTTGGCGATTTTCAGGTCGTCGTTGAGGCCGTCCAGAAGCATCGTGATCATCGACCCCACCATTTCCAGGTGGCTGAATTCCTCGGTCGCGATGTCCATGAAGAGGTCGTACATTTTCGGATTTTTCCGGCGCAGCACGAACGCCTGCGTGAAGTACTGCATGGCGGCCTTCAGTTCGCCGTTGGCGCCACCGAACTGCTCCAGCAGCATCGTCGCGAAGCGTGGATCCGGCTTGTCGACGCGTACCTCGAATTGAAGGTCTTTGTTGTGAACGAACATGAATCGGTCTCCTCAGAAATTCGCTGGGGCTGTAAAGGGCCGCATTCCCGAGGTGCCGATCAGCCAAACAGATTGTCGGACAATATTTTTAGATGATCAAGTGCCGCATTACTTCTGGCTATTGCGGCGCGGCTTCTCGTAACCTCGCCAGCAAAGGCTCGGCCGCTTCGGAAAGGAACCGGTCCTGCGTCTCGCCGCCGATCTGAACCAGCGCGATGTCGGTGAAGCCGGCCTCCCAGTACTCGCGCACCGCCTCGACGATCGCGTCGAGATCGGGTCCGCACGGGATGTTCTCCGCGACGTCGTCCGGCCTGACGAATTGCGTGGCAGCGGCAAAGCCCGCTGTCGTCGGCAGATCCGCATTGACGTGCCAACCGCCGGCGAACCAACGGAATTGGTCATGCGCGCGCTTGATGGCGGTGTCGCGGTCGGGGTCCCAGCTCACCGGGATCTGACCGATCACCCGCCCGCCACCCGGCAGCCCTGTCGCGCGCCGCACATCGTGCCACACCTGAACCAGCTCCTTGCCGGGCTCGACGGCGATCAGGTGGTCGCCCAGGGGCGCGAACGTGTGTACCGACTTGTCGCCGGACACCGCGATCCCGATGGACACCGGTGTCTCCGGCAGGTCCCACAAGCGCGCGGAATCGACGGTGTAGTACTCGCCTTTCCAGCTCACCAGTTCACCGCCGAACAATTCTCGGATGATCTGGACCGCTTCCTTGAGCATTTCCTGGCGACGCTCCACCTCCGGCCAGCCGCGGCCGACGACGTGCTCGTTGAGGTTTTCGCCGCTGCCCAGGCCCAAGGTGAACCGGCCGTCGGCGAGGATCTGCAACGTCGCGGCTTTCTGTGCGACGACGGCCGGGTGGTAGCGCATCGTCGGGCATGTCACGTACGTCGCCAATTCGACTCGCTCGGTGGCGTGTGCCACCGCACCGAGGACTGCCCATGCGTAGGGGGCGTGGCCCTGAGAACTCAGCCACGGGAAATAGTGGTCGCTGGCCACCTCGAAGTCGAAGCCGACCCTTTCAGCCGAAATCCCATAGCGCACAAGGTCTTTCGGGCCGCTTTGTTCAGTCATAAGCGTGTAGCCGAAGCGCGTCATACGACGACGGATACCCCGCTGCGATCGGGCGAAACGGCTACAGCCGCTCCTTGACGGCGGCAGCCAGCCGGGCGCCGTCGGCCTTTCCCGCCGCGATCGCGGTCGCCGCTTTCATCACCTGTCCCATCTGCTTGCGCGTCGGTCGCTCGCCGATCTCTTCGGCCACTTGCGCGATAGCGGTGTCGGCGACGTCGGCCAGCTCCGCTTCGGTCAGCGGCGTCGGGAGGTACTCGTCGATCACTCGGGCTTCGGCGTGCTCGTTGGCGGCAAGCTCACCGCGGCCGTTCTGGGTGTAGATCTCCGCGGCCTCTCCGCGTTTGCGCGACTCCCTGGCCAAGATCTTGAGCACCTCGTCGTCGGTCAGCTCGCGCGATTGCTTCCCGGACACCTCCTCGTTGCGGATCGCGGAAAGCAGCATCCGCAACGTCGCTGTGCGCAGGCGATCCTGCGCCTTCATCGACGCCGTGAGGTCGGCCTGAAGCCGGGATTTCAATTCCGCCATAGGCGCAGACGCTACGCCAGCGGGCCGGGGCGTTCGTTGCGGATTGTCATCGCTCTGGTCAGGATGGTCCGCATGACCAACGACGACGGAGGTTTTCGTGCGAGCACGACGCCACCGCCGCCGGGATACCGGGGATATCCGGGTTATCCGACCTACCCGCCGCCCGGGTACGGACCGCCGCCCGGGTACGGCCCGGGGTATGCCCCGCCTGGCTATCCGGCATATGGGCCGACGTTCGCGCCGTATGCCGGATATCCCCCACCGGCGTTGAAACCAGGCGTCATCCCGCTGCGGCCACTCGGACTCAGCGACATCTTCAACGCCGCCTTCGCCTACATCCGGGTCAACCCGAAAGCCACACTCGGATTGACGACGGTGGTGGTGGTGGTCACGCAGATCATCGTGTTGATCCTCACGGTGCTGGTTCCCCTGGTCTTCTACGGCCAGACCGACACGTCGCGCCTGGAGGGCGAGTCGCCGTCGGGAATCGTCGGCATGCTGCTCGCCGTGATCGCCGCCGGCGGCGCCAGCGCACTGTCGAGCATCGTGTTGAGCGGCATGCTCACCGTGGTCGTGGGCCGGGCCGTGTTCGGTGCGCACATCACCGTCGCAGAAACCTGGCAGCGGGTGCGCGGCCGGCTGCTGGCGCTGCTCGCTCTGGCCGCGCTCGAGGGGCTGGGCGCTGGAGTGCTGGTGGTCGCGGCCGTGCTGCTCGTCGTGGCGGCGGCCGCGATCAACCCCGTCATAGGAGTCCTCTTCGGGGTCGTCGTCGTGGTCGCGGGGATCGCGCTGATCGCTTACCTCTGGACCATGTTGACTTTCGCACCGGTGCTGATCGTGCTCGAGCGGCTGTCGGTGTTCGCGGCGATCAGCAGGTCCTTCTCGTTGGTGCGCAGGTCGTTTTGGCGAGTGCTGGGGATCCGCGTGCTGGGTGTGGTGGTGGCCGGGCTGGTCTCCACCGCGGTGGCGGTCCCGTTCACGATCGGCGGAGAAATACTCGCGTTCACTGCCGACTCGGTGGGCGTGGCGCTGATCGCGGCGGTGCTCTCCGCGGTCGGCAGCGCGGTAGGCCAGATCATCACCGCGCCGTTCACGGCGGGGATCGTGGTGCTGCTCTACACCGATCGGCGAATTCGCGCAGAGGCATTCGACCTGGTGTTGCAGACCGGCGCGGCCGGCGACGTCGCCGCTTCTCCCGACGCCACCGACAACCTGTGGCTGATCCGGCACACCTGACCATGGCCGCTGTTCTGATCGACCGCGACGCTGCCCATGATGCGGCGCAGCGTGAGCTGTCCAAGCCGATCTACCCGAAAGAGAACTTCACCGAGCGGCTCAACGAGTGGATCAACGACGTCATGTACCGCGTCATGTCCAAAGGGGCCGAGGTTCCGGGCGGCTGGTTCACCATCGCGGTGGTGCTCACCGCTCTGGTGGTTGGCATCGTCGTCGCCGTGCGTATTGCGCGCCGCACCATGCACACCAACCGCAGCCGCGACTTCGCGTTGTTCAACGCTGCCGAGCGCAGTGCCGCGGAGCATCGCGCGACCGCGGAACGCCATGCCGCAGAGGGTCTTTGGGCGCCGGCCATTCGTCATCGCCTGCGCGCGATCGCCCGTCACCTCGAAGAGACGGGAGTCCTCGACGCCGTGCCTGGGCGCACCGCCAACGAGCTGGCTCGTGATGCGGCCCGGATGTTTCCAGAGCTGCAATCCGAATTAGCCGAGGCGGCAGCGTCTTTCAACGACGTCACATACGGCGAGCGCTCCGGAACCGAAACCGCCTACCGCCAGATCGCCACACTGGACGAGCACCTTCTCTCCCGCAGGTTCACGGCATCTCAGGGCAGCACTTCGCCTCGACCCGCTCAGTCATGGACGCCAGTGCAGTGAGCGCCTCTCCGCCGTCGTTGCGGCCCGTCCGCTCACGCGACATGCGCACATTCGCGTGGGTGCTGGTGGCGCTCCTGGTGATCGTCGCCGTCGCGGCTGTCAGCACCTATCTCACCGCGCCTCGGCCCGGCGGCCGGATGGATGCCGAGTCCACCAGCCCCGACGGCGCCCACGCGCTGGTGGCGCTGCTGCGTGCGCAGGGAGTGGACGTCGTCGTGGCCAACGATGTGACCGACGTCGAACGGGCCGCGCGACCCGACTCGCTGCTGCTGGTCGCCGAAACCTACTTCCTGGTCGACGACGATCTCACCGCGCGGCTGGCGAAAACACCCGGGGACCGGCTGCTGGTGGAGCCGGTGTCGAGCATACGCAAGGCGCTGGCGCCGAAGATCCGCACCGCGCGGGGGTCCACCATGGGCGGCCCTCCGAATTGCGCTCTGCCAGAAGCTATTCGGGCCGGAGATGTCCAATTCGGCGTCAGCGACACCTATGCGGCCGTCGGCGGCGCCGATGTGACCAGGTGCTACGACGGCGCCGTGGCGCGCTACCGCGACGGGGGCAGAACTGTCACGGTCGTCGGCAGCGCCGACTTCATGACCAATGCCGGTCTGCTGAAGCAAGGCAACGCCGCGCTCGCAATGAACCTGGCTGGTACCCGGTCACGGCTGATTTGGTATGCGCCGCAACGCCTTCAGGGTGACCGCAGCAGCGGCGGCTCAGACATCGTCGACCTGATTCCCGACAACGTCAGGTGGCTCGTCTGGCAGCTGGCGGTCGTCGTGGCGCTGGCGGCACTGTGGCGGGGCCGGCGCCTGGGTCCCCTTGTGCCGGAGAAACTTCCGGTGGTGGTACGCGCGTCGGAAACCGTCGAAGGCCGCGGGCGGCTGTACCGCTCGCGGCGTGCCCGCGACCGCGCCGCCGAGGCACTGCGCACCGCCACGCTGCAGCGCACGCTGCCCAGGCTCGGGCTGGCCGTCAATGCTTCCGCACCTGCCGTCGTCGCGGCGGTGGCTGCGCGATGTGACAAGCCGCCAGAGGCGCTGCATCACATATTGTTCGGACGTCCACCGGCGTCCGACGACGAGTTGGTGCAGCTCGCTCACCAGCTCGACGACATCGAAAGGCAGGTCGCGCACTCGTGACTCAGCAAGCTCAGGCTCCCGACGACACGTCGCAGGAGGCGCGCGCCAAACTGATCGCGCTGCGCGGCGAGATCGCCAAGGCGGTCGTCGGCCAGGACTCCGTGGTCTCCGGGCTGGTAATCGCGCTGCTGTGCCGCGGCCACGTGTTGCTGGAGGGCGTGCCCGGCGTGGCCAAGACACTGCTGGTACGCGCCACGGCGGCGGCACTGGACCTGGAGTTCAAGCGGGTGCAGTTCACGCCCGACCTGATGCCCGGCGACGTCACCGGATCGCTGGTGTACGACGCACGCACCGCGGTGTTCGAGTTCCGTCCCGGCCCCGTCTTCACCAACCTGTTGCTGGCCGACGAAATCAACCGCACGCCGCCCAAGACGCAGGCGGCACTGCTGGAGGCCATGGAGGAGCGTCAGGTCAGCGTCGAAGGGCAGGCCCGGCCGCTGCCCGACCCGTTCATCGTCGCCGCCACCCAGAACCCGATCGAGTACGAGGGCACCTACCAGCTGCCGGAGGCCCAGCTCGACCGGTTCTTGCTCAAGTTGAACGTGGCGTTGCCGCCGCGCGAGCAGGAGATCCAGATCCTCGACCGGCACGCGCGCGGTTTCGATCCGCGCGACCTGTCGGCCGTGCGGCCGGTCGCGACCGCCGCTGACCTCAAGGCCGGCCGCGACGCCGTGCGCCGGGTGCTGGTGGCCGACGAGGTGCTCGGCTACATCGTCGACGTCGTGCGGGCCACCCGCCAGTCGCCGGCGCTGCAACTGGGGGTGTCACCGCGCGGAGCGACGGCGCTGCTGGCGACCGCCCGGGCGTGGGCATGGCTGTCCGGCCGCAACTATGTCACTCCCGACGACGTCAAGGCGATGGCGCGGCCGGTGCTGCGGCACCGCATCGGGCTGCGGCCCGAAGCCGAGCTCGAGGGCGCCAACGCGGACGGGGTGCTCGACGGCATTCTGTCGTCGGTGCCGGTGCCGCGCTAGTGGTCGTCACCGGCCGTACCGCGCTGCTGGCGCTGCTGTTCGTTCTGCCGGTGGCGTTATCTCCTTGGCCCGCAACGCTTTTCTGGCTCGCGCTGCTGGTGGTGCTCGGGCTTGTTGGTGTCGACGTGTTATTGGCGGCCAGCACTGGGGCGTTGCGGTTCAGCCGCGACGGCGACGTCACCGCGCGCCTGGGTCAGTCCGCCGACGTGGTGCTGGTTGTGGTCAACGGCGGCCGCCGCCGCTTCAAGGGCCACCTGCGCGACGCGTGGGCGCCCAGTGCCAGAGCTGAGCCGCGCACACATACGGTCGACATCCCTGCGGGACAACAGGAGTCGTTCGTCACCCGGCTGCGGCCCACACGCCGCGGCGACCAGCACGCCGCGGCGGTGACCGCGCGGTCGATCGGGCCGCTCGGGTTGGCGGGGCGGCAGGGCTCGGCGGCGGTGCCGTGGCAGGTGCGGATCCTGCCGCCGTTTCTGTCGCGCAAGCACCTGCCGTCGCGGCTGGCCAAGCTGCGCGAGATCGACGGGCTGCTGCCGGTGCTGATCCGCGGACAAGGCACCGAATTCGATTCGCTGCGCGAATATGTGATCGGCGACGACGTCCGGTCCATCGACTGGCGGGCCACCGCACGCCGCGCCGATGTGGTGGTGCGGACCTGGCGGCCCGAACGCGACCGCCGCGTCGTGCTGGTGCTCGACACCGGGCGCACGTCGGCCGGCCGAGTGGGCGTCGACCCCAGCGCCGGTGACCCCCGCGGCTGGCCCCGCCTCGACTGGTCGATGGACGCCGCGTTGCTGCTGGCCGCGCTGGCGTCGCGCGCCGGCGACCACGTCGACTTCATTGCCCACGACCGGGTGTTGCGGGCCAGCGTGCAGAACGCGTCACGCACCGAGGTGCTGGCGCAGCTGGTCAACGCGATGGCTCCGCTGCAGCCCGCGCTCGTCGAATCCGATGCGACCGCGATGGTGGCGGCGGTGCAGCGGCGGGTTCGGCGTCGTGCGCTGGTGGTGCTGCTCACCGACCTCAACCCCTCCGCACTGGACGAGGGCCTGATGCCGGTGCTGCCCCAGTTGTCGGCCAAGCATCAGGTGATCGTCGCCGCGGTCGCCGACCCGCGCGTCGACCTGCTGGCCGCGGGCCGTTCGGACGCTGCCGCGGTGTACGACGCGGCCGCGGCGGAACGGTCGCGCAACGACCGACGCGCGATCGCGTCGCGGCTGCGCCGCAGCGGCGTCGACGTGGTGGACGCACCGCCGGAGGAGCTGGCGCCGGCGTTGGCGGATCGCTATCTGGCGATGAAGGCCGCCGGCAAGCTCTGACCTGACGCCGAGTGTGAGGTGGTGTCACGCCTAGCGCACGAGGTCGACGTCGGGCGCGTCGGCCAGGTCCCCTGACTCCTCTGCGGCGACCGCCTTACGGCCGAAGTGCACGACATAGGCCAGGAATGCGACCTCGGCGAGCGCGCCGATCGCGATCCGCACGAACGTCGGCAGCGGCGACGGCGTCACCATCGCTTCGATCAGACCCGAAACCAGCAGCACCGCGGCCAACCCCACCGCGACGGCCACCACGGCCCGGCCCTGCTCGGCGAGTACCTGGGTGCGCGGCCGGTTTCCCGGCGCGATCACCGACCAGCCCAGCCGCATGCCGACGGCGCCGGCCAAAAACACCGCGGTCAGCTCCAGCAAGCCATGGGGCGTCAGCAGCCCGAGCAGGATGTCGCCCTTGCCGGCGTGGAACATCAAGCCGCCGATCACGCCGACGTTGGCGGCGTTCTGGAACAGCACGTACGGGATCGGCAGGCCCAGCACGATCGAGTAGGCGATGCACTGTGCGGCGACCCACGAGTTGTTCAGCCACACCTGAAGCGCGAACGATGCCGCGGGATGTTCGCTGTAGTACGAGGAGAAGTCGTGGTTGACCAGCTGGTCGATCTCTTCGGGCGTGCCGACGGCCGCCTGGACCTCCGGACTGCCGGCCACCCAGGCGCCCATCACCACCGCGACGACGAAGAACGCAACGGCCGTCGCCAACCACCACCGCCATGCGCGGTACGCCACGACCGGGAAAGAGACCGTCCAGAACCGGACGAACTCACTCCACACCGGCGCATGGGCGCCCGTCACCGCAGAACGCGCCCGCGCCACCAAGCTCGACAACCGGCCCACCAGAACCGAATCCACGGACGCCGAGCGCACCATCGACAAGTGCGTCGACACCCGTTGGTAGAGGTCGACGAGCTCGTCGATCTCGGCGCCGGAAAGCTGGCGGCGGCGCTTGACCAGGTGGTCCAGCCGGTCCCAGGTCGGCCGGTGTGCCAGAACAAACGCGTCGACGTCCACGCCGGCGAGTCTATGGGCCCTCGGGAGGCCGGTAGCCTTCCGCGGTATGGCGCATGTGGTGACCGGGGACGCGGTGGTGGTCGAGGTACAGATCGCGCAACTGCCGGTGCGCGCGGTCAGCGCGCTGATCGACCTGAGCGTGATCGTCGTGCTCTACACCATCGGATTGACGCTGGCTGCGATGTCGATCAGCCAGTTCGACGACGCGCTGGTGGCCGCGCTGCTGATTTTCTTCATGGTGCTGGCGATGGTCGGCTACCCGGTGATCTTCGAGACGGCCAGCCGGGGCCGGTCACTGGGCAAGATGGCGATGGGGCTGCGTGTGGTGTCCGACGACGGCGGCCCGGAACGCTTCCGGCAGGCGCTGTTTCGCGCACTCGCGGCAGTGGTGGAGATCTGGATGCTGGGTGGCGGTCCTGCGGTGATCTGCAGCCTGCTGTCGTCGAAGGGCAAGCGCATCGGCGACGTGTTCGCGGGCACCGTGGTGATCAGCGAGCGCGGACCCAAGCTCGAGCCGCCGCCGGCGATGCCGCCCGCGCTGGCGTGGTGGGCGGCGTCGTTGCAGTTGTCGGGGCTCCGGCCGCAGACGGCACAGCTGGCTCGCCAATTCCTTTCTCGCGCACCGCAATTGGACCCGCAGATGCGCGACCAGATGGCCTACCGGATCGCCGCCGACGTGGCTGCGCAGGTGTCACCGCCGCCACCACCGGGCGTGCCGCCGCAGTACATGCTCGCCGCCGTGCTGGCCGAACGGCATCGCCGGGAGTTGATGCGACTGCGGCAACCGCCACCCGCCGCTTCCCCGCAGCCGCCCGCAGCGCCTGCATCGCCGCCGGTGACGTCCCCTCCCTCGGCAGCAAACCTCCCATCCGAACCCGGAGGCTTCGCGCCCCCGAGGTGATTTCAGTCGCTCAGCCAGTTGCCGTGGAAGCCGTGTGGGACCCGCTGCGGAAGCCGCACGCGCGCAACGGGTTCACCGGCGAAATCCGACGCGTCGACGATCACCAGGTCGCTGCCGCCCCGAGCGGGGTCGTATACGTAGGACAGGTACCAACCGTCCAATTCGCCGGCGCCTGACGGCACGTACACCGCTTCCCCCGGCTCGCCGGCGAACCGATGCTCTTCGGCCGCACCGGTTCTCAGGTCGTAGCGAACCAGGTTGCGGTCGCCGACCGTGACCGCGTAGCGCGCGGGCAGACCGGCCAGCCGGTCGTCGATGCGGGGGAATTCCACACCGCGATCGTCGAGCTGACGTTCCTCGACGGTGCCCGCGTCCAGATCGATCCTCCACTGCCACATCACACCGTCGACCTCGAAGCCACCGTTGTGGCGCCACAGCTCGGGATACCGGACCGCTTGCAGCACAACGCAATTGCCGTCGTCGTAGGAATTGGCGACGTGGAAGACGTAGCACGGCGCGATCTCGAACCATCGGATCGGGCCGAACGGGTCGTCGCGGCGCAGCACACCGAGCCGGGCTCCGTAGTCGTCGTCCCAGCGGTAAGGCATGTCGGCCTCGCCCTTGAGTGCGATGTCGAGGTTGAACACGATCGGCAGATCCATGAAGATCACGTGCTCGGCCGTCAGCGCGAAGTCGTGCATCATCGTCAGCGCGGGTACCTCCACGGGCCGGTTGACAGTCAATTCGCCGTTTGCGTCGGCGCGGTGATACGTGACGTGTGGCGCGAAGATGTTGCCGTAGCCGAAGAAGTGCAACTCACCTGTGGTCGGGCAGATCTTGGGGTGGGCGGTCATCGAGTCGGCGAGCTTGCCGCCGAAGTCGTAGGCGCCCAACGTCTCGAGGTCATTGGTGATCTCATACGGCAGCGACGACTCGACGAGCGCGAGCGTCCTCCCGGCGTGCCTGACGACGTGGGTGTTGGCAACGCTGGAATGCAAGTTGCGGGTGCCGTCGGCGTTGTAGACCGGGAACGGGTTGTCGAAGCTTTCGGTGCGCACCCAACGGTTGCGGTACCAGGCGGCGCGGCCGTTCTCCAATCGCACGCCGTGGATCATGCCGTCGCCGGTGAACCAGTGCTGCGTGGCTTGGCGCGGGTTAGGGCCGTTGCGCAGATACCAGCCGTTGAGCGCCTCGGGGATCGCACCCTCGACGGGCAGGTCGAAAGCGGTCAGTTCGTCGGCCACCGGGGCGTAGTTACCGCGGCGGAAGAACGGGACGACGGTTTCTGCGGCGGACGAGAGGAGCGAAAGGTCATCTGCTTGCGTCATGGTTTCCGACTATGACATTCCACTACTGACATGTCAATAGTGGAAGGTAGGATGCTCTTGTGAGTCTGCGACATGCTGCACTCGGGCTACTGGCCCGGGGCCCCGCCAGCGGATACGACCTGCTCAAAGTCTTCGAAGCGTCGATGGCCAACGTGTGGCCGGCCACCCAGAGCCAGCTCTACGGGGAGCTGAACAAGCTCGCCGACGCTGGACTGCTCGAAGTCACCGCGGTCGGGCCGCGCGGACGCAAGGTGTACGCGATCACCGACGCCGGACGCGCCGAATTGCAGCGCTGGCTGGCGTCCCCCCAGGACGACCCGGTCTTCCGCAGCGCGCAACTTCTTCGGATCTTCCTGCTCGACGAACTGCCGCGAGAGCAGGCACGCAAATATCTGACGGCGGTGCGTGAACACGCCGACCGTGAGCACCAGCGCTATGAGCACATCCGCGACACCTACGACTGGTCGGGTAGTGACCAGGCCTTCTTTGCCCGGGCAGCGCTGGAGAACGGCTTGCGCTCCACCCGCATGGAATCGGAGTGGGCCAGCTGGGTGCTCGAGGAACTCGACAAACGCTGAGACGTTGCATCCCGATAGTTTTCGATATATCGTCGAGGCATCGGATGGGCATTCGGCGCGTCCCCCACGAGAAACGAGAGCAAAATGACTCAGCCATTCGAGGGCCATGACGGCCCCCACACCGAAGGATTCGGCTTCGGCCACTTCGACCGGTACGACCGCCGCGCCATGCACCAGGCCCGGCGCGACGCCCGCCGCGAACTCAAGGGCTTTCTGAAAAATCAGGCGTTCGCGCGCGCCGGCGGCTTCGGCTTCGGCCACGGCGGCCCGGCCGGCTTCGGCCACGGCGGCCCGGCCGGCTTCGGACAGGGAGGATTCGGGCCCGGCGCATTCGGACCCGGTGCGTTTGGCTTCGGCCCCGGATTCGCCACGGGCGGTCCGCGGGGCAGGCAGCGCGGCCGTGGGCGCGGACGTCGTGGCGACGTCCGTGCCGCGATCTTGGCGCTGCTGGCCGAGCGGCCGATGCACGGCTACGAGATGATCCAGGAGATCGGCGCGCGCAGCAACGGGCTGTGGCGCCCCAGCCCCGGATCCGTCTACCCCACGCTGCAACTGCTCGTCGACGAAGGCCTGATCGTCGCGGCCGAATCAGGCGGCAGCAAGCGGCTTTTCGAGCTGACCGACGAGGGCCGAGAAGCAGCGACCGCCACCCAGACGCCGCCGTGGGAGGAGATCGCCGAAGGCGCCGACCCGAACGTGATGGACCTGCGGGCCGCGTTCGGTCAACTGGGCGCCGCGGTGTTCCAAGGCGCCCACGCCGCCACGGCCGAGCAGCAGAAGCGCATCATCGAAATCGTCAACGCTGCTCGCCGCGACATCTACGGCGTGCTGGGCGAAACCGACTAGCGGCCAACGCGACAGCGCTGCACGGCTCTAGTGTGGAGCCGTGCAGCGCTTCCCACTCGGTTCCTACAATGTCAGCCGCATCGGCTTCGGCGCGATGCAACTACCCGGCCCCGGCGTATTCGGACCGCCCCGCGACCGCGAGCAGGCGCTCGCAGTGTTGCGCCGGGCCGTCGAGCTGGGCGTCGACCACATCGACACCGCGCAGTTCTACGGCCCGAATGTGGCCAATGAATTGATCCGCGAAGCCCTCTACCCGTACCCGGACAACCTGGCGCTGGTCAGCAAGGTCGGCGGCCGGCGCGACGAGCACGGCAACTGGCTACCTGCCCAGCAACCGGACGAGCTTCGGGCCGGCATCGAAGAAAACCTGCGCACCCTCGGTGTCGAGCGCCTGGCCGCGGTGAATCTGCGTGTCCATGACGAGGATTCGGATCCCAATCAGCCCGGCCGGCTCGACCGCGAGCTGTTCGACCGACAGCTGACCACGATGATCCAGGCGCGCGACGAGGGGCTGATCGGCGGAATCGGGCTCAGCAGCGTCACCGTCGACCACCTGCGCATCGCATTGGACCGCACCGAGATCGTCTGCGTGCAGAACGCCTACAACCTCGTCGACCGCACGTCACAACCGGTGCTCGACGAATGTGCCGAGCGAGGAATCGCATTCGTGCCGTTCTTCCCGCTCGGCTCGAGCTTCGCCGCGAACAACCCGGTGCTGGGTCATCCCGTCGTTCAGCGCATCGCCGGTGAACTGGGTCGCACCTCGGCACAGGTTGCGCTGGCCTGGACGCTGGCGGTGTCGCCGAATGTGCTTCTGATTCCAGGCACTTCGTCGATCCAGCACCTCGAGGAGAACATGGCGGTAGCCGAAATCGACCTCGACCCCAGCGATTTCGGTGCGCTTACCGGCGCTGGGCGCACGTAAACGCACCGAAATCGCTAGACCTCGACCCAGTCGAGAGTGCGCTCGACGGCCTTGCGCCACCCCGCGTAGGCTGCTTCCCTCTGGTCCTCGCTCCACTGCGGCGTCCATCGCTTGTCCTCGCGCCAATTCGCTTTCAGCTCACCAGGATTCGACCAGAAGCCAACGGCCAGCCCCGCGGCATACGCGGCGCCCAACGCGGTGGTCTCGGCGACCACCGGCCGCACCACGTCGACGCCCAGCACGTCGGCTTGGATCTGCATGCACAGTTCGTTGGCCGTGATGCCGCCGTCCACCTTCAGTTCTTCGAGATGCACGCCGGAGTCGGCCTCCATGGCGTCCGCGACATCGCGGCTCTGATAGCAGATCGCTTCCAGCGTGGCGCGAGCCAGATGTGCGTTCGAGTTGTACCGCGACAGCCCGACTATCGCGCCGCGCGCGTCCGAACGCCAGTACGGCGCGAACAACCCGGAGAACGCGGGCACGAAGTACACGCCGCCGTTGTCCTCGACCTGTCGCGCCAACGACTCGCTCTGCGCGGCTCCGCTGATGATGCCGAGCTGGTCGCGCAGCCACTGCACGGCTGAACCGGTGACGGCGATCGAACCCTCAAGAGCGTAAACGGGTTTCGCGTCACCGAACTGATAGCACACCGTAGTCAGCAACCCGTTGTTCGAGCGCACGATCGACTCACCGGTGTTGAGCAGAAGGAAATTGCCAGTGCCGTAGGTGTTTTTCGCTTCACCCTGCTCCAGGCAGACCTGTCCGACCATCGCGGCCTGCTGATCGCCCAGGATGCCGCTGATCGGCACCTCGTTGTCCAGCGGCCCGGACGGATTCGTCATGCCATAGGGGTCGGGCGACGACGACGGGCGGATCTCGGGCAGCATCTCCCGGGGAATTCCGAAGATCGCCAGCAGTTCGTCGTCCCAGTCCAGCGTCTCCAGGTTCATCAGCATCGTGCGGCTGGCGTTGGTGACGTCGGTGACGTGCACGCCGCCGCGCGGACCGCCGGTCAGGTTCCACACCACCCAGCTGTCGGTAGTGCCGAATGCCGCGTCGCCGTTCTCGGCCGCTTCGCGCACTCCATCGACGTTCTCCAGGATCCACTGCAGCTTGCCGCCGGAGAAGTACGTCGCCGGCGGCAAGCCCGCCTTGCGGCGGATGACGTCACCGCGGCCGTCGCGATCCAGCGCCGAGGCGATCTTGTCGGTTCGGGTGTCCTGCCAGACGATCGCGTTGTAGTACGGCCGCCCGGTCCTGCGATTCCACACCACGGTCGTCTCACGCTGGTTGGTCACCCCCAGCGCCGCGAGGTCCGCGTCGGACAGGTTCGTCTTGTTCAGCGCCGACATCAGCACCGACTGCGTGCGCTCCCAGATCTCGACAGGGTTGTGCTCCACCCAGCCGGCCTTCGGCAGAATCTGCTCGTGCTCGAGCTGGTGTCGGCCCACCTCCGAGCCGGACTGGTCGAAGATCATGCAGCGCGTGCTGGTGGTGCCCTGGTCGATCGAGGCGACGAAGTCGGCCAATTCGGATGCTCCTGTCGGGTCGAAGCGAACGCGTCCAATGGTCAATGATGGCAACTATGGGAAGCGTTGAGATCACCGAAGCCGACATCGAAGCGATGCCTCGCGGTGGACCCGACGCGTCGTGGCTGGATCGCCGGTTGGAGACCGGATGCGCCGAGTACCTCGACCGCGACGACGTCGACGAGCGCATCAAGCGCAGCATCGTTCGGTCGTTGGAGTGGGTGGGCGACGTGTTCAAGAACCACGAACGATTCGCCTACCTTGCGCTCGAGGAAGTCGCCGATGTGGCTGACCCGAAGATCCTGGAACTCGGCGCAGGGCACGGCGGGTTGTCACGCAAGCTGCTCGAGCAGCATCCCACCGCCCGGGTGACCGTCACCGACCTCGACGCGACGTCGGTTCTCGACATCGCATCGGGCGAACTCGGCAGCCATCCCCGCGCGGTCGTCCGGGTGGAGGACGCCACCGAAATCGACGCCCCCGACGGGTATTTCGACCTTGCGGTGATGGCGTTGACGTTCCATCACCTGCCGCCTGCGCTGGCCGCTCGGGTGATCGCCGAAGGCACGCGGGTCGCCGGCAAGCTGTTGATCATCGACCTGCCACGCCCACCGTCGCTTCTGCACATCGGGAAGCTGGCGACGATGGTGCCGTTCCTCGCGATCCCATTCGCCCACGACGGATTCATCAGCTCGATGCGCGCCTACAGCCCGTCGGCCTTGCGGACGCTGGCACAGTACGCCGACCCGGGGATCACCGTGGAATTGCGCAAGCAGCCGTTCGGCCCGCAAGTGCTGGTCGCCAGCCGCGCCTGACCTCAGCGCCTAATTGGCTTGGGTCAGGTCTTCGACGGTCGCGTAGCGCGCAGTCGTCTTCACCGCCTGAATAGCCCGACCGACCCCTGCCTTGGTTTCATACCCGCGGCTGTCGACGATGACCTCGCCGTCGGGCGCCTTGAGCTGAAACCGGAACCTGCCCGCGTCGTCCCTGCTGATTTCGAACTTGCTCGTGAGGCCGTCGGTGAACGCTGCCACCTGGCGGTGCCGCCCCGCCTCAGCCGGTTGCTCCTCGGCCCGTTTCTTCTGGTCCGTGTACAACTCCATCACGATGACGGCCACCGCCGCGAGCACCAGCACCAGCAGGAACAGCAACGGGTAGGCGACCACGGCGCTGATACCGCCGATCGTCAGCGGCACCGCGATGGCGACCGCGGCCCACGGATGTCGATCACTCCAGTCGATGACCTTCGCGGGCAGCGCGAACGCCGCCGCAGCGCGCGGATGCCGGTCCGGCCAATCGGCGACCATTCGCGGAGACCACATATCCACTTCCTTGCGGAGATCTGAGAAGTTCAAGCCTAAGGCACCGCGTTCGCCGCAGTGCGGAAGTGACGCACGTCGACCTTCGGCCGGGTGAGGCGGTGCAGCAGCCAGGCCGGCGGAATCGTCAACGCCAGCGTGACCGCGAACAGCCCCCACACCGAGCCGGTGTAGATGTGCCAGCGCAGTACCGACACCATCGCGATCTCCATCACGATCACATGGAGCAGGAAGATCTCGTAGGAGACTTCGCCGAGCCACACCATCGGCCTGCTGCCGAGCACACGCGCGTACCAGCCCCGTTCCCCGAGCGCCAACGGCGCCACCACAAGCGTGGCGACGATTCCGTACAACACCGTCTTGGCCACGGATTCCGACATGTCCGGCTCAGCCGTCGCGGCCCCCGCAATGGGCGTGGACACGATCAGATAGCTGATTGCCGCCAGTGGCAGCGCGACGGCTGCGTAGCTGCGAATTCCCATGGCACTCAACTCTGTTAGCACCATGCCGCCGACGAACCAGACGAGGTAATGCGGCAACCACAGCCCGGCCGACTTCGGCAACACGTCGGTGGTGCCCATCACCACCAGCCAGGCCGGGCTCAGCGCCGCCAGAACCGCCAGCGCGGCAAGAAGCACGCCGGGCCGCCAGCGCCGCCCGCACAGCACCGTGAACACCACAAAGGCCAGCATCGGTAGCGCGATATAGAACGCGACCTCCACGGCCAGGCTCCACATCTGCGTCAGCCCCTGGTGCAGATAGCGGGTCAGGTAGTCGTCGCTGTAGATCTGTGTGAGCGTCAGGTGCCGCAATAGGCCCGTCCAGGTGTGCCCGGGATTCGGGCCCGGCGCGCGGAAGTGGTAGACGACGTACGCGACGACGACCGTCACCAGGTAGGGCGGCATGATCCGCCGCACCCGGTTGCGGGCATAGCGGTGCAGCGCCGGGCCGGCCCCTCCTGTCCTAGCGGCTTGCACCCACGGCCCGAACAGCAGATAACCAGACAGCACGAAGAAGATCGCGACGCCGATCTCCAGGCGCGCGGCTACCAGCCCCACGTAGCCGTGGCTGTACTTGCCGGTGGCATAGGCCGCGTGCGTGCCCATGACCAGCAATGCGGCAACCGCGCGCACACCGGTCAGCGAGGCGACCCGGTCGACGGTCGAAACCTGCTCCAGGCCGCCTTGGTCGACTTCGATCGTCGGCGGCATCGCGGCTTCACCCTAGCCGCGCATCCGAACCGTCAAATAGTGATCGACGCACCGCGCTCGAGTTCGACGATCCGCTCGGCCATGCCCCGCTGCCTCATCGCTTCCTTGAAGTCGTCGAGTCCGGACGCGAAGACGCCGTAGTCGTCGAAATGCACCGGGATCACCTTGGGCAGCCCGACGGCCTCGACCGCACCGGCACCCTGGCGGCCATCCATCGTCACGGTGAGCCCGAACGGCAGCTTGCGCCCGGCGGGCAGACGGGTGCCGCCCAGATGCAGGACACCGGCGTCGATCGCCGAGAACCGCAGCGGAATCTCGCTGAGCTCGTCGATCAGCAGCGTGTCACCCGAGATGTACAGCCGCCGCGTCGCGCCGTCGTTGTCGACGAACTCCAGCATCGACCCCATGACCGGCGGCAGCATCCGGTTCAGCGGCACCGGCGCGTGCCGGCCTGGCAGCGCGGTGACGGTGACGCTCGCATCTCCTTTGGTAAGCGTGTGCGTGTTCCAGGTGGACAGCCCCGTCGCCGCGCGAAACCCCCGGTGCTGCAGCCGTTTTGCGGCGTGGTGGGTGGTCACGACCGGCAGCTGTTTATCCAGACTTCGTTCGGCGACACGGTCCCAGTGGTCGCCGTGCATGTGGGACAGCACCACGGCGTCGAGTGGCGGCAGTTCGTCGACCTTGCGCGCCGGGTCGTGAAGGCGTTTGGACACCAGCCCGTAACCCAGGTAAGCGTGCTGGCCGCGGTGCAGGAAGTTGGGGTCGGTCAACAACGTGATACCACCGAACGTGATCAGCGTGGTGGCGTTGCCGACGAAGGTGACGCGGACGTCCATGACATGCGGGCTACCCGCGCCGCCGCCGATCAACCCTGCGGTCCGGTGGGCGATCGGTCGTTGACACGGCTCGCAGCGTCGCGTTGCATCGGCGATGTGGGCGAGGAAGTCAAGGCCACCACGTTCAGCGGTGCCCAACGCCGGGACTACCGGCGCAAGGTCCAGCTGTCGCTCGACGTGTTCGAGACCATGCTCGCGCAGTCGAGCTTCGAATGCGAACGGCCACTGACCGGCATGGAAATCGAGTGCAATCTCGTCGACGAGCAGTACCGCCCCGCGATGGCGAACCGCGAGGTGTTGGAAGCCATCGCCGATCCGGCGTTCCAGACCGAATTAGGCGCCTACAACATCGAATTCAACGTTCCGCCGCGGCCGCTGCCCGGCACGTCGGCGCTGGAGCTCGAGTCCGACGTGCGCGCCAGCCTCAATGCCGCCGAGACCAAGGCCAATCAGCACGGTGCGCACATCGTGATGGTCGGCATCCTGCCGACGCTGATGCCCGAGCATCTGACCGGACAGTGGATGAGCGAGTCGAGGCGGTATCGGGCGCTGCAGGAATCGGTGTTCATGGCCCGCGGTGAAGACATCGTCATCGACATCTCCGGTCCCGAACGGCTGAGCCTCCAAATGACTTCCATCGCACCGGAATCCGCGTGTACCAGCATGCAACTGCATTTGCAGGTGTCACCCGCCGACTTCGCCAACAACTGGAATGCCGCGCAGGTGCTGGCGGCGCCGCAGCTGGCGCTCGGAGCCAACTCCCCGTACTTCCTGGGCCATCAACTTTGGGCCGAGACCCGCGTCGAGTTGTTCCTGCAAGCCATCGACACCCGGCCCGACGAACTCAAGGCGCAGGGCGTCCGGCCGCGAGTCTGGTTCGGAGAGCGGTGGATAACGTCGATCTTCGACTTGTTCGAGGAGAACGTTCGCTACTTCCCGTCGCTGCTGCCTGAAATCTCCGACGAGGACCCGGTCGCCGAGCTGGCGGCCGGGCGAGCACCGCAGCTGCACGAGCTGACACTGCACAACGGCACGATCTACCGCTGGAATCGGCCGGTGTACGCCGTCGTCGACGGGCGCCCGCATCTGCGGGTGGAGAACCGTGTGCTGCCGGCGGGTCCAACGGTCATCGACATGATGGCCAACGCGGCGTTCTACTACGGCGCGCTGCGAGCTTTGTCGGAGGACGACCGGCCGTTGTGGACGCAGATGAGTTTCGCTGCCGCACAAGAGAATTTCGGCAACGCGGCCCGGTTCGGTATGGCCACGCGACTGTACTGGCCCGGCATGGGCACCGTCAGCGCCGACGAACTCGTGCTGCGGCGGCTGCTGCCGTTGGCCGACGAGGGCCTGCGCCGGTGGGGCGTGGCGGCGACGGTCCGCGATCGCTATCTTGGCGTCATCGAGGGCCGCGCCAAAGCCGGCGTCAACGGCGCCGCGTGGCAGGTGCAGACGGTCAACGCGTTGCAGGAAGAACACGGGCTGACCCGTCCGCGAGCGCTCTGCGAGATGCTGCGGCGCTACACCGAGCGCATGCACAGCAACGAGCCGGTACACACGTGGGAGCTGTAGGTTGAACCTCATGCCGGATCAGCTGATGAATTGGGACGAGATCTATCGGGAGCAGGGCTTCTTCGAAGGACCGCCGCCCTGGAACATCGGTGAGCCACAGCCAGAGATCGCCACACTCATCCGCGAGGGCAGGTTCCGCAGCCCGGTCCTCGACGCCGGCTGCGGTCTGGCCGAAGCGTCACTCGCGCTGGCGGAGCAAGGCCACACCGTCGTCGGCATCGACTTGACACCCACCGCAGTGGCCGCGGCCACCAAGGCAGCGCAGGAGCGCGGGCTGAGAACCGCGACGTTCGTCCAGGACGACATCACGTCGTTCACCGGCTACGACGGCCGATTCAACACCATCCTCGACAGCACGCTGTTCCACTCACTGCCAGTGGAAAGCCGCGACGATTACCTGCGCGCCGTCCACCGCGCGGCTGCGCCCGGTGCGACGTACTTCGTTTTGGTGTTCGCCACCGGTGCATTTCCCCAGGGCACCGATTTGCCGTTGCCGAATGTGGTCACCGAAGACGAACTGCGCGAAGCAATTTCAAGGTACTGGCAGATCGACGAGATCCGCCCGGCGTTCATTCATGCCAATATGCCGCAGCTTCCCGATGCGGCGCCGCCGCAGTTCGACCTCGACGAGAAGGGCCGGCAGAAGATGCCGGCGTTTCTGCTCACCGCTCACAAAGCGAACTGACCGCCTCCGCGAAGGTCGTCAACTCCCGTTCTGTGACGTCGACGTGCGGCGACAGCCGCAAAACCGGAGTGGCCAATTCCAGCGGTGCCCGCTGCGGTCCGGCGACAGTCGTCACGATCCCGTGGCGCGCGATCAACTCGGCACGCACCTGCCCCACGTCGACTCCGTCGGTCGGCGCCAGGGTCGTGATCGCCGTCGGCGCGTCGACCGGTTCGACCACCTGCCAGCCCGCTAGGTCGCCGAGCACGGTGCGGGTCAGATGCCCCGCCGCCGCCAGTCCTTCACGTACCTGGGCAGGACCGTACTGGACGTGTTCGGACACGGCGACCGAAAAGCCCACGCGTGCAGCAATATTGGCCTCGCCCATCTCGAGGCGGCGCAGCGGTGAGATGTCGGTTGCCCACTGCGGCGGCGGTATTCGGGGGCGCAGCGTCGCCGCCCGGTCAGGGTGCACAGCCACGACGCCGACTCCGCGCGGACCGGCCAACCACTTGCGTGACGTCGCGTAGATGACGTCGGCATCCACCGCGCAGTCGACGTGGCCGAGCCCTTGCGCTGCGTCGATCACCAGCGGCACGCCGAATTCCCGGCACGCCTCGGCGATTTTGTGTGCCGGCTGCACGATGCCGCGGTGGCTGGGCACCACGGTCAAATGCATCAGCGACGGCGCATCGGCCGCCAGTCTGCGGGCCAGCTCGTCGACCGCGACGATGCCCAGCGAGTCGACCGGCGCCAGCGTCACCTCGAAGCCGTTCGCGGCCATCACCGCGAGGTTGGGCCCGAATTCGCCTGGGACGCAGGTGATCACCCGGCGCTCGTCGGGCCAGGCGCTGAGCACAAGGTCCAGCGCATGGGCCGCGCCGGTGGTGAACACCACGTCGGCGGCGGTAAAGCCCGTCAAGGCGCCGACGGCCGCGCGCCCGGCCGTCAACGTGTCTTCGGCTTGCTGCGCGGCGACGTACCCGCCGACCTCGGCCTCGCGACGCGCATGCGCCGCCGCCGCGTCGATCGCCGCGAAGCTCTGCCGCGAGCAGGCCGCACTGTCCACATGCACACCGCTGACCGCCGGCCGGGCCTCGCGCCAGCGCTCTGCCAGGCTCATTTCACCGCGAGCGACAAGCCGAAGTCACCCGCCGGATCGGTCCACCAATGGGCCAATTGAAGTCCAGCGCAAGCAAGTTCGGCGCTCACCCCATCCCGCCTGAACTTGCACGACACCTCGGTCAGCATCTCCTCTGCCGCCGCGAAGCGAACGGTGAGATCCAGCGCCCCGACCCTAATGGTCTGCGTCACCGTCGATCTCAGCCACATTTCGATCCGCTCCTGCGCGGAGTTCCAGCGGGCGACGTGTTCGAACGCATCCAGGTCGAAGTCCGCGTCGAGCTCCCGGTTCACCACCGCCAGCACGTTGCGGTTGAACGCCGCGGTGACTCCCGCACTGTCGTCGTAAGCCCGCACCAGCCGGTCAGGGTCTTTCACGAGGTCGGTGCCAAGCAGCAGGCTGTCACCTGGGTGCATCACCCCGGCCAACGTCGCCAGAAAGTGCGCGCGCGGACCCGGCGTCAGGTTGCCGATGGTGGACCCGAGGAATGCGATCAGTCGCGTTCCGCCACAGGGTATTTCGGTAAGGTGCTGTTCGAAGTCGCCGCATACCGCTGCCACCTCGATGCCCGGATATTCGGCCAGGATCGCGGTGCCTGCCGTCTGCAACACGCCCGCGTCGACGTCGAACGGGATGAACCGCCGCAGCGTGCCCTGCCGATGCAGGGCGTCGAGCAACATGCGGGTCTTCTCCGACGTCCCGCTGCCGAGTTCGACGAGTGTGTCGGCACCGCTGAGTTCTGCGATCGCTGCCGCCCGCGCCCGCAGGATCGTCGCCTCCGTGCGGGTCGGGTAGTACTCCGGCAGCCGGGTGATCTGGTCGAACAACTGGCTTCCGGTGTGGTCGTAGAACCACTTCGGCGGCAACGTCTTCGGCGTCTGCGTCAACCCCTGCAGGACGTCGCGGCGCAACGCCCGGTTGGCGGAGTCTGCCTCGAGGTGGTTGGCCAGCATGACGCTCATTGCACCCCTCTCAGCGGAGTCAGCGTGACGGCGCGGCCGTCGACAACCACGAGGTGACGGTCGGGCACGTCGTCCCAGGCGGGGTTGTCGTCGAACGGCTCGCTGGCCACCACGACGCCGTCGTCGCCTGCTAGGACCGACAGAGTGTCGCCCCACGTCGTGGCTAACAGCTGGTTGCCGTCGGCGGCAAGAATGTTCAGGCGCGCGTCGGGATCGGCCGCTGCGATGTCGGTGATGGTGTCTTCGAGTGCATCGAGGCCGCGATCGAAGATCAGGGCCGCCAAAAGCGCACTGTCGACCGTTGATTCGGCATGTGGGGCGGGTGGCAACGCCGCACGGTTCACCACGCCGTTGTGGGACAGCAACCACTGACCGTCGCTGAACGGGGCCGATGCCGAGGCTTCCACCGGCATCCCGACCGTCGCCGAGCGGACCGCCGCGACCGCACAGCTGCTTCGCAGCACCGGTGCGATAGACGCGAACGAGGCGTCGCTCCACAGCGGCGACGCACTGCGCCAGCGCCTGGGCACCCCGGCGCCGTCGAAGAACCCGACACCCCAGCCGTCGGCGTTCAGCAGTCCGTGCTTTTGACGGCGCGGCGAATACGATTGCACCACAAGCCCGTACGGCGGATCGAGCATCAATGACGCCAACGAGCGCGGCTCACCCAGCCAGCCCAGGTGCCGGCACATCAGACGTCCCACGCCAATCGGACGCCCGAAAAGATCTGCCGGCGGATCGGGTGGTCCCAGTTGCGGAAGCTGGGCCGCAGGATCTCCCGGCCAACCGCCCACGACCCGCCGCGCAACACGCGGTAGTCGCCGTCGAAGAACGGCTGCGAGTAGCGCTGGTAGATCATCGGTGTGAAACCCGGCCACGGCCGCAGCGGCGACGACGTCCACTCCCACACGTCGCCCAGCATCTGCTCGGCGCCGTATGCGGACGCACCCGCCGGGTAGGCACCTACGGGTGCAGGCCGCAGCGCCGCACCGCCCAGATTTGCCAATTCCGTTGTCGGCTCGGCATTTCCCCACGGGAAGCGACGGCGGCCCTGCATCTGCGGATCCCACGCGCACGCCTTCTCCCACTCGATCTCGGTAGGCAGGCGGGCGCCGGCCCACGCGGCGTACGCCTGCGCTTCGAAGTACGTCACGTGCTGCACGGGCTCGTCGGGCGGGAGGTCTTCGACGTGGCCGAACCGGGTGCGGGTGCCGTCGCCGTTCCAGAACTGCGGCATCACCAAACCAGCCTGGAGACGATGCTGCCAGCCCCGCGTCGACCACCACTGCGGCGTGCGGTAGCCGCCGTCGTCGACGAATGCCTGCCACTCGGCATTGGTGACCGGCACGCGACCGATGCGAAACGACGGCACGTCGACGACGTGGGCCGGGCGTTCGTTGTCGAGCGAGTCCGGTTCAGTGTTCGCGTCGACGCCGAGCACGAACGGCCCGCCGGGCACCAGCACCGACGTGCCGGCCACACCGGGCCGCCCTTGCGGCAGTGCCGCACCCGGCTGCAGAAGCGGTTCACCGACGCGCAAGTTCAGCGCCTGCAGCATCGTTTCGTCGTGCTGATGCTCGTGGCTCAGGACGAGTGCGAAGGGAAACAGTGGCTGGTCGTCTGGCACCCCGTCGAGCGCATCGAGCGCCTTGTCGCGCACCGTGCGGCAGAACGCACGCGCTTCGCTGGGAGACAGCAGCGGCAGATCCACCCGGCTGGCGCGCGAGTGGACGAACGCGTCGTACAGCGATTCCTTCGGGCCGAGCATGCTCGGGCGGTCGGGGTTGCCGCCGCGCAGCAGCCACAGTTCCTCTTGCTGGCCGATGTGGGCCAGATCCCACACCAGCGGACTCATCAGCGGGTCGAATTGGCGGCGCAGCTCGTCGTCGTCGACGTCGACCAGCGCCAAGGTCCGTTCTCGCGCGGCGATCAGATCACGTGCCAGCCGGTCGCGTGTCGAGATCACCCTTCGCTCCTCGCCAGTTCCGTCACCGCTGCTGCCACCCCGCAACAGATCGCCCGCTCGGCGAATTCCTCACCCGGACAGCCTGCCTGCTCGACGATGCGGACCAGCCGCTGCATCGAAGAGTGCAGCGACGGCGGAGCACGATCCGCGGCCGCGGCGATGCAGCGGGTGGCGCTGGCGTGCAGCCGCCGGTCGGCCAGCCCAACCCGGGCGGCGACATCCCACGCCGTGGCAACCGGCTCGGTGGCCTCTGCCGCCAGGTCGGCCGCGGCAGGGTCGTCCAGCAGCGTGACCAGGGTGAAAACCACAGCCGGCCAGAGGGCGTCGGGCACGCTGTCGAGGTAGCGCACCTCCAGCCAGCGCCGCGGCCGCACCGGCGGGAACAACGTGGTCAGGTGGTAGTCCAGGTCGGCTGTGGTAGGGCGGCGTCCGGCCAGACTCGCCCGTCCGTCGACCCAGTCCGCGAAGGCGACATAGCGGGTGACCGGTACCGCGTCTGGGCCGTGCACGAGCATCACCGGCGCGCGCAGGGCGTAGCGGGCCCAATCGCTGGCTGGGTCGTCGCCGGTGGCGCCGAGCACCGGACCGCAACGCGCGACGTCGAGTTGGCCCCACACACGCTGCCGGGTGCTGCGCCAGCCAGTGAACGACCCGGCCAGCAGCGGGGAATTGGCCGAGATCGCGATCATCGTCGGGCCGAGGGCGTGCGTCAGGCGAACTCTGTCGGCCCAGCCGTGCGCCGGGCCGGCATCCACGTTGACTTGCACCGATGCCGTCGACGTCATCATCGCTGCGCCCGCCTCGCCGGTGTTCGCGGCGGCGAAGTGCTTCTCCATGGCCTGATAGCGGGCACCGGGATTCACTCGCTGCGGCGGCCGCAGCGGATCCGTGCCGAGCAGCACCAGCCCGAGACCGGCTTGAGCGAATGCCGTCCGCAGCACCGCTCTGTCGGCCGTCAGCGCGTCGATGGCGGCGACGGCACCCCACATCGGCGGGGTGGACAACTCCACAGCGCCGCCCGGCTCGACGGTGACGCGACTGCCCCCGGGAAGTTCGGGTAAGGCGGCGATGACGTCGCACAGTTGGATCCAGCCCGGTCGACGCTGGGGCGCGGCGATGTCGAAGCAGTGTGCCTCCAACTCCAAGCCGACCAGACCCACCGGTGTCTCGGTGAGGCAGGTGGCGGCGATGTGATCGGCCGCGGCGCTGACCGAGTGGAGGGTCTGATCCTGCACCTCTGACGCAACCGCGATGTCGGCCTGGGCCATTCCTCCATCTTGTTGCAGAGGACCGACAAGTTCTCGCCGATTGGCGTGACGGCTCGGTGACAGGTGAGCGTCGCGCTACTGGCCCAGCGAGTTCTGCATCGCGCCGGCCAACGCGTTCACTGCCGGGCCGCCGTTGCCCGACTGGCACACTTTGGCTTGCAGCAGCACGTTCTCGCGGCGACGGGTTTGCGTGAAGCAACGCCGATCGGTGCCGGCCTCCTGCTTCACCCACTCCTGGTCGGTGGCGTTTTGCAGTCCGCTCGAAAACGACCACACCTGGTTGGTCCCGTCGGCAAAATGCATGGCTGTGGTCTGGCCGGCGCAACCGACGGTGCGGTCAACCACCCGATGAAAAGCGCGATCGGCGGCGTCGTTGGTGGCGAAGACACCGACCGCCTGTTTCACGAAATGCGTCTCGTCCGTCGGCGATTCCTTGGTTTCGGCACCGTTGAACGAGGCGAGGTCGGGATCGAGGTACACCTCGGGCAGCCCGATGTCGGCCCAGTTGTTGCACGCCGGCACGTCCACCCAGTAGCCCTGGAACGGCTCGGTGAAGAAGTTCTCCCACCGCATCGTCGCACCGACGATGTTGCCGACCGACCCCTTGCCCATCACCGCGTAGTTCACGACGCCGGGCTCGGAGGGCCTGGCGTGCGCCGGCGCCGCGAGGCCGGCTGCAACGCCGACACCGAGCGCTGCAGCGGCCCAGCGAGCTGCGCTAAACCTTCGCCGAGAGCTCAACGTCGACGTTGCCGCGGGTGGCTTTGGAGTACGGGCACACCTGGTGCGCCTTTTCCATCAGCTCATCGGCCTGCGTCTGCTCGAGCCCGGGCAGGTAACCGATGAGCTGCCCCGTCAGGCCGAAGCCGCCCTCCGAGTCCTTGCCGAAGCCGATGCGCGCGGTGATTGCCGTGGCGTCGTCCAGGTCGATCTTCTCGTTGCGAGCGACGAGCCGCAGCGCACCCAGGAAGCACGCCGCATAGCCGGCCGAGAACAGCAGTTCGGGGTTGACGCCCTCTCCGCTGCCACCCATCTCCT
The DNA here is from genome assembly GCF_059813155.1 of Mycobacterium sp. NGS19. NCBI lineage: Bacteria > Bacillati > Actinomycetota > Actinomycetes > Mycobacteriales > Mycobacteriaceae > Mycobacterium > Mycobacterium sp. NGS19. The sequence goes on from NZ_JCALEB010000001.1 coordinate 818,943, forward strand.
TCGGTGGGCGGGTGTCGAGGTCGATCTTGCCGTCGGTCGACTTCACATGGCCGTCGCGGCCTCCGCCGGATGCCGTGGACTCTGCGGTGTAAACGACTTCGATGCTCATGGGCTCGATCATGCCAGCCTCGGTCGAGACGGCAAGACGCCCGTCGCGATTCGCCGAACTACCCGCCGTTGCCGTTCAGCTTCGCCCGCACGCCTTCCTCGACCTTCTTGCCCAGGTCGGCGTCGACGTTGCGCCAATACTCGAACACCCGTGACAGCACCGGCTCCTTCACGCCATCGGACACGTGCCCGATGATGTTGTGCGCCAGGCGTTCTCGGGCCGCATCGTCGAGCACTTCACGCACCAACGTGCCGGCCTGCCCCCAGTCGTCGTCGTCCGGCCGCAACGTGTACGCCGCACGCACCATGTCGCCGTCCGAAGCCCAGTGCACTTCAGCTGCGCGCCGGGGATCGGCCTCGGGGCCGCCCATCGAGTTCGGTGTGTACACCGGATCGGTGACGTTGCGGATGCGCATCGCCCCGTCCTTGTTGTAGCTGTGCACCTCGACTTTGGGAGTGTTCACCGGAATCTGCTTGTAGTTCACGCCAAGTCGGGCACGGTGGGCGTCAGCGTATGAGAAGCCGCGCGCCAGCAGCATCTTGTCCGGTGACAGCCCGGTGCCCGGCACCATGTTGTTCGGCTCGAAGGCCGCCTGCTCCATTTCGGCGTGGTAGTCGGTGACGTTGCGGTTCAGCGTGAGCCGACCGACTTCGTGCAGCGGGTAGTCACCGTGCGGCCACACCTTCGTCAGGTCGAACGGGTTGAATCGATACGTCTTGGCTTCCTCGAACGGCATGATCTGCACGTTGAGCGTCCAGCTCGGATAGTTGCCGTCCTCGATCGCCTCGTAGAGGTCGCGCTGGTGGTAGTCGCCGTCCTCGCCGGCCAGCCGGTCACCTTCCTCCTGGGTGAGGAATTCGATGCCCTGGTCGGTCTTGAAGTGGTACTTGACCCAGAACAATTCGCCGTCGGCGTTGATCCAGCTGTACGTGTGGCTGGAGTAGCCGTTCATGTGCCGCCAGGTCTTGGGGATGCCGCGGTCACCCATCAGCCAGGTCACCTGATGCGCCGATTCCGGCGACAGGGTCCAAAAGTCCCACTGCATGTGGTGGTCGCGCAGATTGCTTGCCTGCAGGCGCTTCTGGCTGCGGATGAAGTTCTGGAATTTCATCGGGTCGCGCACGAAGAACACCGGGGTGTTGTTGCCGACCATGTCGAAGTTGCCTTCGCTGGTGTAGAACTTCACCGCGAAGCCGCGCGGGTCGCGCCATGTGTCTGGGCTGCCGCGCTCGCCGGCGACCGTGGAGAAGCGGACCAGCGTGTCGGTCTTGGTGCCCGGCTGAAACACCGCGGCCTTGGTGTACTTGCTGACGTCCTGGGTGACTTCGAAGTGGCCGAACGCCCCGCCCCCCTTGGCGTGCGGCTGGCGCTCCGGGATGCGCTCCCGGTTGAAGTTCGCCATCTGCTCGATGAGGTAGTGATCATGGAGCAGGATCGGGCCGTCCGGACCGACCGTCAGCGAGTGCTCGAAGCTGGGTACCGGTGCTCCGCCGTCAGTTGTCGCGTACTTCTCCGCCATTTCGTCTCATCTCTCTCGGTGCTGGCTGTCGCACCCCTACAGGTACCCACTACACGTACCCCAATAGACCGACCAGACGGCGCCGAACGTGCGCCAGTGGCGAAAAGTTCGCCGGCGACGCACGTTCGGCGCACGTCGGCTACGGACGCGGTGGCGCGGGAACGCTCGTCGGCGACGGCGGATTACCGGGACCACCCGGCGCGCCCGGCGCACCCGGGCCCATCTGACCCGGGCCCATCTGACCCGGGCCCTGCCAGGGTCCCGGGCCCATCGGGGGCGGTCCGCCGCGGTGGAACATGTGCACGCCGCTGTGGCCCCGGAAATGGCCTAATCCGGAGCCGGAATGCTTGCCGATGATGAACCCGGAGAAGAACACCACGGCGACGATGAACACCACGCCGGCCACGATGCCGACCCAGGCCAGCACTTGGTTGAGCCGGCTCGGCCTCGGGCGGGCCGGCTCCTCGGTCCGGACGGGAGTAGTTGGTTGTTCAGCTGTTTCGGTCATGCTTCGATGATGCGAGCCAAAACCATCCGTGGGCGCGATCGTCGTTATGAATTGGCTATGAATGTGCCAGGTGCGTCCGGAGCGCGCGCTGCTTGGTCAGGGCTTGAACGGGTTGACCGCGAACCCATTCCTGCACGTTTGGCTAATAGGACCTGACTAGAGGCAGTCCATGGACGCAGCTCAAAAGCGTTGACGTTGCTGGCGGCATTAGAGCAGTTCAGGAACGCCTCCGGACGCGCTGCGGACGCCGCAGGCTGCCACACAGTCGGACTACGGATAGATGTGGTACGGCGGCTGCCCGAGAGGCGTGGGCGGCGGTGCGGCCGGGTCGTACGGGTAGCAGCGGCCCACTGGGGGGACGTAGCCGCTGATTTGCCCGAACTGGCCATAGCTGGCTTGGGGCGTGGTTTGGAAGCAGCGGTCCCAGCTGCCGTCGGGGCGAATGGGGCCGTCGCAGTACTGCGCGAACGCCTGAGCCTCGCAGCCCGCCGATGCGGGGGCGGCGAAATCGAGCGCGGCAGCTCCGCAGGCGACGATGGCGGCAATCCATGCGGAGGCGGTGCGGATCACTGAACTCCTGTCAGCTGGTCTGGGCAGTACGCCAACGCTGCTGCGTGCGCGAGGTTGGCGCCGTGGGTGAGACCCATGGGACCGTTGAGTATCTCCTCGAGTGCTGCTGCTTTCTCACCTGCATGGGCGCGGTCGCAGAAGCTGTGGGCGGAGGCGAAGAGGGTTTCGCGCGGGGTGTTGTCGAAGTAGTGGTCCTTGGTGATTTGCGCTAGGAAGACGCGGTCTTGGTCGGTTATTGCGCCGTGCGGCGGTACCGATGTCTGGACCACGGTCTGGGTGTGGGTAACTGTGCTGGGCGCGGCGGCGTGGTCGCCGCCTCCGCATCCAGCGGTCACCAATGCCAGTGCTATCACAGCAAACCCCCAGCGGTTCATGAGGTGGAGCGTACAACGGACGCGCGGAGGGATGCTGGCGAACGGAAGTGTGCTGTCAGCGGTCACGCTTGCCTAGCCATTTTTCGTCAGCGCGGCGCGTCGCTCGGTAGGGCGAACCCGAAGTTCGACCCGGAGCAGGCCGACGCGGTGCGGCGTGCCCACGCAAACGGGGAAACGGTGGCGGCGCTGGCGCGTGTGCACAGGGTGTCGCGGCCGACGATCTACAGGTTGTTGGAAGGTGCGCGATGACTGAGCGCAAAGGCGAAGCCGGGGAGAGTTACTACTGCGCCGCGTGCGGTTGTCCCGTCAACGGGCATGACGCCGAGGGCATTTGCCACGCCATCGACCTCCCCGAGCTCGGCGCTGTAAATGACTGCATTTGTCCGGCACTCAAGACGACGGGCGGCCGTTGCCGCCGCATGTGCAGATGCCGGCCGAATCTGGCGCGTAGGTGAGTGCTTGAAGTGCGGTTGAATCCTGAGGAGCTGGAGGCGTTGGAGGCGATCGCGGCGCGGCGTGAACTACCGGTATCGACGATCGCTCGGGCGCATCTGCTGGGTTTGTCGCCGACGAGCAAGGGACATCGCCCAGCTGACCTGTGCTCTTCGAGTGGTCAAAGGCCAGCGATGACTCAGCGTTCGTTGAAGCCGATGCTGTATCCGTCAAGCCATAGGCCGTGATCGGACAAGTGCCACTCCACTGAGCCGGGCCGGGCATCCGTCGGTTCGAATGGATTGGCTTGCTCGGTTTGACCGTTGTGTGCGGCTTCACGGCCCATGCAGAACGCGCAGTCCTCGTCCTCGTTTATCAGCTCGTCGTCGTCTTCGTCGTCCATGAACTCGATGTTGCTGGCGCGGATATCCTCGACGAGTTTCGCCACGTGGGACGGCAGATCACCGGGTGCCCTGCTTTCACCGTCCACTAGGTCGACGCTAGCGCGAGGACAAGGGTGGTCCAACCCTTTTGCAGCCGGCGAACATCTGCGCATCTTTGGCGTGTCGCGTTCGGGGGGTGCAAATCGGCACAGGTTTCTGACCATGAGAACGACGATCACGTATGCACCGAACCTTGGTGTTTGCGCAGCTAAATTGGTGATTTGCTCACCTGGCGGGCAGCTGTGCACCCCACTAGTCAAACGTGTCGCGTCATGACAAGAACACTTATGTTCGATCCGATGCAGATGACGCCGGTGATCGCGCAGGGCGGTTGGGAGCGCTGAAGTCTCGGGGGGTGCCGGACGAAGATCCGCGGGTGGTCGAGTGCGGCCAGGCGCTGGCGTATCACGGCTGCATCGGGCTATTGATGCTGAGGCGGGCCAGCTTTCGCGCCACGGCGCGGAGCGGCTCGTTGAGGAACTGCGGGCGGTGGCGCGGTGAACCTGTCTCGCCGTTGCCACCGCCCGCCACGCGCAGGCGTCAGTGCCAGCGACTCACCCGAGCGTCTCGGCCCGAGGCCGAGGCGGTTCGAGATCCCGAGTTGAGTTCTCCCAGGGCCACGCGCGGGAGCGGCGTCGTAGGCGGCTGCACCTTCAGTACGGCGGTGACTTCGATCTGGTCAGCGAGGTTCGGGACGTTGTGGGGCCGTTAGCTGTTAAAGTCGCCGCGGGTGCATTCCCGGTCGACGCTGCGCGACACCTCGCATCCGGACAAGCCGCTGGCTCTGCGGCCGGAGGTGGAGGGTGTCGCCGATGCGGTGCACGGGCTGCGCGCCAAGGTGGTCGAGTTGTTGGCCGGTGAACAGTTGCGCTCGGGCGCCTGGATGGATGTGGCGGCGGCGCATGTTGAGCCGCTGGCGGCCGATTTGGCGGCGCTTCTGAGGCGTTCTGCGGTGTCGGCGGCTGGTGTCTGCGGTGTCGGAGGCGCTGCGTCCGTTTGATCGGGCTGCGCTCGAGTTGACGTGCGCATTCCGAAAGACGCTGAGCGGCAGCGTCTGCTGGCTGAGTTGCCAGCGCGTGAGACGCGACGCAAGGCGGATTTGGAGCGCGAGCGCCGTTCGCGTGCGCTGGCGAGGCTGGGGTTGTCGTGAGCGCACCGGCCGCGCTTCCAGCTGTTGAGTTTGAGGCACCTCTTGTCAACCCGGCGCCCGGCGGGCTGTATGCGGTGACGAACTGGACCGAAAGCACGGGACCGAGCAGGTTTTTGGGTGAGGGGATGCGGGTCCGGCCACACAACTATGGCGGTGAGGACGCGTTCGGGGTGTGGGGCGCTTTCGTGATGCGCGAGCCCTCAAGATCTGAGGCCTGAGGACGTTAAGGCGGGTGAGCGGCCTGGATATTTGGACCCGTTTGAGCCGGTCACGGTGTGGGCGCACGACGAGTGCGATTTGACGGCGCCTGCGCAGGGAGGTGAGGGTTCGGACTCAGCAGAATCTACGGTTGCTTGAGCAGATCGCGGTGGAGCGTGAGGTTGGTGCGCGTCTGTTGCTAGATGCTGGTGCGCCTACCGTCTTGATGACATCGTGGAGGCGGTTGGTGCGCTGGAATCGATTCTGGCGCAAACGAATACGGTCGGGTCCATCCATGCTGGTGCAGGTATGGCTGGGCCTGCTGTAGCGGCTCAGCTGGCTGTCAGGTCAGGTCCGGTGTTGAAGACTCCGTTGGGTCATACGTGGGTGTTCGGCGGCGGCTATGTAGAGGCGCTTGGTAACACGCTGGTGGCGACGTCGCCGACGTCTGGTTGGCGTGATGAGGTTGCGGTGCGCGAGACGATCAAGGCTGAGTGGAATCAGTTCGTGGTTGTCGGCGAGCGGTCGGTGGTGGTCGCCTATGAGGCAGTGATCGGTGCGGTGGAGATCACGCCATGACGGCCGCAGCCCAGTGCGTACAAGTGCGGACAATCCTGCCGGGGTTTGTTGGGAGTGTGGCGGGCCGTGCTTGACGTTCAAGGGTTCTGAGCATGGCTGGCGTTGTCGTGCGTGTCTGGGCCGATATTTGGGGGCTGGGAGGCTCGGCGGGTGGCCAGGTCGGAGAAGGCGAAACAAGGTGGATGCGCAGCCTGGTTCACAAGGATTGGCTTCTGTCGGTGATGAGTCGCGCCGGTCGTTACCTCGGCTGCGCCGGCGCCTGTACTGGCTGCCCGTCCCAAGCCGGTGAAAGGGCCTCTAATCTGAGCGCACGTGAGCGTGAGCAGATCAAACTGTGTTTTCACGAGGCTGGTCACCAGGTAGCGGCGGTGTTCGGTGGTGTGATCCATTCGGCGATAATGACTTCCGACCGGGTGACCGGTGTGCAAGGCCCGAAGCCAATGGGCACGATGCGGGCTGGTGGGCGTGCGGTCGAGGTCGCGTATGGGGGCCCGTGGGCACAGGCGCGGTGGCGTGCGGGCCACCGGCCGACTCAGCGGGAGATGTGCGCCGTGCTGTACACCTCAGGTTGCCGTGACTACCGGGAGTATCTGAGCGGTGAGACGGCGCTGAGGACTCGTGTGGAATCGTTGCTTGAGTCGTGTTGGGCCGCGGTCGTCATGGCGCCGTAGAAGCTGTTGCGCAACAGCGAGATTCGCCATGAGGATGTGTGTGCGGCGCTGGGCATTTCGGATCGCGGTGGTTCAAGCAGCGTTGAGCTGGCATTGATCCGTAGTGGCAGCGCGCCGGGCAGTTTCACGGTGACACGGTCGGTTTGAGTGACCCTCCCCGATCACTGTCCCGCACACCTCCGCCCGACGTATGTCGGGCTTCCCGAGCTACAGCTACTAACGCGAAGATTCGAACGGCTAGATATCACAGTGCCCCAATAGCATTCGCCGGATTTCTGCGGTCTACAGACCACATGGCGCATCAATGTGAGGATCTTTGAGAACCGCCCCTTGGCTGGCCAGACGGGTTGGGTCGAGGAACGGACACCGTTGGACGGCGCGGCGTTTCGTAGGTTTGACCGCCGGAGCGGAACGCGTCTCCGTTGGTATCTCTGCCCTGCTGCGGTTGCTGCGCGCCACCAGAGCGTGCATTGAATGTGAATGGTTGGTGGCTGCTGCTCATTGGATCTCTCCCCTATTCAGGTCGGTCGAGAAGTAGTGTTTCCGAGCTATCCACTTGAATCCTTCGTGGAGGCTGATTCCGGCTACTTCGACCGGTCCCCCCACTGTATCTGGCCCCAGGAGGAAGTGGCTATAGCCAGATGTAGTCTCCACCATGAACTTTGCCAAAGCGATCGCGTCGGGAAACGGCATCGCAACATGAACAGGCGCTTTGTGGTGACGCTCAAGCATCGCTATGAGGTCGGGGTGGTTAGCTGGATCAATCGCCTGGAGGAGGTCCCCTTTCAGTTTCTTGTCGTACCCGTCAAAGAGCCTTTCGACGGCGTCTGGCTGGGCGTACGCGCGGTAGCCGTACTGGTCAGTTGATTGTTCGAGCGTGGGCGTAGGGGGCTCTGTGCAGTTTCCATGGAACTCGAGCTTCCAGACCTCCGGTTGATCCGATCCGGACGAGTAGCCGGCTACTACATAACCGAGTTGGCCAGGCCAGGCCGTCAGGCCAGTTTGCTGTAGAGAATCGCAGAACATCTCGGCGACCCGATTGGCGACTTCTTCGACGGTGTAGGTGTCGTCCAACGCCCAGTCCTGATGCGCTTGGTCGCGACCCATTAGCCTGAGACGCAGGCTCTTAGACACGGTCGAAATGCTCGCTGGCCCAATCTGACCCAGCCCCCAAGTCATCGCTCCGATGGGGAGCTGCCGATGCAGGTGGAAGATTTTGTCGGCGTTGTTGTAGACCTGGTGCGATCCGTTGGACAGCAAGATTGTGCCGGCGGAGTCCGTTGCGAGCGCGATGCCGTCGTATACCTTGACCCAAACTGCAACGGTCATGAGCTCCATCGAATCATCTGGTGCGTGAACTACTGGCCGCAACGGGACGGTCACGACCGCATTGAAGCATTTTGCGGCGACATTTTCGCACTTGGCGCGCCGTCGGGCTCGGGCGATCGATCAGAAGTCGCATCCCAAGGACCGCCGCCAGGCCCGGCGTCGACTCGCCGTCCCGTGGCGGCACGTGGTGGATGATCACCGTGCCCGGCCTCGACGCCCACGTGCTTCCGGACGGCTCGATCAACATCGGTGACACCGCTCAGGCTCGGCATTGCGGCGAGATCAAAAATGCCGTCTGACTAAGGCTTGAACGGGTTCACCGCGAATTGGATGACCCGATACGGCGCACGCGAGCGCGGATCGACGTTGTGCCACTGGCTGACGAAGATCCGCAACTCGTCGAGCGTCGACCCCGGCGAAATGTAGCCGCCGTAGGCTTGCGACAGCCGATTGTCGTCTGGCGGCGGCAGCGTCTCCGGCGGGTCGGGCCAGGGCGCCGCCCTAACCACCGTGGTGACCGGCGCGGTGCCCAGACCGGTCGGGTGCTCGGCCACCCGGACCTCGATGTCGCCGGTCGTCAGGTTCAGATATGAGAGCACCACCTTGCCGTCGATCTGCTTGATGCTCATTTCGCCGACCTTGTCACCCCACAGCGGTGTCGGCGCCTTGTTCCACCCCCCGTCGGGGCCAGGTGACCCCGACCAGCCCTGCCAGCTCGACCGGTCGGTGAACGCCTCCGGTTTGGCCCGATACAACGTGACGGGCTGGGTGCGGTCGAAGTTGTTGGCGACGATGTACACCCACCCGGTCGGCGACTCGCCGGTGGGCACGGGGTCGTAGTACCCGCTGATCTGGGACTGCCGGCCACCCTGGAAGCTCGCGTCACGTGCCGAACCCGGCACTGTCCGCCAACCTGGTTGCGCCGCTTGGGCTTTCACCAGCCGCGAACTCTGCGGCACCAAGTTTCGCACCGTGGTGACCAGGAGGTAATTGTCGCGGTTGATCTGCACCACACCGGCCGGCAACTGCGAATCGCCCGCGGGCGTGGGATCGGCCAGCAGCGGTGTGTCGATGCCCATGACGCGGTCGTAGCGCACGCCGGCCGGGTCGTCGATCGAGTCGGTGTCGACGTGCAGTGCGATCGGCGCGTACCAGCCACCGAAGCCGACGCCCTGGCCGGCGAAGCTGTCGCCGCACACCTGCAGGATTCCGCTCGGAAATTCCATGAACTCGCACAGGTCGGTCGCACCGATGCCGTAGTCGCGGGTCGGCGTTCCAGTACCGGCCACCGGACCGATGCGCACCACCTGACCCTCGGCCAGCGGCCCGAGGACAGGTTGCGGCTGCGGCGCCGGCGGATCCGCGAGCGCGGGTGCCGCGGTGAGGACGGCGACCGCGGCCAGCGCCGAAACGGTATTCCGCGTGGCCTTCACTAGCACTTTTCCGCGTGGAATACCGTTTCGGCGGCTAGAGCTGAGCCGTCAGCAGCTCGGCGATCTGGATGGTGTTCAGCGCGGCCCCCTTGCGCAGGTTGTCGCCGGAGACGAACAGCGCGAGCCCGCGGCCGTCGGGAACACCGGGATCCTGGCGAATGCGCCCCACCAGCGACTCGTCGATTCCGGCAGCGGCCAGCGGTGTCGGCACGTCGACCAATTTCACGCCCGGCGCATCTGACAGCAGCTCTGTCGCGCGCTCGACCGACAGCGGGCGGGCGAACTCCGCGTTGATCGACAGCGAGTGGCCGGTGAAGACCGGCACCCTTACACATGTCCCGCTGACCGCCAGGTCGGGGATGCCGAGGATCTTGCGGCTCTCATGACGCAGCTTCTGGTCTTCGTCGGTCTCGCCGGAGCCGTCGTCCACCAGTGAGCCGGCCAGCGCCACCACGTTGAATGCTATTGGCGCCACGTACTTTTCGGGCTTCGGGAAAGCCAGTGCGCTGCCGTCCTGCACCAGCTGCTCGGCGTCGTCGATCACGGCGCGGGCTTGCGCAGCCAGCTCGGACACCCCGGCGACGCCGCTACCCGACACCGCCTGGTACGTCGACGCCACGATCCGCACCAGCTCGGCCTCGTCGTGCAGCACCTTGAGCACCGGCATCGCCACCATCGTGGTGCAGTTCGGGTTGGCGATGATCCCCTTCGGCCGGTGCGCGGCCGCCGCGAAATTCACCTCGGACACCACCAGCGGCACGTCAGGGTCTTTTCGCCATGCCGACGAGTTGTCGATCACCGTGACGCCGGCGTCGGCGAATCGCGGCGCCTGCACCCGCGACGTCGACGCGCCCGCTGAGAACAGCGCGATGTCCAAACCTTTCGGATCGGCGGTCGCGGCGTCTTCGACCTCGATCTCCTGTCCCCGGAACGCCAGCTTGCGTCCGGCCGAGCGCGCCGACGCGAAGAACCGCACCGAGGTGGCGGGAAAGTCGCGTTCGTCGAGCAGCTTGCGCATCACCTCGCCGACTTGGCCGGTGGCGCCGACGACTCCGATCGCGACCATCTAGCGGCCCGTCCCTGCGTACACCGTCGCGACCTCGTCGCCGCCGAGTCCGAATGCCTCGTGCAGCGCGGCCACCGCCTTGTCGAGCTCAGTGTCCTTGACCAGCACCGAGATTCGGATCTCCGAGGTGGATATCAGGTCGATGTTGACGCCCACCTCGGCCAGAGTCTCGCAGAAGGTCGCCGTGACACCGGGATGGCTGCGCATGCCGGCGCCGACGAGTGAGACCTTGCCGACGTGGTCGTCGTAAAGCACTCGGGTGAAACCGATTTCGACCTGCTGCGCCTTCAGCTGCTCGACGGCACGCGGGCCGCTCTCGCGCGAACAGGTGAACGTGATGTCGGTCTTGCCGTCTTCCACCTTCGACGCGTTCTGCAGCACCATGTCGATGTTGATGTCCGCATCGGCGAGGACGCGAAAAACCTTGGCGGCGTAGCCCGGAACGTCGGGAATCCCTACCACGGTGACCCGCGCCTCGCTGCGGTCGTGCGCGACTCCGGTGAGAATGGCGTCTTCCATGGGGATGTCCTCCATCGATCCGGCCACCCAGGTGCCGGGCTTGTCCGAGTATGACGACCGGACGTGTATCGGAACGTTGTAGCGGCGGGCGTACTCCACACAGCGCAGCATCAGCACCTTGGCACCCGACGCAGCCATCTCCAGCATCTCCTCGAAGCTGACCTTGTCGAGCCGTCGCGCGTTGGACACGATGCGCGGGTCGGCGGTGAAAACTCCGTCGACGTCGGTGTAGATCTCGCACACGTCGGCGTTCAGCGCCGCAGCGAGCGCGACGGCGGTGGTGTCGGAGCCGCCACGGCCCAGCGTGGTGACGTCCTTGCTGTCCTGGCTGACGCCCTGAAAACCGGCAACGAGCACGATCAGCCCTTCGTCCAGAGCGTCGCGCAGTCGGCCCGGCGTGACGTCGATGATCTTCGCGTTGCCGTGGGTGCTCGTGGTGATCACACCGGCCTGCGAGCCGGTGAACGAGCGGGCCTTCGCGCCGAGCGAGTCGATCGCCATGGCGACCAGCGCGTTGCTGATCCGCTCACCCGCGGTGAGCAGCATGTCCATCTCGCGGGGTGGCGGCGCCGGGCAGACCTGCCTGGCCAGGTCGAGCAGTTCGTCGGTGGTGTCGCCCATCGCCGAGACCACGACGACGACCTCGTTGCCTTGTTTCTTCGTCTCGACGATGCGCTCGGCGACGCGGCGGATACGGTCGGCGTCGGCGACCGACGATCCGCCGTATTTCTGCACCACGAGCGCCACGGTTGAGACCTTTCAGGAAAGCGGTTTCACCAAGAATAAGGGTTTGGCGCATGTCATTTTGGCTGGCGTAGCGTGACCGAGGTGACTGACCGGAGCGCCGACACGAGCGTTCCGATCCATCCGGTGCTGGCCGCGCGCTGGAGCCCTCGGGCGTTCGACGCGACGGCGGTACTGACCGCCGAGCAGATAACGGCCCTGCTCGAGGCCGCGCGGTGGGCGGCAACGTGGGGCGATCGGCAGCCGGTGCGGTTCATCGTCGGCCTGCGCGGCGACGAGACGTTCACGAAGATCGGCGAGCTGCTCAAACGCGGCAACAGCTACGCAAAGCTGGCCAGCGCGCTGATCATGGTGTGCGTCGACGAGGGTCCGGACGAGAAGACCGCGCGCTATGCCGGGGTCGACGCCGGCGCGGCGATCGCACAGCTGACGGTCGAAGCTGTGTCACGGGGACTGGTCGCACACCCGATGGCCGGCTTCGACGCTGTCAGCGCACACGAAGTGTTCGCGTTGCCCGACGACGTGCGCGCGCTGGCGGTCGTGGCCGTCGGCACGCTGGGCGACTACACGTCCGTCGACCCCACGGTCGTCGAACGCGACGCACGGGGACGGCGGCGTCTGCCGCTGGACAAGATCGCGTTCGCGGGCCGCTGGGGCCAGCCGTTTCGCCCGTAACGCCCGGCTGGATGGCGCGGCGGCCGGTGGAGTACAGTAGCCGTACTGTGTTTTCTGTGCGGGTGCTCCTTCTCGGCAGCCGCGACGGGGTCTGATCCAGACCGGCTTCCCGTCGCGGGTGTTCGCGATGCGCCGGTCGTAGTTCGCAACTCCCGGAAAGCAAAGCAAAATGACCCCCACCGATCCTCGCGTTGAAGTAATCGACAACGCCGACGCGTTCGTGTCAGCCCGCACCATCAAGACACCGTCCGGACCGCCACGCCCCGGCCAACCGGTGTGGAACACGCAGCGCGGTTCCTCGATGCCGGTGCATCGGTATCGCTCGTTCGCCGACGAGGTCGAGCCCATTGCGCTGCCCGACCGCACCTGGCCCGACCGCGTCATCACCCACGCGCCGATGTGGTGTGCGGTGGACCTGCGTGACGGCAATCAGGCGCTGATCGACCCGATGAGCCCGGCCCGCAAGCGGCGGATGTTCGACCTGTTGATTCGCATGGGCTACAAGGAAATCGAGGTCGGGTTCCCGTCTGCCAGCCAGACCGACTTCGACTTCGTGCGCGAAATCATCGAGCAGGGCGTGATTCCCGACGATGTCACCATCCAGGTGCTGACGCAGTGCCGCCCGGAGTTGATCGAGCGGACCTTCGAAGCGTGCGCGGGTGCGCCGCGAGCGATCGTGCACTTCTACAACTCGACGTCGATTCTCCAGCGCCGGGTGGTGTTCCGTGCCGACCGCGAGGCGGTGAAGCAGATCGCCACCGACGGCGCGCGCAAGTGCGTCGAGGAAGCCGCGAAATACCCTGGCACACAATGGCGTTTCGAGTACTCACCCGAGTCGTACACCGGGACCGAGTTGGAGTACGCCCTCGACGTGTGCAATGCCGTCGGCGACGTGATCGAGCCCACGCCGGAGCACCCGATCATCTTCAATCTGCCGGCGACCGTCGAGATGGCCACCCCGAACGTATACGCCGACTCGATCGAATGGATGCACCGCAACCTGGCCCGTCGCGACAGCGTGATCCTGAGTCTGCATCCGCACAACGACCGCGGAACCGCTGTTGCCGCAGCAGAATTGGGCTTCCAGGCCGGCGCTGACCGCATCGAGGGGTGCCTTTTCGGCAACGGCGAGCGCACCGGCAACGTCTGCCTGGTGACGCTGGGCCTGAACCTGTTCAGCCGCGGCATCGACCCGCAGATCGACTTCTCCAACATCGACGAGATTCGTCGCACCGTGGAGTACTGCAATCAGTTGCCGGTCAACGAACGTCATCCCTACGGCGGCGATTTGGTGTATACCGCGTTTTCGGGCAGCCACCAGGACGCGATCAACAAGGGTCTGGACGCGATGAAGTACGCCGCGGACGAAGCCGGCGCCGACGTCGACGACATCTTGTGGCAGGTGCCGTACCTGCCGATCGACCCGAAGGACGTGGGGCGCACCTACGAGGCAGTGATCCGCGTCAACTCGCAGTCCGGCAAGGGCGGCGTCGCCTACATCATGAAGGCCGACCACGGCCTGGTGCTGCCGCGCCGCTTGCAGATCGAGTTCTCGCAGGTGATCCAGAAGATCACCGACGGCGAGGGCGGCGAGGTGTCGTCGAAGGAGATGTGGGACGTCTTCGCCGACGAGTACCTGCGGCCCGTGCGTCCGCTGGAGCGGGTACGCCAGCGGGTGATCGCCGCGGAGACGGACGGCGGCACCGATGCGATCGAGGCGACCGTCCTGGTCAACGGAGTGGAGACCGAGATCCGCGGCGAAGGCAACGGCCCGCTGGCGGCTTTCGTCCATGCGCTGTCGACGGTCGGCATCGACGTGCAGGTGCTCGACTACGCCGAGCATGCGATGTCGTCGGGTGAACAGGCCCAGGCCGCTGCCTATGTGGAGGCGTCGGTGAACGGTCGGACCGTGTGGGGCGTGGGCATCGCGACGTCGATCACCACCGCGTCGCTGCGCGCGGTGGTGTCGGCGGTGAACCGGGCCTCGCGCTAGCTGCGTGATTTCGGCGCGCAAAACGACGCTGCGCGACGTTTTGCGCGCCGAGATCACCTTTACAGCGGGATCCAGATGGAGCCGAGCCAGATGCCCCAGCCCTGGTGATCGATGTCCCAGACCACCGGCGCGTTCGGCGCGTAGCCCGGAGGGGCAGGACGCGGCGGCGCCCAGGCGGGCGGTTCCCCGACGTGCGGCCCGCGGTCGGGCCCCTGCTGTCCGCGGTCGGGGCCCTGCGGGCCGGGTCCGGCATCACCCGGCCACGGCTGAGCGGGTCCCGGCTGGCCCGGTCCCGGCGGTGGCTCAGCGCTGGCCAGACCGGCGCCGACGCCCAGCGCCGCCGCGCCCAACCCGCCGGCAATAGTGGCGCCGGCAATCAACTTGGTGATCTTCATCTCATGAACTCCGTTCTGCGGTCCGGCCCAAAACCGCTCTGTCTCAGTGCAATTGGATGCATGCAATCTCTCGAAAGGGCCATGACGGCAGTCTTCACAGACCGGCTAGGTGCCGCGTGGGTCGAGGCTGTGCGCCAGCTTTGACCTTGCCGCGGATCAGAACAGCGCGAACTGGTCGCCGGCGACCGTCGGATCGGTGAACTCGTCGATCGACGTACCCCCGACCACCGAGTCGAGCGCGGCCATGAACTCCGCGTCAGACATCGTGGCCACACCCAGTTCGCGGGCATGAAATCCCTTGCCCTGCTGGGCATGTGGGTCGTTGCAGATGACCAGTGACGTTTCGGCATCGACGACGTCGGAGTAGGCAAGTCCGACGTGCAGGATCCGCTCGATCAGTTCCTCATGGGTGCGCTGCACATCCGCCGACAACGCCATCCGCATGCCTTGCACCAATGGCCGGCCGGCGACGTGACGCCCCGGGTTCAGCCATGGGCACGGAACTCGGGCCGCCACGGCCTTGAGCGGCCGCAGCTCGTCGTGCGTGACACGGCCGTTCGGCCAGCGCCGTCGCGTAGTCGGCCGCAGCGGCAGCCACACGTCGCGCTCGCGGGCGCGGTGCACCGCAGGCGTCAACACCCGTGACAACACGAGCGCGTCGTCAAGGGCGTCGTGCGGGCGAAGCTGTGGGACGCCCCAGTGCGCCGCCAGCGTCTCCAGCCGCAGGTTCTCGGTGCCCAGCGCCAGCCGCCGGGTCAGTTCCACCGTGCACATCACGGTGTCTACCGGCAGTTCGACCCCGGCCAACTCCGCTTCGGCGGCCAAGAACATGTAGTCGAACGCGGCGTTGTGGGCGACCAAGGTGCGGTCCTGCAGTAGATCGGTCAGCTCGGCGGCGATCTGCGCGAACGACGCCTGATCCGCCAGCATCTGGGCCGTGAGGCCGTGCACGTGCGTCGGACCAGGATCGACGCCGGGGTTCAGCAGGCTGACCACCGAGCGCTCGACGCTGCCGTCGGCGTCCAGCGCCAACGCGGCGATGCTGATGATGCGTGCCTGCCCCGGGCGGAAGCCCGACGTCTCGACGTCCACGACCACCCAGCCGGCCTCGTGCTCGGCCACCGGCCGACCCCACGGCGTCGTGCACGTCGTTGGCGCTGTCACGCCCCCAGAATGGCACGCCGCACCGACAAAACCGCTGATCGCAGCGCTCGTGTCGCAGGTCAGTGGGCCCGTCGTCATAAACTGCCCCGGTGATCACCACCCGCGGACGTCTCGCGCTCGCCGCCGGAGCAGCGGCACGATGGGCGTCGCGAGCGACCGGCCGCGGCGCGGGCGCGATGATCGGCGGCCTCGTCGCGATGACGCTGGATCGTTCGCTGCTGCGGCAGCTCGGCGAGGGACGCCGCACGGTGCTGGTGACCGGCACCAACGGCAAGTCCACGACGACGCGGATGGCGGCGGCGGCCCTGGAGTCGCTGGGACCGGTGGCGACGAATTCCGAGGGCGCGAACATGGACGCCGGGCTGATCGCGGCGCTGGCCGTCGCCCGCGACGCGCCGCTGGCCGCGCTGGAGGTAGACGAGATGCATCTGCCGCACGTCGCCGACGCCGTGGATCCGCGGGTGATCGTGCTGCTCAATTTGTCGCGTGACCAGCTGGACCGGGTCGGCGAGATCAACACGATCGAACGCACATTACGGGCCGGGCTGGCGCGTCATCCCGACGCGGTAGTGGTGGCCAATTGTGACGACGTGCTGATGACGTCGGCAGCCTACGACTGTCCGCACGTGGTGTGGGTGTCCGCCGGCGGGGCGTGGGCCAACGACTCGGTGAGTTGCCCGCGGTCCGGCGAGGTGATCGTCCGCGACCACTCTCACTGGTACAGCACGGGCACCGACTTCAAACGCCCTACTCCGCAGTGGTGGTTCGACGACGAAACTCTCTACGGACCAGACGGGTTGGCGCTGCCGATGACCCTGTCGCTGCCCGGTGCGGTGAACCGGGGTAATGCCGCGCAGGCGGTCGCGGCGGCAGTGTCGCTGGGTGTGGACCCGGTTTCCGCAGTGGCGGCGGTCTCGAGGGTGTCCGAAGTCGCCGGCCGGTACCGGACGGTGACGCTCGGCCGTCACACTGCCCGCATTCTGCTGGCCAAGAACCCTGCGGGCTGGCAGGAGGCGCTGTCGATGATCGACAAGCAGGGCGCGGGCGTCGTCATTGCGGTGAACGGTCAAGTGCCCGACGGCGAGGATTTGTCGTGGCTGTGGGACGTCCGGTTCGAGCATTTCGAAGGGACGTCCGTGGTGGCCGCCGGTGAGCGTGGTACCGATCTGGCGGTGCGGCTGACGTACGCGGGTGTGGATCACACGCTGGTGCACGACACGATCGCGGCGATCGAGTCGTGCCCGCCCGGGCACGTCGAAGTGATCGCCAACTACACCGCATTCCTGCAGCTGCAACGCGCGCTGGGCAGGCGCCGTGCCTGAGGCGGTTCGGATCGGGCTGGTGCTGCCCGACGTGATGGGTACCTATGGCGACAGCGGCAACGCGGTGGTGCTGCGGCAGCGACTGCTTCTGCGCGGGATACCCGCCGAGATCGTCGAGATCACCCTGGCCGACCCGGTGCCGTCGTCGCTGGATCTCTACACCCTTGGCGGGGCCGAGGATTACGCACAGCGCTTGGCCACCAAGCATCTGCAGCGGTATCCCGGCCTACAGCAAGCGGTTTCGCGCGGTGCGCCGGTGCTGGCGATCTGCGCGGCGATCCAGGTCCTCGGCCACTGGTATGAAACCTCAGCGGGTGAGCGCGTCGACGGTGTGGGTCTGCTCGATCTCGTGACCGCCCCACAGCCGGTGCGCACGATCGGCGAGGTGGTGAGCCGCCCTCTGCTCGACGGGCTCAGCCAGCCGTTGACCGGTTTCGAAAACCATAGGGGCGGAACAACTTTGGGTTCGTCCGCTCAACCGCTGGCGGCGGTGACCCGCGGTGCGGGCAATCGCGCCGGTGACGGCTTCGACGGCGTGGTGCAGGGCAGCGTCGTCGCCACCTACATGCACGGTCCCTGTCTGGCGCGCAACCCCGAGCTGGCGGACCTACTGCTGGCGCGCGTTGTCGGTTCGTTGCCGCCGCTGGAGCTCGACGAGGTGGCGCTGCTGCGCCGCGAGCGGTTATCGGCCCGGTAACCGGGCTGCCTGCAGCCAGGCTATGGCCTCAGCGCACGCGAAGTCCGGCTTCCAACCGCGCGAGACCATCGCTTCATACGACCGGGTGATGATCTCCGCCTCGCAATGCTCCTTGATGACGCGGTTCACGATCCAGCCCAAGCGGTGCAATGTCGGGAAGACCTTCATGTCCTTGACGTATTGGGCGCGACTCGTGAGGTGCTGTTGCCCGTCGTATTCAGCGGCAACCATGAACTCCTTCCAGCCCATGTCGAGCCAGCGCACGAGCCGCCCCCTCTCGTCGACGACAGGAATTTGCGTGGTGGGCTTCGGGAAGCCGGCGTCGATGAACAGCAGCCGCAGCCACGTCTCCCTTGGCGACGCCGCTCCGCCGTCGACAAGCGGCAGCAGCGTGCGGAGTTGACGCGTGCCGCGTGCGCCTTGATAGCGCTTGCTCAGCAGTTGGACGTCCTCGATGGAAAACGGGGTGGCTCGCATCAAGGCGTCGAGTCGCTCGAGCGCCTCACCTCGACGCAGATGACGACCGAGGTCGAAGGCGGTCCGCGCCGGCGTGGTCACAGGTATCCGCGCAACGCGGGTGATCTCGTCGTCGGCAATGGCTTCTTGCCTGACTACAAGCCCGGGTTGGGGACGAGAACGCCGCCAGATCAACTCGATTGGCGTCGCGTCGTCGACCCAATTCGCGCCATGGAGAGCGGATGCTGCAACTCCAGCGATGACCCCGCGCCGGCGCGACCACAGCCACGCTCCCACGGTTCGGTCCCGCAGGGTGGGTACATGCCCCTTCGGCATATATACATCGCGGAACACCGGCCGATGCCAGCGCCGTAGGTCGTGTCTGGAAAGCTCGTCGCGCCATACCGATTCACTGCCGATCAGTACCTCCCCCATGCGCGCATTGTGGCACCGGCATCCGACAGCTCACCGAATTCAACGCGAAGCAGCGAAAGTTCGAGTAGCCGGCGCCATAGCGTTGAATTCGGCGCGGGGGCGCGGCACGGGGGACGCGGGCGCTAGGGACGCAGCGGCGCCGAGGCGCGGCGCCGCGCATCCGCCTAGGCCATTGCGCGGCGGCCCGACAGCGCCCGGCCCAGCGTGAGCTCGTCAGCGAACTCGAGGTCACCACCCATCGGCAAGCCCGACGCGATACGCGTGACCGTCAGACCCGGGATGTCGCGCAGCATCCGCACTAGGTACGTCGCGGTGGCCTCGCCCTCGGTGTTCGGGTCGGTCGCGATGATCACCTCGGCGATGTCCGACTCGCCGAGTCGATGCAGCAGCTCGCGGATTCGCAATTGGTCCGGCCCGATGCCCGACAGCGGGTCCAGGGCACCGCCGAGCACGTGGTACAGCCCGCGGAACTCCCGCGTGCGCTCGACGGCCTGGATGTCCTTGGGCTCCTCGACGACGCACACCACCGAGGCGTCGCGGCGTGGATCGCTGCAAATTCGGCAGCGCTCGCCCTCCGACACGTTGCCGCACACCGCGCAGTGCCGCACGCCGTCGCGCACCCTCGCCAACACCGCGGTCAGCCGGTCGATGTCAGGCGGCTCGACGGACAACAGGTAGAACGCGATCCGCTGAGCGCTCTTGGGCCCGATTCCCGGCAGCTTGCCCAGCTCGTCGATCAGGTCCTGGACCGGGCCCTCGAACAAATCAGAGCCCCAACCCGCCGGCCAGCGGGCCGAGCCTGCTCTGCGCCATCTCCGCCACCTGCTGCGAGGCGTCCGCGAACGCGCCGACGATCAGATCCTGAAGCGTCTCCACGTCGGACGGATCGACCACCTTGGGGTCGATCGACACCCCGACGACCTCGCCGCTGCCCTTCATGGTGATCTGCACCAGCCCGCCGCCGGCCTCTCCGCGCACCTCGCTGGCCGCGAGCTGTTCTTGGGCTTCCATCAGTTGCTGTTGCACCTGCTGCGCCTGCGCCAGCAGCGCAGACATGTCCGGCGTGCCTCCGGGTTGCATCACAGTCCTCTTGCCTATTGGTCTCGAGTTCGTTTCGGCTCGGGATCGACCCTCCCAAGGGTAGCCGCGGGCGGGCTACTTTGACGCAGTGCCAGACCTGCTCTGCCTGCGTGTCGGTGCCGTCACGGCGGCCGCGGCGCTCGCTGTTTCGCTGGTCGCGGCCCCGCCGGCGAGCGCTCAGCCGACGAGTATCGCCGGGATGATCGTGTTCCTGGACCCGGGGCACAACGGCGCCAACGACGGGTCGATCAACCGCCAGGTGAGCAACGGGCGCGGCGGCACCAAGGAATGCCAGACGTCGGGCACCAACGCCGACAACGGTTACCCCGAGCATTCGTTCACGTGGGAGGTGGTGCTGCGGATCCGCTCGATGCTCAACCAGCTGGGCGTGCGGTCGGCGATGTCGCGGGGCAACGACAACGCGCTGGGGCCGTGCGTCGACGAGCGCGCCGCAATGGCCAATGCAGTACACCCGAACGCGATCGTGTCGATCCACGCCGACGGCGGGCCGCCGTCCGGGCGCGGCTTCCACGTCAACTACTCGTCGCCGCCGCTGAACCAGGCCCAGGCCGGACCGTCAGTGCAGTTGGCCAGGATCATGCGTGACCAGCTGCAGGCGTCCGGGATACCGCCGGCCAACTACATCGGCCAGGACGGCCTCTACGGCCGCGCCGACCTCGCGGGACTGAACCTCGCGCAGTATCCGGCCGTGCTCGTCGAGCTGGG
The DNA here is from genome assembly GCF_059813155.1 of Mycobacterium sp. NGS19. Classification (NCBI taxonomy): domain Bacteria; kingdom Bacillati; phylum Actinomycetota; class Actinomycetes; order Mycobacteriales; family Mycobacteriaceae; genus Mycobacterium; species Mycobacterium sp. NGS19. The sequence goes on from NZ_JCALEB010000001.1 coordinate 839,530, forward strand.
CAACATGAAGAACCCGGCCGACGAGGCGCTGATCAACACCGTCGAAGGCCGGCAGAAATACGCGGCCGCGGTGGTCAACGGCATCGCCGGCTTCCTGGCGCAGAGCCGCCCGACCGCCTAGCTGGAGGCGGACCCGGCGGACGCCTCGAGCTCCTTCTTGAGCTTGCCCAGCACCTCGTCCTGGATCCTGCGCAGACCCCGCGGCGCGAACGTCTTCTCGAAAAACCCCTTGACGCCGCCCGCTCCCTGCCACGAGGTCTTCACGGTGACGGTTGATCCGGCACCGGCGGGGGCGACGGTCCAGTTGGTCACCATCGATGAGTTCGCGTCCTTCTCGATGACCGTGTGACCGGCGACGTCGACGGTGGCCTGCACGTCACGCACCCGCGACTTGGTCGCTTGCAGCTTCCATTTGACGACGGTGCCCTGGCCGTGGCCGCCCTGCAGCACCTGGTAGTCGCTGTATTGCGGTGACAGGATCTTCGGGCGGACGGTCTGGTAGTCGGCAACCGCGGCGAGCACCTTATCCGGCGCTGCGTTGATCGAAACGCTGCTGACTGCACTGACCTGTCCCATCAGGCGAAACTCCTCTAGTGGTCGGTGGTTCGGTCGCATCGGCGGTAGCCGCGGATTAGCGTATACGTGTGTCAACTCATGACGAGGGCGTGCGCCGGTTGATCGCAAGCTATCGCGCGATCCCGCCGACAGCCACCGTCCGGCTCGCCAAACCCACGTCGAACTTATTTCGCGCGCGCGCCAAGAGTGACGCTCCCGGCCTGGATACCTCTGGACTCACTGGCGTTCTGGCGGTCGACCCGCAGGCCCGCACCGCCGACGTCGCCGGGATGTGCACGTACGAGGACCTCGTGGCCGCCACCCTGCCCTACGGCCTGTCGCCGCTGGTGGTGCCGCAGCTCAAGACCATCACGCTGGGTGGGGCTGTCACCGGGCTCGGGATCGAGTCCGCGTCGTTCCGCAACGGGCTGCCGCACGAGTCGGTGCTGGAGATGGACATCTTCACCGGCACCGGTGAGGTGATCACCGCGTCGCCCGACGAGCACTCCGACTTGTACCGCGGATTCCCGAATTCCTATGGCACGCTTGGTTATTCGGTGCGCCTGAGAATCGAACTGGAGCCCGTAAAACCGTTCGTTGCGTTGCGGCACTTGCGCTTTCACTCGCTGGCCGATTTGGTCGCCGAGATGGACCGGATAGTCGACACCGGAGGCTACGACGGCGAGCGCGTCGACTACCTGGACGGCGTCGTCTTCAGCGGCGACGAGTCTTACCTATGCATCGGCACCCAGACCGGCACGCCGGGACCGGTCAGCGACTACACCGGCCAGCAGATCTACTACCGCTCCATTCAGCACGATGACGGCGAGAAGCACGACCGGCTCACCATCCACGACTACCTGTGGCGCTGGGACACCGACTGGTTCTGGTGCTCGCGGGCATTCGGAGCGCAGAACCCACGCATCCGGCGGTTCTGGCCGCGGCGACTGCGGCGCAGCAGCTTCTACTGGAAACTCATCTCCTACGACCGGCGCTTCAACATCGCCGACCGGATCGAGAAGCGGCACGGCCGGCCGCCGCGCGAGCGCGTGGTGCAGGACGTCGAGGTACCGATCGAGCGCTGCGTAGAATTCCTCGACTGGTTCTTGGCCAACGTGCCCATCGAGCCGATCTGGCTGTGCCCCTTGCGCCTTCGCGATCCGGCCGGATGGCCGCTGTACCCGATCCGGCCCGGGCACACCTACGTCAACATCGGGTTCTGGTCCTCGGTGCCGGCCGGGGCGACGGAAGGAGAGACCAATCGGCGTATCGAGGCGAAGGTCAGCGAGCTCGAGGGACACAAGTCGCTGTACTCGGACGCCTATTACTCCCCCGAGGAGTTCGACGAACTCTACGGTGGCGAGACATACAAGACGCTGAAGAAGACCTACGACCCGGACTCGCGTTTCCTCGACCTCTATGCGAAGGCGGTGCAAAGACGATGACGACGTTTCGTGAACGCACGACGAACACTTCCACCACCGGCAAGATGACACTGGCGCAGATCCTCGAAGTGCTCGCCGAAGGCCAACTGCCGCTTCGGTTCACCGCTTACGACGGCAGCAGCGCCGGCCCCGAGGACGCCCCGCTGGGACTTCATCTGCGCACGCCGCGCGGCACCACCTATCTGGCGACCGCGCCCGGCGAGCTCGGCATGGCACGGGCGTACGTCTCCGGAGATCTCGAACCGCGCGGCGTCCATCCCGGCGACCCGTACGAGCTGCTGAAGGCCTTGGCTGTGAAGCTTGAATTCAAACGGCCGCCGGCCCGACTGCTCGCGAACATCGTCCGCTCCATCGGGGTGGAACATCTCAAGCCGATCGCGCCGCCGCCGCAGGAGGCGCTTCCGCGGTGGCGTCGAATCGCAGAAGGCTTGCGGCACAGCAAAACTCGTGATGCAGAAGCGATCCACCACCACTACGACGTGTCGAACGCCTTCTACGAGTGGGTGCTTGGCCCGTCGATGACATACACCTGCGCGTGCTACCCGCACCCCGACGCGAGTCTGGAAGAGGCGCAAGAGAACAAGTACCGGCTGGTGTTCGACAAGCTTCGCCTGCAACCCGGCGACCGGCTGCTCGATGTGGGCTGTGGATGGGGCGGCATGGTGCGATATGCCGCGCGCAACGGGGTCAAGGCGATTGGTGTGACCCTGTCGGCGAAGCAGGCCGAGTGGGCGCAGAAGGCAATCGCGGACGAGGGGTTGACGGAGCTCGCCGAGGTGCGCCACGGCGACTACCGCGACATCGCCGAGACACAGTTCGACGCGGTGTCGTCGATCGGGCTCACCGAACACATCGGGGTGGCGAACTATCCGTCGTATTTCCGCTTCCTGCAGTCGAAGTTGCGCACCGGTGGTCTACTGCTCAACCACTGCATCACCCGCCACGACAACCGGCACCCGGCAACGGCTGGCGGCTTCATAGACCGCTACGTGTTCCCTGACGGCGAGCTCACCGGATCGGGTCGGATCATCACCGAGATCCAGGACATCGGACTGGAGGTCTTGCACGAGGAGAACCTGCGCCACCACTACGCGCTGACGCTGCGCGACTGGTGCCGCAACCTCGTCGAGCATTGGGACGAGGCCGTCGACGAAGTCGGCTTGGGTACCGCGAAAGTGTGGGGCCTGTACATGGCTGGTTCACGAGTTGGCTTCGAGCACAACGCTATTCAGCTGCACCAGGTACTGGCGGTGAAGCTCGACGAACACGGCGGCGACGGCGGACTGCCGTTGCGGCCGTGGTGGACGCCCTAAGGTCCGTCGATCGGACGGGCACCCAGCTCGTTCTGCAGAAGTTCCAGCGCCACTTCCTCCGGGTCACGGCGCGGGACATCTGCGGCGGTGTCTTGCCCCGCCTCGGCGAGCATGTCCTCCTCCGCGCGGCGCAGGTCCTCGGCGGGCGGAGGAGTCGGCGCGGCCGTGGCGACTTCGCACCGGACCTTCCAGTCGACGCCGAGCGCGTCTTTCAACGCCTCCCGGATGACGTCGGCATTGCGTTGCTCGCCAAGGCGTTTCGCCAGGTTGCCCGACTGGTGTGACAGCACCAGTGTGTCGCCGTCGACTGCAGATACCACGGCGTCGGCCAGCATCGCACCCAGCGTTCGGCTGCGGCTGCGGACCTTGTCCATCACAGTGGACCACTGCCGTCTGACGGCGGCGGCGTCGAGCGCGCCGACCGGGGGCGGGGGGCCCGCCTCAGGCGCTGGTTCGGGTGTCGGATCCGGCTCGGCCGGCTTGGGCGCGGGCGGCTTCGACGGAGCCGGCTTCGGCGAGGGCGGCTTCGGCGGGGGCTTCGGTGCGGCAATGCGCGCAGGCGCCGCTGCGGGCGCCGGCTTGGGCGCGGCCGCTGAGGCGGGCTGCGAGACAGCTTCCGGCACCGACATGTCCAGCCGCTTCTCGATGCGCTCGACCCGTTGCAGCAGTGCCGATTCCGTGTCGCCGGCCGAGGGCAGCAGCAGCCGCGCGCACACCACTTCCAGCAGCAGCCGCGGCGCTGTGGCCCCGCGCATCTCCCCCAACCCGGCGTGCACCACCTCCGCGTAGCGAGTGAGCGTCGCAGTGCCGATGCGCGCCGCCTGCACACGCATGCGATCCAACACATCGCCGGGCGCATCGACGACGCCCCGGGCGGCAGCATCCGGCACGGCCTGCAGCACGATCAAGTCGCGGAACCGCTCGAGTAGGTCGGTGGCGAACCGCCGCGGATCGTGGCCCGCGTCGACGACGGACTCGACCGCGCCGAACAGCGCCGCCGCGTCGCCTGCCGCGAGTGCGTCGACCGCGTCGTCGATCAGTGCGACGTCGGTGGCACCCAGCAGCGCCAGCGCTCGCGGGTAGGCGATTCGGTTCTCTTCGGCACCCGCCAGCAGCTGGTCCAGCACCGAAAGTGTGTCGCGCGGTGAGCCGCCTCCCGCGCGGATCACCAATGGATAGACGGTGTCGTCGACCTGGACGCCCTCCTGGGCGATGATCCGCTCGATCAGCGCGCGCATGGTCTTCGGCGCCAACAGCCGGAACGGGTAGTGGTGCGTCCGCGAGCGGATGGTGGGCAGCACCTTGTCCGGTTCGGTGGTGGCGAACACGAAGATCAAATGCTCGGGCGGTTCCTCGACGATCTTGAGCAGGGCATTGAAGCCCGCGGTGGTGACCATGTGCGCTTCGTCGACGATGAAAATCCGGTAGCGCGACTGCGCCGGCGCGTAGAACGCGCGGTCGCGCAGTTCGCGGGTGTCGTCCACGCCGCCGTGGCTGGCGGCGTCGAGCTCGACGACGTCGATGCTGCCGGGACCGTTGGGCGCCAGCGCCACACACGATTCGCAGACCCCGCACGGGGTGGCCGTCGGTCCTTCGGCGCAGTTGAGCGAGCGGGCGAGGATACGCGCCGACGACGTCTTGCCGCAGCCGCGCGGCCCGGAAAACAAATAGGCGTGGTTGATCCGGCCGGCTGTCAGCGCGGTCGACAGCGGCTCGGTGACGTGCTCTTGCCCCACCACTTCGGCGAAGCTCGCCGGACGGTATTTGCGGTACAGAGCCACGGTCAGCAGGCTACCGAGGCGGTCCGACGCGTGCGATTTCGGTGCGTTAACCGGCGCTCAGCGCACGGAAACGCACCGAAATCGCTAGCCACGCAAGAGCAGCGACTCGGTGGCGGCCAGCAATGCGCAGGTGGCCAGCCCGTCGACGGCCTGCGACAGGTCCTGCATCGACGGGAAGGTCGGCGCGAGCCGAATGTTCTTGTCCTCCGGGTCTTTTCGGTACGGGAATGCAGCGCCGGCCTCAGTGACCGCGATCCCGGCATCCTTGGCCAGCCCGATGGTGCGCCGCGCCGTGCCGGGCAGCACGTCGAGGCTGATGAAATAGCCGCCCTTGGGCTCGGTCCACGACGCGATCTTCGACGCACCGAGCCGGTCTTCGAGGATGTGCAGCGCCAGCGCGAATTTGGGCGCCAACAGCTGCTGGTGGCGCTGCATGTGCAGCCGGACTCCGTCGGCATCGCCGAGGAACCGCAGATGCCGCAGCTGATTCACCTTGTCAGGGCCGATGGTTTTCTTGCCCGCGTACTGCAGATACCACGCGATGTTGGCCAGAGACCCACCGAAGAAGCTGACGCCGGCACCGGCGAACGTGATCTTTGAAGTCGACGCGAACACATAGGGCCGGTTCGGGTTTCCCGCGGCCGCAGCCAGCCCCAGAACGTCGACCTGACGGACGAAGTCGTGGGTGAGCGTGTGCACGCAGTAGGCGTTGTCCCAGAACAACCGGAAGTCCGGCGCCGCGGTGCGCATCTGCACCAGCCGGCGCACCACCTCCCACGAGTACGTCACGCCGGTGGGGTTGGAGTACACCGGCACCGCCCACATGCCCTTGATGGCGGGATCGGCGGCGACGAGTTCCTCGATGAGGTCGACGTCGGGTCCGTCCTCGCGGATGGGGATCGTAATCATCTCCACGCCCAGCGTTTCGGTGATCGCGAAATGGCGGTCGTAGCCGGGCGACGGGCACAGGAACTTCACTTTCGGTTCCCGAATCCACGGCCGCGGTGAGTCGACGCCGCCGTGCAGCATCGAGAACGTCGCGATGTCGTGCATCATTTCGAGGCTGGAGTTGTTGCCGGCGATCAGGTTAGGCACCGGGATGCCGAGCAGCTCACCGAAAATCGCTCGAAGTTCCGGGATGCCGTGCAGGCCGCCGTAGTTGCGAGTGTCGGTGCCTTCGCCGTCGCGGAAATCGTCGCCCGGGAGGCTCAGCAACGCGTTGGACAGGCTCAGCTGGTCCGGCGACGGCTTGCCGCGAGTCAGATCCAGCGTCAGCTTCTTGGCCCGCAGCGCGGCGTAGTTCTCCTGCTGTAGCTCGTGCTGGGCCATCAACTCGTCACGGCCGAGGGAAGCGAACGAGGCCACGCGCGTTGGCACCTCCAGACATGGCCGTGGGAATTGAGCAAAACTGAGTGGGGGACCCCGCGCACCCGCCAGAGCCCGTTGACCCTTGCTGCCTTCCGGCCCTGGGGGAGTTCACAGGATGGACGCCGCGCGGGGTCCACGCAGAGTCTAGTACCTGCGTCGGCGGTGACGGCCGGCCCGTCCAGACAGGTCGGTTACCATGTCCGACGGAGGATTCGCCTAGTGGCCTATGGCGCTCGCCTGGAACGCGGGTTGGGTTAATAGCCCTCGCGGGTTCAAATCCCGCATCCTCCGCCGTCGGGATGCGGGGCGCATCGGGATCCGGTCGCCCCGCCCCAGACAAGCATCGATCGACGCCAGCAGACGTGGCGTTTGAGGAGGGGCATGAGCCGCATTGTCGCGGTGGTCTGGCACGCGTTGTTTTCGATCGCTGCCGGGGTCCTGTACTTCTTGTTCGTCCTTCCTCGCTGGTGGGAGTTGTCGGGCGACACGTCGCACACACTCGGGACGGTGCTGCGCATCGTCGCCGGTGCGTTGATCGCGCTGGCTGCCCTGCCGGTGGTGTTCACATGGCTGCGCACCCGGCGCCCTGAGTACGCGACCCCCTACCTCGCCCTGCGGTTACGGGTGCTGTCCATCGTGTTGCACGTCCTGGGTGGGGCCTTGATCATCGGCGCGGCGATCAGCGAGATCTGGCTGAGCCTCGACGACGTCGGGCGCTGGCTGTTCGGCATCTACGGTGCCGCCGCCGCGATCAGCTTGCTGGGTATTTTCTCCTTCTACCTGTCGTTCATCGCCGAGCTTCCGCCCCCTCCGCCAAGACCGGTCAAGAAGAAACCGCCGAAGCAACGCAAGAGCCGCTGGCGGCGCCGCAAGGGTGAGCAGGCCGACGAGGCAGGAACCGAAACTGAGGCGCCGACGGAAGACGCCGCCGAAGGCGACGCCGGCAAAACCGCCGACGAAGCAGACGACGCGGACAAAGCGGACAAAGAGGGCCAGAAGGTCTCTCTGTCCCAGGAGCCGACGACGGAGTCCGAGACCGCTGAGCTTCCCGAGGCGGACGCCGAGGCTGGGGAGGCCAAGGACGGGGGCGTCGGGGACGACGAGCCGCCGTCGGCCGAGGACACGGTGGCCGTCGAAGCCGCACGGGGCGGCATCCGCAACCAGCGTCCGTCGGGCAAGCTGCGCAGGCCGCGCCTGCGGCGCAAGTCCAGCGGGGTAGCCGTCGAGGACTGAGCCCTTACCTGCGGTTTTCCGCCCGTGTCAGTGTGTGCGGGCAAAATGGAGTCAACGCTGTGTTCCGCCCGCGCGAAAGGCAACAGATGGCCGAACGACCTTCTCATCCACCCGCCAGGGTGTGGTGGCTTTCGATCGTCGCCGCTTTGGCGACGATTCTCGCGCTGGTGACTCCGGCGCACTTGTCCTCGCTGCCGACGGCAGCGGCGGTGCCCGCCGATCCGGTGCAGGCCGCGCCGGCCATCGCGGAGCAAAGCATGGTGCAGATCAACACGATCGTGAACTACCAGGGCGTCGTGGGCTTCGGTGCCGGCATCGTGATCAGCCCCGACGGCGTCGTCTTGACCAACAACCACGTCGTCGCCGGAGCCGACAGCATCAACGTGCTCAGCGTCGGCACCGGCCAGAACTTCAGGGCCAACCTGCTGGGCTACGACCGCACCCAGGACATCGCGCTGATCCAACTGCTCGGCGCCAACGGTCTGCCGACGGCGCCGATCGGCGACTCGAACCAGGTCAGGATCGGCGAGCCGATCGTCAGCCTCGGCAACGCCAACGGCAGCGGCAAGCCGATCAGCCGCGAGGAAGGCCGCGTCATCACCGTCGGTGCGGACATCGAGGCCGAGGACGATTTGACCGGCAGCTCCGAAGAGCTGAACGATCTCATCGGCATCGCGGCGCCGGTGCGGCCCGGTGACTCGGGCGGTCCGCTGGTCAACGCCTCCGGGCAGGTGATCGGCGTCAACGTGGCGGCGTCGGTGAACTACCGGCTGGGCAGCCCGGGCGGCAAAGGGTTCGCCATTCCGATCAACCGGGCGATGGCGATCGCAGGACAGATTCAATCGCGCACGCCGGCTGGCACCGTTCACATCGGGCCGCCGGCCATGCTGGGCATCGGAGTCGGTACTACTCAGCAACGCGGATCGGGCGGCGTCGCCGTGCGCGACGTGCTCCCCGGCACCCCGGCAGAGCAGGCCGGGTTGCAGCGCGGCGACGTGCTCGTCTCGCTGGACGGCGCACCGCTGAACAACGCGACCTCGTTGACCGGCGTTTTGGACCGGCACTATCCCGGTGACGTGGTGGACCTGGTGTGGCAGGACCGCACGGGCCAGCAACGTGCCGCCAAGGTGACGCTGGCGCCCGGGCCTGACGGCTAGCGGATTCTGTGCGGCCGTTCATCGTGGGCGCGTTCGGACTGACCAGCTGACGAAAAGCCGGTACAGAGTCCGAGCATGGGGTTCACACTTGATCCGTTAAGTCGATAGTTGGTGTCCCGAGTGGCGGTCGTTGAGGCGGGGGGGCGCTCCTGACGAGGCGACACGGGCACCGTCGTCTCAGGAGAACGCCATGATCATTTCCCGCCGCAAGCCTTTTCGATTCGCAACTCTGCTCGCCGGTGGTGCGGCAGCAGCGGCCGCCGTGAGCCTGGCGGGTGCGCCGCCCGCGCTGGCCGACGACACGTACGTCGCGATCTCGTATTCCCCGGAGAGCCACGTCTACGGGTGGGGCAACAACTACAACAACCTCGACTCGGCGCGGATCCGATCACTGAGTGAATGCCAGAACCACGGCGGCAACCACTGCGTGTTCATCGCCTGGGCGAAGAATGGCTGTGCCGCACTCGCCGTGAATGGCGACAACTACTACGGCTGGTACGGCCCGACAATTGCCGATGCCGAGCGGGAAGCGTTGGCGCGCAACGGCGGTGGTCACATTGCCATCTCGCAATGCTCGACCTGAGCTCAGCTGGCCGCCAACACGACGTTTTGCCGCAGTGGGACAGAGATGTTGATCGCGGTCCCCGGCGAACCTGGGCGGATTTCGAACTGACCGCCTGAGGCGAGAACCTTGGTACGGATGGACGCGAGACCGATGTGCCCGTCACGAAGGCTCTGTGCGAGCGCGGCGTCGGAAATGCCGACACCGTCGTCGGCGATCTGCAACACAGCATGGTCGCCGTCACGGCGCAGGCTGATGTTGATCGTGTCCGCATGAGCGTGCTTGACGGCGTTGGTCAGGATTTCACGGGCTGCGTTGTAGATGACGTAATCCGTGTCGGTGGTCGGTTGGTCGTCCGGCCAGGCCGTCGTGTCGAGTTTCACCGTGAGATCGGCACGGCTGCCCACACTCGCGGCCAGATCGGAGATCGCCGCCTTCAGCCCCCGCCGCGCGAGCACCTGCGGATGCAAATCCCTGGCCACATGTCGAAGGAGCTGGGAGGCCTCGAGGAGCGCGGTCTCCACCCGGTCGACAGCAATTCCGGAACCCGTCCGGACCTCTTCGAGGTCTTGCCGGGCCACGAGAACGTACTGCAGAGCCCCGTCGTGCACTCGCTCTGCGAGCGTCTCACGCTCGCGCTTCTCCAGACCGACCAACTCGTCGAGCAACCGGGTGCGCTGCTCCGCCAATTGACGGATGGTCGACACTTTGGACTGCTGAATACGGGACAGTGCAACAGAACCGGCGGCTAACGCCGACATCACCGTGGTGCTCAACAGGATCGACGACCACGGCTCCTCGTTGGCTTCCTGAGTAATCCACGAGGTGGCGAACAAACCGAGCACCGTCGGAACGGCGATCGCGGCGCTGATGTCCGGGTTCAGCTGTGCCGCCGCAATCAACGGGACGAGGAACAGCCCGTTGCGCAAAACGTCGGACGTCCAGTCCTCCGCGGACGTGAAACCAGTGAGTACCGCCAGTGCAGAGATGGCAAGGATGTCGGCGCCCAGAACAAGCAGCGTCACAAGCTTTTCGACGTCGGGCCTGGTGCGAGCGTGCGGCCGCAGCGTCCAGACCGCCCAGCCTGCGACGGTCACGACGTAAGCAGCCCAAATGACGACGCACGACACCTGATGGTTGTGTGGCGGCTCCAAAAGCAAAGTCGCCGTGAGGAAGACGATCAACAGCGCACGCAGACCGGCCTGTAGCACAGCGCCGAGGAAGGCGTGGTTCTCGGAGCCGTCAGCACGCCGGAGGCTCATGTCTCGGTCCTTTTTCGGTCAGTATCGCGGCTCGGCTGAACGCGTTTCGGCTCGCCCGGCATCTTCGGGTAATTAGGCGGGTACGGCAGGTCGCCAAGACCGCGTTCCTCGTCGGCCTTGACCATCTCCAGTAGAGGTTCCAGCGACTGGCTGTTCGCGTCGATGTCGGCCCACGGGTCATCCCGTGCCGCAACAAAATCGGCGACGGTGGCCATGGTGTAGTCGTCGGGGTCGGCATCGGCCAACTCGTCCCACGTCAACGGCGTCGACACGGTGGCGATCTGAGTACGCCGCACAGAGTAGGCGGACGCGAAGGTGCGGTCGCGAGCGTTCTGGTTGAAGTCCACGAAGACCCGCTTGCCCCGCTCTTCCTTCCACCACGACGTCGTCACCAAATCAGGTGCGCGCCTTTCGATTTCACGCGCCAGCGCAATGCCGGCCCGGCGTACCTCGATGAAGTCCCAGTCGGTCTTGATCCGCAGGAACACATGCACCCCGCGACCGCCGGAGGTCTTCGGATAGCCGACCAGGCCCAGTTCGTCGAGCAACGGCTTCAACACGTCCACCGCGATGGTGCGGGCTTCGGTGAACCCGGTCCCCGGCTGAGGGTCCAGGTCCACGCGCAGTTCGTCGGGGTGCTCGGTGTCGGGGCAGCGCACCTGCCACGGATGCAGCGTGATGGTGCCCATCTGCGCGGCCCACACGATCGACGACGGGTGCGTGACCTTCAGCGCGTCGGCCGTTCTTCCGGACGGGAACGTCACTCGGCAGGTCTGCAGGTAGTCGGGATGGTGCTGCGGCACTCGCTTCTGATAGATCTCCTCGCCGTCGATGCCGTCGGGAAACCGCTGCAGATGCGTGGGCCGGTCCCGTAGCGCCGTGAGCATCGGGCCCTTCGACACCGCGAGGTAGTACTCGACCAGCGTGCGCTTGGTTCCGTTCGATCCCAGCTTGGGGAAGTACACCTTGTCCGGATTGGTCAGCCGCACCTTGATGCCGTCGACATCGAGTTCTTCTGCGCGGGTTGCCATCACGGTTCCAAGACGTCGTAGAGGTCGTAGTTCAGCGGCACCTCGAGCTGCTCGAACGTGCAGCTTCGCGGGTCACGGTCAGGGCGCCATCGCACGAAACGCACTGCGTGGCGGAATCTTTCGCCTTCCATTTGGTCGTAGGCCACCTCGGCGACCTTCTCGGGCCGCACCGGAATCCACCGTTTGTCGGCAGCGGAGTTCCAGCGGCTGGGATCACCTTCACGGACCTCGTCCCCTATTCGCAGCGGCTCGAGTTCGGCCAGCAGCTTGCGCCGGTCCTTGGTCGTGAAAGATGCTGCACCGCCGACCATTTGAAGCTCACCGTCGGCACGGTAGAGTCCGAGCAGGATGGAGCCGATTCCTTCTCCGCTTTTGTGAATGCGGTAGCCGATCGCCACGCAGTCCGCATCGCGGGCGTGCTTGACCTTCACCATCTCCCGCTTGCCCGGCACATACGGGCCGTCGAGTCGTTTGGCGATCACACCGTCCAGCCCGGCGCCCTCGAAGGTGTCGAGCCACTGCGCGCCTTGTTCGGGGTCTTCTGTCGTGCGGGTGACGTGACACCACTGCTTTTCGGTGATCAGGTCGGTCAACGCTTGACGACGGACGCGAAACGGTTCGCCCATCAGCGACCGATCAGCCGTGGCCAAGGCGTCGAAACCGATGAAGTGCGCGGGTGTCTGCTCGGCGAGCATCGTGATGCGACTCTGCGCGGGGTGAATGCGCTGGCTCAGCGACTCCCAATCCAGCCGGATCCGCCCACCGATGTCCCGCGGCACGACGACTTCGCCGTCGAGTACGCATTTCGGCGCGGTTTCGTCACGCAGTGCGTCGACCAGTTCGGGAAAGTACCGGCCCAACTCCTTACCGTTACGCGACTGCAGCACCACCTCGTCGCCGTCGCGGAACACCAGCGCCCGGAACCCGTCCCACTTCGGCTCGTAGGACCAGACACCGCGGTCGTCGGGAACCCTTGCCTGCGCCTTGGCCAGCATCGGCTCCAGCGGCGGCTGCACAGGTAAGTCCACAGCGTCCATCCTCATCCATCGGGTTGACGTTGATCTAGACCGCCGCGCCGCCGGAGGGTCGTGCCCGGCTGGTACCTCGATTGATTGTGCGACTATGGCGACAAAGTGCGAGTAGGCCGTGCCGCTAGTGCACACTCAACTGGGTCGTGCGTCCCACGCCGTTGCTGGCCACCGAGGAGCGGAGATCAGCCGCCGCGCGAACCGCTCAGCCGTGGGTGGTGAAGAACCGCGGTCGCAGCGCGGCGGTGGCGGCGACGCTGATGACCGCGGTGAGCACCAGGTAGCCGCACGCCAGCCACGGGGTGTTGCCGGCCGCCGCGATCAGTGCGGTCAGGATCAGCGGGGTCAGCCCCGAGGAGTAGACACCCGAGAGTTGGTACACCGTCGACAGTCCGGTGTAGCGGATGCGGGTGGGAAAGAGCGAGGCGTACAGCGTGCCCTGCGCGCCGTAGAACCATGCGTGGATGACGCCGAACACCACGACCATGCCCAGCGTGAAAGCGGTCAGGCTCTTGGCTGAGAACAGCGCGAAGACTGGAAACACCGCAAGCCCGTACGCGGCGATGCCGGTCGAATACACCGCCTTGGGGCCGAATCGGTCGGTGAGCACACCCGAGATCGGCAGCAGCGCAGCCATCACCAACGCGGCCACGGTCACCGCGGTCAGTACAGAGACCTTCGGCAAGTGCAGGGTTGCGGTGGCATAGGAGATCGCGAACACTCCCCAGGTGTTGAACGCCGCACCCTCGCCCCAGCGTGAAAGCATGCCCAGCACAGTCGCGCGGAGCGCCGGAGGCCTGAAGACTTCGCGGACTGGAACGGCGGCGCGGGATTCCTCGTCGCGGATCTTCTCGAAAGCCGGTGTCTCAGCAGCTTTGAGCCGCACCACAATGCCGAAGGCAACCAGCACCACGCTGAACAAGAACGCGATGCGCCAGCCGTAGGAGATGAAGGCATCGTCAGGAAGGGCGACCTGCAGAAGCGCGAAAGCCCCTGTGCCGAGCGCTAGTCCAAGCGCCAAGCCCACTTGCGGCACACTTCCGAACAGGCCGCGCCGCCGTACCGGACTGTGTTCGACGGCCAGCAGGATGGCCCCGGCCCACTCTCCACCGAGTGCGAAACCCTGTACCACCCGCAGCAACAGCAGCAATATCGGAGCAGCCGCGCCGATCTGCGCCGCAGTCGGCAGCAGCCCCATCAACGCCGTGGCGGCACCCATCAAGAACATCGTCAGCGCCAATGTCTTCTTGCGTCCGATGCGGTCACCGATATGACCGAACACCACGCCGCCGATCGGGCGCACGACGAACCCGACCGCGAACGTCGCGAACGACAGCAGCGTTCCGATGAGCGAGCTCTGGTCGGGGAAGAACGCGTGGTTGAACACCAGGCTGGCCGCGGTGGCGTACAGGAAGAAGTCGTACCACTCGATGGTGGTGCCCACCAGGCTGGACACCAGCACCGTACGCAGCGCGGCCGGTGAGACGGCGCCGTGCCGGTCGGGCACCGCGGCAGCGGTGACGGTCATCAGAGATTCACTCCCATGCTTCACAGCGGCGGACAGTGTGCCGCCCCGCTGATTGCACATCGACGCCGCGCGGATTGGCTCGCATTTCGATCCGGCTGAATGCAACACCTGACCGGCGGAACTGCCGCGGGCACCATTCTGGGGTGACTTTGGTGCCCGGAATTTCGTTGAGGCGATGCGAATGTCGTTGACGCTGCACTGGTTTCTGCCCACATACGGCGACAGCCGGTTGATCATCGGCGGGGGCCACGGGTCACCGGTGGGTTTTGCGCACGGTGACCGCGACGCGTCGATCGACTATCTGGCGTCGATCGTCCGCGCCGCCGAGACCTTCGGATTCACCGGGGCGCTGATACCCACCGGCGCATGGTGCGAGGACGCATTCGTCACTGCCGCCCTTCTGGCACGCGAGACCACGTCGCTGGCGTTTCTGGTGGCGTTCCGGCCAGGGCTGGTCAGCCCGACCCTGTCAGCGCAGATGGCCGCGACGTTCGCGCGCCACGCGCCGGGGCGGATCCTGCTCAACGTGGTGGTGGGCGGTGAAGCGCACGAACAGCGCGCCTTCGGCGACCATCTCGACAAGGATGGCCGCTACCGGCGCGCCGACGAATTCCTCGAGGTAGTCCGCCGGTTGTGGACCGGCGACACGGTCTCCTTCGACGGCGACTACATCCGTGTCGAGGATGCCACGTTGCCGGCACTGCCGGATCCCGTGCCGCGCTTGTACTTTGGGGGAAGTTCGCCGGCTGCCGGCACGGTCGCCGCACGGCACGCCGACGTGTATCTGACATGGGGCGAACCGCCCGCCGCAGTACGGGACAAGATCAATTGGATCCGCCGGCTTGCGGGCCAGCAGGGACGCCGGGTGCGATTCGGCATTCGGCTGCATACGATTTCGCGCGACACCGCGCAGGAGGCCTGGTCGCAGGCCGACAAGCTGCTGGCGGCGCTGGACGAAGGCACCGTGCGCGCAGCCCAGGAAGGCCTGGCGCGCAGCGAATCCGAGGGGCAGCGACGGATGCTGGCACTGCACGAAGCAAGCCGGGCCAACGGCAGCTGGCACGACGCCCGGACGCTGGAGGTCGCGCCGAATCTTTGGGCGGGGGTGGGACTGGTGCGCGGCGGGGCCGGCACCGCGCTCGTGGGCAGCCACGCCGACGTCGCCGATCGGATCGCCGAGTACGCCGAGATCGGTATCGACGAGTTCATCTTCTCCGGTTATCCGCATCTGGAGGAACTGTTCTGGTTCGGTGAAGGGGTGGTTCCGATTCTGCGCCAGCGCGGACTGTTCGACGCCGGCGCGAACGCCGCACCGTCGGCCCCGGTTCCGTTTCTGGGCACGGCGCGGTAGCGCGGTCACCGCGTCGCCGACAATAGGGCGGTGCAGCTGCCCGTCATGCCGCCGATCTCGCCGATGCTGGCCAAACCGGTGCCGTCGATCCCCGCAGGTGCTTCGTATGAGCCGAAATGGGACGGTTTCCGGTCGATCTGTTTCCGCGACGGCGACGAGGTGGAATTGGGCAGCCGCAACGAGCGGCCGATGACGCGGTACTTCCCAGAGCTGGTCGCAGCGGCTCGGACCGAGCTGCCGCAGCGCTGCGTGATCGACGGCGAGATCGTGATCGCGGCAGCCCACGGGCTGGATTTCGAGGCGCTGCAGCTGCGGTTGCATCCCGCCGCGTCGCGGGTCCGCGTGCTCGCCGAGCGCACTCCGGCTGCCTTTATCGCGTTCGACCTGCTGGCCCTCGGCGATCAGGACTACACCGAGCGACCGTTCAGCGAGCGCCGAGCGGCACTGGTCGCCGCACTTGCGACAGCCGGCTCGTCGTTTCACGTCACCCCGGCAACCACCGACCTACCCACCGCCCAGCGATGGTTCGCCGAGTTCGAGGGCGCCGGCCTCGACGGCATCATCGCCAAGCCGCTGACGATCACCTACCAACCCGACAAGCGGGTGATGTTCAAGGTGAAGCACCAGCGGACCGCGGACTGTGTGGTCGCCGGGTACCGGCCGCACAAGTCCAGTGCCGACGCTATCGGTTCACTGCTGCTGGGGCTGTACAAAGACGACGGCACATTGGCGTCCGTCGGTGTGATCGGCGCGTTCCCGATGGCCGAACGTCGACGGCTGTTCGCCGAATTGCAGTCACTGGTCACGGATTTCGACGATCACCCGTGGAACTGGGCCGCGCATATGGCCGGGGACCGAACCCCGCGCCGCAACGAGGGCTCCCGCTGGAATGCCGGCAAAGACTTGTCCTTCGTGCCGCTGCGCCCCGAACGCGTCGTCGAGGTGCGCTATGACTACATGGAAGGTGAGAGATTCAGGCACACGGCACAATTCAGCCGGTGGCGGCCCGACCGGGACCCCCCCTCGTGCACCTATGCACAGCTGGAGCGGCCGGTCACATACAGACTCGGTGACATCGTTCCCGGGCTCCACAGAGCGTCGGACTAATCCGGCGGACCTGCTCAGCGCATGCGGGCCTCGGGCTCAGCCCGGTACGAGTAAACCGTCGACCAGAGTCTGTGTGAGCCACCGCTCGTACCGCTCCCGGGACCACCCCCGGTCGACGACGATCAGCCGGTACACCTCGGGAGACACGAGGGCATAGACGATGTCGACGGCGTCACGCTCCCGCATGCCTGGCCGCAACGCGCCGGTTTGAGCGAGCGACCGGGCGATGCGCCCTTGGCCGGCGCGCCGCTGCCGATTGAGCTGCTCGAGCAGGGCCGCGGCTTCCGGATCCGCGCTCGCGGCGCCCACGAGGATGCGGTAGATCGGCGCGATCCTCGAGTTGATGTCGGAAGTGACCTGAACCAAGCCCGCTAGCCGGCTCTTCGGATCCGGATCGGAAAGCAGTGCTCGCACCGAGGGGCGTTCGGGCAATGACACCGGCTCGTCGTCGCCGGCGATCGACACGTCGAGAAGCTCCTTGAGTATTCCGAGCTTGGAGGAGAACAGCCGGTACACGGTGGCCTGCGGCACATCCGAGAGAGCGCTGATGGCCTCGACCGTCGTTGCACCGTAGCCACGTTCCACGAACAAGGTTCGCGCAGCCTCGATCACGGCGGCTCGCGCCAACCTGGTCCTCGCCTGTCCGCGCTGACCACGCGATGGTTGTTGTCGCTCCGAGCGTGCCACAACTTGAGACTACCGCTCTCGAATTGAGAGTTATACTCTCAATATCAACAACGTGGACAGCGAATACGACGTTACGGAGAGGAGCCCGCGATGACCGGCATCGAATTCGTCACTCTCGAGACGCCCGACCCCGCCGCCGCCGAGACCTTCGTGAAGGCCGCATTCGGACCAGAACTGCCGGTGCGTGCCCGCGAATCGCAGGCGCCCACAAGCGGTTTCCGTGGGTTCACCCTGTCGCTCGTCGTGCCTCAACCATCGACCGTCGACGCGCTGATCGATGCCGCCGTCAAAGCCGGCGCGTCCGAGGTGAAGCCGCCCAAGAGAAGTCTGTGGGGCTACGGCGGCGTGGTGTGCGGACCGGACGGCACGATCTGGACCGTGGCGTCGTCGTCGAAGAAGGACCGCGGTGCCGAAACCGGGCAGATCGACGATTTCGTCCTGCAGTTGGGCGTCGACGACGTCGCCGCGAGCAAGCGGTTCTACGTCGAGCACGGGCTCGACGTAGCGAAGAGCTTCGGCCGCAAGTACGTCCAGTTCGCGACCGGACCCATCACGCTGGCGCTCTACAGCCGCCGCAATCTGGCCAAGACCGCCGGTGTGCCGGCCAACGGCACGGGATCGCACCGCCTCGCCATCGCCAGCGGCGCGGGCCCGTTCACCGACCCCGACGGGTTCACGTGGGAAGCACCCTGAGTAGTCGCTAGATTCGCACATGTGAGCGGTGCAGGTCGGTTCGCGCCCAGCCCGTCGGCCGACCTGCACATCGGCAATCTGCGCACCGCCGTGCTGGCGTGGCTGTTCGCCCGGTCGACGGGCCGGCGGTTTCTGATCCGAATCGACGACCTCGACGACCGCACCCGCGCCGACATCGGCCGGCGCCAAGTTGCCGACCTCGCCGCGATCGGGCTGACGTGGGACGAGCCGCCGCAGTGGCAGACCCAGCACCCGCAGCGCTACGACGATGCGATCGCCTGGCTGGCCCAGCGTGGCTTGCTCTACGAATGCTATTGCAGCAGAAGGGACATCCAGCAAGCTCCCCGCGCACCGCATGCACCGCAGGGCGCCTACCCGGGAACATGCCGTGAGTTGACCGAGGCCCAACGCGCCTTAAGGCGCGACGCCACCGGCCGGCCACCGGCGTTGCGGTTGCGTGCCGGGGTCGGCCAGTACACCGTGGTGGACCTGCTGCACGGCGAATATCGCGGTATGGTCGACGATTTCGTGGTGCGGCGCGGCGACGGGGTGCCGGCTTACAACCTCGCGGTGGTCGTGGACGACGCTGCACAAGAGGTCGACCAGGTGGTGCGCGGCGACGACCTGCTCCCGTCGTCGCCGCGGCAGGCCTACCTCGCGTCGGTGCTGGGCTACCCGAAACCCGCCTATGCGCATGTACCGCTGGTGCTCAACCATGAGGGCAAGCGGCTGGCCAAGCGTGACGGTGCTGTCACGCTCGCCGAAATCGGCGTCGATCGCGCGATCGCCCAGATGTCCGCATCGCTCGGCTGGCCGTCGAAAACCCTGGAACAGCTTCTGGCGCAGTTCAATCCGGCGCAACTGCCTCGCGAGCCGTGGATCTACCCGCCGGAATCAGATCTGGACGAGTAGTAGCGGCCGAGGACGTGCTCGCGCAGGTCGTCGAACCGGCCGTCATAGATCGCATTGCGCATCTGGTCGACGAGCCGGATCACGAACCGCTCGTTGTGGATGGTGCTCAGCGTCGCGGCGAGGATCTCCTTGCTCTTGTGCAGATGGTGCAGATATGCCCGCGTGTAGTGCGCGCAGGTGTAGCAATCGCATTCGGGGTCGATCGGTGTGAAATCCCGGCGGTAGCGCGCGTTGGTGATGTTGAATCGCCCGGTAACCGAGTACACCGCCGCGTTGCGGGCCACCCGGGACGGCGACACACAGTCGAAGGTGTCCGCGCCGGCGGCCACGGCCGCGAACAAGTCGTCGGGCTCGCTGATGCCCAGCAGATGCCGCGGCTTGTGCTCGGGCAGTTCGTCGATCACCCACCCGATGATCGTCGCCAAGTTCTGCTTCTCCAGCGCCCCGCCGATCCCGTAGCCGTCGAAACCGATTTCGCTGAGCCCGCGTGCGGCGGCTCGTCGCAGATCTTCGTACTGCGCGCCCTGCACCACCCCGAACAACGCCTGGCGGCCACCGAGCCGCCGATGCTCGGCCAGGCACCGCACCGCCCAATCGTGGGTGCGACGCACCGACCGCTCCTGGTAGCCGCGGGTGTTGACCAGCGTGGTGAGCTCGTCGAACGCGAAGATGATGTCGGCGCCGAGCTGGTGCTGGATCCGCATCGACAGCTCGGGGGTGAACCGGTGCGTCGACCCGTCGAGGTGCGAGCGGAACGTCACGCCGTCGTCGTCGACGACCGCGAGCCGCTCCTTGCCCTCGGCGATCACGTCGTCGGCCTGCACGCGCTCGGCGTCCATCGCCAACACCTTGCGAAAACCCGCTCCCAACGAAAGCACCTGGAATCCACCGCTATCGGTGAACGTGGGCCCCGGCCAGTTCATGAATGCGCCCAGGCCGCCGGCCTCTTCGACCACGTCCGCGCCGGGCTGCAGGTACAGGTGATAGGCATTCGCCAGAATGGCTTGTGCGCCAAGCTCTTTCATCGTTTCCGGCAGCACACCCTTGACCGTCGCCTGCGTGCCGACCGCGATGAACGCCGGGGTGTGGATGTCGCCGTGCGGGGTGTGGATCACCCCGCAGCGGCCCCGACGGCCGGGCAGCGACGCGGTGACCGTGAAAAGGCCACTTCCCTGCTCGGTCACGCTGGTATTGAATCAATCCCGGGGTTTTGCCCGCTGCCGGGCATGGCCGCCGGATACATTTGCCCGAGTCCGACGTTCGTGGGTCAACCGGAATTGAGGTGAGCGGTGAAGAACCGAATCGTCGTCGCAGCCGGAGCCGCGTTCTGCGCTGTCGCCGGCGTCGCTGGCTGTTCGTCGGCCCCGGCCAACTCCCCTCAGCCGCCCGGTTCGCTGCCGCCGTCGACCGCCCAGATCACCATCAACGGCAAATCCGCCGGCACCACCCATGCGGTGAAGTGCACGCAGGACGGCTGGACGCACACCATCCAGACGGGCGACGACAAATCCGGCGTGCGCGTGGTGATCGACACCGGTGACGACGTCAGCGCACGGTCCGTCACGATCAACAACGTCGGCGACTTCAACGGCAGCGTGTGGGAGAACAACATCGGCAAGGCGCAGGCCTCGGTGATCGGCACCACGTTCCGGGTCAACGGCACCGCTCAGGGCGCCACCGTCGCCGACCCGAACAAACGCGCCACCGCCGCCTTCGACTTCAAAGCCAACTGCTGAACGCGCGGTCAGGCGCACGTCGTTTTGATGACGGCGTGCGGCTTATTTTCCCAATCTCATGACCGGCGGAAGGTCGAACACCATACTGCTTGACTGATGGTCCGCCGCCCTTGACGGGCCACGACGACAAAAGGAGAACGAGCGTGAAGCGTGGGTTCGTGGTCGCAGTCGGCGGTGCGGCCGTCGTGGTGGCAGGGCTGGCAGGCTGTTCGGACAACAAGTCGAGCAACGCGACCCAGACGGCATCGTCCGGCACGGGTAAGGCGAAGATCACCATCGACGGCAAGGACCAGAACGTCGAAGGCTCGATCGTGTGCGCCGACGTCCCCGGCAGCAACAACTATTCGATCAGCGTCGGCAACACGGCTCAAGGCGGCTCCAGCGCAATCGTCTCCAAGGGTGACAAGCCCGACGTGCAGCAGGTCGGGCTCGTCCTCAACGGTCAGCCACTCGCATACAACAAGGGCACGCCGGGTGGCGGCGAAGCCAGCGCGTCCAAGGACGGCAAGACCTACAAGATCTCCGGCAAGCTCGTCGGCATGCCTGACATGTCCAATCCGATGGCCGGCCCGTCCAACCACGACTTCTCCATGGAAGTGACCTGCCCGTAGCGGACCAACATTGCAGCGGCGGCGCTCCGGTCAGGGGCGCCGCCGTTTTTCGTCGGCGTTTGCGTCGACGTCTTCGACGGCCCGTCGCCTCACGCCTCTCGACAACCGGCGAGGTCCGGCTGCGCCATCAACCGATCGAGGATCGGGCGGTGGCCCTTCAGCAGCTTGGCTCGCGCCTGGGCTACCGAAAACCATTGCACCCGATCGATCTCCGGGAATTGACGCATCCGGCCGGACCCCTTCGGCCATTCGATTTCGAAGGTGTTGCTGCGCGCGTCGGTGACATCGACGTCACCCTGAATCGCGAACGCGGTCAACACTTTTCCGCTGGGTTGACGGATCAGCTCGAAGTCGATGCGCGGGCCCGGCGGGGGTGCCAGACCGGTCTCCTCGGTGAACTCGCGCTGCGCCACTTCCCACGGGTCTTCCCCGTCGACGTACTCACCCTTGAGGATCGACCACGCCCCGTCGTCCTTATTGGCCCAGAACGGCCCGCCGGGATGGCCGATCAGTACCTCGACGACGCCGTCGCGGATCCGGTACGGCAGCAATCCGGCACTGGTCTTGGGCATCTGATGCCGGGGCCTAGACGCCGGCGGCGACTTCGAGGTCCTTCAACGCGGCCTCCAGATGGCCGAGTAGACGCTGCAGGTGCGGCACGCTGCGGCGGCAGCCCACCAGACCGAAGTCCAAGTTGTCGGCGTTGTTGGTGAGCGTGATGTTGAGCGCCTGCCCGTCCAACGCGATCGACAGCGGGTAGTTGCCGTCCAGCCGCGCGCCCCTCCAGTACAACGGCTCTCGCGGGCCCGGCACGTTGGAGATCACGATGTTGAACGGCGGCGGTGCCGTGCTGACGAAGCCCGGCAGAATCGCCAGGGCCACACCACCGCTCATGAACGCCGACAGCGCCAGCTGCTCGAGCTTGGGCAGCTGGGTGAACACCTTCTTGTTCTCGGCCATCGACGAGTGGATGGCTTCCAAGCGCTTCGCCGGATCGTCGAGGTGCGTGGCGAGGTTGCACAAGATCGTGCCGACCATGTTGCCGCCGCCGCTGTCGTCGTTCTCGCTGCGCAGGCTGACCGGAACCATCGCGACAAGCGGCGTCTCCGGCAGCGCGTTCTGGTCGAGGAGGTAGGCACGCAGCGCCCCTGCGCACATGGCCAGCACCACGTCGTTGACGGTCACCCCGCCGGCGGCAGCCTTGACGCGCTTGAAGCGATCCAGTGACCACGACTGCGCGGCGACGCGGCGCGCACCGCCGATCCGCACGTTGAACATGGTCTTGGGCGCTTGGAACGGCAGCGTGAGCTGCTGCTCCAGCAACGCTGCACGAGCCAGCTTCAACGTCGAAGGAGCAAGGGCCGCAACAGATCCCACAGTCTTGGCGAGCGTCTGCAACGGGTTCGCAGGACCGCCGGAGCCCTTGCGGCGACGCGGCTTGAGCTCCCACGACACCCGCAGCTCGTCGTCGTTGGGGTCCGGAGTCATCGTGCGCTGCATCAGCCGCTGCGCGGACACCCCGTCGATGAGCGAGTGATGGACTTTGACGTAGAGCGCGTAGCGGCCGTCGTTGAGGCCCTCGACAAGGTGCGCCTCCCACAGCGGCCGGTGCCGGTCCAGCAAGGTGCCATGCAGCCGCGACGTCAGCTCCAGAAGATCACGGACGCGACCGGGCGGGGGCAGCGCCGAGCGGCGCAGGTGGTAGTCCAGCTCGACGTCGTCGTCGAAGGACCACGCGACGTTGGTGATGCCGCCCAGAAAGGCCGGATGCTTACGGAAGGTCGGCTGCACGTCGGTGCACGTCAGCATCGCCTCGTAGGCCTTGCGCACGAAGTCCGGCCCGGCGTCGGGCGGCGGCTCGAACAGCTGCAAACCGCCCACATGCATGGGATGCTCGCGCGACTCGCCCAGCAGGAAGATGTTGTCGGTTGGTGAAATCAGCTGCATCACACTCTCCACGCGTCGGTCTCTCCACCCTTTGTAGCCGGGTCAAGCCTGGCGATGTGACGTTTGACTCGTCAATGTTTCGGCGCGCTGACTCGCGGGCAGCTTTGTCGGGTGGGACTGACCGTGGCCGTCACCGGCCCTACCGGCGAGATCGGCATCTCCGCTGTCACCGCGCTGGAACGCGAACCTGCGGTCGAAAAGATCGTCGGCATGGCGCGGCGGCCGTTCGACCCCGGCGCTCAGGGCTGGACCAAGACCGCCTACCAGCAGGGCGACATTCTGGATCGCGACGCCGTCGATCGGTTGGTGGCCGACGCCGACGTGGTGATCCATCTGGCGTTCATCATCATGGGTTCGCGCGAAGAGAGTGCCCGCATTAATCTGACGGGCACCCGCAACGTCTTCGAGGCCACCGTGGCCGCGCAGAGGCCGCGGCGGCTGGTCTACACGTCGTCGGTTGCGGCCTACGGCTATCACGCCGACAATCCCGTGCCGCTCACCGAGGATGTGCCGCCGCGCGGATCCCCGGAGCACTACTACTCGCAACAGAAGGCCGCGTGTGAAGCGGCGCTGGCCGAGATCACCGCCGGCTCGTCGCTGGAGGTGTTCATCCTGCGGCCGTGCATCGTCGCCGGCCCGAAGGCGCCCGCGCTGGCCGACGCGATGCCGTTGCGGCGCCTGCCCGGACCGTTGCGTGCGCTGGCGAAAGCGGTGCCGGTGCTCAAGCCGGTGATCCCCGACCCCGGATATCCGCTGCAACTCGTCCACCACGACGACGTGGCCGCCGCTATTGCGCTGGCCGCCACAGTTCCCGCGCCACCGGGGGCCTACAACATCGCCGGGGACGGGCTGATCACCGTGTCAGATGTCGCAAAAGCCTTGGGCGGCAGGCCAGTTCGCGTGCCCGCAGCCGCGGCCTCAGCTGCGTCGGCCGCGATCTCGCGGTTGCCGTTCATTCCGTCGGCGCTCGAGTGGCTGCACGTCGCCCGCACATCGGTGGTGATGGACACCACGAAAGCGAAGAAAGACCTCGGTTGGCAGCCGACGTACACCTCCGCGGAGACACTCGCTGCGCTGGCCGCCGCGGTCTGAGCCCTAATGGGCGCGTGTCAGCCAGCCTTCGACGGTGGCGCGGTCGCGGGTGTGCGTCAGCATGTGCAGGTCTTCGTACAGTGAGGCGCCGTTGAGGTTGTCTTCGGTGAACAAGATCTCCACCTCGCGGACGCCGCGCCGGTAGAAGTCGGTGCGTTCCACGGTCCTGCGCTGCCATCCCGACTGCTCGGCGATCTCCGCCAGCGCCTGACGGTCGTTCGTCGCGCTCATGGGTGTGTGTTCCTCCTCCAATGTGCCAGTGCGCAGGGTACTTGGTGCGGCGTCAAGAATTCGTTGAGGATCCGCCAAGGGCCGGTGCCGATTCTGAAGTTGCCCGCAAGAGCAACCCACATCAGCACAAAGGAGTCCCTGCAATGTTTTCTCGCCTGATCACCAAGTCCGTCACTGCCGCCACCATGGGCGCCGCCGCCCTGGGCATGACCGCGCTCGTCGCCGCCGGCACCGCCAACGCCGGATCGGTGGACACCCAGTTCGTCAACGCCGTCGATCAGGCCGGTATCGCCGTCGACAATCCGGCGCAGGTCATCAAGGTTGCGCACAACGTCTGCGCCGCGCTCGACGAGGGCAGCTCACCGGAGCAGATCGCCAAGTCCCTGGCGGCCAACAGCGACCTCACGGCCAAGCAGATCAAGACGTTCATGGTCTACTCGGCGCAGGCATACTGCCCCGAGTACCTCGAAGAGAGCTGACCAGCCGCTGCCCTGCGATTTCGGCGCGCAACGTTCGCTCAAGCGAAGGTTTGCGCGCCGAAATCAGCTGTTGGACAGGGCCAGCAGCGCCAAGATCACCGTCACCACGGCAAGGACGCCGTGGCCCACGACGACGGGAACCGGGAACGACCGCTCGGCCGGCCCCGCGTCGACCGAACGGTCGCCGGCGCCCACGGCTGTGCGCTGGCCGCGGAAAACCGGCACCCACCGCGCGAGCATCACGAACCCGAGCAGCGCGGCCACCGCGACGACCACCACCGCCGCCCAGCCGATCC
Source organism: Mycobacterium sp. NGS19 (assembly GCF_059813155.1). NCBI lineage: Bacteria > Bacillati > Actinomycetota > Actinomycetes > Mycobacteriales > Mycobacteriaceae > Mycobacterium > Mycobacterium sp. NGS19. The sequence goes on from NZ_JCALEB010000001.1 coordinate 864,935, forward strand.
GATCGTTGTCCACCGCGAGATAGATGATCCAGAGCACTAGGCCCGCTGCGGCCAGCAGGAAATGCCCGAAGATCAGCGCGGGCGGAAATCGAGAATTGCCTTGCTGACGATGGCCCCCGCCGCCGATCCATTTGGCCAGCATGAAGAAGCCGCCCCCGGCGGTCAGGATCCAGGCAATCAGTGCAGCGATGCCCATCGTGGTTGTCCTTCCTGTGACTCCTCCTGTGGCGAGTTCACGACGCGAACCCCTCGGCTTGGTCGGCCTCGCGCACCACTCGGACGCCGTAGTGGTAGGCGAGCTTGCCGCCGAGGAAGCCGGAAACACCCAGGACCGCGAAGCTGACCGCCGACAACGCCACCAACCCGACCGCAACCCGCCCGCCGCCGGCCTCATGGCCGTAGCGCCACGCGAAGTTCACGACGTAGGCCGCGACGACCAGCAGGTTCAGCGTCATGTGCAGCAGTGCGGTGCGAAACGCGCGCGTGCCGGACGGGATCGCGAACAGATCGAGGAAGCCGACGGCCGCCGCGGCAAGGGCACCGATCACGCCGATCCCGATCAGCCATTCGGAGCCCTGCGCCAAAAACCCCGGCTCGTCGACGATCCGCGACGCGACGTCGAACACCAGGCTGCACAGCCATGCGCCGATCGGGACGGTGACAAGGATGGGGTGGAAGGGATGTCCGTACGGTCCGGCCAGAGCCGCGCTGACGGGCCGTTTGGCGTCTTCCACGTGACTGCCCATGGCCGCCTCCACGTCTGGTCCAGACAGTGGTCATCGAATCTTTTCCCAAGATATCGAGCTTGCACTGGGTTGGGAAGGCGTTTGACTAATGATTCTTAGCGATATTGTTGGCCGGGTGACCGGCACGTCGGGCACCCCGGACCAGGCGGCGATCCGGGCCGTCGCCGCGTTGGACGACGGTCAACGCCGGCGCCTCTACGAGTTCATCCGCGCCGCCCGTAGGCCGGTCACGCGGGAAGAGGCGGCCGCGGCCGTCGGGATTTCCCGCAAGCTCGCCGCATTCCACTTGGACAAGTTGGTGCACGCAGGGCTGCTCACCTCCCGGTTCCTAGCCGACGGCTCCCGGGTCGGACGGCGGCCGAAAGCGTATGAGCCCACCGGCGAAGCCTTGCAAGTCAGCCTTCCCGCCCGACGCCACGAGGTGCTGGCCGACATCTTGGTCCAGGCGGTGCTGACCGAGGGATCGCACGGATCAGCGCGGGACGCCGCTTACCTCGCCGCGCACACGCGCGGCAAGGAGGCCGGCGCCGCGATACGTGAGCAGCTGCGGCCCGGCCGGCTCGGGGTCGAGCGGGCACTGAGCATCGCCGAAAAAGCTTTGGCGGCTTACGGATTCGAGCCCGGACGAGACGACGCGCGCCGTGTCCGGTTGCGCAACTGCCCGTTCCATCCGCTGGCTGCGGACGCGCCCGACTTGGTGTGTGGGCTCAACCACGCGTTCGTCGGCGGCTTGCTCGACGGGCTGCTGGCGGACACCGTCGAGGCCGTGCTGGCGCCCAGTGCCGGGGAGTGCTGCGTGGAACTGCGGGCCAGGTAGGTCACAACGCGCGCAACAGCGCCGAGCGCCCTTTCACGCGCAACTTCTCGATGCGCGACTCGCGCAATTGGCCGATGCGCGCGGCCATCTGGTCACCGAGCCGGTCCAAGAAAGCCTGTTCCAGCTCCACGGGCGGCGGGCAGAGGTCACGCTCCTCTTCGTTGGCGTGGGCGTCGAGCACCGTGACGAATGCCTGCCATTCGTCTTCGTATTCCGGCGCCGAGGGCGCGGTACGCAACAGCACCACGAGCTGGTCCCAGACTTGGCGATGCTCGGCGTGCGCGATCGCGACGAGCTTGCTGGCCGCCGACACTGCCGGATAGAACAGGTCGTCTTCGATGCGCATGTGGATGTCGAGTTCCATGAGCAGTTCATCCAGGGCGGCCTCCCGGTCAGCGGAGCCCGGCGACGCCGCGGAGATCGTCTTGCACAGTGCGCGCAACACGTCGTGGTGTTCGAAGAGCACGTCGTAGGCGTTCACGGTGTCTCCTGGCGACCCCTGCCGCGCACTTCCACCAGGCCGTCACGGACGCGGGTCGGGTAACGGGGCAGCGCCGCCGTCGCCGGTCCTCGCAACACCTCCCCGGACTGGCATGCGAATCGCGAGCCGTGCCAGGGGCACACGATCTCGCCGCGGTCGATCCAGCCGTCGGCCATCGGCGCCCCGAGGTGCGGACAGCTTTCGCCGACGGCCAGGACCCGGTCGTCGTCGCGGTACAGCACCACCCCGATCCCGTCCACCAGTACGCGGCGCGGCTGCCCATCGAGCGCCGCCAACGGCAACGCGGGCCGCCATTCGTCCACGGTCAATCGGGCGCCGGAGCGGTCCACTCCCATACCCTCGCCGTACACCAGCGCGGCGCCGAGGTAAGTGCTGGCAATCGTGAGCCCGTAGCCCACCCCCGTGCCGAGGATGCCCCTGACATGCCGGCCGCGTCGGCGGTCGCGCCACGACTGCACGTACAGGCCGGTGGCTACAACGTTCACGGCGCCGTGCGCCAGGCCGACGCGGCGGGACTGCTCGTGGGTGTGCTGCCAGTCGGTCAGCCCGGTTGCCGCCGCGCCGACGCTGCCGAGAATTCCGACGCCCAACGCAAACTTCGACGCGTCACGCAAAGCGGCCCTGCGGGCGGGCAACACACCGGCCGCGTCCATTGCGACCGTGGTAACGATCGCACCCGTGGGCAGCGACGTCAGGGCCGGATGCAGCGGATGCCCGAGCCAGGTTCCGTGCAACGCATTGCTGACCCGCTCGCGGTATCTGCCCAACGCCGCAAACGCAAAAGTCAGCACATGCTCGAGCCGGTAGCTCGGCCGGTCCAGCCACTTCTGGCGGCCGACCCGGTCGACTAAGTACGTGCCGGCGTCTCGGCAGCGGTTCTCTGGATCACTCGACGCGGTGTTCATGACCGTCCCCTCCCGACCCCGACTCCCTACCGGTGCCACGAAGCGGAGAACGGTTTGGTTCAGGGTCGCGACGGTTCAGGCCCCCACCGGGCCGTTTCGCGAAGGGTGACGACACCGCCGACTTGTTAGTCTCCTTGCGGGTCCATGTGGATCTTCCGCGTGAGAACAGGCCCTCGTCACGACGTAGGAGCAGCATGAGCGAGCGCGAACGGGGCGCGCCGGGTCATGGCGGCACCGACGCGCTCAAACAGGCGCTGACCGAACACGCCGCACCCGAGCGGCTGGTGGTGGCCCGCGGCCTGTTCGCCGGCCCGAGCCCAAAGGTGCCCGACGAACTGTACGCGCAGGTGGTGAAGGGTAAGGCCCGTCGCGAACGTCACGCGCTGCACCTCGAGCACGGCGCGACCGTCGACACCAACACCTACTTCGGGCGGCTGCCCGCCGCCTACTTCCAGCGCTGGACCACCGTCACCGAGGTCCAGCTGAAGCTGCTGTTCGACACGTCCAGCCCGGCGCGGCTGCTGCTGCGTGCCTCGGATGCGCACGGCAACCCTCGGACGGTCGCGAGCACCGAGGTGGCCGGCACCGGCACTGCGGTGCTGTCTGCTCGCCTCAACGAGTACCTCGACGGCGGTGCGCTGTGGATGGAATGCACGGCCGTCGGTGGGCCGCTGACGATCACCGACCTGGAGTGGACCGTGCCCGCTCCGCCGTCGATCCGACCGACCGCGATCGCGATCTGCACGTTCAACCGGGCCGACGAATGCGCGGCCACGGTCGCGGCGATCGCCGGGGACAAGACGCTGCTGGCCGGGATCGACGCGGTGTATGTGACCGACCAGGGCACCGACGCCGTCGCGAGCCGGCCGCTGTTCAACGACGCCGCCGCGCAGCTCGGCGACAAGCTGGTGTATCTGCGTCAGCCGAATCTTGGTGGGGCAGGCGGGTTTACCCGCGGCCTCTACGAGGTGTCCAGCATCGCCGACCACGCCAACGTCATCTTGATGGACGACGACATCCTGTGCGAACCCGAATCGGTGTTGCGGCTCAACGCTTTTGCGAACCTGACCCCGACGCCCACCTGCGTGGGTGCGCAGATGCTGTTGCTGAAGGATCCGCGAAAGCTGCTCACCAGTGCCGAAGAGACGGACCTGGTGAAGATCCGCTCGGGCCGCTGGGTGCCGAACTCGCTGCACTTTTCCGACATGGTCAAACATCAGCAGGAAAAGCGGGTGGACGCCGAGTACAACGCCTGGTGGTCGTGTCTGATCCCGTCGGAGGTGATCACGGCGATCGGCCTTCCGATCCCGTTCTTCTTCCAATGGGACGACATCGAATACGGCTTGCGCGCTCTGGCTAACGGCTTCCCCACCGTGACACTGCCCAACGCCGGCGTGTGGCACGCGGACTTCCACTGGAAGGACCGCGACGACTTCACCCGCTACTTCCAGGTGCGCAACGCGTTGATCACTTATGCGCTGCACAGCAACATCGACGCGCCGACCACCGCGCGATGGCTGGCGCGGGAGATCACCGAACATCTGGTGTCCATGCAATATGGGTTGGCGCACACGGTGATTCGAGGGATCGAAGACTTCCTTGCCGGACCGGAGATCCTGCGCGACGGCGGGGCGGCCGCGTTGGCGCGAATCCGTCAGGAGCGTTCGGAGTACCCCGAGACCGTGATGCATCCGGCGGCCAAGATCACCGAACTCACCGGCGCTGTGCCTCGGGTGCGCCCGCGCGGCTACCTGCCACGCAAGGACAGGCTGAACCTGGTGCTGGCCAAGCGTGCGGTGTACCAGTGGCTGGGGCGCACCATCCCCGGGCCCGTCGCTGTCACGTCCGACGACAACACGTGGTGGCACACATCGCTGTTCGACCACGTCGTGGTCACCGACGCCTCCCAGGCCGGGGTGCGAATTCGTCGGCGCGACAAGCGAAAACTGGTGAAGCTCACCCGGCGGGCAGCCAAGGCGCTGCGGCGATTCCGCACACAAGCACCGACGGTGCAGGAGCAGTACCGGGCAGCGCTGCCGGAGTTGATCAGTCGCGAGAACTGGTCGCGTCTGTTCAGCAGCTGACCGCTCGCTAATGCAGGCGGACGACCACCTGCTCGTTGTTGCCGGTGTAGGCGAGGTATTCGAATGTGCGCCCGGTGCGGGCGATGAACTCGTCGAATGCCCGGTATTCGTGGTGTTGCCAGCCCGGGTAGTTGAAGTACTCGTCGAACAGCAGCACTGCGTCGGGGGCAAGCCGGTCACCAACGAGGTCGAGCACGGTCTTGGTCGACGAGTACAGGTCGGCGTCCAGATGCAGGAATGCGACGGGTTCGTCGTGCTCGGCGAGAAACGGCGGCAGCGACTCTTCGAACAGCCCGGTCACCAGCGTGGCGCCCCGGATCTGTTTAGGCGGCTCTTGCGCGAATTCGCCTGCGGTGAAACCGGTTCGCCACGTCTCGGGCAGCCCTTCGAAGCTGTCGAAGCCGAACACCGCACGGTCGCGGCTCACCGTGTCGGCGATGATGGTGAGCGTGGTGCCGGTAGCCACGCCGAACTCGAGCGCCAAGCCGGGGCCCTTGATCTCGTTGAGCGCGAACCGCAGTGTGTCGTGGGGATGCCAGAACACCGCGGCCTTGGGCATGTGCTCGAACACGAACGCGGCGGTCTCGTCGGTCACCCGTAGATCCTCGGCGTACCAGATGTCGCGCCGGGCACGGAATTCCAGTTCGTTCTGGCGGCGGATCACCTCGTCGATGCGGTCCGCGACGGCACCGAGGCGGGCATCGACGTCGTCGAGATGACGGTCGACGCGCTCGATCGCGGCGAGGACGTCGGCAGTCAGATCTTGTGCAGACTGCTGCGTGTGCGCACGTTCGTCGCCGAGCTTCTCGCTGACGACCTCGGCCACCGCTCGTTGCAGCTTCTCCCGAGCCGCGGTCTTGAGCCGGTCGAGCATGCCCATGCCTTTGACCTTAACGGTGCGACTACGGTCTTCTGTCAATGGAAGGTGCCGCCGAACTCGTTCCTGTGCTGCCGGCTCACCGTTTCGACGAGGCCGCGCTGTCACGCTACCTGCGTTCCCGGTTGCCGGGTTTCGACGGTGAGGTGCAAGTTCGGCAGTTCCAGGGCGGCCAGAGCAACCCCACGTATCACCTGCACACCTCTGCGGGCGATTTCGTGCTGCGCAAGAAGCCGCCGGGCAAGCTGCTGCCACGGGCCCATGAGGTGGAGCGCGAATACCGCGTCATGTCGGCGCTGGCCGACACCGAGGTGCCGGTGCCGCGCATGCGGTTGCTGTGCGAGGACGAAAGCGTCATTGGCACAACGTTTTTCGTGATGGACTACGTCGCAGGGCGGATCTTCCCCGATCGGGTGTTGCGTGAAGGCACACCCGAACATCGCGCGGCGGTGTACGACGATCTGGCGCGGGTGCTCGCGGCACTGCACCGGGTCGACTGGCGCGCCGTCGGATTGGACGGTTTTGGCAAGCCGCAGGGCTACATGCAACGCCAAGTGGCGCTGTGGACCAGACAGTGGGAGGCCGCCCGGGTCGAAGAGATGCCGGCGATGGACAACTTGGCGCGATGGCTGTCGCAGCATCTGCCTTCCGACGACGGACCCGCGTGCATTGCCCACGGCGACTACCGGCTGGGCAACGTGCTGCTTGATCCGACGCAGCCGCGGGTGGTCGCGGTGCTGGACTGGGAGCTCGCCACGATCGGCCATCCGCTGGCGGACCTCGGTTACACATGCCTGACCTATCACCTGCCCGCCGAACAGGGCGGCCGCAACGGCGTGGCCGGTGAGGATCTGTCCGGCACCGGCATTCCGACTCAGCAGGAGTTTGTCGAAAGCTACTGCCGGTATGCCGGCCGCGAGGTGCCGGCCTCGCTCGACGTGTTCATCGTGTTCTCGCTGTTCCGGCTCGCGTCGATCGTGGCGGGCGTGTGGCGGCGCGGTTTGGACGGCAACGCCGCCGACGCGCGCGCCGGCACGTCGGAGTTTCGTGATCGCTACCGCGCGCTCGCGCAGAAGGGTTGGGAGCTGGCCCGGCAGCTGCCGTCGTCGGGCTAGCCGCTGGCTCGTGGCCACGCCAAACGCGGCGTGCATCGAATCCTGTCCTACGGCGCGGATAATGTCTGGGTATGGGGGAGCGCCCGACGATCTCCGCGACGGTCGTCAAGTTGATGTGGTGCTGTCTGCTGGCCGGCGTGCTGGCAGCAGGCGTGATGTTTCCGTTGGCCGGCAGTATCGGGCTGCTGTCCAACCGGGCGTCCGACGTGGTGGCCGGCGGGTCGGCGCAGCTGATCGAGGGCGAGATTCCGCAGGTGTCGACGATGGTCGACACGGCCGGCAACACGATCGCGTGGATCTACAGCCAGCGCCGCTTCGAGGTGCCGACCGAGCAGATCGCCGACACGATGAAGCTGGCCATCGTCTCGATCGAAGACAAGCGGTTCCCCGAGCACAGCGGCGTGGACTGGCAGGGCACGCTGACCGGTCTGCACGGGTACCTGTCGGGCGACATCGACGCCCGCGGCGGATCGACAATCGAGCAGCAGTTGGTGAAGAACTATCAGCTGCTGGTGACTGCCCAGACCGACGCCGAGCGCCGAGCGGCAGTGGAGATCACCCCGGCCCGGAAGCTGCGCGAGATCAGGATGGCGCTGACGCTCGACAAGACGCTGTCCAAGCCTGAGATCCTCACCCGCTACCTAAATTTGGTGTCGTTCGGCAACGGCGCGTACGGCGTGCAGGACGCGGCGCAGACGTACTTCGGGGTCAACGCTTCGCAGCTGAACTGGCAGCAAGCCGCGCTGCTGGCCGGCATGGTGAAGTCGACGAGCACGCTTGATCCCTACCTCAACCCCGACGGGGCGCTGCAACGTCGAAACCTGGTGCTGGACACCATGATTCAGAACTTCCCGGCTCAGGCGGACGCGTTGCGCGCGGCGAAGGCGCAGCCACTGGGTGTGCTGCCACGGCCGAAGCAGCTGCCGGGTGGCTGCATCGCGGCCGGCGACCGCGCGTTCTTCTGTGACTATGTCTTGGAGTACCTGGCCAGGGCCGGTATCAGCCGCGAGCAGGTGGCGCGCGGCGGTTATCTGATCCGCACCTCGCTGGATCCCAAAGTGCAGGCGTCGGTGAAACAGGCGGTCGACAACGTCGCACGCCCGACGCTCGACGGGGTGGCGAACGTGATGAGCGTGATCCGGCCCGGCAAGAATTCGCATCAGGTCATGGCGATGGCCAGCAACCGGACGTACGGGCTGAACGTCGACGCGGACGAGACCATGCAGCCGCAGCCGTTCTCGCTCGTCGGCGACGGCGCTGGGTCGATCTACAAGATCTTCACCACTGCGGCCGCGATGGAAATGGGCATGGGGATCAACACCCAGCTGGACGTGCCGAGCTTCTTCCAGGCCAAGGGGCTCGGCAGCAGCGATACGCCGGGATGTCCGCGGGAGACCTGGTGTGTGCGCAACGCCGGGCGCTACCGCGGTTCGATGAACGTGACCGAGGCGTTGGCCACCTCACCGAACACCGCGTTCGCCAAGTTGATCCAGCAGGTGGGAGTGCCGCGGGCCGTCGACATGGCGGTCCGGCTCGGGATGCGGTCCTACGCCACTCCGGGAACAGCGCGGGCCTATGACCCGCAGAGCAACCAGAGCTTGGCCGACTTCATCAAGGAACGCAACATGGGCTCGTTCACACTGGGTCCGTTCCAGCTCAACGCGCTGGAGCTGTCCAATGTGGCGGCGACGCTGGCGTCGGGTGGGGTGTGGTGTCCGCCCAGCCCGATCGACAAGATCGTCGACCGCCACGGCAAAGAGGTGCCGTTGACCGCTCAGCCGTGCGAGCAGGTGGTGCCCGAGGGATTGGCCAACACGCTCGCCAATGCGCTGAGCCGCGACGACCAGCCCGGCGGCACCGCGGCGGGGTCGGCCGGGTCCGTCGGCTGGACGCTGCCGATGTCGGGCAAGACCGGCACCACCGAGTCGCACCGGTCGTCGGGATTCGTCGGCTTCACCAACCACTACGCGGCGGCCGTGTACATCTTCGACGACTCCAACGTGCCGTCGGGCATCTGTTCCTTTCCGCTGCGCAAGTGCTATGGCGGCGACCTGTACGGGGGCAGCGAGCCGGCGCGGACATGGTTCGAGGCGATGAAGCCGATCGCCAACGATTTCGGCGAGGTGAAGCTGCCGCCGACCGACCCCCGCTACGTCGACGGCGCGCCGGGCGGCCGAGTGCCGCCGGTGTCGGGATTGAATCTGGATGCGGCACGCCAGCGGCTGAAGGATGCGGGTTTCCAGGTGGCCGACCAGCCGACGCAGGTGAACAGCTACGCCGCGTACGGCGCGGTCGTCGGCACCACACCGAGCGGTCAGACGATCCCGGGGTCCGTCGTCACGATCAACATCAGCAACGGGGTCGCGCCGGCTCCGCCGCCTGTGGAGCGGGCGCCTGAACGCCCACCGGTGGAGGCGCCGGAAGGGCCGCCGCCTCCATCGCCGGATCAGGCGGTCGTCGAGATCCCGGGCCTGCCGCCGATCAATCTTCCCGTGCTCGAGCCGCCCGCCCCGCCGCCTGCCGAGCCGCCACCGCAGTAGGCCGCCTGGGCGTCGGCTGTCTCCCCCGTCGGCGACGATCTTTGCCCCAAAGTGAACCGATCACTTGCCGCCGTCGTGCAACGAGAGGAGGCCAAGTCGAGCTAGGGGGCCGGCCATGCGCAGATCAATCCGTGCGCTCGTTCGGATCAGCACCGGAACCGCAACCGCTTTCGCCCTGACCGCCGCGGCGATACCGGCGGAAACTCATGCTTCGCCGATGGCGCGGTCGGACGTCAAACTGTCCGCTGCCGTCACGGCGCAACCGGTCCTGCCGCCGGGCGCGCTGATCAATCAATTCTTGGTCAACCAGGTCGAAAACTGCTCACTGATCTGCCCGTTCATTGTCCAAGGCCTCGTGCAAGTGCCCGCCAACTTCGCGGTCCTTCCCCTGACCCTGGCGAGGCTGCTCGCGGCCGGTGAGCCGTTCCTGCAGACTGCCGCGCTCAGCGACGCGACCGTGAGCGGGCCGCTCAATGACGCGGTCACCGGCATCATCACGAATGATCTCGAGAAGGTGCTGCCTCGCGCACAGAACGCGCTCGAGGTCGCGGTCGTCGGCCTCATCGACATCGGAACCACCGCTGTCACGAACCCGGGGAATCTTCTGCCGGCACTCAACGCGGCCCGAACCGGGCTGTTCAATGCACTGCGCCAGCCGCCAGGGACGATGCCGCCTCCACCGGTGCACAACTCGTTGGAAGCCGCAGCGGTCCGAGTGATCGAGATCGCGTCGGCATTGACGTTCCAAGCACCCGAGCGGTTGATACTCGGGGCCACTCAAGCAGCAGACGCGTTCTTCAGCACCCTGGGCGACACCGGCGACATCGGGGTGACGCTGTCGGCGGTGGGCGCCTCTGTGTCGAGGACGGTCAGTGACTCGATCGGGTTCGTCCAGCATGCGTTCACCGAACCCATCCCGATCACACCGGCGACAGTCTCGGCACGCAGTGGGACCGCCAACAGGGTGGCAAGCAACCAGACGCCGTTCACCGGCATGACTCGCACCCATACTTCGGCCACGACGCTGCAGCCGAGCAGGGTGGTCCGGGGCGACGACGCTGCACAGGCACCGTCTCTTGTCGCGGCACGACCAGTGATGCGCTCCAGCGCCAGCGCCGGTAAGCACGCCGACTGGACGGCGACCGATCGCACCAAGCCCGTCGGCTCAGTCCGCAAACACGATCAGGCCACGGGCCAAGCCGTTACAGCGCCGCACAACAACAGGCACCAGACGAAGAAGCCGTCGTCGCACTGACACGGTGGTCTTCGGGTCGCCGGATGTCGCAAATTTTTTTGGCGGTGGCGGAGGGATTTGAACCCTCGGACGGGGGTTACCCGTCACACGCTTTCGAGGCGTGCTCCTTAGGCCGCTCGGACACGCCACCGCGGGTCAGCTTACCGGCCGACCGCGGGCTCGTTCCAATCGCTTGGCGCAAGCGACCGTGTTTTTTGGTGCGCGAGGCACTCCTCATCGGCCCTTAGGCTCGTTCATGAAAACAACTGCTCATGAAGGGGGCGACGATGAAGGTTGAGCCTGAGCTCCTGCACGCCGGCGCCAATGCGACCCATTCCGCCGCGAATCGGATCGCCTTGGGCGCCGATGAACTCGCGACAGTGTCCGTTCCCCGGGGCATGTTCGGTGACTTCGACGCGGCGCTGGCATACCACAGCAAAATTCAGGCGCACCACTCCAAGCACGTCTCGCTGATGCGTCGGCACAACCAATTGTTGACGGACATCGGCGCGAAGGCACAGGCAGCCGGACACGATTTCGCCAGAGCTGAAGGAGGCAATACCGGAGCCGTCGCAGCCCTGCGCCACGGCATCAGCTGACCGTGGGCCATGCGGAGGGAGCGCCCGCGCTGAGGTACTTATCTGTCGATGAACTGGTCAGTGGCTCGGGTGGTGACCCGTGGCGGGTAAACGAATCTCTGCAAAAGGGCGAACCGGGGCAGATCGCGGCGCTCGCGGAAGCGTTCTACAAGGCCGGCTGGAGCACCGAAGAGACATCGAACGACTTCGCCGCAGCGAAACGCCGGTTCGACGCGGCATGGGATCGCGATCCCGGTCGGTATCAGATCCATGATTCAGCCGAGGTTCAGCGCGCCACTCAGCAGTTGGACCTGCATCTGCAGCAATTGACGGACATCGGCGTCGACCTGGAAGGAATCGCTGCGGCATTGGCGGAGGCGCAGCAATCCGCCAAACCGGTTATCGGAAACCTCAATGGACTGCTGTTAGGAATCGACGCTCAGATCGCCGCAATTCTGGCCAGCGCCGCGTCATCGAGTGACATCGAGATCCAGCGTGACGATGCCATCCGGGTGACGACCGACGCATTACGTAAGGTTGGGGCCATCCGCGACACCTATTCAACTGCCCTGTGCGATGGCATGAACCAGTTGCGCGGTCTTGATGGCTACGATCCCGGGATCCTCGACGGACTCGACGCCGACGGCAACCGCACCCCTTGGGAAGACGCTCAAGCCGCCGCGCAAACGTACGACCAGACGCAGCGAGCAGCGGATCAGGCTTTGGTCAGCAGAGGAGGTCCAGATACCCAGGACGTGCGCCACGCCGGGGCTCGGCTGCGTGACTATGCGACCGTCAACGATCCCAACGCCAATGGGACGTCACGATTGCTTGCCGGAGAACGTCTCGAGGACTTCAACGTCGTTCGGCGCGGCCAACCCACAGCGGTGGATCCCATCCTCGGTCAAGACGCCTTCACTCGGGCGAAGATGCGCCTGGACTGGCAACGAAACCTGGAACGCGGCTTTCCAGAGATGAATGTTCGCGGTAAGACACCAGACGAGGCGACGTGGTTACTCGACAGTTCCGAACAACAGGCCAAGATCATGGCCACCCGGAAAGTGCTCCAAGAACTGGAGCGACAAGGCATGTCGCCGAGGGGTGCGGTATCAGCGGTGGGTCAACTATCTCGGGGGATCACATGGCAGCAACTGGCGAACGGTGCCGGCACGCTCGCCGGCCCGGCAGGTGAGGGCTTGGAACGGGCCGCTGCCGCGGAGAGCTTCGGACGGCACAATCTCCAAATTTCCTATCCTGCCGATATCGAGGTCATGAAAAGGCTGGGTAAGCGGCTGGGGACAGCGGGCGACCTCATCTCGATCGGGTTGGCGCTCGACGATATCTACAACGGCGCGCCAGCCGGCGAAACGTTGGCCACGACGGCAGGAAGCATTGGCGGCGGCTTGTTAGGCGGCTTCGGACTGGGTGCGGCCGCCGGCACATGGATAGGACCCGAAGGGGCACTCATCGGGGGAATCATCGGCTCGATCGTCGGCGGCATCGCCGGCGAGAAAGGCACGAATGCCGTCTACCAGTGGGCGACCAGTGGTTGATGCCGCGGCGTGGGCCCACGTTCATCAACCCACGTGGTCGAAGACATTGTTGATCGCGGCGTTCGCCGTCTGGGCACTCGCGTTCGTCGCAGACATCGTCGTGCACAGCGTCGACGTGCAGCGTCGGATCTACTGGATCGGGTGGCTCGGCGGCGGTGTGCTGGCTGCCGGTTCGGTGTTCTTCCGCGGCTGGGCGGCCGCGGCCGGAGTGCTGGCTCTCGTGGTGTCCGTCGCGGTTGGCCGTGCCTACGTGTCGACTCCCTACCTGAAGTTCGGGAAGCGAGTGTTTTCCCTGCGATCCAGCTACCAACAGCCTCCGCCGCCGAGCCCGCCGCCGCCGGACGCGTACAGCGACATCTCGGCAGCGAAATTCTGGTGGATTGTGGCGATACTGATGGTTTTCCTCGGCGTCACCGTAGCAAACCTCGGATTCGCTACGGCCGCAGGGCTTTTGGCGCTTCTGATGGCGCTCGCCGCTCTGGGATGCGGTGCCGACGACGCGCGGCGACGGCTTCCTGTCGTCCGCCAGCAGTACGTGCAGGCGGGGATCGCCTCCCTCGCCTCGATACCGCTTTATGGCGTGCCGCCGGTGATGTACGCCATCGGTTACGTCATCGGCCAACGGATGCCGCCGCCAGGCGGTCGGCACGCCGCCGGGCGCGTCACCGCTGCCGAGCGAAGAACTCCTCCAGCACCGCCGCACACTCCTCCGCCAGCACCCCGCCGCGGACCTGCGGGCGGTGCGTGAGCCGCCGATCCCGCACCACGTCCCACAGCGATCCGACCGCCCCCGTCTTGGGCTCCCATGCCCCGAACACCAGCCGCGCCACCCGCGCCATCACCAGCGCCCCTGCGCACATGGTGCACGGCTCGACCGTCACCGCCAGCGTCGCGCCTTCGAGTCGCCACCCGTCACCCAGCACTCGCGCCGCCGCCCGCAGCGCCAAGATCTCCGCGTGGGCAGTGGGGTCGCCCAAAGCCTCGCGCGCATTGGCGGCCCGTGCCAGCTCGATGCCGTCGGCGCTGAACACCGCCGCCCCCACCGGAACGTCGCGGGGCCCCGCGCTCGCTGCAGCTTGCAGGGCGACGCCTATCAAGTCCTCGTCACTGGGCACCATCAGTTCGGGTGCGAAATCACCGATTCAATCGATCGAGCGCTGCCGAGAACTCGTCGGTGAAGCCCATGCGGGCGGCAATCATCCCCAGCTGCTCGTCGGCGTACAGGTCGGTGTCGGACAGGATCACCCCGAGGACCGCCTCGGGCAGGCCCACGTCCGACAGCACGCCGAGGTCGCCCTCCTCGAACGGCTCGTTCGGGTCCAGTTCGTCGTAGTCGATGTCGGCGTCGAGCTTCTCCAGCGCCTCCGCGGCAATGTCGTAGTCCAGCGCGGCGGTCGCGTCGGACAGGAACAGCCGCGTGCCCGACGGCGCGGGCCGCACGATGACGAAAAACTCGTCGTCGATATTGAGCAAACCGAAAACCGCACCGGCACTGCGTAATTCGCGCAACTCAGTCTCAGCGGCGGCGAGGCTGGTCAATGCCCTGGACCGCATCGGCGCGCACCGCCACTGGCCGTTCTCTCGGACCACCGCCAGCGCGAAGCCTTCGGGGATTTCCCGGGTCTGCTCCTTCGCCGGTCGACGCTGTGGTCCCATGGCCGCATACGGTAGTCCCCGACCACGCGCCTTGACCACTATTGGCAGCAGACGCCCTCAACCGGATGTGCCAACCTTGAACACGTGACCACGACACCCGTCTGCGTGCTGGGCATGGGCCTGATCGGCGGGTCGATCATGCGGGCAGCGGCAAAGGCCGGCCGCGAGGTCTTCGGCTACAACCGCTCCGTCGAGGCTGTCACCGCCGCCCGGTTCGACGGCTTCGACGCCACGCACCACCTCGACGAAGCACTGCACCGCGCCGCCGATGCCAACGCCCTAATCGTGTTGGCCGTTCCCGCCCCTGCGCTGTCCATCCTGCTCCCATACGTCAGGGACATGGCCCCCGACAATCCACTCACCGACGTCACCAGCGTCAAAGTGGCTGTGCTGCAAGAAATTCAGAGATTCGGGTTGCAGACGCGGTTCGTCGGCGGACACCCGATGGCTGGCACCACCCACTCCGGCTGGTCGGCGGGAAACGCCCGCCTGTTCGTCGGCGCGCCATGGGTGGTGGCCGTCGACGACCACGTCGACCCACACTGCTGGACGACGGTCACCGAGCTCGCCCTGGATTGCGGCTCGGTGGTGGTGCCTGCCAGGTCCGACGAGCACGACGCAGCCGCGGCCGCGATTTCGCATCTTCCCCACATCGTCGCCGAGGCCGTTGCGATCACCGCCGGCGAAGTACCCCTGGCGTTCGCGCTGGCGGCCGGGTCGTTTCGGGACGTGACCAGGGTGGCGGCCACCACGCCGGAACTCGTCCGCGCGATGTGCGAGACCAACGCCGAGCAGCTGCTGCCGGTGCTCGACCGGACGATCGAGCTGATGACGCGCGCCCGCACGGTACTGGCCCAACACGGTTCGGTCGCCGAGCTGGTCGACGACGGCCACGCCGCCCGCATGCGCTACGACGGCTTCTCCCGCTACGAGATCGCCGGAATCGTCGTGGGCGAGGAACGCTGGCGTGAGGAACTGGCCGCCCTCGGCAGGGCCGGCGGCGTGATCAGATCCGTGCCGCCAGTCCGGGATAGTCCAGAATGAAGCCGTGGTCGTCGACGGTGACCTTGGTCTGAGCCACCGGTGAATGCAGCTTGATCCCATCGGCTTCGCTGCTGTAGGAAATCGAGGCCGGCTTCACCTCGAAGTCGGGCAGCATCACGTACACCACAGGAACTGTCACCGACTCTCGACGCTTGTACACCCCAGTTCGGCGAATGGGCAGCGTGTTGAAGAACGGGCTGAACACCACGTCGACGTCGAGAGCGCCGTCGAATGCGCCTCGCGACAGGCCTTGGTTGTTGGTGATCGACCACATGTTCTCGTCGTCACGCGCAATGGAGAGATGGCGGTCGCGTTCAGGCAGGGTCAGACTCATCGACAGCCGCTTGGTAGCACCGCCTTCGTCGGTGACCAGATCGTAGGACGCGCTGAACGGGGGATGCGCGTCGGTGGGGCCGGCCACGATACGGCCGTATGCCTTGATTCTGTTGCCGGACAGGTGAACTCGCGCCGACTCCATGCGCGCGACGTCATAGGCGCGCCATGTCATGATCGTCGGCCAGGGACTCGATGTCGGGTCGGACGGGCTCGCGCTCACCTCTCTACGGTAAGCGACGGAGTGCTCACTGCGCCCGCGGTCCCTGATGTGGTTTGCGGCGTTGTGACGGACGCTACATCGTCGACGAGCCGAGCCGGCATTCGTCGGAGCCGACCCGTGCCCGGCACGGAAACCCACACCGCGAATGCCAGCAGCGCGTCGAGAATCAGCGCCAGCGCAGTCACCATGAGCGCCCCCACCAACGCGATGTAGAACTGGCGCACCTTGATGCCGTCGATCAAGTAGCGGCCCAGTCCGCCCAGGCTGGCGTACGCCGCGACCGTGGCCGTCGCCACCACTTGAAGCACCGCGGTGCGCAGGCCGCCGAGGATCAGCGGCAGTGCGTTCGGAAGCTCCACCCGCAGCAGCACCCGCAACTCCGTCATGCCCATCGCCCGCGCGGCATCGACCACCGCCGGGTCGACGTTCCCGATCCCGGCGTAAGTGCCGGCCAGTAGCGGCGGAATGCCCAGCAGCATCAACGCCACCGTCGGTGGCACCAGCCCGAGCCCCCACAGCAGCACACCCAGCAGCAGTACACCCAGCGTCGGCAGCGCACGCAGCGCGTTCACCGCGGTGACCACCACCAACGTGCCGCGGCCGGTATGGCCCACCGCCATGCCGATCGGCACCGCGATCACCACCGACACGGCGACCGCTACCGCTGTGTACTGCAGATGCTCGCCGGTGCGGGCCAGCAGCCCGGCGCTGCCGCCCCAATTGGCGGCGGTGAAGATGTAGGACAGCGCTTGCTGCAGGAAGTTCATCGGGCACCCATCCGTTGCGCGCGCACCCACGGCGTCGCCAGCCGTCCGGCCACCAGGATCGCTGTGTCGACGACGATCGCGAGCACGAAAATCGCGATGATGCCGGCGATGATCTGGTCGCTCTTGTCGGCCTGATATCCCTCGGTGAACCAGGTGCCCAGCCCGCCGATGCCGATCACCGAGCCCACGGACACCATCGAGATGTTGGTCACGGCGACCACTCGAAGGCTCGCGACGAGCACCGGAATGGCCAGCGGCAGTTCGACTTTGACCATCCGCAGAAGCGGGCGGTAGCCGACGGCCGTAGCGGCGTCGACAACGTGAGCGGGCACCGCGTCGAGCGCCTCGGGCACCGCGCGTACCAGAAGCGCGATCGTGTACAGCGTCAGCGCGACGATCACGTTGGCCTCGTCGAGAATTCGTGTCGGGATGATCAGCGGCAGCACCACGAACAGCGCCAGCGACGGGATCGTGAACACGATGCTCGCACTCATCGTGGTGAGCCGCCGCAGCAGACGTGTCCGTTGCACGAACGCCCCCAGCGGCACCGCGATCACAAGCCCCAGCAGCACGGGGATCAGCGACAGACGCAGATGGACCAGTGTGAGCGCCCAGCCGTCGTCGAGGTGGTTCAGTAGGTAGCGCATCAGCGGTTCCGCTGTTCGTCGAGCGCGGCGAGCACGTCGTCGGCGCGCACGCCGCCGATCACCTTGCCGGCGTCGTCGACCGCGACACCGACCCCCGCCGGCGATGACAGCGCCGCGTCGAGCGCCTGACGCAGCGTGCCGTTGGGACGAAACAGCGAGCCGGCTGCGACCAGCCCGTCGGCGTTGCGCCATCCGACCGGCGCCCCGTCGGAGTCGGTCACCAGCTCCCAATCGCCGACGCGCCGGATTTCATGCAACCGCAGACCGGAGGCGTGGAAGAACTGCAACCTGCGGTAGCCGCGGTCGGCGCCGACGAAACTCGCGACGAACTCGTCGGCCGGGTTGGCCAGCAGCTGCGCGGGCTCGGCGTACTGCGCAAGCACGCCGCCCGGGCCGAACACCGCGACCTTGTCGCCGATCTTCACGGCCTCGTCGATGTCATGGGTGACGAAGACCACCGTCTTGCGCAATTCGCTTTGCAGCCGCAGCATTTCGGCTTGCAGCTCTTCGCGGACCACCGGGTCGACGGCGGAGAACGGCTCGTCCATCAACAGGATCGGCGGGTCGGCGGCCAGCGCACGCGCCACCCCCACGCGCTGCTGCTGACCACCGGACAATTGCGCGGGATAGCGGTCGGCCAGTTTCGGGTCGAGACCCACGCGCGCCATCACCTCCAGCGCGGCCTTGCGTGCGCTGCGGCGCGACTGTCCGCGCAGCACCGGAACGGTCGCCACGTTGTCGATCACCCGCTGATGCGGCATCAGCCCGGCGCTTTGGATCACATAGCCGATCCCGAGCCGGAGCTTGACCGGGTCCACGCTGGTGACGTCGGCGCCGTCGACGGTGAGCCTGCCCGAGGTGGGCTCGATCATCCGGTTGATCATCCGCATCGAGGTCGTCTTGCCGCAGCCGGACGGGCCGACGAAGACCGCCAAGGTGCCGGCGGGCACGTCGAGGGTCAGGTTGTCCACCGCGACGGTGCCGTCGGGGTAGGTCTTGCTGACAGCGTCGAAGGTGATCATCTCGGTTTGTCGAAGCCGTTGTCTTGCAACCACTTTCGGGCCGCATCGTCCGGGTCGACGCCCGCGTTGCCCGATACGGCGGTGTTGAGATTGATCAGATCCTCAGTGGTGAGCTTGGCCGAGACCGCGTCGAGCACCGTCTTGAGCCGATCGGACATCTTCTGCGAGTTCACCAGCGGAACGACGTTGGCGGCCAGGAAGTTGTTCTTCGGATCCTCGAGCACCACAAGGTCGTTTTGGGGGATGGCCGGCGACGTACTGAAAAGATCGGCGGCGGTGACAGTGCCGTTGACCAACGCCTTGACGGTCGCCGGGCCGCCTCCGTCGCTGATCGCCACGAAGTTGCCGGGGCTGATGTCCAGTCCGTACTTCGCCTTGAGGCCCGGCAATCCTTCGGTGCGATTGAGGAATTCCGACGGCGCCCCGAATTTCACCTCCGCCGAGTGGGCGGCGAGGTCGCCGATGGTCTTGAGGTTCCACTTGGTCCCGGTGCCGCGGGTGACGGTCACGGTGTCGGTGTCATTCGCCGGTGACGGCGTGAGGACAGACAGGTCGCCGGGCAGCACCTTCAGCAGCGCGAGGACCACGGCGTCGGCACTCGTGGCTGTCGTCTTGGGATCGAAATACTGCAGTAGGTTGCCGGTGTATTCCGGGATCAGGTCGATCGAATGGTCCTTGACCGCAGGGATGTACGTCTCGCGGCTGCCGATGCCGAACTGACGGCGAACGTTGAAATCGTTGGCCTGTAAGGCCTGCGCGTAAATCTCGGCCACGATCTTGGACTCGGGGAAATCGGCCGACCCCACGGCGATCGACTTGAGGTCGCCCGACACCGGACCGCCCCCGAGCGGGTTGGCGCTTCCGCAGCCGGCCATCAACACCGCCCCGGCGACGAGTGCCGACAAACGCCGTCGAGCTCGGACCATGGCATTCCTCTCGGCAGGCGCCGTCTGATGGACCGAACCATAACGCGCCAGAGGTTTGATTCTCCCTCGGAACGGGTGAAGATGAAGTATGACCAGCGATCCTCGGGTGCCCCCCGAACCGCCCGAGCCGCCGCCCGTCGTGCCCGCTCACACCACGGCCGGCAGCAGCGACGCTCTTTCACCCTCGGCCACGCCACCGCAATCAGCGGTGAAGTTCACCAGGACAGCCGCGGCGTGGTGGTCCCTTATCGTGGGGCTGCTCATCCTCGTTCTGCTGCTGATCTTCATCGGCCAGAACACCGACTCGACGACGATTCACTTCTTCGGCTGGAGTTGGAACACACCGGTGGCGCTGGCGATCCTGGTGTCCGCGGTCTGCGGCGCCGGCATCACCGTGCTGACGGGTGCCGCGCGCATGTTTCAGCTACGGCGCGCTGCGAAACGGAACCTGCGCGGTGGCCGCCGCTGACTGACCGAAGGCGCCGTTGCCCGCACCCGCCAGGTATGCGTAGGTGACCGAAAACATCTGCAGCGCTTGACTTACCTGCACGTCGAGTTGACCGACGGATGATCCGTCGACCGCCCCGGGTGACGTTTGCATGCGTCACTGAACCGCTGTTGACCACTCCTCCGCTGCACGAGCGTGCGCTGCCGTTTGGCATGGACCGGCGTGTCGACGTGCAGACGCGCACGGTGGCGGCGGTAAGGAAACGGAACCCATCCGCGTGAGCGGTCGCTCCGAATGGCTTTGCGACCACGGTCACCGACGGCACCCGCCGTCACACACGAAGGAGTGATGATGCGGCACCCTCAATACAGAACCCTTGCGCTGGCAGGATTTTCCGTTGTCGCGGTGGTTGGCCTGTCGGCCTGTTCGAACGACAGCAGCACATCGGCGGCGCCGACGAGCACCAGCATGGCCACTGCGCCGGCGGCCTCCAGCTTGGTCGGGCCGGGATGCGCCGGTTATGCGCAACAGGTTCCGACCGGCCCGGGCTCCGTCGAGGGTATGGCCCAAGACCCCGTGGCGGTCGCGGCGTCGAACAATCCCATGCTCACCACGCTGACTGCTGCGCTGTCGGGCAAGCTCAACCCGAACGTGAACCTGGTGGAGACCCTGAACAACGGTCAGTACACCGTGTTCGCGCCCACCGATGACGCGTTCAAGAAGCTGCCGCAGTCGACCATCGATTCGCTGAAGACCGACTCAGACACGCTGACCAAGATCCTCACGTACCACGTGGTGGCCGGCCAGGCGGCGCCCGACAAGGTCGTGGGAACCCACAAGACGCTGCAGGGAGCGACGGTGACTGTCACCGGCTCCGGCGACAACATCAAGGTCAACGATGCCAGCCTGGTCTGCGGTGGCGTGAAGACGGCGAACGCAACCGTCTACATGATCGACACGGTGTTGATGCCGCCGGCTGCGTGACTGCTATCGACTCTGCGCTGAGAGCGTGAAAAGCCAAGCGGCTCAAGCTCTCAGCGCAGAGTCAATTCTTGATCTCGCGCAGGCCGGCGGTGATCAGCGGCGCGACGACGTCGTTGTCCCAGTCGGGCGGGCCGCCGCCGGCGGCCAACCGGTCGCGGAAATCCACTCCCGCGGCGATGATCGCCAACTTGAAGTACGCCAGCGCCAGATAAAACGACCAATGCGTGAGCTCGCGGCCGGAGATCATTGAATAGCGTTGCGCCAGCGCGTCAGCCGACGGCAACAACTCTGACGTCCACGCCGCGTTCATCTTCACGATCGCATCCATCGCGGGATCGCGGTAGATACACATCAACGCGACGTCGCTGAGCGGATCGCCGAGCGTGGACATTTCCCAGTCCACCACCGCGCGTACCACCGACGCGTCCTGTTTGTCGAGAATCGTATTGTCGATGCGGTAGTCACCGTGCACGATCGACGCCCCGCTCTCCGCCGGAACCGCTTGCGCCAGCAGAGAATGCAGCCGCTGCACGTCGGCATCCCGCGGGTCGTCCTGCTCGCGCACGTACTGCCACTGACCGCCCCAGCGCTTGACCTGACGAGCCAAATAGCCTTCGGGACGGCCGAAGTCGCCCAGCCCCACTTCGCCCGGGTCGACGGCATGCAGATTCGCGAGCACCTGCACCAGACCAGTCACGCAGCCGTCGATGACATCACGGCCACCGAGGGCTTGCAGCTCGTCGCGCGTGCGCACGATGCGACCGTCGACGTACTCGACCATCGCAAATGGAGCGCCGAGCACGGACTCGTCCTCGCACAACGCGACCGCCTTGGCCACCGGCACACCCGTGCCGGCCAGCGCCGCCACCACCCGGTACTCGCGGGCCATGTCATGCGCGGACGGTGTCAGACCATGCAGCGGCGGTCGGCGCAGCACCCACTCAGATGCATCGTCACGCACGTCGAACGTCAGGTTGGACCGCCCGCCGGAGATCAACGACGCACGCAGCTCTCCGTGGCGGGGAACGCCGACGCCGTGCAGATAGCGGTCGAGCGCAGCGAGGTCGAGTCCAGCGAGGCTGTCGGTGGTCACCGACTGTGTATATCGGGTCAGCGAGAGTTGCGTGGCAGCAGGTCCCACACGTGCTCGGTGCAGTTGACTTCGGCGACGGTGAAGTCACCTCGACGGGAGTAGCGCAGCCGCGTGACGGAGGCGTAGTCGATGGGAAAGAGCAGGAGGGGTTGCGTGCCGAGGATGTGGTGCAGGATCACGTTGATCACCCCGCCATGGCTGAACAACGCCACGGTGTCGTCGTGGTCGGCGTGGGCGACGACGTGGTCTATCGCGGCGACCACTCGCTTGACGAACGCTTCTTCGTCGACGCCGCTGGGCAGATGCCCGCTGGCCAGCCGCTGCCACTCCTCGGGGAACTCTTCGCGGATCTGCTCGATCGGGACGTAATGTGCCATGTCGCGGTCATATTCGGCGAGGCGGTCGTCGATCTCGACGTCCAGGCCGAGCGCGTCGGCGACGGGCGCGGCGGTCTGCACCGCCCGCCGTTGGGGGCTGCTGAGCACCCGCGTGATCGGGTGGCGGCTCAGCGCTTTCGGCAGCCGGCGCGCCTGTTCCACACCGACATCGGAGAGTTCGGGATCCGCGCCCTCACCCGGCTCGCTGCGAAGGGGCAGCGCATGCCGGATCAACAGCAATTGCACGCGTGCCACCATAGAGGGCGTGCCCGGGTATGCCGACGACCTGTTCGACCTCACCGACCGTGTGGTGCTGGTCACCGGTGGCAGCCGGGGGTTGGGCCGCGAGATGGCGTTCGCGGCGGCGCGCTGCGGCGCCGACGTAGTGGTCGCCAGCCGCAACTTCGACAGCTGCCAAGCCACCGCCGCCGAAATCACCCAGGAGACCGGCCGGGCAGCGATGCCCTACGCCGTGCACGTGGGGCGGTGGGGTCAACTCGACGGGCTGGTCGACGCGGTGTACAAGCGGTTCGGCAGGGTCGACGTGTTGGTGAACAACGCCGGTATGTCCCCGCTGTACGAGTCGCTGACATCGGTGACGGAAAAGCTGTTCGACGCGGTGATGAACCTGAATCTCAAAGGGCCATTTCGCTTGTCGGCGCTCATCGGCGAACGCATGGTCGCCGCCGGGCGTGGTTCGATCGTCAACGTCAGCACGGTGGGATCGCTGCGGCCGGGCCCAGACATCGTCCCCTATGCGGCGTCGAAGGCCGGGCTGAACGCCGTGACCGAGGCGCTGGCCAAAGCGTTTGCGCCCGTAGTACGGGTGAACACGTTGATGCCCGGGCCGTTTCTGACCGACATCAGCAAGGCGTGGAACCTGGATGAGGCGACCGGGAACCCGTTCGGGCACCTGTCGCTGCAGCGCGCCGGGCAGCCGCACGAAATCATCGGTGCTGCTTTGTATTTGATGTCCGACGCGTCGAGCTTCACCACCGGCTCGATCGTGCGGGTGGACGGCGGCATCCCGTAACACCGCGACGCTGCGTTCAGTGTGGGGCGGGCATCGGGAACGAACCTGCGCCTTGCTCGCTACCTGGGATGACGGGCAGGACCACATAGGACGGATGCGCAGCGTCATGCAGGATCGTCTGCCTTGCCGTCCGCATGTCGGTGTCCTGCCCGAAAGGCTTGCCGGTGTTGGGGTTTGGCGCGAACTGCGGGTAATCGCTGCTGGAGACCTCGAGACCGATCCGATCGCCGGCACGGAACAGATAACTCGTGGGCCACACCGCGATCGTGTACTCATACGGCTGGCCGGGTGTGATCGGCTGTGCAGCGGCCAGCGAGTCACGGAATGCGGCGCGCAGGATGCCGTTGTTGAGGTTGATCACTTGCCCGTCGGGCTTGACGACGGTCACTTTCGCGGTGAAGTCGGTGTCGGTTGCCGTCGACACCGCCCACAGGTGCACGTCGATCGGGCCGGTGACTTCGGTGTCGGCGGTCAACGGTGCGCTGTCGTACACGAGGACGTCGGACCGCTGCTCGACCGGAGTCTGATCGTACGGACCTTGCTGAGACTTGCGGGCATCGCAGCACGAATGCCCGCCGAGGCTGGGCGCCGGGACCGCTGGATCGTAGGTGTAAACGTCGGCCTGCTCCGCGGCTGCGGGCACTTCGGTGCCCAATTTGCCTGTGCGCTCGGCGAATTCGCCGTGGCCGGACAGGTAGTAACGTGTCCAGCGCGTCTGCGGAAGCGGCCATCCTGGCGCCGACTTCCAGCGGTTGGCTCCCATCAGGAAGTAGTCCACTCTCGGGCTGACTGCCACGCCGTTGTCGACGCCCTTGAGGAAGTGGTCGAACCACGCCAACATCAGTTCGTTGATAGGGCTGTCGCCCACGGCGCCAATGTCTTTCAGCAACGCCGGCGCCGGTGAATCGGTGCGCCCCCAATCCAGATGATCCCACGGGCCGATCACCAACCGCTGGTTGCTGCGCGCGTGAGGTGTGGCGCCGTGGGCGACCATGCCGGTGAAGTTGTCCAATCCTCCGGACAGAAATGCGTCGTACCAGCCCTCGACATCGAGCACGGGAACCTTGACTGCCGCATAGCGATCCCGGATGCTCCAGCGCGTCCAGTAGTCGTCGCGGGTCGAGTGCCGGATCCAGTCGAAGTACCACGGTGCAACGGCGGGGTCGCCCGGGTGCAACACGGGTAAGTCCTTGTACGGCCGGAAGCTCAGCCACCGCGTCACCTCCCCCGCTGCCGCCCTCAACTCGGCGGCCGTGGCCGAGTCATGGCGATTGTCCGCCGCGGTGGTCGCGATCGACGTCATCGCCCACGGCAGCACGAACCCGAGCCGGAATTCGCCACCTTCGTACATCCAGCCGTCGTAGTAATCCGCTGCGGTGTTGGCCGGCACGATCGTCACCAGATGCGGCGGGGCGGTGACGGCTGCGAGCCACTGCGTCGCACCGACATACGACGACCCGTACATCGCGACCTTGCCGTCGGCGCCGGGCAGCGCGGCTGCCCATTCCACAGAGTCGTAGCCGTCGGCCATGTCGGGCCCGAACTCACTGAACGTGCCCTCTGAGGAGCCTTGCCCGCGAACGTCCTGCACCGCAACGAGATAGCAGTGCGACGCGAACCAGTCCGGCGGCTCGTAGCGTGACGGGCTGGTCTGCGCGCCGGACTTGCCGTACTGGGTGCGCATCAGGATCACCGGCACAGAGTCTGCGGTCCTGGGCCGGTAGACGTCGGCGCGCAGGATCGTGCCGTCGCGCATGCGTGCCGGCACGTCGGTCTGCTTGCTCACCGCACAAGGCCCGCGCCCGGGCTGCCGCGGCGGCTGCGGGCTTTCGCTGCACGCGACCAACAGCACGACAAGTGCGATGGCAAGCACAGCATGAGCGGCCGTTGCGAGACGGCGCATCCGGTCGCTAGTTTTCGTCAGCGATCTGATCGCGGCTTTCGTGCAGTCCCGGTGCGTCCGGGTCTGTGCCCTGCTGATCGTGCTGCGCCTGCCACTCCCGTTGGCTCTCCGTCGCTTTCCGGGCGTCCTTCGGCGTGGCAGGCGGGTCGTTCTGCTGATCCATGACGGAAGCTCTCCTTGGTCTGGCGCATCGTTACGGCGTGACGATGTCGAAGTTGGGATTCGGCTTGTCCAGGACACCGGCCAGGGAGGCCAGCGCGTCACTGTCCCCGCTGACGTCGATGCCGGGCGACGTCCGGTCGCCTGCCGCGTAGGTCAACAGCCGCATCTTGTCATCCAACCGCACGGTCGCGTCGGCGGTGGACCGGTCCCCCGGTCGCTTGCGGTACACCAGGACACCGTTGTGCAGCGTGACGCGGTAGTTGACATCCAGATCGGCGAACGTCACGTCGAAGGTCAGGTCGAGCGTCCATGCGCGCGGGCCGTTGACGCTGATCGCCAAGATGTCGAACATCTGCTCCGGCGTGAGTTGGGCAAGCATTGTCGGCGACGCGAGCTGGGTTGCCGTGCCGAAGTTGCCCTGACGCAGTTCTGTCGCACCGGAGAGGAAGAAGTTGCGCCAGGTCGCGTTCTCGGCGCCGTAAGCGAGTTGCTCGAGGGTGTCCGCGTAGAGCTGGCGTGCGTTCTGGTGGTCCGGCTCGGTGAAGACGGCATGGTCGAGTAACGTTGCGGCCCAGCGGAAGTCACCGTCGTCGAACGCCTTTCGTGCAATCTCCACGACCTGGTCGACGCCGCCGAGGGCCGCGACGTACCTTCTTGCCAGTTCTTCGGGTGGGTGCGGCCACAACCGGGCCGGATTTCCGTCGAACCAGCCCATGTACCGCTGATAGATCGCCTTGACGTTATGGCTCACCGAGCCGTAGTAGCCGCGGACGTGCCACGCGGTGTCAAGCGCCGGCGGCAACTGAAACTGTTCGGCGATCTCAGCGCCGGTGTATCCCTGATTCAGCAGCCGCAGCGTCTGGTCGTGCAGGTAGGCGTACATGTCGCGCTGCGTCGACAAGAACTGGACGACGCGGCCACGGCCCCAGGTGGGCCAGTGATGGGAGGCGAACACGACCTCGGCGTCATCGGCGTAGCGGTCGATCGCTTCGGTCAGATACCCCGACCACACGTGCGGGTCGCGCACCAGTGCGCCCCGCAGCGTCAACAGATTGTGCAAGTTGTGCGTGGCGTTCTCGGCGATACACAAGGCGCGGTAGCGAGGGAAGTAGAAGTGCATTTCGGCAGGCGCCTCGGTGCCCGGCGCCATCTGGAATTCGATTTCGACACCGTCGATGGTGTGCTTCTCACCCGTTTCGGTGATGACAACGGTCGGCACGATCAACGCGACCTCACCGGTGGAAGTGTTCTGCCCAAGACCCGTTCCCACCTGACCCTGCGGACCCCGCGCCAGCAGTGTGCCGTACATGTAGGTGGCGCGCCGGGTCATGGCGGTGCCGGCGTAGATGTTCTCTTGCACCGCGTGCTCGGTAAACCCTTCGGGCGCAAGGACACTGACTTTCCCGGCGTCGACGTCTTGTTGGTTGGTGACGCCCAGCACGCCGCCGAAATGGTCGCCGTGGCTGTGGGTGTAGATGACCGCCACGACCGGCCGGTCGCCGCCGCGGTGTTCGCGGTACAGGCTCGTCGCCGCCGCGGCGACCTCGGTCGAAATCAGCGGGTCGATGACAATGACGCCGTTGTCGGTTTCGACGAACGTGATGTTCGAGATGTCGAAGCCGCGCACTTGATAGATGCCGTCGACCACTTCGTACAGGCCTTGCTTGGCGGTCAGCTTCGACTGGCGCCACAAGCTGGGATGTACCGACGTGGGGGCGTCGCCGGTGAGGAAGGCGTAGGCGTCGTTGTCCCACACCACCCTCCCGTCGGCCGCCGTGATCACACACGGTTGCAGCGTCGCGATGAGCCCGCGATCTGCGTCGTCGAAATCGGTGGTGTCGTCCAATGGCAGTGAGCCGAGGTGATCCTTGTGCGCGCGTTCGATCGTCGGGGTGGGCGGCTTGGTGGTCATGGCCCCGACAGTGCCACCACGACTCGCCCTGCACATCGAATTCGGCTGATTATCAGCGCGTTACCATGCAGCGGTGACGTTCGTGGAGGTCATCGAGACCGTCGGCAAGGTGATCGACGCGACCGGCGTTGCGGTGATCGTCGGTGGTGCGCTGGCCGCGGCGGCGCTGACGTTGACGCGGCGTATTGGCGACGGCAGCCGCTACGAATCGTTTCGCCGCCAACTCGGGCGCTCGATTCTGCTCGGCCTCGAATTCCTGGTGGCTGCCGACATCATCCGCACGGTGGCCATCACACCGACACCGCAGAGCGTCGCGGTGCTCGGCGGCATCGTGCTTATTCGGACGTTCCTGAGCTTCTCGCTGCAGTTGGAGATGACGGGTGCGTGGCCGTGGCAGCGCCGACCGGCAGTCAAATCCGGTGCAGGACAACCTGACTGAGCAGACCGTCCTGCACGGTCGCAGTCATGTAGGTGCAGTACGGCTGGCGGCGCCGGTCGGTGGGCGACCCAGGGTTGAGCAGCCGCAGTCCCGTCGGCGCGGTGCTGTCCCAGGGGATGTGGCTGTGACCGAACACCAGCACGTCGACGCCGGGATAGCGGCGTGCCATCCGCACGTCGCGGCCTTTGGCGCCACCGGTTTCATGCACCACGGTGAAGCGCACGCCGTCCAGCGTGGCAATGGCTTCATCGGGTAGGCGGGCCCGCAGCTCGGGTCCGTCGTTGTTGCCCCAGCAGGCGATCAGGTTCGTGGCGCGATGCTCGAGCGTGTCGAGCAGTGCTACGTCCACCCAGTCGCCGGCATGGATGACCACGTCGGCGGCGTCGACTTCGTCCCACACCGGGCGCGGCAGGTCGCGGGCCCGCTTGGGCACATGAGTGTCAGAGATCAGCAGCAGTCTCACGACGTCTGCAGCAGCTCGGCCATCTTGGGCATCACCGCTTGCAGCGCCTTGAGCGGCCGCAGCATCACCTTGACTTCGGTGACCTTGCCCTCGTCGTTCCAGTGGATCATGTCGATGCCGTTGACGTGGATGCCGTCGATGTCGGCGACAAACTCCAACACGGCCGAGCGGTCGCCATACCAGTGGTTGACGTAACGGAAGTCATTGGCGCCGAACAACTTTGCGGCGGCATGCAGGTATGCGAGTGTCTTGGCGCGGCCTTGTTGCGGCGTGAAGACCGCCGGCGAATAGAACACCGCATCGTCGGCAAGCAGGTCGTGCAGCTGGTCGGTGCGCTGGTTGTCGATCATGTCGATCCAGCGCTGAATCACCGGCGGCGTCATGTGATGGGCTCGATTCCGAGGTCTTTGTACGTGACAAGGGCAACGTACGGCACATTCAGCTCGGCGAAGAGGCGGGCAGCGACCTCGCCGCGGTCGACCATCGGGATCACACCGGTGACCGCGGCGCCGGCCTCGATGACTTTGTCGTGGGCCTTGCGAACCGATCCGCCGGTGCTGACGACGTCTTCCACCAACAGCACCCGCGTGCCGGGGTGGTCGCGCAGCCGGAAGCCCTCGATGAACTGTTCGAGGCCACGAGACTTGGGTTCCTTGCGGACCGAGAACCACGCCTTGCCGGTGACCATCGCGACGCCGACGGCAAGCGCGTCGGCACCCATGGTGAGGCCACCCACTGCATCGAATTCGATTCCGCGCTGCTGGGCCAGGTCGACGATGGCGCGGCTGACGACGGCCAGCCTGGCGCCGGTGTCGACGGCGTGCTTGCCGTCGATGTAGTGATGGCTGGTCTGGCCGCTGGCGAGCTTGAACGGCACGTCGCGGTACTCGTGGCCGCGTTTGATGATCTCGAAGGCGTCTTGCCAGGAGGTCGATGTCGTCACCGCGGTAATGGTACGGCCGGGTCGCGGCGGCACCGCGCCTACGGTTTCAGCCGTCTTCGCGCAGCAGCCGTTGTGGCACGTGCAATCAAGAAGTTGAGTAGCCGACTACCTGCGCCACAACAGATATCAGCGCGCACACTCACTTCGGCGGCTGATCACCGGCCGGAGTAGATGAAAGAGGCCCACATGAGCGAAGCGGACGAGAAAATCACGGGGACGACGATCGAGAACTTTGCATTGCCGTCTCCGTTCGATCAGCGCGCGTACGACAAAGCGGTCGAGTTCGACGAAATACTGGCTTCTGGTCGACTGGATCGAGCTCACCTTGATCCCGTGGTGCGCGATTACACGGGTGTAGTCCGGGACAACTTGTGGAAGCTTCCGTTCCGCTGGCGCCTGATCGACTTCGGTTGGCCGAGCAGCTGGTACATTCCGGCGGCGGCGCACTATCAGGACTACTGGCCATTTGATGAACCGCCAAGCCAGAATCGGTACGCCTACCAGTGGAAGACGGAAACATACAACACTGCATCAAGCGCGACTGGTGACGTGGGCTCGTTCAGACAATTGTTGTCGCCTAACGACCGTTTCACGAAGGCTGAGTCCGGGATCGGTTTCTTCTACAGACCGACCTTTTCCTATGGAGTCGTGAGTTTGCGCCCCGACGTCGACTGCACAAGTCAGTTCCGTTGGTGGCAGATGTTGGAACAGATCGCGGGCGACACGCACACGACTACCGAGCTAGTTCTCGCCATGTGGCAGGAGGTTCCAGGCGGCTGGGATTTGATGAACTATCGAGCCATTCTGGTGGCGGACGGGTTCACTCAATCAGGCATGGGCATCAGCGCCGTCCGCACGGATAAGCACTCTTTCACCGGTGCTCAGCTTTCAACCGACTTCGTCGTCCAGAAGGGACGCGGCTACCTCTTCGGTGTCGTCGCCCGGGTCAACATCTGGTCAACCCTGACCACAACCTCGGGCGGTCGCATACCTGAGCCGCCGAATTTGTCGAACTTCAGAATCTGGGGCTCGCTCACATGCAGGGTGCCTTTCATTCAGCTGCGCTCGCGCACCGTCTACATTCCCTAAAGGATTCGTGCAAATAGCGCGAAATAAGGTCCGCTGCGCAATGCGGTATGCGACACTCCGGACATGCCGCAGGTCGTTTTCGACACCCTGATCAACAATGCAACGCCGCTACCGCCGGGCGGTCGGGTGGAAAGTGCCGTCTTCAACGTCTCCGGAGCCCGGGAAGTGCATATCCAGCTGAGCATCATCAGTCCGGATGCCGGAGTCTCGTGGGAGGTCCGCTTCGGCCGGACGACCAACAACGCTTTCGCACTATGTCGAGAAGGCACGTTCGGATCACTACTCGGCGGAGTGGCCGTTTCGGTGCCCGTGTTCGGCACCGAGATGTTTGTCGCGGTCACAAACCACGGGCACAACAATCAGCACGTGAGTGGAAAAGTGTATTTTATCCGCGAAATTCCATGATTGAGCCGATGAAAGGTCTTTCCAGACATTTCCGGGGTAAATGGACGCCGCACGCTCCCGCCGAAGACCCATACCGCATCGGAGCCATCGACTCGCAGGATGGTCCGACGAAGTCGTGATCATGGGCGCGTCACCCAAAGTTCGAATGTGAACTGAGGCCAAACCGGCGATTAGCGGCGGCCCGAAAGCAATGGGCGCGCCCGAAGGGATTCGAACCCCTAACCTTCTGATCCGTAGTCAGATGCTCTATCCGTTGAGCTACGGGCGCTCGTTATTCAGTTGTGGCGGAGGCGAGAGGATTTGAACCTCCGGTCCGCTTTAAGGCGGACAACTCATTAGCAGTGAGCCCCATTCGGCCGCTCTGGCACGCCTCCTTGAAACGGCAT
Organism: Mycobacterium sp. NGS19; assembly: GCF_059813155.1. Classification (NCBI taxonomy): domain Bacteria; kingdom Bacillati; phylum Actinomycetota; class Actinomycetes; order Mycobacteriales; family Mycobacteriaceae; genus Mycobacterium; species Mycobacterium sp. NGS19. The sequence goes on from NZ_JCALEB010000001.1 coordinate 896,141, forward strand.
CCGCCGAAGGCACAGCGTACACAGCGCTCAGCACGCAAGGCAAAGCGCCGCAACGCCCGAACCCATGCAACCTATGCTGGGCGGGTGACCGCCCGTCTGCGCCCTGAGCTGGCCGACCTGCCGGCCTACACCCCGGGTAAGACGGTGCCGGGCGCCATCAAGATCGCCAGTAACGAGACAGTCCACGGTCCGCTGCCTACGGTCCGCGCGGCGATCGAGAAGGCCACCGACAGCATCAACCGCTACCCCGACAACGGCTATTCCGAACTGCGTGAGCGCCTCGCCGAGCACGTCGGCTTCACCCCCGAGCACATCTCGGTGGGCTGCGGCTCGGTGAGCCTGTGCCAGCAGCTGATCCAGCTGACCGCCGCCGCCGGCGACGAGGTGGTGTTCGGCTGGCGCAGCTTCGAGGTGTACCCGCTGCAAGTCCGCCTGGCAGGGGCCACACCCGTGCAGGTGCCGCTGACCGATGACACCTTCGACTTGACGGCGATGGCCGACGCGATTACCGACCGGACGCGGCTGGTGTTCGTCTGCAATCCCAACAACCCCACCTCGACCGTGGTCGAGCCTGCTGCGCTGACCGAGTTCGTCGAGGCTGTGCCGCCCGATGTGCTTGTCGCGATCGACGAGGCCTACGTCGAGTACATCCGCGACGGGATGCAGCCGGACACCTTGAACTTGGTGCGCCGCCATCCGAATGTCGTTGCGCTGCGGACTTTTTCGAAGGCTTACGGGCTGGCCGGGCTGCGTGTGGGTTATGCGATCGCAGACCCGGACATCGTGGTTGCGCTGGGCAAGGCGTACGTGCCGTTCAGCGTGAGCAGCATTGCGCAGGCCGCGGCGATCGCCTCGCTGGACGCCGCCGACGAGTTGCTGGCACGCACCGACGACGTGGTGGCCGAACGGGAGCGGGTCGCGTCGGCACTGGTTGCGGCGGGCTACCCGCTGCCGCCGTCACAGGCGAACTTCGTGTGGCTGCCGCTGGCCGAGCGCACCTCCGAGTTCGTGACCGCCGCCGCCGACTCGCGGCTCATCGTGCGGCCCTACGGCCAGGACGGCGTGCGGGTCACCATCGGAGCGCCGCACGAGAACGACGCCTTCCTCGACTTCGCCCGGCACTGGATAGGAGACAACCGTGACCGATGACGTGGCCCGCAAGACGTTCACGGAACTCAAGGAGCGCACGGGGCAGATCCCTGATGCCGAACTCGACGAGTTCTGGGCGACGCTGGAGCCGGCCACGGTCGAGTTCATGCTGGGCGAATGGAAGGGCGGGGAGTTCGACACCGGCCACCCCGCCAACGGCTTCATGAAACGGCTGAACTGGTTCGGCAAGACCTTTCACTCCGCCACCGACGCCAAGCCGCTGGTGTGCCTGGACGCCGACGGCAACAAGTTCTCCAACACCGAGGCGATGAACGGCGAGGCCAGCCTGTGGATGGAGGAGTTCCGCGGCGAGGTGACGGCCAGCATGGTTTACGACGGCCGGCCCGTGCACGATCACTTCAAGAAGATCGACGACAACGCCGTCATGGGCATCATGAACGGCAAAGGCGCCGTGATCGACGGCCGCCACCTGTACTTCTACCTCGAGCGGGTCTAGACGTTACGGCCCGTCGCCGAACGTGAGCCGGTTGCGAAAAAATCGGCCGGTTTTCGCCGTGCGCTCACGCTCGGCGCGCAATCCGAGCGGGTCTAGCTCGGGCGCCGACCCGTGAACGCGATCAGCCGGTCGAACGCCGACGCGTCCTCACCTACCTCGACCGGCTCGTCGAAGCCGACGGTGGCGCGCCCCTGCGGGGTGATGATGTTGCGCGCCAAGCCGTACACGTACTCCGCCAGTTCGGGCGTGGGCTGCACCGTCTGACCCGTGGCTTGCGCGTAATCCCAAGCGTGGACAAGGAATTCGATCGACAGCACCCCGACCATCACCTTGGCCGGCGCCTCGTTGGAACCCAGCTTCACGGTGCCGTCGACGCCGCGTCTGCGCCACGCATCCAACGTCGGCCGCGCCGCAAGGATGATCTGCCGCTCGACGGAATCGGTGCTGTCTCGGGGCGGCAGCTGCGCCCCGGCCGCTTCCCCGATCGTCGTGATCGAGCTCATCAGGTGATCGGTGAGGGCGGCGACGTCGTACTCGCGGCATGGAGTTTGCTTGCCCAGGTCGTCCGCCGAGATGACGTGCACCACTCGCTGCAGCTCCGTCAATGCGGCTTCGGCACTGCTCAATTCGTCGATCGGCGGCGTCTCTGCGCCGGCGGGGTAATCCGAGGGCATAGTCCCAACCGTAGCCGTCATCGCCAGAGCGGTATCCCCCTGCCGACATGGGGTCTCGACGGCCGCCGATAGCCTGCAGGCATGGCAGACGCATACGAATCCGTGACCGTCGACGTCGACGACCACGTGGCGCGGGTGACGCTGATCGGACCCGGCAAGGGCAACGCGATGGGTCCGGCGTTCTGGTCCGAGATGCCGGAGCTGTTCGAAAAGCTGGACGCCGACCGCGACGTGCGCGCGATCGTGATCACCGGCTCGGGCCGCAATTTCAGCTACGGCCTGGACCTGCCCGCGATGGGTGGAAGCCTGACCGCGGTCATCGCGGACGGCGCGTCGGCGCGGCCGCGGGCCGAGTTCCACGCCGAGGTGCTGCGGATGCAGAAGGCGATCAACGCCGTCGCCGACTGCCGCACGCCGACCATCGCCTCGGTGCACGGGTGGTGTGTGGGCGGAGGCGTCGACCTGATCTCGGCGGTGGACATCCGCTACGCGAGCGCCGACGCCAAGTTCTCGGTGCGCGAGGTGAAGCTCGCGATCGTCGCGGACGTGGGCAGCCTGGCCCGGCTGCCGTTGATCCTGAACGACGGGCATCTGCGTGAATTGGCGTTGACAGGCAAGGACATTGACGCTGTCCGCGCGGAGAAGATCGGCTTGGTCAACGACGTCTACGACGACGCGCAGGCGTGCCTGGCGGCTGCGCACGCGACCGCAGCCGAAATTGCGGCGAACCCGCCGCTGACGGTGCGCGGCATCAAGGACGTGCTGGATCAGCAGCGGACCTCGCGAGTGTCGGAAAGCCTGCGCTACGTCGCGGCGTGGAACGCGGCGTTTCTGCCCTCGAAGGACCTGACCGAAGCCATCTCGGCGACGTTCGCCAAGCGGCCGCCGAACTTCACGGGCGAATAGCGAAATCGGCGGTGGCGGAGGGATTTGAACCCCCGGACGGTGTTAGCCGTCTCTCGCTTTCAAGGCGAGTGCATTAGGCCGCTCTGCCACGCCACCGCGGACAAGCGTAGCCACCCCAGGCGCGCCGCCCTAGGCGCGGCCGGCCCGCCGCGGCTGCTCGCTCAGCTTCACGCCGGCGATGATTCGCCGGCAGTTTTCCCCCAGCGCGGCCACCTGCGGTCGTGACAGCTGGCCCAGGAAGTGCGTTCGCACGCACTGGGCGTAGGTGACCATCGCCTCGTTGACGGAATCGCGGCCCTCGTCGGTGATCGTGGCCAACACCCCCCGGCGGTCGTCGGGACTGGCTTCCCGCCGCACCAGGCCCTGGCCCTCGAGCCGTCGGATTTGCCGGGTGACCCGGCTCGGCAGCGACATCAGCTGCTCGGCCAGATCCCCCATTCGCGCCGACCCCGACGGCGTGTTGTTCAGCAAGTCCAGCAACCGCACGTCGTTGAGCGTCAGTTTGTGCGCGTCGACAAGCCCCCTATTGAGGATCACCGACAATCGCAGCGACGCCTCCAGGAAGTTTTGCCAAGATTTCATCTCGGCAATGTCCAAACCCGGCATCTCGCTGGCCGAGCGCCCCCCGATCAACACCTCCATGGGCGTTCATCCTAAAGCAGAGGACGTTGCCAGCGCACCGAAATGGTGCGGGAGTACCGTTGCCTCATGCGCGCCGTTGTAGCACGGTCGTCCGACCGCATGTCCTGGGAAGAAGTACCTGATGTGCACCCTGGGAAAGGTGAGGTCGTCCTGCGGGTGCGGGCCGCGGGAGTTAATCGTGCTGATTTGCTACAAGCGGCTGGACATTACCCACCTCCGCCGGGCGCGAGCGACATTTTGGGGATGGAAGCCTCTGGGGTAATAACCGAAATTGGCGACGGCGTGTCCGGATGGGAACCCGGACAGGAAGTTTGCGCTTTGCTGGCAGGTGGCGGCTATGCGGAATACGTGGCGGTGCCGGCTCGTCAACTGATGCCGGTTCCCGACGGTGTCGATCTGATTGCCGCCGCGGGTCTGCCCGAGGTGGCCGGCACGGTGTGGTCGAACTTGGTGATGACGGCGGGACTGCACTCCGGTCAGACCGTGCTGCTGCACGGCGGTGGCAGCGGCATCGGCACGCACGGCATCCAGGTGGCCAAGGCGCTGGGCGCTCGCGTCGCGGTGACGGCCGGGTCGCCGGAGAAACTCGACGCCGCGCGCGAACTCGGCGCCGACATCACGATCAACTACCGCGACGAGGACTTCGTCGAGCGGATTCGTGAGGCCACCGATGGCGCCGGTGCAGACGTGATCCTCGACATCATCGGAGCCAAGTACCTCGACCGCAACATCGACGCGCTGGCCAACGACGGCCGTCTGGTGGTGATCGGCATGCAGGGCGGTACCACGGCAGAGTTGAACCTGGGCAAGCTGCTGGCCAAACGCGCCGGCGTGATCGCCACCGCCTTGCGCAGCCGCCCGGTCGACGGGCCCGCCGGCAAGGGGACGATCGTCGAAGAGGTCGTCCGCAACGTCTGGCCGATGATCGCCGACGGGCGCGTGCGGCCGGTGATCGGTGCCGTGCTGCCGATCGAGAAGGCCGCGCAGGCTCACCGGATGCTGTCCGAGGGCGAGGTGATCGGCAAAGTCGTTCTGCGTGTAGGCGATTAGCCCCGCGAGCTGATCAGCCGAGCGACGCCAGCGTGCGGACCAGCTGATCCACCTCCGCCGTCGTCGAGTAGTGCGCCAGCCCGATCGACACAGCGCCCCCGACGTCGTTGACGCCGATCAGATCCAGCACCCGCGACGGCGCGTTGGCGATCGCGCAGATTCCGTTGTCGGCCAGCCGTTGCACCACCCGGTCCGCCGGCACGTCCATCACCGCGAAACTCAGCACCGGGATGCGCACCTCCGGACGCCCGAGCACCATCACCCGGGGCAGCGACCGCAGGGAGACCAGCAGGTAATCGAACACCCGGTCCATGTACAAGCCCGCCGACTGCATCGACATCGCGAGCCGCTGCCTGCGGGTGCCGCTGGCCGACTCGTCAAGGGCCGCAAGGTATTCGATGCTGGCGACCACTCCGGCCAGCAGCCCGAACTGGTGCACTCCAGTTTCGAATCGGGCCGGCCCGGTGGCATTGGGTGTCAGCGACATCGAGGCGAACGTCTCCATGATCGACGGCTCGCGGAATGCCAGCGCACCGATCGGTGGACCGCCCCAGCCGACCGCGTTGACCGCCACCACGTCGGCGTCGACGTCGTTGATGTCCATCAACCGGTACGGCGCGGCCGCGGAGTGGTCGACCACTACCAGCGCACCGACGTCGTGCGCGAGCTTGGTGACCACGCGCAGATCGGTGACCGTGCCCAGCGTCGACGACGCCGACGTGATCGCCACCAGCCGAGTTGCCTTGTTGATCAGGCTTTCCCACTGCCACGACGGCAGGTCGCCGGTCTCGATGTCGACCTCGGCCCACTTGACCCTGGCGCCGTAGCGATTTGCTGCCCGCAGCCATGGGGCGATGTTCGCCTCGTCGTCGAGCCGGCTTACCACCACTTCGTAGCCGAGACCGGCCCGCGAGGCCGACGCGTCGGCGAGCGCCCGCAGCAAGACGGCGCGGTCCGCGCCGAGCACCACCCCGCGCGGATCGGCGTTCACCAAATCGCCGACGGCCTGGCGGGCGGCTTCCAGCACGGCCGCGCTGCGGCGCGCCGCCGGGTGCGGACCGCGGGGGTCCGGTCGAGAGCCGCGGAAGGCGGTGGACACCGTGGTGGCGACGGCGTCCGGGACCAACATGCCGAGCTGCGCGTCGAAGTGCACCCAACCGTCGCCCAAGGTCGGATGCAAACCGCGCACCCGGGCAACGTCGTACACCATATGAGCCACCTCAGAGCGTCTGAAGATCTCGACTAGCCGACCCGTCGCCGGCGGCGCCCGGGCACATCCAGGGCTGACGGACCGGGTCACCTGGCCAGCCATACTAGTCCAGTGAGCTTGGCCCTCGGAGTGCTACCAGCGCTGTTGTTGCTGATAGTGCCCGGGACAGTGGTCGGTTTGGCCGCCCGGCTACCCGTACCGATCGCGGTCGCAACTGCTCCGGCGCTGACCTACGGTGTCGTGGGGCTGGCGATCGTTCCGTTCGGCGCCATCGGGTGGCCGTGGAACGCCTGGACGGCCTTGTTTGCTATGGCGGCGGTGACCGCAATCGTCGCGGGCTTGCGGCTGGCGCTGGGCCGTTATCGCGACCGCGACGCGGAGGCGCTGGCCCCATCCGGCCGGCCCGTGCTGCTGGTGGCGGGCGGCGTGCTCGTGGGCGTGGCTCTGATCTGCTATGCGGCCGCGGTGGGGTTGCCCCATTGGCAGTCGGTGCCGAGCACCTGGGATGCGGTGTGGCACGCCAACGAGATCCGCTACATCCTCGACACCGGCCAGGCGTCGCCGACGCACATGGGCGAGCTGCGCAACGTCGAGACCCACGCCCAGCTGTACTACCCCTCGGCGTTTCATGCGCTGGCCGCGGTGCTGAGTCAGCTGACCGGCGCCGCGCCGACCACCGCCTACACCGTCAGCTCCGTGGCGGCGGCGGTATGGCTGTTCCCGGTCAGCGCCGCGGTGTTGACCTGGCAGCTTCTGCGCTCCCGCACCGCGCTGTGGCGCACGGCCGGATGTGCCGCCGCGGCGGCCGTGATGTCGGCCTCCTTCACCGCGCTGCCCTACATCGAGTTCGACACCGCGGCGATGCCCAACCTCACCGCCTACGGCCTGGCCGCGCCGACGATGGTGTTGGTGGTGTCCACGCTGCGGCACCGCGACCGGATCCCGGTCGCGGTGCTGGCGCTGCTTGGCGTGTTCTCAGTGCACACCACCGGAGGCGTGGTGGCGGCGCTGTTCGTCGCGGCGTGGTGGGCGGTCGACGGCCTGTGGCGTCCGGTGCGCGGGCGCGTGCCCGACCTGGTAACACTGCTGGCCGTCGCGGTGCCCGCGGCGCTGCTGCTGCTGCCGCAGTTCAGCGGGATCCTCAAGCAGGCCGACATCATCGTCGGGCACGCGTTCGTCACCCATCTAGGCAAGAAGCGGGCGCTGTTCGACGCAGTCGTGGGCCACACCCGCCATCTCAACGACTTCCCGATCCAGTGGGCGCTGATGGCGCTGGTCGCGGTGGGCGCAGCAGTGCTGCTGATGCGCAAGATCTGGTGGCCGCTGGCGGTGTGGCTGCTGCTGGTGGCCGCAATCGTGTACTCGTCGGCGCCGTTCGGCACACCGCTGGGCGTAGTACTCGGCAAGTTCAGCGACCTGTTCTACAGCGACCCGCGGCGGCTGTTCGCGGTGATCACCCTGCTGCTCGCGCCGTGGGCCGGGATCGCGCTGGTGACCGTCGCGGTGGCGGCGATCGCGCAGCTTCGGCGGCTGGGCGGGCACCGGCTCCGGCTGACCGACGCCGGCTGGTACGGCGTCACCGCGGCGGTGGTGCTTGCGGTCAGCGTGGGGTACGGATGTGCCTACTTGCCCCGCCACGAGTACCTGTTCGGCCAGAAGTACGACTCGGTGATGATCGACCACAAGGACCTCGAGGCGATGGCGTACCTGGCGACGCTGCCCGGCGCCCGCGACACGCTGATCGCCGACGGCAACACCGACGGCACGGCGTGGATGTATGCGGTGGCCGGGCTGCATCCCCTGTGGACCCACTACGACTACCCGGTGCAGCAGGGCCCCGGCTACCACCGCTTCGTCGTATGGGCCTTCGCCGACGACGCGGACACCGATCCGCGGGTCGCCGAAGCGGTGCGCGCCCTCAACATCCGCTACGTCCTGACCAGCACTCCGGTGGTCCGCGAGTTCGTCGTCCCCGATGGCCTTGCGTCACTGGACAAGTCGCGCTCGTGGGCCAAGATCTACGACAACGGCGGCGCCCGCATCTACGAGTGGCGTGGCGGCCAAGGTTAGGGTACGGGTCGCCGGGTACGCACTGGTGAGTGCGCGCGAGCCAGGAGACTACTGTCGGGAGATGCTGAGCGCGCCGGATCCATCGAGCGGTGCGGGCCCAACCGGGTGACTCCGGCCGCAAGCTGACGAGAAGAGGTGACGACGGTGAGCACGAGCACCGACGACGACAACATCGAGATCATCAACGGCCGCCGCGACGACGACAACGGCTCGCGAGATGACTCCAACGGGCGGTCGGTGACCGATCTGGTGGAGCAGCCCGCGAAGGTGATGCGGATCGGCACGATGATCAAGCAGCTGCTCGAGGAGGTCCGCGCCGCGCCGCTGGACGACGCCAGCCGCAACCGGCTGCGCGAGATCCACGCGACCAGCATCCGCGAACTCGAGGACGGGCTTGCGCCTGAGCTGCGCGAGGAGCTGGAGCGGTTGTCGCTTCCGTTCAGCGAGGACTCCACCCCGTCAGACGCCGAACTGCGGATCGCCCAGGCGCAGCTGGTCGGCTGGCTGGAAGGGCTGTTCCACGGCATTCAGACCGCCCTGTTCGCCCAGCAGATGGCCGCCCGCGCGCAGCTGGAGCACATGCGCCAGGGTGCGCTGCCGCCGGGCATCAGTGTGCCGGGGCATCAGCAGCCCGGTGGCCACGGCCACTCCGGCACGGGGCAGTACCTGTAGCCGAGGCCGTGGGGAAGAGCGTGTCGCTGACCGATTCAACCGCGCCTCCCGCGCACGACGTCAGCATCCGCACCGATGGGGCCTGGGTCGAATTTCCGATCTTCGACGCCAAGTCGCGGTCGCTGAAGAAGACGTTCCTGGGTAAGGCCGGCGGCACGATCGGGCGCAATACGTCCAATGTGGTGGTGGTCGAGGCGCTGCGCGACATCACCCTGTCGCTGAACACCGGTGACCGCGTCGGCCTGGTGGGCCACAACGGCGCGGGCAAGTCGACGCTGCTGCGGCTGCTGTCCGGCATCTACGAACCCACCCGCGGCAAGGCCGTCGTAAAGGGCCGTGTCGCACCGGTTTTCGACCTCGGAGTCGGGATGGACCCCGAGATCTCCGGCTACGAGAACATCATCATCCGCGGGCTGTTTCTCGGGGAGACCCGCAAGAAGATGCAGTCGAAAGTCGACGAGATCGCCGAGTTCACCGAGTTGGGCGAATACCTGTCGATGCCGCTGCGCACTTACTCGACCGGCATGCGAGTGCGCCTGGCAATGGGCGTGGTGACCAGCATCGACCCGGAGATTCTGCTGCTGGACGAGGGCATCGGCGCCGTGGACGCCGAGTTCTTGAAGAAGGCGCAAGTGCGGCTGCAGAGCCTCGTCGAGCGCTCCGGAATCCTGGTGTTCGCCAGCCACTCGACCGAATTCTTGGCCCGGCTGTGCAAGACCGCGATCTGGATCGACCATGGCTCGATCAAGATGATGGGCGGCATCGAAGAAGTGGTACGCGCGTACGAGGGCGAAGATGCCGCGCGGCACGTGCGCGAGATTCTGGCCGAGACCGAATGACCGACGTCTGCGCCGTCGTCGTCACCCACCGGCGTCCCGACGAGTTGGCGAAGTCGCTGGACGCACTGGCGCAGCAGAGCCGTCGTCCGGACCATCTCGTGGTCGTCGACAATGACTTCTCCGATGGCAGCGACCAGCGCGTGCGGGACCTCGTCGCCGGCCAGCCCATCCCGTCGACATATCTGCGATCACGCCGAAACCTCGGTGGCGCAGGGGGGTTCGCGCTGGGCATGCTGCACGCGTTGGCGCTCGGCGCGGAGTGGATCTGGTGCGCCGACGACGACGGCCGGCCACAGAGCCCCGACGTGCTGGCCACGCTGATGGCCTGCGCGCAGAAGCACCAGCTGGCCGAGGTGTCGCCGATGGTGTGCGACATCGACGACCCGTCGCGGATGGCGTTCCCCCTGCGGCGTGGGCTGGTGTGGCGCCGGCACGTGAGCGAGCTGCGCGACGGCAGCAACGACCTCTTACCCGGCATCGTGTCGCTGTTCAACGGCGCGCTGTTCCGCGCATCCACGTTGGAGGTGGTGGGTGTCCCGGACCTGCGCTTTTTCATGCGCGGCGACGAGGTGGAGATCCACCGGCGGCTGGTGCGCAGCGGTCTGCCGTTCGGCACCTGCCTGGACGCGGTGTATCTGCACCCCAACGGCGCCGAGGAGTTCAAGCCGATCCTCGGTGGCCGCATGCACACCCAGTACCCCGACGATCCGCGCAAGCGGTTCTTCACGTACCGCAACCGCGGCTATCTGCTGTGGCAGCCCGGGCTGCGCCGGCTACTGCCGCAGGAGTGGCTGCGGTTCGCCTGGTTTTTCCTGGTGTCCCGGCGCGACCCGCGCGGGCTGGCCGAGTGGTTGCGGCTGCGCCGGTTGGGGCGTTCCGAGAAGTTCGGCCGACCGCAGGAGGCGCCGTGACGATCACCGACGACGCTGCCGACTCCAAGACGTTCCGGCGCGCGTTCGCCGACCTGGCCGACGGCTTCGCTCATCGGCAGTTGTGGCTGCACCTGGGGTGGCAGGACATCAAGCAGCGCTACCGCCGCTCGGTGTTGGGCCCGATCTGGATCACGATCGCCACCGGCACCAGCGCCGTGGCGATGGGCGTGCTGTATTCGAAGTTGTTCGGTTTGGAACTGGCCGAGCATCTGCCGTACGTGACGCTGGGGCTGATCGTCTGGGGCCTGATCAGCGCGTCGATCCTCGAAGGCGCCGAGGTCTTCATCGCCAACGAGGGGTTGATCAAGCAGTTGCCGACGTCGCTGAGCGTGCACGTCTACCGGCTGGTGTGGCGCCAGGCGCTGCTGTTCGCCCACAACATCGTGATCTACGTGATCATCGCGGTGATCTATCCGAAGCCGTGGAAGTGGACAGACCTGTCGGTGATCCCGGCACTGGGAATCATTGCGCTGAATTGCATTTGGGTGTGTCTGGTGTTCGGCATCCTGGGCACGCGGTTCCGCGACATCGGGCCGCTGCTGAACAGCATCGTGCAGCTGCTGTTCTTCCTCACGCCGATCATCTGGACCGACCAGACCCTGCAAGCGCAGGGCGCCGGCCAGTGGCGGTGGGTGGTCGAGCTGAATCCGCTGTACCACTATCTCGACATCGTGCGGACGCCGCTGCTCGGCGGCGACCAGCAGGTGCGGCACTGGCTGGTGGTGTTGGCGCTGACCGCGATCGGTTGGGTGCTGGCGGTGCTGGCGATGAAGCAGTACCGCAGCCGGGTGCCGTACTGGGTGTGAGGCCGGGATCTTCCCCGCGTCCCCGAGCGTTGAGCAGACATGAGTGTTCCGCCGTATCAACCGCCGTCCGCCCAGCCCGACGACATGCGCTGCCCGAAGTGCCAAGGCACCATGCGGACTTATGAGCGCAAAGGGATTCACCTGGAGCAGTGCGACACCTGCCGCGGCATCTTCCTGGATTTCGGTGAGCTCGAGGCGCTGACGCAGCTGGAGAACCGCTTCGCGGCGGCACCGCCTCCCCCGCCTCCCGTACAGCAGTCCTATGGCTACGGGCCTGATTGGGGCTACCGCGGCGGTCATCGCTACCGCAAGGGCGGTTTCGGCCGGTTGTTCTTCTCCAGCTAGGACACGGCGCCGGCCGTCAGCGAATCATCCGGGCGCACGCTTCGAGCAGCAGCGCGCCGGCCTCGTCGTCTGTGAGCTGGGCGGCAGCCATGATCACTACTGCTCGGGCGAACGGATCCAGCACCGGCCACGGGTCAGCGAGTGCCGAGGGCAGCGCCGGACCCCCGGCCTGCCGGTAAGCGTCGAGGAACCCGGGCCAAGCTGCGTCGGGCAGCAGCCCGGCGGCCCAGAACCCGGCGGGCCGGGCCACGTCCCAGGCTGGGTCACCGACGCCCAGGTCGTCGACGTCGATCAGCAACCACGTGGCGTTACGCCGTCCTAGCTGGCCAAGGTGCCAATCGCCGTGCACGAGTGTCTTGACCGCTGGATGCCAGATGCTGTCCGGCAGGCCTGCGGCGGCGCGGTGGATCGCGGCGGCAGCCGCCGTGTCGGGCAGTGCGTCCAGTGCCCGACGCAACCGGAGTGTCCCGCCGTGCCGCAGCCGACGTTCCGGCCCGCGCAGCCTCGCTGAGTGCAGCCGAGCCAGCAGCCGTGCAGCGTCGGCCCAGGGCGCTTGCGCCGGATCGGCCGCGACGGTGGTGACACGCGGCCATCGGGTGCGCCAGCGGGCGCCCGCCCGCTCGGGCTCGATGGTGAGCGGTGACAGCAGGCAGTCCAGGCGAGCGGCGATCTGCAGCCGTAGCGCCAACGCGTGCGGATCCGTGCCGGGCCGGTGCAGTTTCGTGACCACGTCGCCGTCGAAGAGGATGTCGGCGGCCGTCATGTCAGCACGAAGTAACGCAGCCAAAGATACAGCGCGGCAATCGAAATCGACATCGCAGTGACGGCGATGCCCTTGCGGGTGAACTCCCAGAACGAGATCGGGCTGTCGGAGCGCCGGGCGATGCCCAGCATGACGACGTTGGCGCTCGCTCCGATGGCGGTGAGGTTGCCGCCGAAGTCGGCACCCAGCGCCAGCGACCACCACAGCGCGTTCTGGTGCGTGTCTCCGGCCATGGCAGATGCCAGCTCAGCCACGATCGGCGTCATCGTCGCGACATAAGGAATGTTGTCGACGACTCCCGAAACCGGCGCCGACACAACGAGAATCAGCATCGCGGTCACCAAAGCGTTGCCACCGGTTGCGTGCGTGGCCCAGCGCGCCAACTGGTCCACGACGCCGGTCTTCACCAGCGCGCCGACCATGATGAACAGGCCTGCGAAGAACAGCAGAGTCTCCCACTCGAGGGCCGAGGTGTAGTCGGATTTGTCCAACCGGGTGATCAGGACCAGAACGCCGGCGCCCAGCAGCGCGACGATCGACGGGGCGATGTGCAGCGCGGAATGCGCTATGAACGCCGCGAACACCGCCGCCAGCACCACCACGCACTTGACCAGCAGTGCGGGATCGCGGATCGCTTCGCGTTGTTGCAGTGACATCACGTCGGCCACCCGCGCCGGGTCGATGTCGAACGAACCCCGAAACAGCCACGGCAACATGGCGACGAACACGAGCAGCACGACCAGCACCACGGGCGCCATGTGAACGAGAAAGTCGTTGAACGACAAGCCAGCCCGGCTGGCGATGATGATGTTCGGCGGGTCGCCGACGAGGGTGGCTGCACCGCCGATGTTGGACGCGAACACCTCGGCCATCAAGAACGGCCCCGCGGGCACGTCGAGCCGGTCGCACACGAGCAGCGTGACCGGCGCAACCAGCAGCACAGTCGTCACGTTGTCCAACAGCGCCGAGGCGAATGCGGTGGCGAGCACCAGCAGGATCATGACGCGCAGCGGAGATCCCTTGGCGCGCTTGGTCGCCCAGATCGCGATGTATTCGAACACGCCGGTCTGGCGCAGCACCGAGACGATCACCATCATGCCCACCAGCAAGAAGATGACGTCCCAGTCGACGCCGGTCTGGCGGGAGAAGAACACGTCGTCGGATCGCACCACGCCCAACGCGGCCACGATCGCCGCGCCCGTCAACGCCACGACCGCCTTGTTGACGCGATCGCTGGCGATCAGCGCGTAAGCGATCACGAACACCGTGATCGCGACGACAGTCATCGGGTTGCTCCTGGCCATGAGTGACAGACGCCGACCAGGCTTCCCGGCACACCAGGGCAAACCCTATCAATCGGGTGTTCAGCAGCCCAGCGCAGCAGCGAGCAGACGCGATGCGGTGATCACGCCGTGCAATTCGCCGTCCTTCACGACGGCCAGTAACGGGCTGCGGTGCCGCGCCATCACTGCGGCGACTTCGATCAGGGTGTCTCCGGCGTCGGCCGACGGCACATCGAGCAGATGTTCGGGCAGCACGTCGCGAACCTTCTTGCCGGCCAGCCGCTCAGCGCATCGGTCGGACATCGACTCGTCGAGAACCCCGGCCAGCGACGGGTCGTCCTGGACGTACTTCGGCACGACGAATCGCACCACTTGCGATGCCGGCAGCACCGCGTACGGGCGCCCGGAGGGGTCGGTGACGACGACCCCGGGCAGCCGATGCTGTGCCAGCATCTGGGCGGCGTCCAGAGCCGGCGAATCGATGCCCACCACCGGGAAGTCTTCGGCGATATCGCCAGCATGCACACGTGCACGATACGTCGGACAGCCGTCTAAGCTGCCCGAGTGGCCGAGCCCTTGATGCCGTCGACGCTTCCGCTGAAGACGCAGGTGCTGCGTTTCGTCATCACCGGCGGGTTCTCCGGGATCGTCGACTTCGGTCTTTACGTGCTGCTGTACAAGGGGTTCGGGATGCAGCCCGATCTGTCGAAGGCGATCGGTTTCATCGCGGGCACCATCACCGCCTATCTCATCAACCGGCGCTGGACGTTCCAGGCGCCACCGAGCACGGCCCGCTTCGTGGCGGTGATGGTGCTGTACGGGCTCACCTTCGTCGTCCAGGTGGGGCTCAACCACCTGTGCCTCGAGCTGTTCGACTACCGCACCTGGGCGGTGCCCGTCGGCTACGTGATCGCGCAGGGCACCGCAACGGTCATCAACTTCATCGTGCAGCGCGCGGTGATCTTCCGGATGCGCTGAGCGCTCGGCGGGAGCGCCCGGCGGTAGGCTGACCGGCGATGTTGACCACGAAGCGGCTGACCGGGTGGGGCCGCACCGCGCCGACGGTCGCGCAGGTGCTGTCCACGCCGGATCCTGAGGAGATCGCCAAGGCGGTGGCGCAGGCCGGCCCGCGCGGTGTGATCGCCCGCGGGCTGGGCCGCAGCTACGGCGACAACGCACAGAACGGCGGCGGCCTGGTGATCGACATGACCGCGCTGAACCGGATCCATTCGATCAGCGCCGACACCCGGCTGGTCGACGTGGACGCAGGCGTGAACCTCGACCAGCTGATGCGGGCCGCGCTGCCGTTCGGGCTGTGGGTGCCGGTGCTGCCGGGCACGCGCCAAGTCACGGTCGGCGGCGCGATCGCCTGCGACATCCACGGCAAGAACCACCACAGCGCCGGCAGCTTCGGCAACCACGTCCGCTCACTGGACCTGCTGACCGCCGACGGCGACGTTCAACGGCTCACCCCGGAGTCGGAACTTTTCTGGGCGACCGTGGGCGGCAACGGGCTGACCGGCATCATCTTGCGCGCCACGATCGAGATGACACCGACGGAGACGGCGTATTTCATCGCCGACGGCGACGTGACCGCCGGCCTGGACGAGACCATCGCCCTGCACAGCGACGGCAGCGAAGCCAACTACACGTACTCCAGCGCCTGGTTCGACGCGATCAGCCCACCCCCGAAGCTGGGCCGGGCCGCGGTGTCGCGGGGCTCGCTGGCCCGGCTGGAGCAGCTGCCTGCCAAGCTGCAACGCGACCCGCTGAAATTCGATGCGCCGCAACTACTGACGTTTCCCGACATCTTCCCGAACGGCTTGGCGAACAAGTACACGTTCGTGCCCATCGGCGAGCTGTGGTACCGCAAATCCGGCACCTACCGCGGCAAGATCCAGAACTTGACGCAGTTCTACCACCCACTGGACATGTTCGGGGAATGGAACCGCGCCTACGGGAAAGCCGGCTTCGCTCAGTACCAGTTCGTGGTGCCGACGCAGGCGGTGGAAGAGTTCAAGAGCATCCTGTATCGGATCCAGTCGTCCGGACACTATTCGTTTCTCAACGTGTTCAAGCTGTTCGGCCCGGGAAACCAAGCGCCGCTGAGCTTTCCGATGGCCGGTTGGAACGTGTGCGTCGACTTTCCGATCAAGCCCGGGGTCGGTGAGCTGCTCGACGAGCTCGACCAGCGTGTGCTCGAATTCGGCGGACGCGTCTACACGGCCAAGGATTCGCGCACCACCGCCGAGACCTTCCACGCCATGTATCCGCGGATCGACGAGTGGATTGCGCTGCGCCGCAAGGCCGATCCGCACGGAGTGTTCGCATCCGACATGGCTCGACGCTTGGAGCTGCTGTAAATGCTTGACGCCGTGGGTAATCCGCAGACCATCTTGCTGTTGGGCGGCACGTCGGAGATCGGGCTGGCGATCTGTGAGCGCTACCTGCGCACGGCCGCCGCGCGAATAATCCTGGCTTGCCTGCCCGACGACCCGGGCCGCGACGGCGCCGTCGCGCAGATGAAGGCCGCGGGCGCCCGCGAGGTCGAGGTCATCGACTTCGACGCGATGGACACCGCCAGCCACCCGAAGGTGATCGAGCAGGCGTGGGCCAAGGGTGACGTCGACGTGGCGATCGTCGCCTTCGGATTGCTCGGCGACGCCGAGGAGTTGTGGCAGAACCAGCGCAAGGCCGTGCAGATCGCCGAAGTCAACTACACGGCGGCGGTGTCGGTGGGTGTGCTGCTGGGCGAGAAGATGCGCGCGCAGGGCTTCGGGCAGATCATCGCGATGAGCACGGTCGCCGCCGAGCGGGTCCGCCGGTCCAACTTCGTGTACGGCTCGACGAAAGCCGGCCTGGACGGCTTCTACCTCGGCCTCGGGGAGGCGTTGCGCGAGTACGGAGTTCGCGTCCTGGTGATCCGTCCGGGTCAAGTGCGCACGCGGATGAGCGCGCACATCAAGGAAGCGCCGCTGACCGTCGACAAGGAAGAGGTCGCCGAGCTGGCGGTGCGGGCCGCAGCCAAGGGCAAGGAACTAGTGTGGGCGCCGCCGGCGTTCCGCTACGTGATGATGGTGCTGCGCCACATTCCCCGGCCGATCTTCCGGAAACTGCCCATCTAGATGCGCACAGCGCTCGGCACTCTCGGCCGGATGCTGATCGCGGCCGCGGTCGCTGTCGTGGTGGCCGCGGTCGCGCTGACGGCGATCGCCCAGGTCGAGTGGCCGGCCTACAACTCGTCGAACCAGCTGCACGCGCTGACCACAGTCGGTCAATTCGCTTGCCTGACAGGCGTTTTGGTGGCCGGTTGGTTGTGGCGGCGGGGTCGGCGGCTGATCGCCCACGGCGCGGCGCTGGTGTCTTTGGCCGCGTTCAGCGTGGTGACGCTGGGGATGCCGCTCGGCGCCACCAAGCTGTATCTGTTCGGCATCTCCGTCGACCAGCAGTTCCGCACCGAATACCTGACGCGGCTCACCGACACCGCGGCGCTGCGCGACATGACGTACTTCGGGCTGCCGCCCTACTACCCGCCGGGGTGGTTCTGGCTCGGCGGCCGGGCCGCCGCGTTCACCGGGACGCCGGCCTGGGAGATGTTCAAGCCGTGGGCCGTCACGTCGATCACGATCGCGATCGTCGTCGCATTCGTGTTGTGGTCTGCGTTGATTCGCTTCGAGGTGGCGCTGGTCGTATCGGCGGCTACCGCGGCGGTGACGCTGGCGTACTCGCCCGCCGAGCCGTACGCCGCGATCATCACCGTGCTGCTGCCGCCGGTCCTGGTGCTGGCATGGTCGGGGCTGCGGGGCGGCGAGCGCAACGGCGGTTGGGCGGCGGTGGTGGGCGTCGGCGCGTTCCTCGGTGTCGCGGCGCTGTTCTACACGCTGCTGGTGGCCTACACCGCGTTCACCATCGCGATCATGGCCGCGGTGGCCGCCACCCGCCGGCGCTGGGATCCGTTGCTGAGGGTGGGGGTGATCGCGGTGATCGCCGGGGCGATCGCGCTGATCGGCTGGCTGCCCTACCTGCTGGCGGCGATCGGCGGCTCACCGGCGGGCTCTGGAACCGCGCAGCACTATCTGCCCGCCGACGGCGCGCAGCTGTCGTTCCCGATGCTGCAGTTCACGCTGCTGGGCGGGCTGTGCCTGATCGGCACGATCTGGCTGGCGGTGCGCGCGGGGTCGTCGACGCGGGCGGCGGCGCTGGGGATCGGCGTGCTCGCCGTGTACGCGTGGTCGCTGCTGTCGATGCTGACGACACTGCTGCGCACTACGCTGCTGTCCTTCCGTCTGCAGCCGACGCTGGCCGTGCTGCTGGCCGCGGCCGGCGCGTTCGGGTTTGTCGAGGGCGCGCTCGCGCTGGCCCGCCGGTCCCAACCGCCCACCGGCCGCCGGGTGGTGGCGGCCGCCGGTGTGCTGGGCGCCGTCGGGGCGCTGGGTTTCAGCCAGGACATCCCCAACGTGCTCGAGCCTGACCTCGTCGTCGCCTACACCGACACCGACGGCGACGGTCACCGCGCCGACCGCCGGCCGCCCGGTGCCGCGACCTACTACCCACAGATCGACGCGAAGATCCGGGAGGTGACCGGCAAGCCGCGCGACGAGGTGGTCGTGCTGACCGCCGACTACAGCTTCCTGTCGTTCTACCCGTACTGGGGATTCCAGGGATTGACGTCGCACTACGCAAACCCGTTGGCGCAGTTCGACAAACGGGCCGCCGCGATCGAAAGCTGGGCCGACCTCAAGACCGCTGAGCAGTTCGTCGCCGCCCTGGACGCGCTGCCGTGGAAGCCGCCCACCGTGTTCTTGATGCGCCACGGCGCCGACGAGACGTACACGCTGCGGCTGGCCGCCGACGTCTACCCGAACCAACCCAATGTCAAGCGCTACCAGGTGGCGCTGGACGCCGCGCTGTTCAAAGACCCTCGTTTCGAGGTGACGACGATCGGCCCCTTCGTGCTGGCGATCCGCAGATGGTGATTTCGGCGCGCTTACGTGCGGTGACCGTCGTGTTGCGCGCCGAAATCGCGGATTAGCATCTACCCCCGTGGCAGGCGGCGCGGGTGACTACCGAACCGCCCGCACCGTTGCCATTGTCGCCGGCCTGCTGGGCGCCCTGCTGGCGCTGGCCACTCCGCTGCTGCCGGTCAAGCAAACCACCGCGCAGCTGAACTGGCCGCAGAACGGCGTCTTCTCGTCGGTGACCGCGCCGCTGATCTCCTACGTTGCGACCGACCTCGAGATCACGGTGCCCTGCCGGGCGGCCGCCGGGCTCACGGACCCGACGAAAACCGTGCTGCTGTCCACGGTGCCCAAGCAAGCGCCGAAGGCCGTCGACCGCGGACTGCTGATCCAGCGGGTCGGCGACAACCTGCTGCTGATCGTCCGCAACACGCCCGTCGTCACCGCGCCGCTGAGCCAGGTGCTCAGCCCGGCCTGCCAGAAGTTGACGTTCACCGCCCACGCCGACAAGGTCACCGGCGAGTTCGTCGGCCTGGTCAACGGCCCCGACAGCGACGACCCCGGCGCCCCCCTGCGAGGCGAGCGCACCGGCTACGACTTCCGCCCGCAGATCGTCGGCGTGTTCACCGACCTGTCCGGACCGGCGCCGCCGGGGCTCAGTTTTTCCGCGACGATCGACACCCGCTACAGCAGCGCCCCGACCCTGGTCAAGCTGCTGGCGATGATCCTCGGTGTCCTGTTGACCGCGGCGTCGCTGATCGCGCTGCACGTGTTGGACACCTCGGACGGCATGCGGCACCGCCGCTTCCTGCCGTCGCGGTGGTGGTCGCTGACCCCGTTGGAC
This sequence comes from Mycobacterium sp. NGS19, assembly GCF_059813155.1. Classification (NCBI taxonomy): domain Bacteria; kingdom Bacillati; phylum Actinomycetota; class Actinomycetes; order Mycobacteriales; family Mycobacteriaceae; genus Mycobacterium; species Mycobacterium sp. NGS19. The sequence continues at coordinate 915,741 of NZ_JCALEB010000001.1, forward strand.
GGCGTGGTGGCCGCGGTGCTGGTGTGGTGGCACTTCGTCGGCGCCAACACCGCCGACGACGGCTACATCCTGACGATGGCGCGGGTGTCGGAGAACGCCGGCTACATGGCGAACTACTACCGCTGGTTCGGCACGCCGGAGGCGCCGTTCGGCTGGTACTACGACCTGCTGGCGCTGTGGTCGAACGTCTCGACGGCCAGCGTCTGGGTGCGGCTGCCCACGCTGCTGATGGCGCTGACGTGCTGGTGGCTGATCAGCCGCGAAGTGATCCCCCGCCTGGGCCACGCGGTCAAGATCTACCGGGCGGCGGCGTGGACCGCGGCCGGCATGTTCCTGGCGTTCTGGCTGCCGCTGAACAACGGGCTGCGGCCCGAGCCGATCATCGCGCTGGGCATCCTGCTGACCTGGTGCTCGGTGGAGCGGGCGGTGGCCACCAACCGGCTGCTTCCACTGGCGGTGGCCTGCGTCATCGGCGCGCTGACGCTGTTCTCCGGACCCACGGGCATCGCGTCGATCGGCGCGCTGCTGGTGGCCATCGGGCCGCTGCGCACGATCCTGCACCGCCGTTCGGCCCGCTTCGGCTACACCGCGCTGCTGGCGCCGATCGTCGCGGCCTGCACCGTGACGGTGATCCTCATCTTCCGCGACCAGACATTCATGGGCGAAGTGCAGGCCAACGCGCTGAAGTCTGCGGTCGGGCCGAGCCTGTCCTGGTTCGACGAGCACATCCGCTACGAGCGGCTGTTCATGGCCACACCCGACGGGTCGATCGCGCGCCGATTCGCTGTGCTCGCGCTGTTGGTCGCGCTCGCCGTGGCCATCGCGATGGCATTGCGCAAGGGCCGCATCCCGGGCACCGCCGCCGGACCGAGCATGCGGATCATCGGCATCACGGTGATCTCGTTCATCGCGATGATGTTCACGCCCACCAAGTGGACGCACCACTTCGGGGTGTTCGCCGGGCTGGCCGGCTCGCTGGGCGCGCTGGCCGCCGTCGCGGTGACAGCTGCGGTGATGAAGTCGCGGCGCAACCGGGCGGTCTTCGCCGCGCTGGTGCTGTTCGTGACCGCGCTGTCGTTCGCGAGCGTCAACGGCTACTGGTACGTCTCCAATTTCGGTGTGCCGTGGTCGAATGCGTTCCCCGAGGCCGGGTTCGGTTTCACCACACTGCTGCTGGCGGTCACCGTCGTGGTGCTGCTGGTGGCTGCATGGTTTCACTTCTCGAGTCACGACATCGCGCAGCCCGACGGCCGCTGGCCGCGGCTGAGCCGAATCATCCAGTCTCCGTTGGCAATTGCGACCTGGCTGCTGGTGGCGTTCGAGGTGTTCTCGCTGACCGCGGCAATGATCGGCCAGTACCCGGCGTGGACGGTCGGGCGGTCCAACATCGAAGCCCTGTTCGGCAAGACCTGCGGGCTCGCCAACGACGTGATGGTGGAACAGGATCCGAACGCGGGCATGCTGACGCCCACCGGCGTGCCCGTCGCCGACGGGCTCGGCGCCGAGAACTCCAGAGGCTTCACGCCCAACGGCGTCCCGTCGAACGTGTCCGCCGACCCGGTCATGCAGCAGCCCGGCGCGGGCGCGTTCGTCGACACGACCACCGGCACTGCCAACGGCCAGGCCGGCACCGAGGGCGGCACCACCGCCGTCACCGGAATCAACGGCTCGCGCGCGCAGCTGCCGTTTTACCTCGACCCCGCCCGCACCCCGGTGCTGGGCAGCTACCAGTCCGGCATCCAGTCGCCCGCGACGCTGCGATCGGCCTGGTACCGGCTGCCACCGCGCGACCAGGCGGGGCCACTTCTGGTGGTGTCGGCGGCGGGCCGCTTCGACTCCCGCGAGGTGCAGGTGCAGTGGGCGGGTGACGACGGCAAGGTGGCCGGCAGCGCCGGCTTCGCCGACGTCGGCTCGCCGCCGGCATGGCGCAACCTGCGGCTGCCGATGTCGGCAATCCCGCGTAGCGCCACCCAGATTCGGCTCACCGCCACCGACGACGACCTGGCACCCCAGCACTGGATCGCGCTGACTCCGCCCCGGATCGCGCACCTGCGCACGCTGCAGCAGGTGGTCGGCTCGCAGGATCCGGTGCTGCTCGACTGGCTGGTGGGGCTGGCGTTCCCGTGCCAGCGGCCGTTCGGCCACAACGTCGGCGTCACCGAAGTCCCGAAGTGGCGGATTCTGCCGGACCGGTTCGGCGCGGAGGCGAACTCGCCGGTGATGGACAACCTCGGCGGCGGCCCGCTGGGCATCACCGAGCTGCTGCTGCGGGCGACCACCGTGGCGACCTATCTGAACAACGACTGGTCGCGCGACTGGGGGTCGCTGCAGCGGCTCACGCTGTACTACCCCGACGCCACGCCGGCCCGGCTTGATCTCGGTTCCGCAACACGCAGCGGACTGTGGAGCCCGGCGCCGATGCGGCATTAGGAACGTCGCATACCATCGGGCCTCGTGCCTGACAGGAGCGGCGAGGGTCCCGGGATGGCTCATCGCATCGCGCGGCTGGTCGCCGTGGTCGCGGGCATCGCCGGAATCCTGCTGTGCGCAGTGGTCCCGCTGCTGCCGGTCAAGCAGACCACCGCGACAATCCTGTGGCCGCAGAACCCCAGCGGCAACGTCTCCGACGTGACCGCGGCGCTGGTGTCCGGGGCGCCAAGGGCACTGGACGTGTCGATCCCCTGCCCGGCGATCGCGACGCTGCCGCCGTCGGGCGGGCTGGTGTTCTCGACCATCCCACCGGGCGGCACCGACGCCACCAAGTACGGGTTGTTCGTGCGGGCCAACGCCGACGCCGTCGTCGTGGCCTTCCGCGACTCCGTTGCTGCGGTCGCGCCTCGCGCCGCGGTGGCCTCCGGCGCCTGCAGCGCGCTGCACGTGTGGGCCGACGTCGGCGGGGTGGGCGCCGACTTTGTCGGCATCCCCGCAGCGACGGGAACGCTTGCGGTGGAGATGAAGCCGCAAGTCGCCGGCATCTTCACCGACCTCAAGGTGCCGCCACAGCCCGGCTTGAGCGCACGCGTGGACATCGACACCCGGTTCATCACGTCGCCGACGCTGCTCAAACAGGCCGTGATGGTGCTCGGCGTGCTCTGCGTGGTCGCGGCGATCGTCGCGCTGGCCGTGCTGGACCGCTACTCGGGCCGGCGGCCGCGCGGTGACCTCCGACGATGGCTGCGGGCCAACGTCGCGATCTGGCTGGCCGACGTCGGCGTCGTCGGCACGCTTGTCCTCTGGCATCTGATCGGCGCGACGTCGTCCGACGACGGCTACAACCTCACGATGGCGCGGGTGTCGCACAGCGCCGGATACGTCGCCAACTACTACCGGTTCTTCGGCACCACCGAAGCCCCGTTCGACTGGTACCAGTCGGTGCTCGGCCAGCTCGCCTCGGTCAGCACCGCCAGCGTGTGGATGCGGCTGCCTGCGACCCTGGCGGCCATCGGGTGCTGGCTGATCGTGTCGCGCGGCATGCTGCCGCGGCTCGGGCGCAAGCTGGCCGACAACCGCGTGGCGGTGTGGACGGCAGGCGCGGTGTTCCTGGCCGCGTGGCTGCCGTTCAACAACGGGCTGCGGCCCGAGCCGATCATCGCGTTCGGCACGCTGCTCACCTGGATGCTGGTGGAGAACTCGATTGCGACTCGCCGACTGTGGCCGGCGGCGGTGGCCGTGGTGGTCGCGACGCTGGCGGCGACGGTCGCACCGCAAGGTCTGATCGCACTCGCACCGCTGCTGGTGGGTGCGCGCCAGATCGCGCGGACCGTCGCGCGACGCCGGGTCACCGACGGCCTTCTGGCGCCGATCGCTGCGCTGGGCGCATCGCTGGCGCTGATCGTGGTCATCGTGTTCCGCGACCAGACACTTGCGACGGTCGCGGAGTCGGCCCGCATCAAATACGTGGTCGGCCCGACGATCGCCTGGTATCAGGAGTTCCTGCGCTACTACTTCCTGACGGTCGAAGACAGCGTCGACTCGTCGCTCACCCGCCGCTTCGCGGTGCTGGTGCTGCTGCTGTGCTTGTTCGGGATGCTCGCGGTGTTGCTGCGCCGTGGCGGCGTACCGGGGCTGGCCGGCGGGCCGGTGTGGCGGCTGATCGGCGCGACCGCGGTCGGACTGCTGCTGCTGACGTTCACCCCGACCAAGTGGGCGGTGCAGTTCGGGGCGTTCGCCGGCCTGGCGGGCGCGCTGGGAGCGGTGACCGCGTTCGCGGTGGCACGGCTGGGCCTGCACAGCCGCCGTAACCTCGCCCTTTATGTCACGGCGCTGCTGTTCGTGCTGGCGTGGGCGACATCTGGCATCAACGGCTGGTTCTACGTGGGCAACTACGGGGTGCCGTGGTTCGACAAGCAGCCGGTGATCGCGCGGCATCCGGTGACGTCGATGTTCTTGGCGCTGGCGATCGCCACCGGGCTGCTGGCGGGCTGGCTGCACTTCCGGATGGACTACGCCGGGCACACCCGGGTGGCCGACAACCGCCGCAACCGCATCCTCGCGTCGACGCCGCTGCTGGTGGTGGCGGTCATCATGGTGGTGCTCGAGGTGGGGTCCATGGCCAAGGCCGCCGCGCAGCGCTATCCCGTCTACACCACCGCCAAGGCCAACATCGACGCGCTCGCGTCCAGGCTGTCGAAGACCAGCTGCGCGATGGCCGACGACGTGCTCGTCGAACCTGACACGAATGCCGGTCTGCTGCAACCCGTTCCGGGCCAGCCGTTCGGCCAGTACGGGCCGCTGGGCGGCGCGAACCCCGTCGGGTTCACGCCCAACGGCGTCGGCGACAAGCTCGAGCCAGTGGAGCCGGTGTCGGCCAACCCGGGCACCGTGAACTCCGACGGCTCGCCGAACAAGCCCAACGTCGCTGTCGGCTACCTGGCCGGCACGGAGGGCGGCTACGGCCCCGTCGGGGTCAATGGGTCGCGGGTGTTTCTGCCGTTCGGCCTCGATCCGGCGCGCACGCCGGTGATGGGCAGCTACAAGGAGAACACCGTCGCGGCCAAGGCCACCTCGGTCTGGTATCAGCTGCCGCCCCGGACGCCGGACCGCCCGCTGGTGACCGTCGCCGCGGCCGGCGCGATCTGGTCCTACGACGAGGACGGCGCATTCAACTACGGCCAGTCACTGCGGCTGCAGTGGGGCGTGCGCCGGCCCGACGGCAGCTTCCAGCCGCTGTCGATCGTCCAACCGATCGACGTCACCGCAGCCGAGACGGCGCCACAAAAGGCTTGGCGTAACCTGCGATTCCCCCTGGCCTGGGCGCCGCCGGAAGCCAATGTGGCCCGCATCGTCGCCGACGACCCGAACCTCAGCTCGGATCAGTGGTTCGCGTTCACCCCGCCGCGAGTGCCGATCCTGGAAACCGCCCAGCAGCTGCTCGGCTCACAGACGCCGGTGCTGATGGACATCGCCACCGCCGCGAACTTCCCGTGCCAGCGGCCGTTCTCCGAGCATCTCGGCGTCGCCGAGTTGCCGCAGTACCGGATCATTCCCAGCCACAAGCAGATGGTCGTGTCGTCGAATCAGTGGCAGTCCGCCGAGGACGGCGGCCCGTTCCTGTTCACCCAGGCGCTGCTGCGCCCGTCGACGATTCCGAGCTATCTGCGCGACGACTGGTATCGCGACTGGGGCGCGATCGAGCGCTACGAGCGGGTGGTGCCGGCCGAGCAGGCACCCGACGCGGTGATCGAGCAGGGAAGTGAGATCGTGCACGGGTGGACTCGCGTCGGACCGATCAGGGCGCTGCCGTGACGGGTTCTGACGCTCTCACCGCGAGCGGCCCGTCGGACGTCTTCGCCAACGCCGACCGCCAGCCCGGCCGCGTCGACGAAGTACGCCGCGACGTCTCCGTAGCCCGCTGGGTTGCGACGATCGCCGGGCTGATCGGGTTCGTGTTGTCGGTCGCGACCCCTCTGCTGCCGGTGGTGCAGAGCACCGCGACACTGAACTGGCCGCAAAATGGGGCGCTGGCCAACGTCACGGCGCCGTTGATCTCGCAGGCGCCGGTGTCGATGAACGTGACGGTGCCGTGCGACCTGATCCGCAGCATGCCCCCGCAAGGTGGCCTGGTGCTGGGCACCGCCCCGAAGAACGGCAAGCAGGCCGCGCTCTTCGGGCTGCTGGTCAACGTCACCAGCTCGCGTGTCGACGTCGTCGACCGCAACGTGGTGGTAGCGAGTGTGCCTCGCGCGCAAGCGATTTCACCGGGTTGCCAGCGCCTCGAGGTCACGTCGTCGGAGGCGGGGACCTTCGCGACCTTCGTCGGGCTGACCGACCCCACAGGTAAACCACTGCGCAGCGGGTTCGCCGACCCGAACCTGCGGCCCGCGATCGTCGGGGTGTTCACCGACCTGGTCGGGCCCGCACCGCCCGGACTGAGCTTCTCCGCGGTCGTCGACACCCGATTCTCCACCAAGCCAACGACTTTGAAGCTCGCCGCAATGATCCTCGCGGTCGCGGCGACCGTTATCGCACTGCTGGCGTTGTGGCGCCTGGACCGCATCGACGGCCGCCGGATGCATCGGCTCATCCCGGCCCGCTGGCGGTTCTTCACGGGCGCCGACGTGGTGGTCGTCGGCGGATTCCTGGTGTGGCACATCATCGGCGCCAACTCCTCCGACGACGGCTACATCCTGCAAATGGCCCGCACCGCAGGGCATGCCGGGTACATGTCGAACTACTTCCGCTGGTTCGGCAGCCCCGAGGATCCCTTCGGCTGGTACTACAACGTGCTCGCGCTGATGACCCACGTGAGCGATGCCAGCATTTGGATGCGCCTGCCGGATTTGATCTGCGGGCTGGTGTGCTGGCTGCTGCTGTCGCGGGAGGTGCTGCCACGATTGGGACCCGCGGTCGCGTCGAGTCGGGCCGCGATGTGGGCGGCGGGGCTGGTGCTGCTGGCGGCATGGATGCCGTTCAACAACGGGCTGCGGCCCGAGGGCCAGATCGCCACCGGCGCGCTGATCACCTACGTGCTGATCGAACGCGCGATCATCTCCGGGCGGCTGACGCCTGCGGCGTTGGCGATCATCACCGCCGCATTCACGCTCGGCATCCAACCGACAGGGCTGATCGCGGTCGCCGCGCTGCTGGCCGGAGGCCGTCCGCTGCTGCGCATCCTGGTGCGCCGCCACCGGGTGATCGGCACCTGGCCCCTGGTGGCACCGCTGCTGGCCGCTGGTTTCGTCGTCCTGACGGTGGTATTCGCCGACCAGACACTCGCAACGGTGTTGGAAGCCACCAGGATTCGCACCGCGATCGGACCCAGCCAAGAGTGGTACACCGAGAATCTGCGGTACTACTACCTGATCCTGCCGACGGTTGACGGTTCTCTGTCGCGGCGCTTCGGATTCCTGTTCACCGCGCTGTCGTTGTTCGCATCGATGTTCATCATGTTGCGCCGCAAGAGGATTCCCGGAGTGGCGCGCGGGCCGGTGTGGCGGCTGATGGGCGTGATATTCGGGACCATGTTCTTCCTGATGTTCACCCCGACGAAGTGGGTGCACCACTTCGGCTTGTTCGCCGCTGTCGGTGCGGCGATGGCGGCGGTGGCCACGGTCCTGGTGTCACCGTCGGTGCTCCGATGGTCGCGCAACCGGATGGCGTTCTTGGCGGCGGTGTTCTTCACGCTGGCGCTGTGCTTCGCCACCACCAACGGCTGGTGGTACGTCTCCAGTTACGGCATCCCATTCAACAATACGATGCCGAAGATCGCCGGAATCACCGTCAGCACAGTGTTTTTCGTCTTGTTCGCGGTGACCGCCCTGTATGCGGTGTGGCTTCACTTCGTGGCACGGGAGCATGGCAGCGGGCGGCTGGCGCGACTGCTGACCGCCGCACCGATCCCGTTGGCGGCGGGTCTGATGGTGGTGGTGTTCGTCGGCTCGATGCTGGCCGGTGTGGTGCGCCAATACCCGACGTACTCCAACGCCGCGGCGAACCTGCGCGCGTTCGTCGGGGGCTGCGGTTTGGCTGACGACGTGCTCGTCGAACCCGACACGAACAACGGCTTCCTGCGCCCATTGCCCGGTGACTACGGCCCGCTGGGCCCGCTGGGCGGCGCGAAACCAGTGGGCTTCACGCCAAACGGCGTGCCTGATCAGATTGTGGCCGAGTCGATCCACGTGAACCTGCCGCAGCCCGGCACCGACTACGACTGGGACGCTGCGACCAAGCTGTCGCAGCCCGGGGTGAACGGGTCGACGGTGCCGCTGCCGTACGGGCTGGATCCGGCTCGCACGCCGGTGGCGGGCAGCTGGGTGGAAGGGCCGCAGCAGCAGAGCAGGCTGACGTCAGCCTGGTACGAGCTGCCACCCGCCGACGACGGGCATCCGTTGGTGGTGGTGACAGCGGCCGGGACGATCAGCGGCTACAGCGTGCTCAACGGGTACAGCAAGGGCCAGGCCGTCGAATTGGAGGTCGCGCGGCGTGGACCTGATGGCGGATTGGTGCCGGCTGGGCGGCTGGTGCCCTACGACCTCGGGCCGACGCCCTCGTGGCGCAATCTGCGATTCGCGCGCTCCGACATCCCCCGTGACGCGGTGGCGGTGCGGGTGGTGGCTGAGGACCTGTCGCTGACGCCGGGCGACTGGGTGGCGGTGACACCGCCGCGGGTGCCGGAACTGCGCTCAGTGCAGGAGTACGTCGGCTCGACGAAGCCGGTGCTGATGGATTGGGCTGTGGGACTTGCGTTCCCATGCCAGCGGCCGATGTACCACAACCTCGGTGTCACCGAGATCCCCGCCTTCCGCATCACACCCGACTACACCGCCAAGAAGCAGGACACCGACACCTGGGAGGACGGCCTCAACGGCGGCCTCTTGGGAATCACGGATCTGCTGCTGCGCGCCCATGTGATGGCGACCTATCTGTCGCACGACTGGGGCAGGGACTGGGGGTCGCTGCGCAAGTTCGACACGATCGTCGACGCCACGCCGGCCACATTGGACGTCGGCACCGCCACCCGCAGTGGCTTGTGGAAGCCCGGCCACATCAGGATCAAGCCCTAGTCCGCGAGCGTGCGTGTCGGTACACCGACACGCCCACGCACTCCGTACAACGGCGCACGCTCGTGCCACCGGGCGAACTCATTGCGGCGCGTATACGAGGTTTAGCACGCCCGTCTGAAACGTCTGTGAGGACAACAGTTTCAGCGGTATCGCGTCGCCGTCCCCAAACAGCCGCGTGCCTTTGCGCACGGCAATCGGATGCAGGAGTAGGTGCAGCTCGTCGAGCAGCCCCGCGTCGAGCAGCTGGCGCACCACCGACACCGAGCCGCTCATTGCGATGTCGCCGCCGGGTTCGTCCTTCAGTGCGGCGACGGCCTCGAGCAGATCTCCGCTGAGTTGTTCTGAATTGCGCCAGGTGAACTCGAGCTTTTGGCGGGAGACGACGATCTTGCGGGCGTCGCCCAGCTTCTTGGCGAACTCTGCTTCGTCGCCATCGCCGTTCTCCCGGTCTGGCCACGCGCCTGCAAAGCTGTCGTAGGTCTTGCGGCCGAGCAGGATGGTGTCAGCCGTGCCGAGCGTGGCGTCGACGGCGGCACCCATTTCTTCGTTGAAGTAGGGGAAATGCCACTCGTTAGGTGCCTCTACGACGCCGTCGAGGGCGATGAAGAGTCCCGCTTTGATTTTTCTCATGCCCGGATAGACCGCCTTGGGCACGAAAGATCATCGCACTCGTTCGAGGCCGCGAACGTGCGCTGCGTCACAGGTTGTGCGGCGTGCCGCTGTCCAGACACGCACCCTCGCGGGAATTAGATCGGGAGCAGGCCGTGCTTGCGCTGCACGCGGTCCCATTTCTGCTTGTCGCGCAGCAGGTGCAGCGATTTGCGCAGCAGCAGCCGGGTCTCGTGCGGCTGGATCACCGCGTCGATGAACCCGCGCTCCGCGGCGATCCACGGGATCGCCATGTTGAGGTTGTAGCCCTCGATGAACTGACGCTTGACCTCTTGTGCCTCAGGCGCATTCGGGTCTGGGAAGCGCTTCATCAGCAGCTGCGCGGCACCTTCTGCGCCGATCACCGCGATCCGCGCGGTGGGCCACGCGAAGTTCAAGTCGGCGGAGAGCTGCTTGGACCCCATTACCGCGTACGCGCCGCCGTAGGACTTGCGGATCGTGATCGTCACCTTCGGCACATCGGCTTCGACAACCGCATTGAGGAAGCGGCCGCCGCGCTTGATGATGCCGTTCTTCTCCTGCTCGACACCCGGCAGGAACCCCGGTGTGTCGACGACGAACACCAGAGGCAGATTGAAGGAGTCGCAGAACCGGACGAATCCGGCCGCCTTGTCGGAGGCCTCGTTGTCGATCGCCCCGGCCAGGACCATGGGCTGATTCGCGATCACGCCGACGGGCCGGCCGTCGACACGCGCGAACGCGGTAATGATCGCCTGGCCGCGCTGCGCACCGACGTCGAAAACGTCGCCGTCGTCGAAGATCCGCAGCAGGATCTCGTGCATGTCGTAGGCCGCATTGTCGGAGTCGGGCACGATTGAATCCAGCTCGAGGTCGTGCGGCGTGATCTCCGGCTCCAGACCCGGGTTGACGATCGGCGGGTCGTCAAAGGTGTTGGCCGGCAAGAACGACAGGTAGTCGCGCACATATTGGAATGCCACTGCCTCCGATTCGACGACCTGGTGGATGTTGCCGTAACGCGCCTGGGCATCAGCGCCACCGAGTTCGTCGAGCGTGACGTCTTCGCCGGTGACGTCCTTGATCACGTCGGGTCCGGTGACGAACATGTAGCCCTGATCGCGCACCGCGACGACGAGGTCGGTCTGGATCGGCGAATAGACCGCTCCCCCAGCGCATTTGCCGAGGATGATCGAGATTTCCGGCACCATGCCGCGCAACAGCTCGTGCCGGCGGCCCAGTTCGGCGTACCACGCCAGCGACGTCACCGCGTCCTGAATGCGCGCGCCGCCCGAATCGTTGATGCCGATCATCGGGCAGCCGACCATGGCCACCCACTCCATCAACTTGGCGACCTTGCGGCCGAACATCTCGCCGACCGTCCCGCCGAACACAGTCTGGTCGTGGCTGAACACCCCGACCGGCCGTCCGTTGATGCGGCCGTGGCCCGTCACCACGCCGTCGCCGTAGAGCGCGTTCGGATCGCCCGGTGTGCGGCACAGCGCGCCGATCTCCAAGAAGCTACCGGGATCCAGCAGCGCGTGGATGCGGGCGCGTGCGCTGGGGATGCCCTTCTTGTCGCGCTTGGCGGCCGCCTTCGCCCCGCCCGGCTCCTTCGCCAGCTCCAGCTTTGCGCGGAGTTCGGCCAACTTCTCGGCCGTGGTGTGCGCGCGGCTGGTTGACAGAGTCTCAGTCACAACACTGAATCCTAAAGCAGGCCCCTGTCCCGCCCCGAATCAAGACAGGTTGCTCACCCGGCCCTGAAGGATCTGCTCGATGCGAGCGAGCAGATCGCCCGCGCCTTCACGGGCGGCGTCCTTCCACACGACCAGAGCGTGCAGGAGGTTCGCCGGCTCGACGCTTAGCTGCGACCCGAGCAAGACGGTCTCCATCGCATCGTCGCTCTTGCTCGAACGATTTATCCGGTAGCAAATTTCTACTTGCTGCGACCTCCCGCCCAGCCCGATCGGGACAACCTTTGAAGCGATGGACTCGACTTGCTCACGGCGGAATTCGGTCGTGCCTCCCTTGGACAAACACACGGTCAACGCCGACGGGGATATCCGCAAGAAGGATCGGCGCCACATACGAGCGACGCTGTACAACGCCAGTGGGCCTACTCCAAGGAGGATGATGCCGACCGACCAAAGCCATGCGGGCGGGTGGCCGTTACGAGCAGAACCGGCGCCAATAGCGGCGATTCCCAACAGCGGTATCAGCACTATGGCGCCGTATGCGTTGCCCTCGAACCAGGGAATGTAGCGGCAGACAATTTCGTCGCCCGACCGGCTGACCCCGGCAGCGAAAAGCTTGCGCTGTCCAAGCAAGATGATCCCTCCGCCTGCAGCGGCACCGAGAGTCAGATACCAAGCCGATCCGAATAGCAGGTTGAGACTTGCAAGCAGGAAAAGAACCGAGGCGATGGCATAGCGGCATAAGCGCCTGGAAGAGATTTTCGACCCGTCAACGGCCATCATTGACCTTCTGGCATTCCGGCTGCCGGAACGGCACCGAGGTACCCCCCGACGTTGATCGGGACGCGGCCGCCTCGCGGACTTTCAGCCACACATCCGCTGGCTCCACCGGTGAATCGTGCAGTGCAGTCGTCGTCAGTTGGGCGATCAGCGTCGCCTTCCCGGACGTAATGATCCGGGTTCGGCACACACTGTCGAGAGCACCGACTTCATGCTCGATCTGCATCGCCAACTCACCCACGATGCCCGCGCCCTCGGTAGCAGCCGCGATGTAGCGGTGCAGTTCGTGACTGCCCGGCACCGACTCCACTTGCTGGTCGGTCAGCATGGCGAATACCGCGCTGGCATCCAGGAATGCCTCAACGCGATGCGTCTCGAGCACGGCGTTAGCGCAGAACTCATTTGGACGCAGATCCCTCCGAGAGATCCACACCCTCATGCCGGGAGCTGCGCAGTAAGGTTCCCAATCCGCCGGCACGCCTACCTGCACCTCGAACCCGACGAACCGGTTGACCGGGTACACGGCGACGCCGACTGCCGCATGTAGTCGTCGAATCGCATCAAGCGCCCTACCCGAAACCGAAGACAGATTCCAGGCCATGCACGGCGTCACCGACCGCATCGGCAGCGGGTTCCCAGATGGCTTCGACACCCTTCGACGCCAAATAGCTGGCGGCCGCCCCTGCAGCAGCGCCCACTACCAAGCCGACCACCGTCCCGGCCCCAGGAACCACCGAACCGACCAGCGCACCAGCTTCCGCGCCAGCCACTAATCCGGCGGCCACACCCACGCCCTCCCGTGTGACAGCCTCGGGAATCGAGTTGCCGTCGGCCACGTCGGCCATGACGGCAGGGACTGCGGTGGCCACAGCAACCACACCGCCGACACGAAAAAATCCCGGAACCTTCGGGTCCTCAAACCACTTCAGCAGGCCGGGGTCAGCCCGACCAGGGCCCGTGCCGGGAGATGATTCGATCATGTTGAGCGCTGTCTGGCGCACACCGTCTGCCGTGGCACCGGCCACCGCACCGGCGGCTCCAATTGCCACATCCGGCCCTTTCGGAGCCAACATGACGCCATCCCGGCCAGGTTCGCTACCCGCTACGGCCGGCGGCTCGCGCCTCGGGTCGTTGGGCGACGATTCAGCTTGGCCCCTTGGGATTCCGGCCGATTGTCGTGTCCAGTGTCAGGAATCGGCTCCGCACCGGTCGCCATCTTGATCGCACGCGCCAGTTCCTCGTCGACCGCAACCGCTCGCGCCACAACCGCGTCCAGTCGTTCCTGGAATTGCTGCATCTGGGCCAGGACGACGAGCATGGGATCTGTTGAGACCGAACCGGGGATCACTCGGTTGCCGATGCGATCGATTGCCAAGTGAGCGCTGGCGATGTCACTTTCGAGGGTCCGCAGGTCTGCAATGACCGTTTCCATCTGCTCCGCCGCCGCCTCCGCAGCCCGGGCGACCACCAATGCCTCATTTCCCTGGCCGTCCAGATCCTTGCGGATCTGCTCATTTGCGCCGCGGGCGGCCACAGCGGCATCGCCGCCCCACGTTTGGAACGCAGGCAGGGTCGAGATACCGTCGGCGGTTTCGAACGCGGCTTCGGCCCTGCTGCGGGCGGCATGAAACACCTCGCGCACATCGGCGGACACCCACCGATCAATATCGGCGACCGAGACCGTCATTGCATTACTTCACACGGTCCGCTGCCGAGCTGTCCGGTGCCGCGGAGCCGACCGATCGCACCCTCTCGGCGTTGTGCGCTTCGGTAATGCGATACCCCGTCGCGGCCCCACGGAGAGCCTGCCCGTGGCCACTCAAGCGCTCATGGATACGCGCCGTGTCGGCCTCCCATTTGGCGGCCGCGATCGCAAGCGCTACCGCAGCGTAGGTCGGGACGCCACCTTGGGCAGCGGCAATACGGCCATTGGCAGCAATATGGCGTGCGTGCAGCTCTTCGGTGTGCTGCTCGACCTTCACGGCCGACATGTGCAAGTCCTCCGGCGCGACGCGAAGAAGGTCCGACACTGCGTCACTCCCCCCACGATGTCGCCGCAACACTACTTTAGGTTCCTGACGCAACACTCAGCGTCTCCACATGGAAACGACGCTAAGGCCTCGACGTCGACGTGCGCGACGCACATTTTGACCGACGGGATTAAACCTTCTGCTGCGCTTCAACTTTGGCGAGCACCTGACTCATGTGAGCGCCGACCTTGGCGATGTACGGCTCGTCGATGGCCTGGATGTGCTCGCCACCGATCGGCACCACCTCGAGATCGGACACGTACTCACCCCAGCCGCCGTCGGGCTTGCGGGTGGCGTAGCGCGGCTCGAACATGATCGCGTCGTCGTGGTAGCGGTCGGCCATGTAGAGCGTGACGTGCCCGTCGTAGGGGCGGATCTGCGCGGTGTCGATGGCACGCTGATCCAGGTACGACGTGCGCTGGTGCTCGATGATCCCTCCGGGAATCTGCACACCGCTTTCCTTGACCGCGTTCAGCACGAACTGCACTTGCCCTGCGTCGTCGAGCTTTTCGAGCTCATCGTAAGGGATTTCCGGGATCTGCACGTTGAACGTGCGCTCGGCGAACCGGGCGTAACGCTCCCAGCGCTTGCGGGTCTCCTCTTTGGTCTGCGGGATCTCCTCGCCTGGCCGCACGGCATCGATGAGCCCGACGAACGGCACGTCGCAGCCCTGCTCCTTGAGCCCGATCGCACAGGCATACGCCAGCGCGCCGCCCAGCGACCAGCCGGCCAGGATGAACGGCCCGTCGCCGCCCAGTTCGCGCAGCTTCGGAATGTATTGCGCCGCACGCTCTTCGATGGTGCCCTCGACGCGCTCGAATCCGTACATCGGGGTATCGGGCGGAAGCCGCTTCAGCAGCGGCTCGTACACCACGGTCGACCCACCGGCCGCGTGGAAGACGAACACCGGCACCTTGTTCGAGCCCTCTTCGCGGGGACGGATGACGCGGACGAACCCGTCGAGCTGACCCGCTTCGAGGTGCTGGCGCACTTTGTCCGCCAGCTCTTCGATGGTCCTCGACGTCTTGACGTCCTCGACAGTAATCGGCCCGTCCGCGCGCTCCGAAAGCCGTTGCGCCATCTTCTCAGCGGTCGCGTCGTCGACCTCGGGCAGCTCGTTGAAGATGCCGCCCGGCGACTTGCCGGTGACGATCGCCCACGTCGCGAACGTGACCCGCTCCGACGCGTCGCGCGGCGGCACGTCAGCGCCAAGCGCTTCGGTGATCGCCTGCCGATTCAGCACCGCGGCGGCAGCCGCAAGATCAGACGAAGCAGCGGCACCGGCCGGGTCGGGTTTGCCTTCGCGCGGCGGCCCGGCGGGGTTGTCCGACGGCGGTGGCGGCGGAATGTTTTGTGGCTCAGGGGCTTCCGCTTGGGTTTGTGGTTCGGCTTGCGGATCAGGCGCCGGAGCGGTGACGGTCTGCACCGACGCCCCCGACAGCAGCCGCGCCTGCTCTTCGGCGATCTCGTCGGCGGTCTTGGTCTTCTGGTACTCGTGCAGCTGCTGCACTTCGTCGCGGTGTTCGATCGCGTACTCGATCAGCTTCTCGACCGCGTACAGGTTCGCGTCGCGCACAGCCTGCAGCTGGATCGGCGGCAGGTCGAAGTCGTACTCGACGCGGTTCTTGATCCGCACCGCCATCAGCGAGTCGAGGCCGAGCTCGATCAGCGGAACCTCCCACGGCAGGTCCTCGGGCTCGTATCCCATTGCGCCACCGACGATTGCGGCCAGCCGATCATGCACGGTCTCACCGGAGTCGGGCGACCACTTGGCGAACCCGGCACCGAGGTTGGCGCCCTGGGTCAGGTTGTCATGCAGGATTTCCGCGTCGGGTTGGTCCTCGGACTCCGAAGCGGCTTCCTGCGTAACAGGCTGAGCTGCAACAGTTCCCACGGCGACGGCCGACGGTAACGCCGCCACCTGGCCGGACCGCGACACGATCGCGTCATAGACCAGCGTGAACGACTCGTCGATGCGGGCATGCACCTGCACCGAAGCGCCGCCCGGGTGCCGGGTCAGCGTGGTCACCAGCCGCGCGCCGTCGCCGGGCACCGCCCGCTGCTCGGAGACCGTCAACTGGGCATCCGGAAGCACTTGCGCTGCAGCAGCTTTCACCAACGCAGCCAGATCGGTTTCGCCGCGCGGACGGTATTCCCACACGTGGCGGCCGTCGGGCATCGCGACGTGGTTGCCGGGCATCATCACCGAGCTGTCGCCCGTGAAGTGGGCGTCGAGCCAGTGCTCTTTGCGCTTGAACCGGGTCGGCGGGATGTTCGCGTAGTCGGCCGGTCCGGCAGCGCGCGTGAACAGTGTGCGGATGTCGAGGTCGTGGCCGTAGACGAACAGCTGCGCCATCGCCGCGATCATCGACTCGACTTCGTCTTGTTTGCGGGCCAGCGTCGGAATCAGCTGCGCGTCGTGCAGGCCCGCCGCAGCGGTGGTCAGGCCGACCTGCATGAGCGCCACCGGGTTCGGCGCGAGCTCCAGGAACGTGGTGTGCCCGTTGTCGACGGCGTTGCGGATGCCGTGCGTGAAGTACACGGAGTGCCGCAAGCCCTTCTTCCAGTAGTCGACGTCGTGGATCGTCTGGCCGGGGCGGATGAAGTTGCCCTCGTGCACGGTCGAGTAGTAGCCGGTGGTGATCGGCCGGGGCTGAATGCCCACCAGCTCAGCCGCGAGCTCGCCCAGCAGGGGATCCATCTGCGAGGTGTGGCTGGCACCCTTGGTCTGGAACTTGCGCGCGAACTTGCCTTCCTTCTCGCAGCGCTCGATGATCGCGTCCACCTGATCCGGCGGGCCGCCGATCACCGTCTGGCCCGGTGCCGCGTAAACGCACACCTCGAGGTCCGGGAAGTCGGAGAACACGGTCTTGATCTCGTCGGCGGAGTACTCGACGAGCGCCATCAACCGGATGTACTCGCCGAACAGCATCGCCTCGCCCTCGCCCATCAGATGCGCGCGCGAGCAGATGGTGCGCGTGGCGTCCTCCAGTGACAGGCCGCCGGAGAAGTAGGCGGCGGCCGCCTCGCCGAGCGACTGCCCGACCACCGCGGCCGGCTTGGCCCCGTGGTGGCGGAGTAGCTCACCGAGGGCCACCTGGATGGCGAAGATGACCAGCTGCACTTTCTCGATCGGCAGCTCGGTGGTCTCGTCGCTGTAATCGACCGCGTCGTCGAGGATGAGCTCAAGGATCGAGTGTCCGCGCTCTTCTTGGACCAGCGCGTCGACCTTGTTGATCCACTCGGCGAACACCTCGTTGCGCAGGTACAGGCTCTTGGCCATCTTGCGATGCTGCGCACCGAAACCGGCGAGCACCCACACCGGCCCGTTGGTCACCGGACCGTCGGCGGTGAACACGTTGGGCCGCTGCTTGCCGTCGGCGATCGCGCGCAAGCCGGCGATGGCCTCGTCGTGATCGTGGGCCAGCACCACCGCACGCGCGCGACCGTGGTTGCGGCGCGACAACGCCCGGCCGATCGACTCCAGCGACGACGCCCGGCCCTCCTCCGACTCCATCCAGTCGGCCAGCTCGGCAGCCGCGGCGCGCTTGCGCGACGTCAGGAACGCCGACACCGCCAGCGGGATCGCGGGAGCCGGCGGCGGTGACTCCTCCAGCTGCTGCAGCGCAATCTCCTTGAGCCGCAACGCTTCTTCCGTGAGCCCGGGCAGTTCGCGTTCTTCGTCGGCCGTGCTCGCGGACACCCCGTAGAAATCCGGTTCGTCCTCGTCGTCTTCGATGAGCACGCCGCCGACGTAGACACCCGTCTTCTCGGCGGGCTTCTCCTCGACCACCGGCTCGGGGTCAGGCTCCTTCTCGATCACGTCGCGGGGCAGCACTTCGCGCAGCACCAGGTGCGCGTTGGCGCCGCCGAATCCGAAGCCGGACACGCCGGCGATCGCGTAGCCGGAATACCGCGGCCAGTCGGTGACGGTGTCGGCGACCTTCAGCCGCACCGCGTCGAAGTCGATGTACGGGTTGGGACCGGCGTAGTTGATCGACGGCGGCAGCTTGTCGTGCGACAGCGCCAGCGCGATCTTGGCCAGGCTGGCCGCACCCGCGGCCGATTCGAGGTGCCCCACATTGGATTTCACTGCGCCCAGCAGCGCGGGCTTGTCGGCCGGTCGCCCCTTGCCGACGACGCGGCCCAGCGCCTCGGCCTCGATCGGGTCGCCGAGGATGGTGCCGGTGCCGTGCGCCTCGATGTAGTCGACGGTGCGTGGGTTGATGCCCGCGTCCTTGTAGGCCTTGCGCAGCACGTCGGCCTGCGCGTCGGGGTTCGGTGCCAGCAGACCGTTTGACCGGCCGTCGTGGTTGACCGCGCTGCCGGCGATCACCGCGAGGATCTGGTCGCCGTCGCGGCGGGCGTCGTCGACGCGCTTGAGCACGAGCATGCCGCCGCCCTCGGCGCGCGAATAGCCGTCGGCGTCAGAGGAGAACGACTTGATCCTGCCGTCGGCCGCCAGCACGCCGCCGACCTCGTCGAAACCGATGGTCACCATCGGGGTGATCAGCGCGTTGACGCCACCGGCCAGGGCCACGTCGCACTCGCCCGCCCGCAGCGCCTGCACCGCCTGGTGCGCTGCCACAAGCGAACTCGAGCACGCGGTGTCGACGGCCACTGACGGGCCGCGGAAGTCGTAGAAGTACGACACCCGGTTGGCGATGATGCTGCTCGCTGTGCCGGTGATCGCGTACGGGTGCGCGACGGTGGGGTCGGACACCGCCAGGAAGCTGTAGTCGTTGTTGGACGAGCCGATGTAGACGCCGACGCTCTGACCGCGCAGGCTCGAAGCCGGGATGCGCGCGTGTTCCAGTGCCTCCCAGGTCAATTCGAGCGCCATGCGCTGTTGCGGGTCGAGGTTGTCGGCCTCCATCTTCGACAGCGCGAAGAACTCCGAGTCGAAGCCCTTGATGTCTTTGAGGTAGCCGCCGCGGGTGCGGGCCTTGGCCACCCGCTCGGCGATGCGCGGCTCTTCGAGGAATTCCGACCAGCGGCCCTCGGGCAGGTCGCTGATCCCGGAGCGCCCCTCCAGGAGCGCCTGCCACGTTTCCTCGGGGGTGTTCATGTCTCCCGGGAAGCGGGTGGACAGCCCGACGATCGCGATGTCGGGCACGTCGCGCTCGCGTGACCAGTCCTCGTCGTCGTCGACGTCCTCGGCTTCCGGCTCTCCTTCGATGATCCGCGCCGCCAGCGACTCGATGGTCGGGTGCTGGAACGCGACCGTTGCCGACAGCGTCACCCCGGTGAGGTCCTCGATGTCGGCGGCCATCGCGACCGCGTCGCGCGACGAGAGCCCCAGTTCCACCATCGGGGTGGTTTCGTCGATGGCGTCCGGGGATTGGCCGGTGGCGTTGGCCACCCAGTTGCGCAGCCAGGTGCGCATCTCTGCGACGGTCTCAGGCCGGCCGCTTGCGGAGGAATCGCCGTGGGGCGTGTCGGGAATCTCGTTGTCTGTCATGGCGATTCGAGGGGTTAGTCCGCGTCGCGGGACGCGACAATCGGGGCGTCGTCGGGGAACGAGTTGGGCGAGGCGGTGCCGCCGCGAAGGCTGCCGTCGATGTAGGCGGCCCGGCAGGCGCGGCGGCCGATCTTGCCGCTGGAGGTTCGCGGGATTGTGCCCGCCGGCATCAGCAGCACGTCACGCACGGTCACGCCGTGGCGCACCGCGATCGCCGCGCGGATGTCGTCGGCGACGGGCTCGACCTCGATCTTGTGCGAGCCGGGCGCCCGTTCGGCGACGATCACCAGTTGTTCGGAGGTGTCCTCCGGGTCGTACTTCAGCCCAGCGTGCGGATTGTCGAACACCTGCTGCGGCAGCTGGTTGGCCGGCACCGAGAACGCCGCCGCGAAGCCCGGCCGGATCGCCCGGGTGGCCTCCTGCGCGGTGTACTCCAGATCCTGCGGATAGTGGTTGCGGCCGTCGATGATCACCAGCTCCTTGATCCGGCCGGTGACATAGAACTCGCCGTCGAGGAACGCGCCGAGGTCCCCCGTGCGCATCCACATCGCGTCGTCGGGCGCGCCTTCGGCGTGCGACGGGTTGGTGCGCGACTTGAGGATGTTCTTGAACGTCTCGCGGGTTTCCTCTTCCCGGTTCCAGTAGCCGGAGCCGACGTTGTTGCCGTGCACCCAGATCTCGCCGATCTGGCCGTCAGGCAATTCGCTGGCGGTGTCCGGATCGACGATCACCGCCCACTCGTCGAAACCGATCTTGCCGCACGACACCTGTGGCACCGCGTTGGGCGAACCCTCCGGCACCTCGACCAGTCGGTCTTTGACCAGCTCGTTGCGGTCGACGTTGATGATCTTCGGCGCCTGGTGCGGAATCGTCGTCGACACGAACAGCGTGGCCTCGGCCATCCCGTACGACGGCTTGATGGCCGACGGCTCCAGCCCGTACGGCGCGAACGCCTCGGTGAATTTGCGCATCGACGCCTGCGACACTGGCTCGCTGCCGTTGAGAATGGTCTGCACGTTGCTCAGGTCGAGTTCCTCGCCGTCCTTGGGCAGTCCGCGGCGCGCAGCGTGCTCGAACGCGAAGTTGGGCGCGGCCGACACCACGCGGCCGCGGTCGTCGCCCTTGACGCCGAGCTCACGCATCCAGCGGATGGGCCGACGGACGAACGCGGCCGGGGTCATGAACGTCATGTGCCGACCCAGAATCGACGGCAACATGATCGTGATCAAGCCCATGTCGTGGAAGAACGGCAGCCACGACACTCCGCGGTCGCCCTCTTCGAACTCCAGCGCGGTCATCACCTGCGCGATGTTGGTGGCCACCGCAAGGTGGGTGATCTGCACACCGGCCGGGCTGCGGGTCGAGCCCGACGTGTACTGCAGATAGGCGATGGTTTCCTCGGTGGGAGTGTCCGGCATCACCCAGGTTTCGGCGACCTCGTCGGGCACCGCGTCCACGGCGATGATGCGCGGACGCTCCTTGGCCGGGCGCTTGTGGAAGAACTTGCGGACGCCTTCCGCGGCGCCGGTGGTGGTCAGAATCGTCGAGGGGGTGCAGTCGTCGAGCACTGCGTGCAAGCGCCCGACGTGACCGGGCTCGGCCGGGTCGAACAGCGGAACGGCAATGCGGCCCGAGTAGATGGTGCCGTAGAACGACGTCAGGTAGTCGAGGTTCTGCGGGCAGAGGATCGCCACGCGGTCGTTCGGTTCGGTGACCTGCTGAAGGCGTGCGGCGATCGCACGGCTGCGCGCGGAGAACTGGCCCCACGTGATGTCGCGTTCGACGCCGTCGCGCTCGGTGGAAAAGTCCAGGAACCGGTAGGCCAGGTGGTCGGCGCGGATGCCGGCCCACCGCTCCACATGCCGGGGGATGCTGGCGCCGTGCGGGAAGCTGAGTCGTCCCGTCTTCTTGTCGATGAACGGGTTCACCCAAATCGGCACGTTCCACTCTCCTGTCGAAGCACACGCGGGGTCTGTTGTCGCTTCAAGCGGGCCGGCCATGGATCGGCTGGCGCTCCGCCGCGAAACCCCAAACCTTAAAGATCGTACAGAGGTCGGAGCGTCCGCCGCCGTCGCGTGACCCGCCGTTCACCGCCGTTGCCGCTCTTAGTTATTTCTTAATGTTAGGGGACGGCTGGTCGGCGGACCAAATCGCCTGCCCGTTCACGTCGTGAATGTTGCGAATCTGTGCTATGTCCGCAGTCTTCGCGCAAGCGGCTCATCCCCATCCGCAGTCTTCGCGCAAGCGGCTCATCCCCATCCGCAGTCTTCGCGCAAGCCTTCAGCCTCATCGCGTTTTCGGCGCGCTGTTGATCACATCGGCTGCCCAGTCGCGCGTCCAGTCCGTCGCCGAATGTCCATCGAGGTTCCAGTACTCCGTCGTGGCGTACTTCGCGTGGACCGGCTCTCCCGCCGCGCCGAGCAGTGTTTGCAGCGTGCCGGGCAGGTTCAGCACGTTGAACGCCCCGGCCGGCGCGGCGCAGATCAGATCGCCCTCGGCGCAGATCTCGTTGACGCGGTCGTTGAGCTCGCCGAAACCGCCGTCGCGTGGGCCGGTCATCGTGATGCCCGACGGGATGAACGGCATGCCCTTCAGCGTGATCTCCGCGCCCTCGCCCGGCGGGTTGGGCCCGACGTCGCGGCCGACGCCGGGCTGGCGGCGCCCGTCGGCAACCAGCGTCACGCCCAGCACCCGGCTCGCGTCGATCGGACCGCGGCCGTTGCCGATGTCGCTGGCGATGTCGCCGCCGATCACCGCTCCTTGCGAGAAGCCGACGATCACGAAGTTGGTCCGCGGACACCGGTCGGCTATGTCGGCGATCGCCTTGCGGGTGACATCGGTGCCCTGCTTGCGGCTGTCGTCGTAGCTGACCTCATTGTCACCGGACAGCGGCCGGTGGAACTGAGCGATGTAGGCAACCGTGTACACCTGCAGCCGGTCGGAGCCGAACTGCGCGCTCAGTGGACGAGTCACGTTCAGCAGCAACGCATTTGGAAACTGCGTGGGGTTGACGGGGTCTTGCTGCGGCGACGACTCCCAGGTGCCGGGAATGGACACCAGCTGCACGTCGGGACAGCCGGCGCCCTGCACCGAAGGCCGTGGCCGCAGCAGCACGAACACGACCACCGCCACCACGGCAGCCAGCACAAGCACGCCGACGAGCGCGATCACCAGGCGGCGGCGCCGCCGATTCGTACCCGCCATCGTCAGCCGTGCTTGGGATGCGGGGCCGCGTCGATCTTGGCCACCGCCCAGTTACGCGTCCACACCGTGGCCGGCTGGCCGTCGGAGCTCCAGAACTGCGTGGTGTTGTACAGCGCGTGCACCGGCTGGCCCGCGCCGCCGGCCAGCACGTCGAGCGTGGAGGGCAGGTTCGTGATGTTGAACGCTTCTTCGGGTGCCGCGCAGATCAAATCCCCCGGTGCGCAGATTTCGTTGACACGGTCGTTGAGCGCCCCGAAGCCGCCCGGTCGCGGGCCGGTCATGGTGAGCCCGAACTCCGACAGCAACGGCACCTCGTGCAACGTGATCTCGGCGCCCTGCCCCGGCGGCGTCGGCGGCACGTCTTGGCCGACGCCGGTCTGGCGGCGCCCGTCGGCGATCAGCGTCACCCCGAGCACGAGGTCCTCGTCGACGGGTCCGCGGCCGTTGCCGATGTCACTGGCAATGTCACCCGCGATCACCGCGCCCTGCGAGAAGCCGACGATCACGTAGCTGGTCAGTGGGCATCGGTTGGTCATGTCGGTCAGCGCCCGCACCGCGTTGTCCATGCCCTCTTTGCGGCTGTCGTTGTAGCTGATCTGGTTGTCCCGGGAGAACGGATTGTGGAACTGCGCGGTGTAGGGCACCGTGTACGTCTGGACCCGCGCGCCGCCGAACTGATCGGCGAGTGGCCGAGTTACGTTGAGCAGCAATGCATTTGGGAACTGCGCTGGATTCAGCGGATCCTGCTGCGGCGACGACTCCCACGTGCCGGGAATCGACAGCAGCATCACGTCGGGGCAGCTGGCGTCCTGGAACTCCGGGCGCGGCTTCTTCGGCCCGGCCGAGGTAGTGGGCGGTTGCGCGTTGGGCGGTGTGGACGGTTGGGGCGCCGAGGGTTTGGTGGCCCGCTGCATGACCACCATCAGGACGAGCCCCAGCGCCACCACCACTGCCACCGCCCCGGCGGCAGCGAGCGCGAGGATGCGGTGGCGTTTCCGCCGATTGGTGTTGGCCATGGTCTCCTGCTAGCAGAGGCGTTCGGTCGCGATGCGAATGTATGTTGCGGTCGCGGTGTCGACGTCCGCCCCGGTGGGCGGCATGGAGGTGAGGTGGGCGTCGTGCACGTCGCTGGACACCAGCGGATGCACGTAATCCCACACCGCCTGCGGGCTCTGCCTCGCAGCGCGGGCCTGGCAGACGTAGGAGCCGATGGACAGCGCCAGCAGTTCACTGGACGGATGCACGCCACCGGCATCCAGCGCGTCCAGGTAGGCGCGCTGCTGATCGGTGACCGCCAGTTTGCGCTCGCTGCCGCTGGCGCCGGCCGACGGCTGCGCAGGCGCGGCGGGCTGAATTCCCGACGCCAGCGTGGTGGTCTCGTCGGCCGGCAGCGCGACGCTGGACATCAGGCTGTTGGAGGCCGAGCAACCCGACAGCACGGCGGCCGCAAGCGTCAGCGTCGCCATTGTCGAAGACCCGGCCACGCGCCTGGAGGTCGGTTGCACGTTTCCACGGTACCGGCTGAGCGGCGGCGGCTCGGGTGAGCAACCTCGCAGTTCGCCGCCGCGTCGTCAGCTACCTGATCGCGGCCACCAGATCCCCGGTCATCGCGGCGAGCTGCGGCCCCCAGCTAGACCAGTCGTGGTTGCCGCCGGCCGGGAAGTCGAAGTGCCCGTTGTGGCCGCCGACCTGGCGGTAGTGCTGGTAGAAGAAGCGGTTCATGCCTTGGGCCTGGTCGCAGTAGCCGATCATCGCGGGCTCGTCGCTGCACGTCAGCGTCTGGGGGCTGAACACCCACAGCCGGGTGTTGTTCTGCACCAGCAACGAGATGTGCACGTCGGGGTCATGCCACTTCCAGCGGCCGAGCTGGGGCAGGCCCCACATGTTGCGGGTGTCGACGCCACCGAATCGCATCAGCCCGTCGGTGATCGCGCCGTTTTCGGTGGTCCGAGACGGCGTGAGGAAGCCCGACATCGAGCCGGCGTAGCTGTACCGGTCGGGGTGGAAGGTGGCCATCGCCACCGCGCCGTAGCCGCCCTGCGCGGCGCCGACGATCGCGTGACCGTTGGGCGCCAATCCCTTGTTGGCGGCCAGCCAGTTGGGCAGCTCGTCGGCCAGGAAGGTCTCCCACTGGCGGCTGCCGTCCTGCTCCCAGTTGGTGTACATGCTGAACGCGCCGCTGGCGGGGGCGGCCACCGAGACGCCCTTGCCGGCCAGCGTGGTCATGGCATTGCCGACCGTGACCCAGTTGCTGACGGCGTCCCCGGCGTTGAACGCGTCGAGCAGGACGACCGCGTGCGGGCCGCCGGCGAGGAAGGCGACCGGGATGTCGCGGCCCATCGCCGCCGAGGGCACCATCAGATACTCGACGGCGTCGGCTCCGGCGGTCGGTGAGACCGGGGCGGCGAACAGGCCGATTCCGAGGATGGCTGCGGCCAACACGCGGAACAGCACCCCT
This sequence comes from Mycobacterium sp. NGS19, assembly GCF_059813155.1. Classification (NCBI taxonomy): domain Bacteria; kingdom Bacillati; phylum Actinomycetota; class Actinomycetes; order Mycobacteriales; family Mycobacteriaceae; genus Mycobacterium; species Mycobacterium sp. NGS19. The sequence continues at coordinate 940,994 of NZ_JCALEB010000001.1, forward strand.
GCAAGCTTCATAGCCACCCTCCCTGCCGTCGCCGAATCCGCAACGTAGTGAACCACATCACGCCGACCCCGCGACACATAACTCCTGGCGCAGAAACGAGTAACGGCGACGACCGGATGGTCGCCGCCGCTACTCGATAGCGTGCTTCTACGCGGTGGGCGTAGCGCCCAGCACCCGCTGGATGTCGGGCTTCATCGCAGCCAGCTGCTGGCCCCAGTAGGCCCAGCTGTGCGTACCGGCCTCGGGGAAGTTGAACACCCCGTTCTTGCCGCCGGCGGCGATGTAGGCGTCCTTGAACGACTTGTTCGTCCGCAGGGTGAACCCTTCGAGGAACTTGGCGTTGAAGTCGCCGCCACCCAGCTCGTTGGGCTTGCCGTTGCCGCAGTACACCCAGATGCGGGTGTTGTTGTCGACGAGCTTTTGGACGTTGACCATCGGGTCGTTGCGCTTCCACGCCGGGTCGCTGGACGGGCCCCACATGTCCTCGGACTTGTAGCCGCCCGCGTCACCCATCGACAGGCCCACCAGCATCGGCCACCAGCCCTCGGACAGGTTCAAGAAGCCTGACAGGGAGGCCGCGTACGGGAACTGCTGCGGGTAGTAGATCGCCAGCGTCAGCGCCGCCGAACCGGCCATGGACAGACCGACCGCCGCGCTGCCGGTTGGCTTCACCTGGCGGTTGGCCGCCAGCCACGCCGGCAGCTCCTGGGTGAGGAACGTCTCCCACTTGTAGGTCAGGCAGCCGTTCTTGCCGCATGCCGGCTTGTACCAGTCGCTGTAGAAGCTGGACTGGCCGCCGACCGGCATCACCACGGACAGGCCGGACTGGTAGTACATCTCGAACGCGTTGGTCTCGATGTCCCAGCCGTTGTAGTCGTCTCGCGCCCGCAGGCCGTCGAGTAGGTAGACCGCCGGCGAGTTGGCGCCACCGCTTTGGAACTGAACGCGGATGTCGCGGCCCATCGCGGGCGACGGCACGTCCAGGTACTCGACCGGCAGACCGGGCCGGGAGAACGCACCCGCAGTCGCCGCGCCTCCGACGACGCCGACGAGGCCGGGCAGCAGCGCGGCCGCCACAGCGGCGACCGTCAGCCGGCGCGCCCAGCGGCCGCGCATCTTCTCAACGAACTTCATGAATATGTCCATCCCATCCTTTAGAACGCGCAACGACGGCGTCGGACGCCGTCGTGTCCCGGGTAGTCAACCACACCGTCGGTGCAGACCTGTAACCGTGAGCCTCGGGCTGACCCAGAAGTGGGAATCGTCTCCCATGTCAGGCAGAGGCCGGTTCACGCCTTCCCTCGACATCCATTGCGATGCTCACCGCGCCGTTGCGGTTTCCCCGACCCAAACGAAACCCGCAGCTCAGACGCTACGGGCCCGTCGCCGGTAAGCCAGTGTAAGGGGTGCCACGCAACGGCGGTTCACTCAACCCGCAGCGCGACAGCTCATAGCGCGGCACGCGGTCGATGCGGTAGCTCGTGAACTGATACGCGTGCACGACGTTGGACAAGAAGCGGCGTAGCGTCAGCGGTCCTCTGATCGACGTCAACACCGCGTCTGTGCTCGGGCATTTCAGGGCCGCTTTGGCTTGCCGGACCCAGTCCTCGTCGAGGTACGTCGGCAGATACGGGTGCTCCTCGAGCCACGGCCCCTCGGCCACCGCCCAGTCGGGGAACAGGTTCTTGTCGTGGCCGATCCGGGCGTGCTCCAGCCGCGCGGTGTGGGCTGCGAGCGGGTTCGCCAATCCGATCTGGTCGATCACGCGCACGTCCAGGCCGACGTTCATGCCCAGCATGCCGAGATTGGTGAAGAACACCGTGTGCGGGCCGGGCTTGGGCGGATTCGGGCCCAACGCCACCGGATCGGCGGGGACGACGTCCCACTGCGTGTAGTTGCCGGACGGCAGCAGCAGCGCGCCGTCCGGGGTGTTCTCGATTGCCTCCAGCACCGCCCGCATGCGCGGATAGTCGAGGTAGTCGGCGGCCGTCAGCGGATGGGCGTGGCCGGTGGCCTGTGCGTAGAACCGCCGCTCGTCGACGATCCCGGTGTAGGTGACCCGGGTGGCGTCGGCACCCATGCCCGGCGAATTGGCTGCCCACAGCGACCAGCCCACAATCGCCAGCCACACCGCGGCCGTGGCCCCGGCCAGCACCGTGCCGGTCTCGCGGGACAGGCGCAACCGGTCGGGCAGCACCAGCGGGATCACCGCGACAGGGGCCAGCAGACAGAACATCGGCGTCAGCAACACCCGCCCGTGCATGAAGTCGCCGCCCTGCCGAATCCAATAGAGCGCTTGCAGCAGCCCGCTGACGACGATGAGGACGACGACGGCGGCCGGGCTCTGCACCAACCGGGCGGCGCGGCTCCGGGGCTCGGTGTCGCCGTCGTTCACCCACCAGGCGCGGCTGCGGCCCGCGAGCACCAACACCGCCAGCCCGACCGTCAGGACCGCCGGGATCCACAGCGCGTACGGCCCGTTGAAGTTGGCCAGATAGACGAAGCCCTGCGACCACTTCTTTCCTGAGGCGTCCTTGGCCAGCGCCGTGCCGGGCACTAGCAGCGCGTAGTAGCCCATCCGGAAGATCTGGTAAGCCACCGGCAGCAGGCCGCCCGCCCCGACAATCAGCACCCGCACGCCCCAGTCGCGCGCGGCGATCAGCATCATCACCAGCGCCAGACCGCCGATCAATGCGAGCTCCGGACGGACCAGCACCGAGAGCCCCGCGACGAACGCCAGCGCGGCAGTGAACCCGCGGCCGGTCTGCTTCTGCTGACCCCAGCACACCAACATCCACCACAGCAGCCCGAGATACGCCAGCACCAAACCGTTTTCCAGACCGGAGGTGGCGAAGTCGCGCGCCGGCGGCACCGCGATGTACACCAGCGCACCGGCCGGCAGCAGCAAGGCCCGACGCCCGAGCAGTCCCGGCGCGTAAAGCCGTGCGGTACCGACCATCACGAAGACCATGCCCAGCACGGACAGCGTCAACGCCAGCACCAGCGCGACGTACTCCAACCGCACCGGGCCGCCGACGAGCGCACCCAGATACACCAGATACGTCCACACCGTAGACGTGTTGGCCTCTACCCGTTCCCCGACGTTGAACACAGGGCCGTTGCCCGCCAACAGGTTTCGCACTGTGCGCAGCACGATGAGTCCGTCGTCGGCGATCCAGCGCCGCTGCCACGCGCCCCAGCCGAACAACACGGCGACCACCACCACGCTGACCCACAGGCTCGCCTGCGCGGTCAGCTCCAGCCGACGCGCGCTAACGGACGAAGACGGCCGCACCAACTGTCCCGATCCACAGCAAAGCCAGGAACTGCAAGACCCGGTCGCGCAACGCGATCTCTTCCGGTTCGCCGGCCATGCCGCCGTCGACATCCACTGCGTAGCGCAGGATCGCGATGGTGAACGGGATCATCGAGATCACCCACCACGAGCCGGAGCCGCCGTCGCGCTGGAATGCGAACAGCCCGTAGCACAACACCACCGCGGTCGCCGAAAGCGTCCACACGAACCGCAGATAGGTTCCGGTGTAGCTCTCCAGCGACTTGCGGATCTTGGCGCCGGTGTGTTCGGCCAGCTGCAGCTCGGCATAACGCTTGCCGGCCACCATGAACAGCGAGCCGAACGCCATCACGAGCAAGAACCATTGCGACAACGGGATCTTCGCGGCGGCGCCACCGGCGATCGCGCGGATCAGATACGCCGACGAGACGATGCAGATGTCAAGCACCGCTTGATGTTTCAAGCCGAAGCAGTACGCCAGCTGGATCCCGATGTAGACGGCCATCACGATCGCGAGGTCCGTGTTGACGAACACCAGCGAAATCACCAGCGACGCGGCACCGAGCACCACCGCCAGGGTGTAGGCCAGCCACTCCGGCACCACGCCGGCCGCGATCGGCCGGAACCGCTTGGTGGGGTGCTGACGGTCGGCGTCGACGTCACGGACGTCGTTGACCAGGTACACCGACGAGGCCGCCATGCAGAACACGACGAATGCGATCGCCACGTCGACCAGCACGCCGCGGTAGTCGTACTTGACGTCGCCGCCCAGCGCCGCCAGCGGTGCGGCGAACACCAAGACGTTCTTCACCCACTGGCGAGGCCGGATCGCGCGGATCAGGCCGGCGATCAGGTTGTCGGGCGGCCGTGTCACCTCTGGCGCTTGCTCGCTCATGCGCTGTTCCCGATCTTCTTGAAAACCTGTCCGACCACTGCGCCGACCGCCACCCCGGTCAGCACGTCGCTGGGGTAGTGCACCCCGAGCACCATGCGCGACAACGCCATCGGCGGAACCAGCAGCACCGGCAGCGGCAGACCCGTCAGCGGTGCCATCAACACTGCGGCCGCGGTGGTGGAGGTGGCGTGCGCCGACGGAAAGCTCAGCACGCTGGGAGTGCCGACGTTCACCGCGACCGCGGGATGCGCGGGACGACGCCGACGCACCACCCGCTTGATCAGAACCGCGGCGGCGTGCGCGACGAACGCACCGGCACCGGCCAGCAGCCACTCACGGCGACGCTGCGGTTGCGCGACAGCGCCGGCAGATGACAGCACCAGCCAGCCGACGCTGTGCTCGCCGAAGTGCGACATCGCGCGGGCCACCGCCACCACGCCCGGGCGCGCGAGCGCGGACTGCACGGCCACCAGCGCGGCTACTTCGCCCCGGGGTTGGTCAACCATCGCTGCTCACCGCGGACAGAAGGACCGATTCCCAATTCTGGGTGCTGGTCAGCATCGGCAGCGCGTCCCGGTACACCCGGCGCATCTCGTCGAACCGACGGGCCAGCGTGCGCTGCCGGCGCACCGACTGGCGCAGCAGTGAGAACATCTTTCGCCGGTCCCGCTGCCGGTAGACCACCCCGCGGCTGTCGGCGGTGGTGACGGTCACGCCGTCGACGTTGCACAGCAGAAACCATCGCGAGTCCTGGGTGGGCACGTTCAGCTGGGGCCGCTGGTGATGTGCGGGGTCGGCCTTTGTCAGCTGGTGCAGGATGCCGTGGGCCAGCCGAATTGCTTTCGCGGGGGCGGTTTTCGGTTCGGCGACTCGGCCCACCATGCCCGACGGCGGCGGCAGCGCGGTTGCCGAGGGCAGCACCACCGCGTCGGGATACTGGCGGCGGATCTGATGCACGGCAGGCAACGCCGATTCCAGGATCGAGAAGATGTGCTCAGGGCCCGCGAGGAAGTCGTCGATCGCCTTGTTCTGGATCGCGACCGTCGAATACTCAAGGCAAAGAAGGTGTTTCAGCGTGGCTTTGAGCATGCTGCGTAACAGCCCGCGCACGTCGCCGTCCCAGTGCAGAGCCGCGACCACCAGGCGGTTGCGCAGATGGAAGTACGCCTGCCAGTCGATGGCGTCGTCCTTGTCGCTCCAGGCCATGTGCCAGATCGCGGTGCCCGGCATGGTCACCGTGGGGTAGCCGTGCTCGGCGGCGCGCAGTCCGTAGTCGGCGTCGTCCCACTTGATGAACAGCGGCAGCGGCTGGCCCAACTCGTCGGCCACCTGTCGCGGGATCATGCACATCCACCAGCCGTTGTAGTCGACGTCGATGCGACGGTGCAGCAGCTTGCTGTCAGGGTGATTGCCGCGCAATGGTTTCCGGGCGAAGTCGTGGTCATACTTGGCGTGCGGTGCGTGCGTCCACATGAACGTGCCGCGGTCGACCACCTCGCCCATCACGTGCAGGTGCGACGGGTCTTGAAGATTGAGCATCTGCCCACCGACGAGCGTCGGCGTTTTCGCGAACCGGTTCATCGCCAGCGCACGCAGTACCGAGTCGGGCTCGATGCGCACGTCGTCGTCCATGAACAAGATCTGTTGGCAGTCGGTGTTTTTCAGCGCCTCATACATCACTCGGCTGTAGCCGCCGGAGCCACCCAGGTTGGGCTGGTCGTGGATCGACAGGCGCTGGCCCAACGCAGCCGCGGCTTCGGCGAAGCCCGGGTGGTCACGCACCTTTGCGGTGCCCTGATCCGGCACGATCACTGCACCTATCACGTTGTCCACCAACGGGTCTGACGTCAGTGCCCGCAGCGACTGCACGCAATCGGCCGGCCGGTTGAAGGTGGGAATGCCGACCGCGATGTTCGCGACGCCGGGCGCGGGCACGGGCGCGAACCAGCCCGCGCTGTGCAGAGTGACCGCGCTGTCGGTGGTGATGTCGAACCAGATCCAGCCGCCGTCCTCGAACGGGCCCAAATCGATCTCGAATTCGACGGTCCGTTGATCGCCGGAGAATTCACGGCCTTCGACGTAGATCCGTGCGCCGGTGGCCTTGCTCCGATACACGTCGACCCGGCCCGTGCCGCTCAGCTCGGCGCGCAGCACCACCGACGTCAGCGTGGACCAGCGTCGCCAGTAGCTGGCCGGAAAAGCGTTGAAATACGTGGAGAACGACACTTCCGACTCGCTGCCGATCTGCAACGCGGTGCGGCTGGCGGCGTGTGCGCGGCGGGCGTTGGTGGCCGACTCTTCGATGTAGAGCTTGCGCACATCCAGAGGCTCGCCGGGGCGGGGCAGGATGACGCGGGCCAGCAGGCTGACGGCCTTGGTCATTCCCCGGCGCTTTCGGCAAGTGGCGTGCCATCGCGCAGGTGCGGGGCTAGTACGTTGTCGAACATGGACAGCGCGCTGGCGATCGCCATGTGCATGTCGAGGTATTGGTAGGTGCCCAGCCGACCGCCGAAAAGCACCTTGGCCGTGGCGGTTTCGGCTTTCGCACGGGCGCGGTAAGCGGCCAGCAGCGAACGGTCGCCATCGGCGTTGATCGGATAGTAGGGCTCGTCGTCGTCCGCGGCGAACCGCGAATACTCGCGCACGATCACGGTCTTGTCGGCTGGATAGTCGCGCTCCGGATGGAAGTGGCGGAACTCGAGGATCCGGGTGAACGGCACGTCGATGTCGTTGTAGTTCATCACCGGAGTCCCCTGGAAATCACCGATTTCGAGCACCTCGGTCTCGAAATCCAAAGTGCGCCAGCCCAATCGGCCCTCGGCGTAGTCGAAGTAGCGGTCCAGCGGCCCGGTATAGACCACCGGCGCGTCGGGACTGGCCGCCCGCAGTTCGTCGCGCACGTCGAACCAGTCGGTGTCCAGACGCACCTCGATGCGCTCGTCGGCGGCCATGTTCTGCAGCCACGCGGTGTAGCCGTTGACGGGCAGCCCTTCGTAGGTGTCGTTGAAGTAGCGGTTGTCGAAGGTGTAGCGCACCGGCAGCCGGGTGATGTTGCCGGCGGGCAGCTCCTTCGGGTCGGTCTGCCACTGCTTGGCGGTGTAGCCCTTGATGAATGCCTCGTAGAGCGGGCGGCCGATCAGTGAGATCGCCTTCTCTTCGAGGTTCTGCGCGTCGGCGGTGTCGATCTCGGAGGCCTGCTCGGCGATCAGCCTGCGGGCTTCCTCGGGTGAGTAGTAGCGGCCGAAGAACTGCGACACCAGACCCAGGCCCATGGGGAACTGGTAGGCCTGACCGTTGTGCATCGCGAACACGCGGTGCTGATAGCCGGTGAACTCGGTGAATTGGTTGACGTAATCCCACACTCTCTTGTTGGAGGTATGGAAGAGGTGGGCACCGTACTTGTGCACCTCGATGCCGGTCTGTGGTTCAGGCTCCGAGTAGGCGTTGCCGCCGATGTGCGGCCGCCGTTCGACGACCAGCACCCGCTTGCCCAGTTGAGTAGCCACCCGTTCGGCGATCGTCAGGCCGAAGAATCCGGAGCCGACGACAAAGAGGTCGAAGGGCCCGGAGGCCACGCGGCCGACATCACGTGAGGTCATCGGCAGCTAGGGTATCGGACCTTCACTCCCAAACCATTTCGCCAGGCTGCAGCGGTCGACGCGGGCAGGTCGCGATTGCCTTACGATTCCGTCTCGTCACTCTATTCACAGGATTCACATCCGTACCATCGGGAACGTTGGTATTGGCGGGTCGGCGCAAGTCGTCGTCCGCGGGTGCTGACCCGTAGTTGCACCTACTACGCCGACGATTTGTTGTCCAGATTGAGGAGACTTCCGTGCCGAACAGACGCCGACGCAGGCTCTCCACAGCCATGAGCGCGGTCGCCGCCCTGGCCGTGGCAAGTCCATTCGCAGTGACCGCTGTGTCTGAATTGACCGCGCAGAGTGCGCCCGCCCCCCAGCAGCACGACTTCGTGCAGGCGGCGATGGTGACCGATCTGCCCGGGGAGATCATGTCCGCGCTGCAGTCCAGTCTGTCGCAGTTCGGGATCGTGGTGCCCAACATGTCCGGCATCCTGGGCTCGAGCAGCACGCCGTCGGCGTCGCCTCTGACGTCGCCGGGCGCGCTCACCGCCACGCCAGGCAGCTTGACCGCGCCGGGGCTCACGGCGACGACGCCGGGCCTGACCGCGCCGACCCCCGGTCTGACGACGCCGACGCCGGGGCTCACGGCGCCCGCACCCGGCCTCACCGCTCCTACTCCGGGACTCACCACTCCGACGGCACCGATCACGTCGCCCCAGTCGGTGCTCGGTGACGCCGCGCTGGCGAACCCGACGCTGACTCCCGGCGCGGCCACGGCCGCGACACCGGCGGGCACCGCGACGGTGACAACGCCCGGTCTGACCACTCCGTCGACCGGCTTGGCCCCGGCGCTGACCAGCCCGCTCGGCACCACGCCGGGCCTCACGGCGCCGCCGGGAGAGGTTCCGATCAGCGCACCGCTGGGCCCGGACCCGCTGAGCGGCACCTATCCCATCCTGGGCGACCCGTTGCTGGGCGCCGCGACGCCGGCCGCAGCGCCGGCCAGCGGAGGGCTGCTGTCGGATCTGTCCAACGCCGCGTCGCAGCTCGGCGCCAGCCAGGCGATCGACCTGCTCAAGGGCGTGGTGGTGCCCTCGATCATGCAGGCGATCAAGTCGGCAGCGCCTCCCGCTGTCCCGGCGCCGGCTCCCGCGCCGACCCCTTAAGACCGCCCGGCCAAACGGCACCGCAGAGAAGGCGAGCTCTGCGGTGCCGTTACCGTGCGCGTAACGGTGTGTCGTAACACTGGTAACAATTGGCACATACGTAACATCAGCTCGTGGGATGCCGCCCTGCGCCGTCGCTGCTGTTCACCGCAGTTGTGGCGACGGCCCTGCTGCTGCCGTGGGCGATCAGCGGCGTGCCGGGCGAGCAGCCGGCCAAGACACCGCGAGCCGACGACACCGCGCTAGCCCAGCAGCCGCTGACCGACATCGGCGCCGGCGAGACGATTCACGACGTCAGCCAGGCGACGCCGTTTTCGTTGGTGGCGCTGACGGGCACAGACGCACACACCACGGCGAGGGTCCGCGCAAAGCGCCCCGACGGCAGCTGGGGCCCGTGGTACGACGCCGACACAGACGAGTACGCCGGTCCGGACGGGGCGGCCGCGCCCCGCGGCACCGAGCCGGTGTTCGTCGGGCGCACCACGGCCGTGCAAATCGCGATCAAACGCATGGCCGCCCCGGCGCCCGCGCCGAAGGCACCGCCGCACGATCTCGGCTACATCCCCGCCAACGTCGAGCAGCCTTTCGGCCAGACCGTCAACGCGGTGCTGATCACGCCGCCGCAGGCACCGTCCGACCAGTTCGCCATCCCGACCGCCGTCACGCCGCCGGGGCAACCTCCGGCGATCATCGGTCGCGCGCAGTGGGGCGCCGACGAGTCGATGCGGTGTGGTCAGACGGTGTACGACAAGGGAATTCGCGCGGCTGTGGTGCATCACACCGCGGGCAGCAACGACTATTCACCGCAGGACTCGGCTGAGATCATCCGGGCGATCTACGCGTACCACACCCGGACGCTGGGCTGGTGCGACATCGCCTACAACGCACTGGTGGACAAGTACGGCCAGGTGTTCGAGGGCCGCGCCGGCGGCATCACCAAAGCGGTCCAGGGCACCCACACCGGCGGCTTCAACGTCGACACCTTTGGCGTGGCGATGCTCGGCACCTTCGACGTGGTGCCGCCGTCTGCAATTCAGCTGCGCACACTCGCGCGGCTGATCGGCTGGCGAATGTCGCTCGACGGGGTCGACCCGCGCGGCACGGTGACGCTGACGTCGGCGGGCGGCGAATTCACCAAGTTCCCCGCAGGTGCACCTGCGACCTTGCCGACGATCTTCTCGCACCGCGACGTCGGCGCCACCGACTGCCCGGGCAACGCCGCCTACGCGGAGTTGAACCACATCCGCGACATGGCGGCCCGGTTCAACGACCCCCCTGGGCCGCAGGATCTGGCCGATTCGCTTCAGGGCGGCGCGATCTATGCGCGCTGGCAGGGGCTTGGTGGGATGAACAGCTGGCTGGGTCCGCCCACCTCACCTGAGTCACCGGCCGACGGGGGCGCCCGCTATGTGCGGTTCGCGCACGGCGCGGTGTACTGGTCGCCGCGCACAGGCGCCAATCCGGTCGGCGGGGCGATCTACGACGCGTGGGCCGAACTCGGGTACGAACGCAGCCCGCTGGGCTTGCCCACTAGCGGTGAGATCAGCGAGCCGCAATGGGTGGTGCAGAACTTCCAGCACGGCACGCTGAACTTCGACCGGGAGAGGCGGCGGGTCCTTCAGGTGATCGACGGTCTGGCCTACGAGGTGTCGCCGCCTCCGGCGACCGGGCCACCGCCGCAGCTGGAGCGGTTCAGCTCCATCAACCGGTAGGGCGTTTCGGCGTGGCTCGTGCCCATCCCGCTCGCTTGCCTGTTTGCTGGTGAGTAGAATTGGCACGTGGTAGATAGTCATTCAAGGTGCTTCAACTGCGGTGATGATGGTCCGGCAGAACAAGCCCGTGATTTGCTGGCTGCATTGAAGACCAGCGGATTGCCGGTCCCGGAGGAGTTCGGTTTCGATGTGTTGCACACCTTCTCGATGGACGGATTGACCGACCCTGGGGAAGAAGTGCACGTCTTAGCCAATGTCCGCGAACCGTCGGCGCGCTTCACTGAAGGCCTGCTGATCGCCTCTCGCGGGCGCGTCACGTCGCTATTGCTGGCCGGCAGTAACGGGACGGTTGGGTACGGCGTGGTGTTGACCGAAGACGACGCGGTGCAAGTGGGCCCGAGGCCCGGATGGTCGACGCGCGAGGAGTGGCTGGAGGTGGCGGTTGAGACGGCGGTGCGGATGTTGATGCGACGCAACGCGAGCCGGGATCCCGCCTTCCAGTACGACCGGGTCCGCGCCGACGAGCACCTAGCGTTGGTGGAATTCAAAACCCGCACAGGTTGTCCGATTCGGGTCCGTAGTTGGCGCGTCGCAGAAGTATCCGACGTGCCCGGGGTCGATGGCGCACGGATTGAGCTGTGGACCGGGATCGTGGCCGACGGTGTGATTACCTATTCCGCCATCGCGGCGGGGTACCGGCCCGACGGCAGCATCGCCGCGCTCGCGTGCATCGAGGGCATGCCGTCGGCGCACGACATGGCGTTCCTCGGCGTCTTCACTTCCGACGGTTCTCACCGCAACTTAGGGCCGACGGTGCCGGACGGCGACTTTCTCAGCGCCGCAACGCCTTTGCTCATTCCTTACCTCACCGCGCCGGATGAGTAAGTCCTCGGCTCAGCGCACAATGGTGCGCACCGTCAGGGCGGATTGCGATGAGGATGCTCCGGGGGCGCGGGCCAGTGGCGGTTGTGCACGTTGCATTTCCAGTGGCGCGGTCGCAGCGGCTGGCCGGAGCGAATTGGTTGGTGCTGCAACCTGTTTGAGCGTCTCTGCGGTGCCGGCAGGCGACCGGTCCCGGGTAGGGGGCACCTCAGTTGTTGGTGGGTGGTGGTTGGGGTTGGAAGGGTTGGTACCACCACCACTGGGCGCGCTCACCGGTGGGTCCGGGGCAGGGTGGCACCGCGGGCGGGGGTTGGGTTGGCGGACGCGCGAGCGATCCGGCGCTCAATGGTCGCCCGGCGTGGTCGGTGACGAGGAGCGCGTCGGCGGGCCCGGTGATGGTGATCAGGCCGCGATGGTGTAGCCGGTGATGATGCGGGCACACCAACACCAGGTTGGCCAACTCGGTGGGGCCGCCGTCCTCCCAATGGCGGAGGTGGTGGGCGTGCAACCCGCGGGTGGCCCCGCAGCCGGGCACCACACAGCTGCGGTCGCGATGCTCGAGCGCGCGGCGCAGCCGCCGGTTGACCACCCGGGTGCTACGCCCGGCCCCGAGGGGTTGCCCGTCGCGTTCGAACCACACCTCACAGGTGGCATCACACGACAAAAAGCGGCGCTCGGAATCCGACAACACCGGCCCCAGATGCAGCGCCGCGACACGCGCCTCGACATCCAGATGCATCACCACGGTGGTGTGCTGGCCGTGCGGGCGGCGCGCCACCTCGACATCCCAGCCCGCCTCGACCAGCCGCATGAACGCATCGACGCTGCTCGGCATGGGCGGGGCCGTCTCCGACGAGCGCTCCTCGTCGCCGTGGTCGGATTTCCAGTCGGCGATCAGCGCATCCAGATGTGACGCCAACGCGGCGTCGAATTTCGCCGCCTCATCGTGCGGAAGCCTGATCCGATAAAGGCTGCCCTGCTCGTCGCAGGTCTTTACGAACGAGCGCTGCGGTCGCGGTCGCGCGGGCTGCGGTTGGGGTCGCGGTTCGAGCTTGACCGCGGTGCGCAACTGATTGACCGTCGCGACGCCGGCCAGCTGCGCATAATGCTCATCAGACCCCTCGGCGGCGCGCTCGGCGATCACCCCGACCTGATCCAGCGACAGCCGGCCCTCCCGCAATCCCTGCACGCAGCGCGGAAACTTTTCAATGCGTTGCGCGACAGCAGCGATGGTGTGCGCGTTTCTCGATGACGTGCCCAGCTTCCAGGCCACCAAGGCCGGTACCGACCGCGCGCCGGTCGCACCCCACAGCCCGTCCCGATCGATCTCGGCGACGATCTGCACGATGCGGCCATCGATCGCATTACGCTGACCCGCCAACTCCGCCAACTCGTCGAACAACACCTCAAGACGCTGCGCAGGACTCACCGCAACAACGGCCGACGACGCGATCGAGGACATAACGACAGCATCGCACCCACCACCGACAAGTCCGCGGCCACGAGCCACACCAAAGGTGTGTGTGATAAGGCCGGTCGGGGAAAGCCCTTGCCACTCAACGCTTTTCGAGGCGGAGCAGCTACGGCCACCACCGTTCGAGCACCCGCGCGACGCCGTCGTCGGCGTTGGTGGCCGTTACCTCGTTGGCTGCCGCAAGCACGTCGGGATGCGCGTTGCCCATCGCGACGCCGTGGCCCGCCCAGGCCAGCATCGGCACGTCATTAGGCATGTCGCCGAACGCGACCACGTCCTCGGCCGTGATGCCCAGCGGATGCGCCAGCTCCTCGATGCCGGACGCCTTGCTGATGCCCAGCGGCACGATCTCGACGAGCCCGTTGTCAGTGGAGTAGGTGATGTCCCCCTCGACGCCGATGTGCTGCGCCAGCACGGCCGCCATATCCGAACTTCGCGCGCCGGCCTTGCGTATCAACAGCTTCACCGCGGGCGCGCTCAGCAGATCGTCCAGCGACACCTCGGTGTTGTCGGGGTTCAGCCACGCGTGCTCGTAGCCCGGCGAGCTGACGAACTGCGGCGTGGCCGCGTCGTGCGCACTGCGGCCCACCCGCTCGACCGCCAGTCCCGCGCCCGGGATAATCCGGGTGGCGATCTCCGCCAGCGCCGCCAGCACATCCGTCGACAACGTCCGCGCCGAGACGATCCGGTCCCGGCTCGGGTCGTACAGCACCGCGCCGTTGGCACACACCGCTATCGGAGCGAACCCCAATGCGTCCACCACGGGGGCGATCCAGCGCGGCGGCCGGCCCGTCGCCAGCACGAACGTCGCGCCGTCCGACACCGCGGCCCGCACGACGTCGCGAGTGCGCGGCGACACCATCTCGTCCTGGTCCAAAAGCGTGCCGTCCACGTCGCTGGCGATCAACGCGGGCGGGTTCATCGGCCCTGACCCGCCGGATTCTCCCGTTTCGCCGCCCGCTTCAGCGCGCGCCTCTGCGCGCGCTTCTCCCGCTTCTGCGCCCGTTCGGCCCGCGTGCGCGCCCGCTCCACCAGCTCCGCCTCGTCGAGCAACTTCGCTTCCTCGGGCGTCGGCGCGCTGCCGCCGAGCCGCCGGGGTACCCAGTACGCCCCGGCGGGGGCCGGATAGCCGATCTGCGCCCGCTGCAGCAACTCCGTCATCGCCTCACGCAGCGCGGCGTTGGTCTGCTCGACGCTGTCGGTGGCACGCAGCGGCCCGCCGACCATCGCCGTGATCGGCACCCGGTTTCGCAGCACCTTTCGCGGATGGTCTTTCGTCCACACCCGCTGCGCACCCCACACGATCATCGGGATGATCGGCACTCCCGCCTCGCGCGCCATCCGCGCGGCGCCGGTCTTGAACTCCTTCAGCTCGAAACTGCGGCTGATCGTCGCCTCCGGGTAGACGGCCACCAGTTCGCCGTCGCGCAGCATCTGCACCGCCTGCGCATAGGCGCTGGCACCGGCATGACGGTCGACCGGAATCATGTGAGTGTGCCGGATCAAGAACGCGACGAGCCTCACGTCGTTCATCTCGCTCTTGATCATGAACCGCAACCTGCGACCGCGCCGGTACGCGGCGATCGCCGCGGGCATCCAGTCGATGTAGCTGGTGTGGTTGATCGCGATCACCGCACCGCCGGTCTGCGGAATGTTCTCCAGGCCGTGATAGGTGACGCGGGGACCGATGGCCGCGACCGTGGTCGGGGTGATGAGCTCCAGCAGCCGAAAGACGGGCTCGGCCATGCGGTTACTCCACCTGTCCGGCCGGCCCGGGCTGCTCCTGAGGGCGGTGGTCGGATTCGCGCTCCGCGGCGCGGTGTCCTCTTGCAGCGCGGTTGGCTGCCCGCTGGGCGGCTTCCTGCGCATCCAGCCGGGCCGCCTCTGCCAGCGACGGCGCGCCGCCGCCCAGCCGGTGCGGAACCCAGAATTCGCCAGGCGGGTGCGGGCCGTAGTCGTCTTGAACCTGATGCAGTAGGTGTTGCATCCGCGAGTGCAGCAGCTTGGTCAGCTCCGCAGCCGGCAGCGTCGGCGCAATCGGCTCGCCCACCGCAACGCTGATGGGCACCTTCGGCCGCCACATCTTGCGCGGATGGTCTTTGGTCCAGATCCGCTGAGCGCCCCAGACGATGTGCGGAATGATCGGCACGTTGGCCTCGAGGGCCATCCGGGCCGCCCCCGACTTGAGTTCTTTGATCTCGAAGCTGCGGCTGATGGTGGCTTCGGGGTAGACGCCGACGAGCTCGCCGGCCTTCAGCGCCTCGCAAGCCTTGGCGAACGACTCCGCGCCGCTCTCCCGGTCGACGGGAATATGGCGGAGCGCGCGCATGATCGGCCCGCTGACCTTGTGGTCGAACACTTCCTGCTTGGCCATGAACCGCACCTTGCGGCCCAGTCCCTGGCGGTACGCCGGCAGGCCCGCGAACGTGAAGTCGAAGTAGCTGGTGTGGTTGATCGCGATCACCGCGCCGCCCGTCGCAGGCAGGTTCTCGACGCCGGTGACCTTGAACTTCAGCCCCTGGATCTTCCAGATCAGGCGCGCCGCCTGAATGACAGTGGCGTAAACCGGTTCCACCCCGCCAACCCTAGTGCCCTCGTGCGCCGCACCGGCCGCGATGCCAGCTGCCAGTAAGCTCGAACCGGCACATCGTTGGCTGGTAAGGGGCTCGTAAGGGGGTTGTGTGCAGGTCACCAGCATCGGGCACGCCGGTTTCCGGCTGGACACCCGCGCAGGCAGCATCCTGTGCGACCCGTGGCTGAACCCGGCCTACTTCGGCGCCTGGTTCCCGTTCCCCGACAACAGCGCCCTGGACTGGGACGCTCTCGGCGACTGCGACTACCTCTACGTGTCGCACCTGCACCGCGACCACTTCGACCCCAAGAACCTGCGCGACCACGTCAACAAGGACGCCGTCGTGCTGCTGCCGGACTATCCGGTCGACGATTTGCGCCGTGAACTGGAGAAGCTCGGCTTCCACCGCTTCTTCGAGACGACGAACTCGGTCAAGCACACCGTCAGCGGACCCAAGGGTGACCTCGACGTGATGATCATCGCGTTGCGGGCGCCCGCCGACGGGCCGATCGGCGACTCGGGTCTGGTGGTCGACGACGGCGAGACGGTCTGTTTCAACATGAACGACGCCCGGCCCGTCGACCTCGATGCCCTGCACGCCGACTTCGGCCACGTCGACGTACACATGCTGCAGTACTCCGGCGCGATCTGGTACCCGATGGTCTACGACATGCCCGCACGGGCCAAGACGGCGTTCGGCGTGCAGAAGCGCCAGCGCCAGATGGACCGCTGCCGCCAGTACATCGAACAGGTGGGGGCGACGTGGGTGATCCCGTCGGCGGGTCCGCCCTGCTTCCTGGACCCCCAACTTCGCCATCTGAACGACGACCACGGCGACCCCGCGAACATCTTCCCCGACCAGATGGTGTTCCTGAAGCAGATGCACGCGCACGGCCACGACCGCGGGCTGCTGATGATACCCGGCTCGGAAGCGAGTTTCACTGGGCCGCAACTCAATTCGCTTCGCCACCCGTTACCCGACGACCAGGTGGAGGCCATCTTCACCACCGGTAAGGCTGCCTACATCGAGGACTACGCGCAGCGGATGGCGCCGGTGCTGGCCGCTGAGAAGGCCGGCTGGGCACCGGCAGAGGGAGAACCGCTCCTGGAGCCGCTGCGCGCTCTGTTCGAGCCGATCATGAGCCAGAGCGACCAGATCTGCGACGGAATCGGGTATCCGGTGGAGCTGCGCCTCGGACCCGAAACCGTGGTGCTGGACTTCCCGAAAAGGGCCGTGCGCGAGCCTGTTCCGGACGAAAAGTTCCGCTACGGGTTCGAGATCGCGCCGGAACTGGTGCGCACGGTGCTGCGAGACGGTGAACCCGACTGGGTGAACACCATTTTCTTGTCGACGCGCTTTCGGGCCTGGCGGGTCGGCGGCTACAACGAGTACCTGTACACGTTCTTCAAATGTCTCAGCGACGAGCGCATCGCCTACGCCGACGGCTGGTTCGCCGAGGCGCATGACGACACCGCATCGATTGTGCTGGACGGCTGGGAGATGCAGCGCCGGTGCCCACACCTGAAGGCCGATCTGTCGAAGTTCGGTGTGGTGGAAGGCAACACACTTACCTGCAACCTACACGGGTGGCAATGGGATTTGGCGACCGGTCGCTGCTTGACCGCACGCGGCCACGAGCTGCGCTGCGCACGGGCATGACGAATCCACTGACGTACGACGACGGGCTGGTCCAGCTGGACAGCGAAG
Organism: Mycobacterium sp. NGS19; assembly: GCF_059813155.1. NCBI lineage: Bacteria > Bacillati > Actinomycetota > Actinomycetes > Mycobacteriales > Mycobacteriaceae > Mycobacterium > Mycobacterium sp. NGS19. Next base: position 958,282 of record NZ_JCALEB010000001.1, read on the forward strand.
CGCTGACCCTGCGCCGCTATCACTTCCCGTCCGGCACGTCGAAAATCATTCCGCTGCAGTCGATCCGTGGCTACCGTGCCAATTCCCTCGGGCTGCTGACCAATCGGCGGTTCTGGCTGTGGGGCAGTCCCGATATGATGCACTGGCTGCCGCTGGACGTCAGCCGGCCGCTGAAGTCCACGCTGGTGACGCTCGACGTGCCGGGCATCCGGCCCAAGCCCGCATTCACACCGAGCGATCCGGACCGCTTCATCCGCGTGCTCGACGAGCTGCTCAACCGCTAGCGCCGTGGCGCAACACTGGCGGTGGTGCTTCGCCGATCAACTCGGCCCGCACTTCCTCGACGCGCCGGATCAACCCGTGCTGCTGATCGAATCGCGAGCAGTGTTCGAACGGCGCCGATTCCACCGGCGCAAGGCACATCTGGTGCTGTCGGCGCTGCGGCATCGCGCCGCCGAACTCGGTGATCAAGCGCTCTTCATCCAGACACCGACGTATAGGCAAGCGCTGAAGCAGGTTTCGGGCCGCATCACGGTGTGCCAGCCGACCTCCTGGGCTGCCGATCGGTTCGTTCGCGCCCAGCCGTCGGTCGAGGTGCTTGCTGCACGCGGCTTCGCCACGGATCAGCGGGCCTTTCAGCGGTGGGCGGACAACCAGCGAGCGCTGATCTTGGAGAACTTCTATCGCGATGCGCGCCGCCGCTTCGGCCTCTTGGTCGACGGTGGCGATCCCGTCGGCGGACGGTGGAACTTCGACGCCGAAAACCGTGAACCGCCGCCCAAGACAGCCACTTTGGGAGTGCCGGAGCCGTGGTTTCCCGAGGAAGACGACATCGACGAACAGGTGCGCGCGGATCTCGACCGTTGGGAACGCGACGGCTCGGTGACGTTCGTCGGGAACGACGGACCGCGGCAGTTCGCCGTCACCGCCGCAGAGGCGCAGCAGGCGTTCCAGGTCTTCCTGCGAGGTCGTCTGGCGCACTTCGGCCCCTACGAGGACGCGATGCTGGCCGACGACCCATGGATGTCACACAGCATGCTTTCGGCCACGATGAACCTGGGCCTGCTTGACCCACTCGAGTGTGCGTACGCGGCCGAAGATGCCTATCGCAGCGGGGCGGCACCACTGGCCAGCGTCGAGGGCTACATCAGGCAGCTGATCGGCTGGCGCGATTACATCTACAACGTCTACTGGTATTTCGGCGAGGAGTACCGCACCCGCAACGCGTTGGATGCGAAAAAGCCGCTGCCGCAGTGGTTTTCGGAACTCGACGCCGACGCGGTGCAGGCGCGCTGCCTACGCGGCGTGCTGGCCGACGTACGTGAGCGCGGATGGGTTCATCACATCCCCCGGCTGATGGTGCTGTCCAACTATGCACTGCAGCGCGGCTGAAATCCTGCCGCGGTGGCCGACTGGTTCCACCGCTGCTTCGTCGACGGCTACGAGTGGGTGATGGTGGCCAACGTCATCGGCATGTCACAGCACGCCGACGGCGGGCTGATGGCGACGAAGCCGTACGCCGCGGGCGGGGCGTACATCAACCGGATGAGCGACTACTGCCCGCAGTGCGTATACCGGCCCAATCGGCGCGTCGGCGGCGACGCCTGCCCCTTCACCGGTGGCTATTGGTGGTTTCTGCATCGCAACCGCGACCGCCTGTCGGGGAATCGACGGCTGGCCCGCCCGCTCGCCGGAATGGACCGGCTGACAGACCTCGATGAGGTGGTGGCGGAGCAACGCCGGCTCGGCGACCTGCCGCCCTGATCAAGCGGCGACCATCTTCTCGATACGTCGCAGCGCGAGCGCACATACGGTCGCATACGCCGCCGCCCACCAGGGCACCTCGAAGATGACCCGGCTGCCCTCGTCGAGCGGATCCACCCGGTGCCGCGTGGCAGATATGCCGGCCACCTTCCACGCCCAGTGCCTACCGTCGTCGAACTCCGTGACGACGAACGGCACCGCGACACCGCCGGGGGCGACGACCCGCCCGGTGGCGCCCAGAGAGATCCTGGTGCCTGGGCTGTCGAGTGCGGCGCCGGAGATCGTCGGCCCCCAGACCGGCCACTTCGTCACGTCGACCAGCACATCCCAGACAACCGGCGCGGGTGCAGCGACCACTCGCTCGACCGACAGCATGGTGGGCGCACATACCCGGCCCCCGGGGCGCCGAAACGCGAGCGCCCATCCGACACCCGCGCGGCGTCGAATAACCGGCAGACGATGCGACGAAGGAGTGCTCTGGTGCTGAACCGGTTGACGACGCTGGCATCCACAACCGTCGAGTCCGTCGGCTCGATCTTCGGTGTGCGCTGGGGAACCGAAGAGCCACACCATGTGGTGCTGGACCGCATGGGCGACGTCGAGATTCGCCGCTACGGCCCGCGGATCGCCGCAGAGACCACCGTGCGCGCAGACGAGGACGCCGCCCGCAACATTGGCTTTCGCCGGCTGGCCGGCTTCATCTTCGGCGGCAATCACCGCCGCACAAAGATCGCAATGACGGCTCCGGTGGCGCAGGCTCCAGCCGAACCGCAGGAGTCGGTGATCCGCTTCTTCATGCCGGCCAAGTGGACGCTCGACACGCTGCCTGAACCCGACGACGCAAACGTCCGCCTCGTCGAGGTGCCCGGCGAGACCGTCGCCGTAACGCGGTTCAGCGGAGACCGCAGCCCCGCCGAGATCAACCGACGCACCCGATCGTTGCTCGCGGCCTTGGAGGCATCCGGCTACCACGTCGACGGGCCGGCGGTCGCATGGTTCTACGACCCGCCGTGGACGCTTCCGTTCCGGCGCCGCAACGAGATCGCGGTGCCCGTCACTGCGGCGTGAGCACCTCCGCGCCGACATAGGGCGCCAGTGCGGCCGGCACGCGGACGCTGCCGTCGGGCTGCTGGTGGTTCTCCAGGATCGCGACCAGCCAGCGGGTGGTGGCCAGGGTCCCGTTGAGCGTCGCGGCGGTCTGCGGCTTGCCGTTCTCGTCGCGGTAGCGGATCTGCAGGCGACGAGCCTGAAACGTCGTGCAATTCGACGTCGAGGTCAGCTCGCGGTACTCCTGCTGCGACGGGATCCACGCCTCGCAGTCGAACTTGCGCGCCGCCGACGCGCCGAGATCGCCTGCCGCGACGTCGATCACGCGGTACGGCACCTCGATCAGCGCGAGCATTTCGCGCTGCCAACCGAGCAGACGCTCATGTTCGGCTTCGGCGGCGCCGGGCTCGCAGTAGATGAAGCCCTCGACCTTGTCGAACTGGTGCACGCGGATGATGCCGCGGGTGTCCTTGCCGTAACTTCCGGCCTCCCGCCGAAAGCACGACGACCACCCGGCGTAGCGCAGCGGGCCGTCCGACAGGTCGAGGATCTCCCCTGCGTGATACCCGGCCAGCGGCACCTCCGAGGTGCCGACCAGATACAGGTCGTCGGCGTCGACGCGGTACACCTCGTCAGCGTGTGCGCCCAAAAACCCTGTGCCGCCCATGATTTCGGGCCGCACCAGCACCGGCGGGATCATCAGCGTGAACCCGTTGTCGACGGCCAGCCGCACCGCCAGCTGCAGCAGCCCGAGTTGCAGCAGAGCGCCACGACCGGTCAGGAAGTAGAACCGCGAGCCCGACACCTTCGCGCCGCGCTCCATGTCGAACAGGCCCAGCGACTCGCCGAGTTCGAGGTGGTCTTTGGGCTCGTCGATACGGGGCGGAGTGCCGACGGTGTCGAGCACCACGTAGTCGTCTTCTCCGCCGGCGGGCACACCGTCTAGCACCACGTTCGAAATCGCCATGTGCGCAGCGGTGAATGCCTCTTCGGCGGCGGCTTGCTGCGCCTCGGCTGCTTTGACGTCGGCTGCCAGCTGCTTGGCGCGATCCAACAGCGCGGGCCGCTCGTCGGGCGAGGCCTTACCCACTTGCTTGCTGAGGACCTTCTGCTCGGCACGCAGATTGTCGGCGGCCGAGATGGCCGCGCGCCGCGCCGCATCCGCGTCGAGCAACACGTCGACCAGCCCCGGGTCTTCGCCGCGGGCACGCTGCGAGCGCCGCACCGCATCGGGATCGTCGCGCAGTTGTCTGAGGTCGATCACGGCCGCAACCCTACTTTTCCGCGCCGGACGCCGAGCACAACCCCATAACGTTACAACTGCATCACTTGTCACGCCGCGCGGCGCGCCTGTCACAATGGGTGAGATGTCCGTCGTTCCCGAGCAGCAGCAACCGCCCGACGCAGAGCCCACGGCCGACGCTGCGGGCGCCGGCGGGCGCGCGGCATGGTGGCGCAGCCTGCAGGCGACTGCGACGCGGCGCGCGCTGCTGCTGACCGCGCTGGGCGGCTTGCTGATCGGCGGTGTCACCACCGCCCTGCCAGCCGGAGCCGACGGACCCAGCAAGCTCGTCGGCCTGTCCAACGCAGCCCCCAGCGCCGGCAACCGCGCCAGCCAGACGTTCGACAAGGCCCGTCCGGGCGACTGCCTGAATTGGCCGAACCGTGCCCCGGACCAGGCCACGATCGTCGACTGCAAAGACGACCACCGCTTCGAGGTGGCCTCGTCGGTGGACTTGCGTACGTTCCCGGGCAGCGAATACGGCCCGAACGCCGCGGCGCCGTCGGTAGCCCGGATCCAGCAGATCAGCCAGGAGCAGTGCCAGGCCGCCGTCAAGCGGTACCTCGGCACCAAATACGACCCGAACAGCAAGTTCACCATCGGCATGCTGTGGTCCGGCGAGAAGGCGTGGACGCAGGCCGGTGACCGCCAGATGCTGTGCGGCCTGCAGTTGCCGGGCGGCAGCAGCGAAGAGCAGCAGGTGTTCAAGGGCCGGGTCGCCGACCAGGACCAGTCGAAGGTGTGGCGAGCCGGCACCTGCCTGGGCATCGACACCGCGACCAACCAGCCCACCGACGTCCCGGTCGACTGCGCCGGCCCGCACGCGATGGAAGTGACCGGCTCGGTGAACGTGGCCGAGAAGTTCCCGGGTGCCCTGCCGTCTGAGCCTGACCAGGACGGCTACATCAAAGACGCGTGCACGCGAATGACCGACGCGTACCTGGCGCCGGTGGAGCTGCGTGCCACCACACTGACGCTGGTCTACAGCACGATCTCGCTGCCCAGTTGGGCCGCAGGCAGTCACCAGGTGTCGTGCAGCATCGGGGCCACGCTGGGCAACGGCGGCTGGGCGACGCTCGTGGGCAGTGCGAAGGGGCCGCTGCTCATCAACGGCCAGCCGCCCGTGCCGCCGCCGGACATCCCCGCGGAGCGGCTGAACCTGCCGCCGATCCAGGTGCCGATGCCCACCACCACCATCGACACTTCCGGCTCGCAGACGCAGCGGTCGCAGCAGCAGGCGCCGGCCAACAACACCGCCCCGACGATCGGCAACCAGCACCTGCCCAATGCGCCGGGTCCGCAGACGCCGATCAACGACACCAACCCCGCACCCGCCGCGCCGGCCGCCCCACCCGGCGGCGCGCAGCAGGGTCCGGCCGGGCCGCCTGAAGCTCCGGCACCCAACGCCCCCGCCGAGCCCGCCCCACCTCCGGCGCCCGAGCCGGCGCCCGCCGAACCGCCGCCACCGCCCGGGGCGTAGCGGTATGGCCGTGCGGATGAGCCCGCAACGGTTCGACGAGCTGGTGTCAGACGCGCTCGACCTGATTCCTCCCGATCTCGCGGCGGCGTTCGACAACGTCGTCGTCCTGGTGGAAGGCCGCCATCCCGACGAGCCAGAATTGCTCGGCCTCTACGAGGGCATTGCGCTCACCGAGCGCGACACCACCTACGCCGGCGCGCTGCCCGACACGATCACGATCTACCGCGACGCGCTGCTGGACATCTGCGACACCGAGGACGACGTTCTCGACGAGGTCGCGATCACCGTCATCCACGAAATCGCTCACCACTTCGGGATCGACGACGAGCGGCTGCACGAATTGGGTTGGGCCTGACGACGTCCGCGCGGCAACCGGTTGTTGTCGGCGGCCGGTGATAGGAACGGGACATGACTCCGCGCTCTGATCTTCGCGCAAGCGGTCCCCCGCAGTGCCGCTACTGCCGTGACGGATGGGAGCACTGCCACGGCACGGTCATCATCCACGTGCAACGTCGCGCCGAATGTACCGACGACGGCTGCACCAGCCCGGAGAGCATCACTCACTCGCTGCGGATCGACTGCGACGCAGTGGGCTGCAGCTGTGCGCAGTCCGTCGCCGTCGCGGTCTGACCCGGTCAGCCCATCGGGTCGGCGGACTCCAAGTCCTCCGGGCTCGGCATGCCGCGTGGATCGGGCAGAAACGGTGGGCTGTGCTGACCCCAGTGCACGCAGCTCCACCGCCCGTCGGTGATCGGGGCCAGCACCACCGACTCCGCATTGCCGATGTGGTGCTCGACCACGAATGAGCCGTCCACTCCGGCCAACGTCGCGGCGGCCAGCCGGATCGCCGCGCCGTGGCTGACCACGACGATGTCGTCGGTCCAGTCGTCGTTGTCGAGGTAGCGCAGGCGCAGGTCGGTCAGGACGGGAAGGAAGCGGTCAAGCACCTGCGCGCCGGTCTCGCCGCCGGGCAGTGCGGCGTCCAGGTCACCGAGGTGCCAGCGCTCGTAGATTCGGTTGAACGTCTCGACCGCCTCGTCGTCGTTGCGCATCTCCAGCTCGCCCACCTGCACCTCGTGGATGCCCTCCACCTGCCGCGGACGCGTCGACCACACGTCGCCGAGCACCGCCGCGGTTTGCGCCGCCCGTAGCGCCACCGAGTGCACCAGCAGGCCGGCGCGGCGATCGAAGCCACGCGCGAAGTCGCGGGCCTGCGCGATGCCGGCGGGCGTCAACTCGGCACCCGGCGGGCGGGTGTCCAGGCATCGTTTGACATTGCTCCGGGACTGCCCGTGCCGCAACAACACCAACCGACCGCTCATCGGCCCACTCGTCCGCTGCGTAGCGCCTCGAGCCAGAGATCGGCCTCGTCCAACTCCGGCGGCACCGCTTCCGTGACGGAGCCCGTAGGCCACGAACCCAGGTATCGCACATCTGCACAACGTCGGTGCAGCGCCTTGAGTGCCTCTGCGACGGCGACGTCGTCGATGTGGCCGACGCATTCGAGGAAGAACACGTACGTGCCGAGTTGCGTTCTGGTAGGCCGAGATTCGACCCGTGTGAGGTCGATATCGCGGATGCCGAACTCGGTCAGCGCAGCGACCAGCGCGCCGGGTTTGTTCTCCAGCCGCAGCACTACCGAGGTGCGGTCGGCGCCGGTGCGCGCAGGCGGCGGCGCGGGGCGGCCGGCCAGCACGAACCGCGTGGCGGCATTCGGTTCGTCGACGACGCCGGCGGCCAGCTCGGTGAGCCCGTAGCGTCGCGTGGCCAGCGGCGTGGTCACGGCGGCGTCGGCCTTACCGTCGGCGACATCGATGGCCGCCGACGCGTTCGAGTTGGCGGGCACCACCTCCGCGTCGGGCAGGTTCTGGGTCAGCCAGTCGCGCACCTGCGCCGCAGCGACCGGGAAGGCGGCGACGGTGCGGATGTCCGAGGCGGTGCTCGGCTGGCGCACCGCGATGCTGAATGCCACGTCGAGCGTCAGTTCGGCGAACAACTGCAGCGGCGTGCCGTTGGCCAGGCTGTCGAGAATCGGCACGATCGATCCGTCGATCGAATTCTCGATCGGCACGCACGCGTAGTCGGCGGCCCCGTCGCGTACCTGCTGCAGTGCCGCGACAGCCCCGTCAGCGGCCACGGGCGAGATCGGTCCCGGGTGGGGAACCATGCCTCGATCTGCCATCTTCACCAGCGCCGCCTCGGTGAAGGTCCCTTCCGGGCCGAGGTACGCGATTCTGGTCACCTCTCAAACCCTATCGGTCGGACCGACGACGAAGGCCTTGCGCGACCGCAGCCGCTTAATTAAGTTAGGCTCACCTTACTTTGACTGGAGGAGATGTTCATGCCTCAGCCGACTCCGTCCACCGCCGAAAGCGTCCGCAGCATCTGTGTGCGTGCGCCTGAGGCGATGCTGGCAGTCGACGGCTTCGCTCCGGTGCAAACTCCCGTCCACCACCTGCTCGACGACGGCGCACTCGCGGTCACCGTGGCGGCCGACACCGAGATGGCGGCGGCGATCAGCGAGTCCGAGGGTGTCGAGGCGATGCTGGAGCTCACCGACCACGCGCCTCTGCCGCTGCGCAGGCCAGTGCGTTCGCTGGTGTGGATGCGCGGCCGGCTGCGGCGAGTGCCCGCGCCGCTGACCTCCGCACTGCTCGATGCGATCGCCGCCGACGATCCCAATCCCGCTCTTCTCCAAGTGAATGCGGGCCATCGCCCGACCGCGCTGATGTGGCTGCGGACGGAGTCGGTGGTGATCGCGGATACGACCGGCGCGGAATCGGTACCGCTCGAAAACCTGCTGGCGGCGCAGCCCGACCCGTTCTGCGCGATGGAGTCGCGCTGGCTGCAGCACATCGACTCCGACCACCGCGACGTCGTCGACCTGTTGGCGTCCCGGTTGCCGGGCGCGCTGCGCAGCGGCCGCGTCCGCCCGCTGGGCCTGGACCGCTACGGGATGCGGCTGAGGGTCGAGAAAGACGACAGCGACCACGACGTGCGGTTGCCGTTCGCGGCGCCGGTCGACGACCTCACCGGCCTGGGCCGAGCGATCCGCGTGCTCATGGGTTGCCCGTTCCTCAACGGGTTGCGCGCGCGTCGCGCCTAGCAGCTCACCCGGTCAGGCCTCGCGCCGCACGCTCTACCGTGTCAGCATGACCGAGCCCGCGGGCTTGTCCGAGCGAGCGTCCGACACGGCGCTGCCGCCGCGCACCTTGCGGCTCGAGGTCGCCATCGTGTTGGCCGTGACGTTCGGGTTGTCCGCCGTCACCGCGGTGCTGCAACTCGTCGACTCGGTGCTGCGCATCCTCAGCACGCAGAAGATCCCGCTGCTGCCCCGTCGCTCCTACTTCGACCTCATCGACCTGGGGCTGAACCTGACCTCGATCGCCCAACTGCTGGCATGGGGGGCGTTGGGGCTTTACCTGTTGTGGCGCACTGGAACCGGCCCGCGTGACGTCGGCTTGGGCCGACCCACATGGCGTGCCGACGCACTCGGCGGGGTGGCGCTGGCCGCGCTGATCGGCATTCCGGGGCTGGGTTTGTACGTGTTGTCGCGGATCGTCGGGCTGAGCGCATCGGTGGTGCCGACGACGCTCACCGACAGCTGGTGGCGGATCCCGGTGCTGGTGCTGGCCGCCTTCGCCAACGGCTGGGCCGAAGAAGTGATCGTCGTCGGTTATCTGATGACGCGGTTGCGCCAGCTCGGCGTCGGCAGCACCCGGACACTGCTGTACTCCAGCCTGCTGCGCGGCGCGTATCACCTCTACCAAGGCTTCGGCGCCGGCTTGGGCAACCTGGCGATGGGCGTGGTGTTCGGGGCGGTGTGGCGGCGCACCGGCCGACTGTGGCCGCTGGTGGTCGCGCACGGGCTGATCGATACGGTCGCGTTCGTCGGATACGCGCTGCTTGTCGATCATCTGGGCTGGTTGCCGTGACGCCGTAGATTGATCCGGTGACGCACGACCGGCCGGGGCACAGCGGCGGGCCGCCAAGAGGGCACGGCGGCGGGCCGCCAAGAGGGCACGGCGGCGGGCCGATTCGGCGCCCCATGCCCCCGCCGCGCCGCGAGCCGTCGCAAGTGATCCGTCGCGACCCGGCATACCGCCCGGCTCCCCCGCCGCGCCCACAGCCACCACCGCCACCGCGCCCGCCGCAGCGACCACCGCCTGCGCCTCCGCAGCAGCAGCGCCCGGTCCAGCCGCCGAAACCGGCCAAGCCTCGTCGCAAACGGCACTGGGGTCGCTGGCTGGTGCTGCTCGTCGTCGCCCTGCTGGTTGCGCTCATCGGGATCGCAGTCTGGGTGGACACTTCGCTGCACCGCGCCGCAGTCTTCGCCGACTATCCCGGCCGGCCCGCATCCGGCCACGGCACCACGTGGCTGCTCGTGGGCTCCGACAGCCGCAGCGACCTATCCCCCGAGCAGCAGAGCGCGCTGGCCACCGGTGGCGACATCGGCAACGGGCGGACAGACACGATCATGCTGGTCCACATCCCTTCGCTGTTGTCCAGCGTGGTGCCGACGCTGGTCTCGGTCCCCCGCGACTCGCTGGTGACGATTCCGGGCAACGGCGACGGCAAGATCAATGCCGCGTTCACCCTGGGCGGCCCGCAGCTGCTGGTGCGCACCGTCGAGCAGGCCACCGGGCTTCGGATCGACCACTACGCACAGATCGGTTTCGCAGGATTCGCGGATGTGGTCGACGCGGTCGGCGGCGTCACGATGTGCCCGACCGAGCCCGTCTCCGATCCGTTGGCGGGCATCGATCTGCCGTCCGGCTGTCAAAAACTCGACGGGCGCAACGCGCTTGGTTACGTGCGCACGCGGGCCACCCCACGCGCCGATCTCGACCGAATGGTCAACCAGCGTGAATTCTTGTCGGCGCTGCTGCACCGCGTGGCCAGCCCGGCGGTGTGGCTGAATCCCTTGCGGTGGCTGCCGGTGAAGAGCTCGGTCACCAACGCGCTGACCGTCGATTCCGGCGCGCACGTATGGGACCTCGCGCGGCTGGCTTGGGCGCTGCACGGCTCCCCGGTGACCACCACCGTGCCGATCGCAGGCTCGGAAGACACCGACCTCGGCGACGTCGTCGAGTGGGACAGCGACGCCGCGTCGCGGCTGTTTTCGGCCTTGTCCGACGACGCGGCGGTGCCTGAGGACGTGGTGCGGTCGCAGCCGACGGGCTGAACCCGCCGCATCTCCGATCGCGATTTCCTGCAGTCCATCGCGGCGATGAGTTCTCGAGCGCAGCCAAAATCGTCCGCAATGAACAGTCCGATTCTTTTTGCCTCGAACGACAGATCCGATAGTGCCCTCGGAAGTCGAGCTGCCGGCGCCTCCGCGCGGAGTCGCGTCAAGGTCACATGAGGTCGGTACAGATCTCCGACCAAGTCGTATCCCCACCTTCTCGCATTGTCGACCTGTTCAGGTGAATAGGCGCCGAAATAGCGCTCACGCACGGGTTGACCTGGTCTGAACCGCATCGGTCCTGGCATAGGAAATTTCATAGTAATTGTCCGGTGTGCGGAGATAGCCGGTATGTATTGCAGCGCTTCGCCGTCGTATTGATACGCCAGGCGATGAACGCATCCTTTACCGCACCCAGTTGCGCGTAATCGAAGTGCACCATGAAAAGCGTGATATGAACGAATCCGGCAGGCATTGTCGACACGAAAAGCACCGCCGAGCCGCGCCGCCGTTTGGCTCAGCTGCATGGCCGCGGCTATCACCGAAATCATCAGGAATGATTGCGATGTTCAACAATACGGTATCACCATGCTGGTGCTCTTCCATTGCCCGGAACGCGTTCTCATAGTAATGTCTTTGCCGGTTCAGGCCGTAGCGGTCTGAGAAATGGCTGGGAACAACGATAGTGGCGCCCGAGAGAAAGAGCTCCGACGAACGACGGCACGAGCATGGGCTTGCAGCGTTGCGGCAGAACCGCAGCCAAGCCCGGCTCAAGAGATTTTCTGAACGAGCCATCTCCTATATACAGGTGACCATCGCCGTCGGAGGTCTTTTCGCCATTTTGCTACTGAGCATACCGTGGCTCGAGGATCCGCTGACAAAGGTAGGTCTAGGACCATCAGGTAGCTTTAGTCACCTTGTCATCACCGTCGTCCTCGTCTCGATATTCTTCGATGTTCGCGCCCTCAGCGGCAAGAAGTCCCCGGTCCAGCGGCACTTTTCTGACCCCACCGACATGTACCCGTTTTTGCTGGAGCGGGCCCGGTCCATTACTCGCAACGAGGAGAAGCGGCTCGATGTCCTGGGTCTTACTTTGTTTACTGCCTGGCCGAATGTCAGATTCTGGATTAACCAATCCCGTGTTGACGGCTGGACCATGCGATTCACGGCATTCGGCTGCGAAGACAACCATTCACCGTATATGCCAAGAGATGCCATTGAGCAAGCGCGCCATTATTTGAACAGCGTTTGTGCATTTGCCAAGTCGGCGTCTGCACGACTTCACCGAATTGATGTGCAAGCTTTCGCATATGATTTTATGCCGGCGCTTCACGGATTCCGCCTGGGAAATGGAGATCTGTTCTATTCGATCCTTCAGTGGCAGGACGGCGACGATGGCTTGCAGTTAGACAATTTCACGTACGAATTCGTCCCGCGTGAGGACGATTCACAGTCAGCGCAGGCAATTCGGGAGGTCTTCGACTCGTGGTTCCACCGTGCCATGACGCGCGAGTGTCAGGCCGAAGTCGAGCCACCTACTTCGGGGCCGGCGGCGAGCCAAGATGACGGATCGCGCCCACCACACGGCATGTAATCACCCTTTGTTGGTGCTCCCGTCGAGACGCCCCCGCTCGAGCCAGCGCTTGGTTTGCGCAGGATGGTTCGTCGCAATCCAGTCGACGCCCAATCTGCGGCAATGCTCGACGTCTTCGAAGCGGTCAACCGTCCAGCAGTAGGTGGCCCGGCCCCGCGCCGCCGCGCGGTCGACCAGCTCGGGGTCCTTCCGCAAGGTACTGATGTGCGGGCCGACTGCCGTGGCACCCACAGTCGTGGCGGAAATGCCCCGCAGCATGCGCGACGCTTCACCCAGTAGCACCGTGGGCAGCAGCGGTGCGGCCCGGCGAATTCGCCACACCGCGGCGGGCGAGAACGACATCACTACCGCCCGCGAGAGATCCGCTGACGCGGGTGACGCAATACCGAAGCGCCGCAGCACCTCGAGGAGCGTCTTCTCCACCAGCGCCCCGTAGCGGACAGGGTGCTTGGTTTCGATGAAGATCTTCACCGGACGGCGCCAGTCCAAGACGAGCGCGATGAGGTCGTCGATCAGAAGAACGCCGGTGTCCTCATGCAACTCGCCGTTGGGATGCCATGAGCAGAAGTCGAGCTGACCAACCTCATCAAAGGTCATCTCGCTGATTCGCCCCGTGCCGTCTGACGTCCGGTCGACGCGGCGGTCGTGCAGGCAGATCAGTTGTCCGTCGCGGGTCAGGCGCACGTCGCATTCGACCCCGTCGGCCCCTTGAGCCAGTGCGACGTCGTAGGCCGCCAGTGTGTTCTCGGCGCGATCGGCGGAGGCTCCGCGATGCGCAACCACGAACGGGTGCCCCCCAGACGTCATAGACGTCTATGCTGCCGGTTCTTCACCATCGGCCTCAACTTCGCCACCCGATTCGGGTTCGGATTTCTTGCCGTCGGCGACCACCAGCCAGCGATGTGAGGGCCGTTCGACGGGTGTGCGCTCGAACGCGAACACCAGCCGCGCCGCCGCTATCGTGGCGGCCATCGCGAGTAGGTAGGCGACGATGAAGCTCACCGTGTTGTCGGCGATGCCCTGAGTGTCGTCGGGGAAGCTGGTCGCCGTGGCGAAGATCGACACCAGGGTGCTGAGCACGAACAGCGCCCACCACGACCAGATCAGCTTGCCCACGCGTCGATAGCGGTCTTCGGCCACCGCGAGTTCCATCACGTACGTCAGCCCCCACGCCAAATTCACCAGGGGCACAAGGCATCCCACCCACAGCGCACGCACCGGTCGCGGGTCGGGCAGGTGATGGTGCGCGAAGGCCACCGCCCGCCGGCCCACCAGCCACGCCGTCAACACCAAAGCGGTGCCGACCATCGCGAACAACGCCGCCACACTGGCCACTACTGCCGCCCACGTCCCGATCCCGGCGACGACGACGTTGAGCAGCATGTCGCGATTCAGAACCAGCAGGACGTAGCGCACGATGTGCAGCAGCGCGGCCACGCCGTACACGCCGATCGTCGTGTAGAGCATCGCCCGTAGCGCCCGTTCCGAGGGGCCGCGGCGCGGTGGCGTGGCTGGAGCGGGTGGCAGCTGGGTGGCCGGATCGACCAAGCCCCACTGGGGGATATAGGCGTAGCGGGGAGTCGGCCCGAGAGGGCGGCGCCGGCGGCGCGGCGGAGGCCCGGAGCCAGGCCGCAGCGCGATCCAGCGATAGCCAGGCGGTAGGTGCGGCGAGCGACCACTTGTGGGTGAAGCGCCCAGCTGCGACGAGCCCGCGCCGGCAGCGGATGAGTGTGTCGGATCGTGCGAGGCGTCCGGGGGCAGCAGCGCGCCGTTGCAGCGCGGGCACCACTGCCGCTGGCGGTCGCGCACGTTCCACCGCGTGCCGCAGCGCGAACACACCTGGATCACGCCGACCAGCGTAAGCCAGGATCAGGGCCTCACTGAGGCGTCGGCGCTGTCAGCTACCGCTCGGCAGAACGAGGTTATCCACAATTTCCACAGCTTTATCCACATCCGGAGGCGCCCGTCGTGCGGCCTTGAGCGTGCATTCTGCACTCAGATCGATGGCGGCTGTGGATAACCTGGGAGCCGCGGACGCAAGTGATCAACAGTCGCGTGCGGGTCTCAGCGAAATGCCTTGCTGAGCTAGCTATTTCGTCTAACAGCTGCCGTGCAGGGGTTGTTGGAGGACCTACCCGCCTGCGGCACAGTTCAATCCGATCAGCGAGATTTTTCTTGCGGCCCGGAAGCGGATAAGATCGCGCTCACAGCGAGTCGATGTGACACATCTCACTGGGGGTGAGGGTGCGAGCGTGGCGGTAGGGGGTTTGTAATGGCAGCGCATCCCATTGGACCCAACTCGGCGGTGCCACCGTCGGAGTGGAACTCCTCGTCGGCTCCATATACGCGCGCACAGATGACGTCGGCCCTGCGTGCGGCGCTGATCGCGCTGGTGTTGCTGGCCGTGCTCGCCATCATCGTCTTGTTCTGACTGGTCCTGACAGGCGCCGCTGTGCGGCCGATGCCTGCGACGCAGGTGTCCTTGCGGTGCGCGCGGCAATGGAGCAGGGTTGTGGTCGAAGCACACAACTGAAGACAAGAAAGGAATCTCGTGGCTGAGTACACCTTGCCCGACCTGCCCTACGACTACGGAGCCCTCGAGCCGCACATCTCGGGCCAGATCAACGAGCTGCACCACAGCAAACACCACGCAACGTATGTGAAGGGTGCGAACACCGCGCTCGAGCAGCTGGCCGAAGCGCGGGAAAAGGGTGACCACGCCTCGATCTTTCTGCACGAGAAGAACCTTGCGTTCCATCTCGGTGGCCACGTGAACCACTCGATCTGGTGGAAGAACCTGTCTCCGGACGGTGGCGACAAGCCCACCGGCGACTTGGCGTCCGCGCTCGACGACGCGTTCGGCTCGTTCGACAAGTTCCAGGCGCAGTTCACCGCGGCGGCCAACGGTCTGCAGGGCTCTGGCTGGGCGGTGCTGGGCTACGACAGCCTCGGCGACAAGCTGCTCACCTTCCAGCTCTACGACCAGCAGGCCAACGTGCCGCTCGGCATCATTCCGCTGCTGCAGGTCGACATGTGGGAGCACGCCTACTACTTGCAGTACAAGAACGTCAAAGCCGACTACGTCAAGGCGTTCTGGAACGTGGTGAACTGGGCCGACGTGCAGGACCGGTTCGCCGCCGCGACGAGCAAGACCAAGGGCCTGATCTTCGGCTAGACCCGCCACCTTTCCGGCGTGACGCCAGAGTCCTCGAGGCTCTGGCGTCACGCCGGTTTTGCGTTGGCACTCGTGTCGTATTGCGTGCCAACAGCAATTTCGTCATCCTGACCTCACCGACCCAGTGGCGTGTCATATCTGGTTCGAGATGTCCGGAGGCGGAGGCGGGATATGAGTACGGGATCCGGCCGGGCCATCGAAGTGGCCCCCTTCCATTCGCGTGGCACACTCAAAGGCTTTGTGGTGTCCGGCCGGTGGCCGAATTCCACCAAGGAGTGGGCTCAATTGCTCATCGTGGCCGTGCGGGTGGCGTCGCTTCCCGGATTGCTCTCCACCACAACGATTTTCGGTGTCCGCGAGGAGCTGCCCGACGAACCGGAGCCCGGCACCGTCGGGCTGGTGCTGGCCGAGGGGCCGGTAGTTGGTGAATTCGCCTTGGAGCCAGGTCATTTCGCCGAGCACACGCCGCCGGCGCTGATCATGCTGCATCCGCCGTCGGAAACCGTTCCGTCGCTGCCGGAATGCAGCGGAGCCGCGTCGGGATGTGTGTTGCTGCCCGGACTGCCGCACCTGGGCCTGGAGCACCGCGCCGCGTGGGTAGAGGCGGAGGCCGACGGCACGGTCACGTCCATGGTGAGCCGCGTGGGCGTCGACCCGATCAGCCATCCCGACACTGCGATTCTCGCCATGCTGCTTGCCGCATAAGGGCATTCGAAGCACTCGATACGGCCAGCCGAAAATCCGCTCGGGCGTGGCGAATTCGGATCCCACTGGCTATCGTCGGAGAACGTAAGCGAAGGGGAGTAGCCCCAAATCGTCGTGTCGACACACTGGCGCAACCGCGTCCGGCCGGCGAACCGAGCGACCACTGCGCGGTGGGCGAGACCTTCGACCGGATGCCCGAGACCCGCGTATGCGCGGCCCGGGCAGCGCGTCGAAAGGTCTACAGATGCTCACCGCGACACTGATCAGCTTGGGTGTGGTGTTCGTGGCCGAGCTCGGCGACAAGTCGCAGTTGATCGCGATGACCTATGCGCTGCGGCACCGCTGGTGGGTGGTGCTGTCAGGCGTGGCGGTGGCCGCGTTTCTTGTGCACGGTCTGTCGGTCACGATCGGACACTTCCTCGGCCTGACCCTTCCTGAACGGCCGATCGCATTCGCCGCGGCTCTGGCGTTCATCTGTTTTGCGGCGTGGACTTGGCGTCAACGCAGCGACGACGATTCCCCGCCACCCGCGCCGGAGCACCGGTTTGTGCTGGCTGCGGTGGTGTCGTCGTACGTGCTGGCCGAACTCGGCGACAAGACGATGCTGGCCACTGTCGCGCTTGCCAGCGAACACAACTGGGCCGGCGTGTGGCTTGGCGCCACGCTGGCGATGGTCCTGGCCGACGGGCTGGCCATCGGCGTCGGCGCGCTGTTGCACCGGCGGCTGCCGGAGCGTCTGCTGCACGGCGCGGCCAGTGTGCTGTTCCTGCTGTTCGGCCTGTGGCTGCTGTTTGACGCGGCGCTGGGCTGGCGGTGGGTCGCCCTCGTCGTCACGTCCGTCGTCGCGGTGTTGGCGGTGGCCGGCGCTGTCGCTTTCTCGTTGCGCGCCAAGGCGACCCGGCGAGCGGCGGAGTGACGGTTCGCCAGCCCGCCACTTCTGTGACCGATGTGGCTGTTGTTCTACCCCGCTGCAGCAAATGACTGTGCGCCGGCGAGTCGAAGCTTGCCAGCTGCTTGCGTTCACAAGCGTCTTACCGCCTTTGATGACGTGCGTTATAGTATGCCGCAACGGCGGGTTCGCCGGGGAATGTCGCTCGTCAGAGCGGTCGGTCTGGGTCCCGCGCGCGCGCCGCAGAGTAGCTGTAGGCGGCTCCCACCTGCTGTTTTCTACACCGGCGCAAATATTAATTTAGTTTGCACTGTTCTCTGAGCACATCTGTGGGTACGATGAGCAGCAAAATAAACGCGGTCACCACACACTGCCACCTTCGGAGGAAAATCCATGAGCAAGACGTTCGCGGCGCGACTGAATCGTCTGTTCGAGACGGTCTATCCGCCGGGCCGGGGCCCCCACACCTCGGCAGAGGTGATCGCGGCGCTCAAGGCTGAAGGCATCACCATGTCGGCGCCTTATCTGTCTCAGCTGCGTTCCGGCAATCGCACCAATCCGTCGGCGGCCACCATGGCAGCGCTCGCCAACTTCTTCCGGATCAAGCCTGAGTACTTCACCGACGACGAGTACTTCGAGAAGCTCGATCAGGAACTCACCTGGCTGGCCGAGATGCGCGACGAGGGGGTGCGGCGGATCGCGGCCCGCACCGTCGGACTGTCGACGGAAGCCAAGGAAGACCTCGTCGCCCACGCCGAGGAGTTGCGGCGCAAGGAGCAGCTCGAGAGCTAGGCGGATCGGGCGTCGGTCCGGAGCCCCACCGATTTCGATGTGTCCTCCTCCGAAGGGGCGCGGCGACCGCTGACGACGAGATCGCGGTATTGGCGCGCGATCTCCAAGATCCATTCCCGGTCCGAGTAGCCCTCTGGTTGACGCAGCCAAGCCAGGCCGGGAAAGTTCGACGCCTTGTCGCCGTCCAGGCTGGCGAAGACCCACCTGGCGATGGCGCTGGCCTGCTCCTGCGGGCTGACAGCCGGCGGGTTGCGATCGGCCGCCGACAGCCGGCCCGCGCGAGCCGCCTGATGCGCCTCCGTAGCCTCCAAGAACAGCCCGTCGGAGATCAGCGACATCTGTTCGGCGACCTGGAATGCCAACGGCCCGCGCGGCCGCACACCCACGCCGACGTCGGGCTGCCGTTCGCACAACTCCTGCAACAGCGGCGCGATGATCCGCATCTCCCGACGGGCGCCGAACCAGTCCTCGACGCTGGGCAAAAGAGAGCCGGTGGCGACGATCAACATCGCGCACGCCAGCAGGGTGATCGCCGACCCGACGCTGACGAATTCCGTGGAATCCACCGCACGCATCAGGAAGAACCCGGTGGTCAACACCAAAAGACCGATTCCGACGCTGAACACGAACAGCGCGCGGCCGCGACGGGTGGTGTTGGAGTAACGCATGCCCGCCCACAGCACCACGGTCAGCGCCAGCATGATGTAGAGCAGCGGCAAGAGCCAGGGCAGTGAGGTGTGCTGGTTGAGGTTGCGCCGCAGATACTCCTGCGGCGCCATCTCGGGTTGACGCCCGTCGGCGAAGAAGAACACCACCGACACGGACGCGATCACCGTCGCGATCCCGTAGTTGGCCCACGCCAGTCGGCGGGTGACCACGGGGTTCATCGCGGACGCCGCCGACGTGATCATCACGCAGCTGGCCGCAGCGCACAGCGTCAAGGCGATCTGCGACAGCGCTACCGAGATGTTCGGCCAGCGCAGCACGGTGTCGACGAGCAGCGTGAGCGGCTGCCAGTTGAGTGCGGCGACGAAGCCCAGGCTGCCGAGCGCGAGCATCATGGCGGCGCTCACCACCGACTGTTTGTTCACCAGGGCCCAGCCGACCCGCAGTCCCGTGGCCACGCCGAGCAGTCCGGCGATGACCCAGAGGATCACCCGAAGGCCTCGCCGAGGCGGACCTGCACGATCGAGGCACGATCCGAACGCAACCGGCCGAGCCGATAGCCGAGTAGCGCGGCGAAGTCTTCCGCCTCCTGTTCGGCGTCTTCTCCGGCAGGCCCCATGCAGCCGGTCCGCTGGTTGAGCATGTAGCGGATCAGGTCATCGCTGACCAGCGCCGTGCCTTCACGAGCCGCGTCCACCACGGAGATTCCTTCGTGCCCGAGAACCAGGTGACCCAGCTCGTGGGCCAGCGTTCGGTCCCACGCCGGAAGGCCCTGCTGGATCAGGAAGACATCGTGGTCAGCGTATTGGCGCCACTGGCCGCACACGCCGGGTGGCAGCTCCTCCATCTGGATTTCGATCGGCCTCTTGCGGCTTTCCGCAACCGCTTGAACCAGCCGCGTCATCGACACTTCGCCTTGCCGCGGGGCCAGATTCAGCACACTGGAGACCGCGCGGGCGACCCGTCGGCTGGCAGACATGCCGCCCCCTTTCGCTCATCGGTGCCCTGCCGTAGACGCTTGCCAGATCAGCGCAGGAAACGGGATATGCCCTCCGCTCGAATCACGTGCCCGGCCCTGGCCTGCCGGTATCCGATGAAGCCGCCGCCCACGGTGAACAGCAGTATCGCGGCGGCGCCAGGCACCGCGATCGCGGTGATCTGCGCCAGTCCCGCGTTGCGCAGGTAATCGCTGTAGCCGGCCCGATAGGCGACGTTCTGATCGAGTTCGTTCGCTGCCGGGTTCGGCGGCGGGCTGGGCTGTGGTTTGTCGACGGAAAGCGGCCCGGATACCGGCTGTGTCACCGGCGACCGCGGCATGTCCATGCCCATCGGGGCCAGCTCGGCCGGCGGCGCACCTGCACCGAGCAACGACTGCGCGGCGGGTTCGGCCAAAGTAGCCCTCGACGTGGGCGGCGCCGGGTTCTGTGCACCCAGCGGCGTCGTCGGCACCACGATGTCCGACAGCAGCGCGGTCACCCCGTCGGCGACGAACGACGGCAGCACGAAGTTCATCGTCGGCGTGATCAGGAGTCCGGCCAGCGGCACCTTCTGCGCGATCACGGTCAGAAGCGCCACCAGCGGCGTGGGCAGCAGCTGCTTCACGATCGGCGCGTTGAGGTCCAGTTCAGGCAGCATCCGGCCCAGCGGATTCTTGACCGTGGTCTGCTGGCCGGCCGGCACCCCACTGGGCACCAGCGAAATGGTCCCGTAGGGATTGCCTGTGGACGGGGCGTTGGCGGCTTGTGTTCGCGCCGCCGTCGACGTGTCGGAGGTGCCGTTCTGCGCGGCTTCCGGCTCGCTCGAAGGAGCGGCAGGTTGGCGTCCGCTCGGCTGCTGTGCCGGGGTGTTCGCCGACGGCAGCTGCACGGTGCCCCATCCGGGAATGGTGAAAGCCGACACCGGGCCGGCCTGGGTGGCGTCGGTTCCGGTGGCGGTTTCGGGCGCGGTAGTCGGCCCGATGCGGGTGGGCAGCATCATCATCGGCGGTGGGATGGGGCCCGTCCGGGCGGCGCTGTCGGCCATCTGCTGTGCCAGCCACCGCAGTCCCGGAAAACGGGGCGACTTCGCCGGGTCCGTCTTGGTCCCGGTATCGGCGGGCTGGGATGTGCCCGGATCGGTGGGGTTTGCGCCGCCTGTCCCGTCACTTCCAGGCTCGTCGGCAAAAGCCAGTGCGCCGGAACCACTCATCAACATGCCGCCCGCGACGACGCAGGCGGCGGCGGTGTACCGGATCAGCGACCGCTCCACCATGTCCTCACTCCAACCCCCAGACGACAGCGCCATCAGGCGCATCGGAGTAAGTGCATTGTCTCACACTCGTACCACCGGAAATATCCCAACGGGAAAATTCCGAAACCCCTTGACGGCCTCGGACCGGCACGGAGAAAGTGCCCTCCGACAGCGGGCGATAGTGTTGGTCCACCAACCGCGGCGCGGGCATACATGTTCGCAATGCGCGCAATGCATCGGAAAGCTCGACCAGACGACCGGGAGGCCAGCCCGCATGGGCCTGTTCACCAAGCGCACGAGCAGAGCGACCCGCCGCGCCGAGGCCCGGGCGCTGAAACGGCGAGCCAAGCTCGATGCCAAATACGCCGCGCGTAACGAGAAGCGCCGCATCAAAGCCGAACAACGCGCCGCACAGAAGGCGCTGCGCGCCCAGCTCAAGGCCCAGCGGGAAAGCGACAAGGCGGCGTTGAAGGTGGCCGAAACCAACCTGAAGGCGGCACGCGAAGGCAAGGTGTTCTCACCGACCCGGATTCGCCGGACGCTGACGGTCACGCGGTTGCTGGCGCCGATCGTGGTGCCGGTCGCCTACCGGGTAGCGGTTGGCGCCCGCGGATGGCTCGACGAACGACGCGCCGACCGTCTCGGCGTGCCGTTGACCGAGCTCGGCCAGTTCTCCGGCCACGGCGCACGGCTGTCGGCCCGCATCGCCGGGGCCGAGCATTCGCTGCGGCTGGTTGCCGACAAGAACCCGAAGGACGCCGAGACCAAGCAGTTCGTCGCCGCCATCACCGGCCGGCTCAAGGACCTGTCCGCGGCCGTCACCGCGGCCGAGAACATGCCGCCCGCGCGACGTCGTGCCGCCCATGCCGCCATCTCCACTGAGTTGGACGGCATCGACGCTGATCTGCTGGCCCGGCTGGGCTTGCACTGACCCGGATGCGCCGACTCGACGCCGCAGCGCGCTGGCGCGGCGCGTCGGCGGCGCTGCTGAGTGTGGCGCTGTCGGTGGGCGCCCACGGCGTCGCCGGTGGCGGCTTCCCGAGCGGCGCAACGCTCGTGCTTCTCGTCGTGCTGGCCGCGACGCTCGGCGCGGTAGCGGCGGGCAGCCTATGGGCCGCCCGTCGGGCCGGCTTGATGGCGCTTTTGGCCGGCGGCCAGATTCTGGGTCACGTGCTCGCGGCGAGCGCGGGGCACCTCCACGCGCCGGTGCCCGCTCCGACGATGGTGGCTGCGCATGCCGCTGCTGTCGTCGTGGGGGCGGCGCTGATCGCCGCCGGCGAGCGGCTGTGGCAGGCATTGTCGACGGTCGTGCGGGCCGTCACGTCGCCGCAGGCGTCGGCCCATCACTCCTCTGCTGTGCCCGCGTCGGTTTCGGATCAGCCGCCGCAGTGGATGGTTCTGCTCTTCGCGTCGATGTCGCATCGTGGTCCGCCGGTCGGCCCGCTCCGCTGACCCGACCCCGACGACAAGAAAGCAGACAACCGAATGACACGAATTTCCCGGGCGCTTCACCGCGCCCTGATCCTCGCCGTGGTGACCGCCACGGCACTGACCCTCGGGCTTCTCGCCGGCACCGCGCCGGCGTCGGCTCACGTCCACGTGGACGCCGCCGATGCCGTGCCCGGCGAGTGGGCGCTGCTGAGCTTCGAGGTGCCGAACGAGTCCGAAAACGGTTCGCTGACAACGGCATTGACGGTGACGCTGCCGGCCGGCAGCGTTGCCTCGGCTGAGTTGGTGCCGAGCTGGACCGTCAAGCTCGATCGCGACGTGGCCGCTGGAACCGTCCGGTCGGTCACCTGGACCGCCGCACCGGGCGGCGGCATCCCGCCCGACCAGTTCGCATTGTTCCGGGTGTCGTTGAAGCTGCCGCAGTCCGACAGCGCGAGTTTCCCTGCGACACAGACCTATTCGGACGGTTCGGTGGTCCGCTGGGATCAGGGCGCGCTTCCGGGCGGCGGTGAACCCGAGCATCCGGCGCCCACGCTGACGATGCATGCCGAGGACGCACCCTCGCACAGCGACGACCTCGCGCGCTGGCTAGCCGTTGCGTCGCTGGTGGTGAGTGCGGCCGCGGCGACGCTTGCCTTGGTGCGGCGGCGCCGGTCATGAGGATCGCTGTCCTGCTGGCCGGGCTGCTGACGGCTCTGAGCTTGGCGACGGCGCCGGTGGCTTCCGCCCATGCCGCCCGGATCGCGAACGATCCCGCCGACGGGGCCCGGCTGTCCAGCGGACCGGCGCAGGTCAGCGCAACCTTCAACGAGCCGCTGCAAACCGCTTTCGCCGCGATGACGGTGGTGGGCCCTGACGGCACCATATGGACCCAGGGCGAGCCTCGCGTCGAGGGCGCCGTGATCACCGTCGGTCTGCGACCGCTGGGGCCCGCCGGCCGATACACCGTCAACTATCGGGTCACGTCGGCCGACGGGCACCCGGTGACGGGTTCGTGGTGGTTCGAGCTCACAGCGCCCGGCACGGGCACGCCCGGACCCGCGGTGTCGCCGCCGGAAAGCAGGGGCGTGCCGGTGTGGCCGTTCGTGGTGTTCGCGGTGGCGGTCGTCGGAATCGGTGCGGGATTAGCGCTGCGACGGCGCGGGCGCAGCTGAGCCGGCCATGAAGGCGGCGTCGGCAGTGGCCGGTGTGCTCGCGGCCGTCGTCGTCGCGTCGGCCGGCGCAGTCGCGCTCGCGTTCCCCCACGCGGCTCCCGCGGCTGCGGCGGTGCGGACGCTGGCCGACTGCGCGGCGGTCACCACGCTCGGGCTGACCGTGCTGCCGGCGCTCGACGACGGCCGCCGGCGCGCCGAACTCGCGCGGCTGGCGGCCCCGCCGCTGATCACGGTAAGCGCTGCGTGGCTGGCCGGCGAACTGCTGCGCCAGCTGCTGGCCGCGGCACAGACCGCCGACGTCGCGGTGACCGTGCTGTCGGCGCGGGCTGCGCTCGAGTTCACCATGCATACTGCCGCGGGCCGTGCCGGTCTGGTCAGCATCCTCGCGGCAGTCACGGTCGGTGTGATTGCAGCGGCGGGCCGGGAGTCGGCCGCACTGTCGGCGGCAGCCGTGGGCACGTCCGCACTGGGTATCGCAGCGCGGGTGGTCAGCGGACATCTGTCCGAAAGCGCCTGGGGCGCAGTCGCTGTCGCGGTGCACGCGCTGGCGGCCGCGGTATGGTGCGGCGCGCTGGCCGCATTGGTGATCACGGTCAGGCACCGCGGTCAGTGGGCCAGGGTGCTGCCGCGATTCGCGCGCACGGCTCTGGTGTGCGTGGCTGCGCTGTTGGGCAGCGGTGTGCTGGCAGCGGCTGAGGCAGCTGGATCGCCCGTCTACTGGTACGCCAGCGGGTACGGGCGCGTGCTGTTGGCCAAGGTGGCGCTAGCCGCCGCACTGGTGGTGTTGGCGTGGCACAACCGCACCGTCTGGCTGCCGGCGGCGCGCTCCCATCGGGCCGCCGTCACGGCTTCGCAGGGCCGCGCGGTCGCCGAGGTGGCGCTGATGGCCGCGGCGCTGGCCGTGACGGGATAGAGGCCTGCGCTAGCCGCTGGCATGATGGGGTACCCCGCGAGAAATTGCGAAGGAGCAGCCATATGGCAGACCAGCCGGACCGACCGGACGAGCCGCGCGACCCCGCGTCGCCGCCTGCCGATCCGCCCGCACCGGGTCAGAAGCCTCCCGCGAAGCGCGCTCCCGCGAAGGCCGCCAAGAAGGCGCCTGCCAAGGCGGCGAAGAAGGCGCCCGCCAAAGGCGCCAAGGCCAGCAAGGCCGACAAGGCCGCGCCGAAGAAGACCGCCAAGAAAGCCGCGCCACCCCCGCCACCTGCTCCGCCGACGCCGCCCCCTCCCGCCGAGCAGGCGCCCCAGCCAACGCAGCCCGCACCCGAACCGATCAGCGCCACGCTCGCCGACACCAACGGCGAGAGCCGCTACGGCGCTGCCGACGACGTCGCCGCCCGCGCGCGCCAAGCGGTGGACACCGCCGGTGACACCCTGGCTACCAGCGTCAGCCGAATGCAGATCTCGCAGGCGCGTGTGCAGATCGCGGTGGCGCTGGCGTTGGCCCTGCTGGCGATCGTGGTGGTCCGGCGGCTGCTCGCTGGCGACTGATGTCGGCGCCGGGCGCCTCCGGCGATTGATGACGGCTTGACCCTGACGCGACGTGAGGGCCGATAGTGGTGCCATGCACAGCAAGACCGTCGGCGCCGTCGCCGCCCTCACCGGCGTGTCGGTACGGACGCTGCACCACTACCACCACATCGGTCTGGTGGTGCCCAGCATCCGCACCGCGGCCGGATACCGCGGCTACACCGACGCCGACATCGAGCGACTGCATCTGGTCCTGGTCTACCGGGCCGCCGGCCTACCCCTCGACGAGATCGCCAAGCTGCTCGACGACCCGGAGGTCGACACCCTGGCGCACCTGCGCCGCCAGCACCAGCTGCTGCTCGACCAGAGAGACCGCCTGGACAGCACGATCACCGCATTGGAGAAACTCATGGACGCCCACCGCTCCGGTATTCGTTTGACCGCCGAAGAGCAAGTCGAGATCTTCGGCAGCACAAAGTTTTCCGAGGAGTACGCCGCCGAGGCCCAGCAGCGCTGGGGTGACACCGAGCAGTGGCGGCAGTCGCAGCGGCGCACAGCCGGCTACACCAAGGCCGACTGGCTGCAGATCAAGGCCGAAGGCGAGCAGCTGCTGTCCGATTTCGCCGCAGCCAAGCGCGACGGGGTGGTGCCCGGTTCGGAACGCGCGAACGAGCTGGCGTCGCGACATCGCGACAGCATCGAGCGGTTCTACAACTGCAGCGAGCAGATGCACACCTGCCTGGCCGAGATGTACGTGACCGACGAGCGGTTCACCCGCTATTACGACGACGCCGAACCCGGGCTGGCGCAGTTCGTGCACGACGTGATCGTCGCCGCGTACAGCAACGTAGATTCTGGGGCGTGACGAACCGCGTAGAACCCCGCGCCACCGCAGACCTGGTCGACGAGATCGGCCCGGCAGTGCGCAGCTGTGACACTCAGTTCCGTCAGTTCGGCGGTCGGCCGATGTTCGCCGGACGAATCCATACCGTGCGCTGCTTCGAAGACAACGCTCTGCTCAAATCCGTGCTGTCGGAGCCAGGCGACGGCGGTGTGCTGGTGGTCGACGGCGGAGCGTCGCTGCACAGCGCACTGGTTGGCGACGTGATCGCCGGGCTCGGGCAGGACAACGGGTGGTCCGGGATCATCGTCAACGGGGCGGTGCGCGACTCGGCGGCGCTGCGCACCGTCGACATCGGCATCAAGGCGCTGGGCACCAATGCCCGCAAGAGCGGTAAGGCAGGCTCCGGCGAACGCGACGTAGAGGTCGAGTTCGGCGGAGTCACCTTCGCGCCAGGCGAATTCGTCTACAGCGACGACGACGGAATAGTGGTTACGCCGATGCCGCGCTGATCGCCGCCGGGCGCTTCGAGAACTCCAGCGCCGAGTCGTCGACCTTGCCGAGCCGAATCAGGCCCACGTCGAACAGGTAGTTCTGCTTGAGCCGCCACGGCACCTTGTGGCCGGCCTTCGGCAGCCGATCCAGCGCCCGCAGCACATAGCCGGGCGTGAAGTCCATCAGCGGGCGCTCTTCGACCGAGTCACCCGGATGCCGCGGAACCACGGTGTCGTAACCGTTGGCGTCCATGTAATTGATGACGCGACAAGCGAATTCGGAGACCAGGTCGGCCTTGAGCGTCCACGACGCGTTCGTGTAGCCGATCGTGAAGACCATGTTCGGCAGCTCGGTGAGCATCATGCCCTTGTAGGCCATCAAATTGTGGAGGTCCACGGGGACGCCGTTGCGCAAGATCGCGGCACCGCCGAACAGCCGCAGGTTCAGACCCGTTGCGGTGATGATGATGTCGGCCTGCAGCTCCTGGCCTGAGCTGAGCCGGATGCCGGTCTCGGTGAACGTGTCGATGGTGTCGGTGACCACGTCGGCCTTACCGTGCCGGATCGTGCGGAACAGGTCGCCGTCGGGCGCCAGGCACAGCCGCTCGTCCCACGGGTTGTACCGCGGCCCGAAATGCTTGTCGACGTCGTAGCCCTGCGGCAGGCGCCGCTTGGCCATGGTCATCAGCTGCTTGCGCATGTAGTTGGGGAACTTGCGGCTGAGCTGGTAGACGGCGGCCTGGTAGAGGATGCTCTTCCACCGGATCGCCAGATACGCGAGCTTGGGCGGCAGCCGCTTCTGCACCTGCACCGCGAACGGATCCACGGCGGGCAGGGAACCGATGTAGGTGGGTGAGCGCTGCAGCATCGTCACATGCCCGGCGCCTGAATTGGCAAGGGCCGGAATCAAAGTCACCGCCGTGGCGCCACTTCCGATGACGACGATCCGCTTGCCCTGGTAGTCGAGGTCTTCCGGCCAATGCTGGGGATGCACGATCACACCCCGGAAGTTCTCGGCGCCCGGGAATTCGGGCGAATAGCCCTGGTCGTAGTCGTAGTACCCGCTGCATGCCATCAGGAACGAGCAGCTGATCTCGACGGTCTCGCCGTCTCGGTCGACCTTCAGGTGCCAGGCGTTGTCGTCGTCGGACCAGTCAGCGGCCACCACCTTGTGGCGGTAGCGGATGTGCTTGTCGATGCCGAACTCTTCGGCGGTTTCCTTCAGGTAGGCCATGATCGACGGCCCGTCAGCGATCGCGCGCTCCGACGTCCACGGCTTGAACCGGAAGCCCAGGGTGTACATGTCGGAGTCCGACCGGATGCCCGGGTATTTGAACAGATCCCACGTGCCACCGAGGCTGTCGCGGGCCTCGAGGATGGCATAGCTCTTGGTGGGGCAGCGCTCCTGCAGATGCCACGCGGCGCTGATGCCGGAGATGCCGGCGCCGACGATCACAACGTCGAGATGTTCGGACATGCGGCCCACGGTATCAACGCTGTGTCGAATCGGTCAACGCAGTGTCGACAACGTCGACATGGCGTAGAGTGCCTGCCGTGACCGCTTCCGCACCTTCCCGTGGCCGCCGCTCGTCGCGGCCGTCGGGCGACGACCGGGAGGCGGCGATCCTGCGCACGGCCGAGCGGCTGCTCGAAGAGCGCGCGATGACCGAAATCTCCGTCGACGATCTGGCCCGTGGTGCCGGCATCTCGCGCCCGACCTTCTACTTCTACTTTCCGTCCAAGACCGCGGTCATGCTGACGCTGCTCGATCGGGTGGTCGAGGAAGCCAACGCCGCGCTCGACGGGCTGGCCGAACGACTGCCCGACGACCCGGCTAAAGGCTGGCGCATCGGGATCAGCGCGTTCTTCGAGGCGTTCAGCGCGCACAAGGCCGTCGCCCGCGCGGGCGCACCAGCGCTCGTGCTCGACAGCGCCATCCGGGAACTCTGGTCGACGCTGATGCAGAAGTGCGTCGACAACACCGCGGCCCTGATCCGCGCCGAACGCGAACGCGGCGCGGCACCTGACACCATCCCTGCCGAGGACCTCGCGACGGCGCTGAACCTGATGAACGAACGGGCGATGACGGCAGCGTTCAACGACGAACGGCCGTCGATTCCCGAGGACCGGCTCGTCGACACTCTCACCCACATCTGGCTGACCAGCATTTACGGCCGCACGCCATAGGTGTCAGACCCCGGCGCGACGATGGGGTCGTGGGTCGTGACGCCAGCATCCTGCACGCCGACCTCGACTCGTTCTACGCGTCGGTCGAGCAGCGTGACGATCCCGCGCTGCGCGGGCGGCCGGTGATCGTCGGCGGCGGGGTGGTGCTGGCCGCCAGTTACGAGGCCAAGGCCTACGGCGTGCGCACCGCGATGAGCGGCGGCCAGGCCCGGCGGCTGTGCCCTCATGCGGTGGTCGTGCCGCCCCGGATGTCGGCCTACAGCGCGGCCTCCGACGCGGTGTTCGACGTGTTCCGCGACACCACACCCATGGTCGAGCCGCTGTCGGTGGACGAGGCGTTCCTGGACGTCGGCGGACTGCGCCGCATTGCCGGGGCGCCCGTCGACATCGCCGAAAAGCTGCGGGCCGACGTCCGTGAGCGCGTGGGCCTGCCGATCACGGTCGGTATCGCGCGGACGAAATTCCTTGCCAAGGTGGCCAGCCAAGTGGCCAAGCCCGACGGCTTGCTGTTGGTTGCTCCGGACCGGGAGCTTGCCTTCCTGCAGCCGCTGCCGGTGCGCCGGCTGTGGGGCGTCGGCGCGGTGACCGCCGAGAAGCTGCACGCGCACGGGCTCGAGACTGTGGCCGACGTCGCCGAGCTGGGCGAGCCGATGCTGGCGTCGCTGTTGGGGCCGGCGATGGGCCGGCGGCTGTTCGCGCTGTCACGCAACGTCGATTCGCGCCGGGTACAGACGGGTGTGCGGCGGCGTTCAGTGGGCGCCCAGCGGGCGCTCGGCCGCGGCCGGCACAGCGCCGCCGACATCGACGTGACGGTCGTCACGCTCGTCGAACGCATTGCCCGCAGGATGCGCGCCGCCGGACGCACCGGCCGCACCGTGGTACTGCGACTGCGGTTCGAGGACTTCGGCCGCGCCACCCGCTCGCACACGCTGCCCCAAGCCACCGCCGCCACCGCGCCGCTCTTGGCGGCGGCGCGCGAATTAGTCTGTGCCGCAACTCCTTTGATCGCCCAGCGTGGTCTGACCTTGATCGGCTTCAGCGTCGCCAACATCGACCGCGACGGCGTTGCCCAACTCGAGTTGCCCTTCGACTCGGCGCCCGACGGCGTCGCGCTGGACGGGGCACTGGACCTCGTGCGCCGGCGCTACGGCACCGGTGCGGTCACCCGCGCTGCGCTGCTGGGCCGCGACGCCGGCCTGGAGATGCCGCACCTGCCGGATTGACCACAGCAAAACAGGCATGAGTCCGATACGGGCCGGGTAACCGCAGAGCAACAACACGGGAGGAACTGGTTCATGCGCGTCACCAGGAAACAGGCGGAACTCAACAGGCAGCGCATCATCGACAGCGCCATTCGGTTGTTTTCCGAACGTGGAGTCGACGGGGTCGGCGTCGCCGAGGTGATGGCTGATGCCGGTTTCACTCACGGAGGCTTCTACAACCACTTCTCGTCGAAAGACGATCTTGTCAACGAGGCCTGCCGCGCGTCGTTCGCTCGCTCGATGAACGCCATGCGCGAAGGAGATTGCACGCTCGACCGGTTGCGTGACGACGAGTTCGGCGCCTGCGTGTCAGCTGCGATGCTCAGCGAGTCCGCGAAGGGCAAGGCCGGCCTCAGCGCCGTTTTCGCGAAGGGAATCCGTGAGTTCCTCGACATGCTCACCGAGCGGTACGGCAGCCACGAGCGCGCCGTGTCCAGTTTGAGCTGCTTCGTCGGCGCCCGAGTGCTGGCCCAGGCAGTAGCGCAGTCCGACCGGGAATTGGCGGAGCAATTCGACGCCGCGCTATACCCGCAGGACGCTCAGCCGCGGCTCCAGGCCAGCAACTGATCGACCGGCCAGGTGTTGACGATCCGTTCGGCCGGCACGCCCGCGTCCAGCGCGCGCTGCGCGCCGTAGGCCAAGAACTCGAGCTGCCCAGGCGCGTGTGCGTCGGTGTCGATGGAGAACACGCACCCGACCTGCAACGCCAGATCCAGCAAGCGCCGCGGCGGATCCCGGCGTTCCGGGCGTGAATTGATCTCGACGGCCGTGCCGTGCTCCGCGCAGGCGGTGAATACCTTTTCGGCGTCGAACTTCGACTCCGGCCGCAGGCCCCGGTTGCCGTCGACAAGCCGGCCGGTGCAGTGTCCCAGCACGTCGACCAGCGGATTCGACACCGCTCGCAGCATCCGACGCGTCATCGACGGGGCGTCCATGGACAACTTGGAATGGACGCTGGCCACCACGACGTCGAGCCGGTCGAGTAATTCGAGCTCCTGGTCCAGGGAGCCGTCCTCGAGGATGTCCACCTCGATGCCGGTGAGAATCCGCATGGGCGCCAGCTCGTCGCGCAGCTCGTCGATCACATCGAGCTGTGCGCGCAGCCGCTCCGGGGACAGCCCGTTGGCGATCTTCAACCGCGGGGAGTGATCGGTCAGCGCGCAGTACTCGTGCCCCAGCGCCTTGGCCGCCTGCATCATTTCCTCGATCGGCGCCGACCCGTCGGACCAGTTCGAGTGCAGATGCAGATCGCCCTTGAGTGCCGCGCGGATCTCGCCGCCACCTAAATCGCTTGCGCCAGACCGTAATTCGAGGAGAAGCTGTGGCACCTGACCCGACCACGCCTCGGCGATCACCTTCGCGGTCTTCGGGCCCACCCCGGACAGGCTCTGCCAGCCGTTCGTCTGCCCCAGCCGGTCGCGCTCGGCCTCGTCCAGCGCCTCGATGACGTCAGCGGCACGCCGGTAGGCCATCACCCGCCGGGGCTCTTCACGCGCGCGGTCTTTGTAGTAGGCGATCTCTCGCAGCGCGGCTACCGGATCCATGACTCCAGTGTGCCGCTTCGGCCCGTGACTTCAGATTCCCGCGACGTCGGATAGTTCCCGGGCCCTGTCCACCAGCGCGTCGATCCGTGCGACGGTGGAAGTCCCGCGGGCGCCATGTTGTGTGGCTCGTCCACCGCTCGGCGCATGACTCCTTCGGCGATGATCGCCCAGCGTGGACAGCTCCCAGTCCAGCGTTGCCATCACCTCGCCCGCCTGCCGGGAGGTGATGAGTTGCGCAGATGGAAGCCGCCATGCACCAGCGTGATTTCGCGTTGCTCGGGCATGGCGGCAGCGAGCCGACGGCGTGGATCCGCGCCAGGGTGCGCGGCATGATACTGCGACCTGGCGACGCTGTTGCGGTGTCAACGCCTGTGCGACCTCCATCGTGTCGACGACCACACCGTCGACGAACTCCATCAACACCAACGGCACGTCGGAGAACTCAGAATCGACCGTGATGCCGAGGACTCCCGGGACAGGCGCCTCGGAATTGCGAAGCGCCGCAACGAGTTTCGCATCGCGAACCACGTCGTGGGCGGAGGCCAGCAGATCACCCAGGCACGACCAGCGGCGTCGGTGACGCGGTACGTCAAGTTCGATTGCCCGAGCCCTATTCGCCGGAATTGAAGTGGCGCCGCGAATTCGATGCCCAAGGTTTCGAGCCGGGAGCGTCTCTCGGCACGACCATCATCGATTGCTGACGGTGTGCCGGGGCGGCCGGGTCCGTTCTCCCCATCACGATCAAGACCTTGCAATTGCGGTGCATCGCGTTAAGGGCGAACCACTTTCGGCCGTTGAGGATGTCGTCGTCAACGTCGCGGACCATCGACATTTCCACGTTGGTCGCATCCGAGCTCGCGACCTGGGGCTCGGTCTACGAGTGGTCGACTACACCGACTCGACGAGCTCGTCGGGCGGCACGCCGACGCGCTCCAGTGCCTTGTAGAAGGCCTGCGGCTCGGCCCAGCTTTCCGGGGCGAACGCGCCGGTGCGGGCGCCGTCCTGCTCGAGCGCCAGCACCATGAACGCGGCGCACGCGGTGCCGGTGATAGCGGCCATGTCGGCCATCAAGTATTTGTCGCGTCCGGCGGTCGGGGTGCGCTTGATGACGGCCGCCGGCAGGCCATCTCGCAGACCCGTGACACGCACCAGCAGCCCGCCACGGTAGGTTTCCCGGCGGCGTGCGGCCGACCTCGCTACGAACGTGATCAGCTCGCCGATATCGCCCTCACCGGTACGGACCAGGTCGATCAAACCGGCGACGGCGTAGCGCCAGCCCTTGGGGCTGCCCATCCGGAAGTTGAGCAGATCCTCCATGAAGTCCACGGCTTCGTTGACGGTCATCTTGCCCTGCTGCACGGCCAGCCCTACCCCGCGGGCGACACCGTTGAAGCCGACCGGGTCGAGCCCGCCGAAGCAGCGGATGCTCTTGGCGTTGGGGTAGCGGCGGGGCAGGGTGGCAGGCTCGGGGTGAGCGGTCTCGTGCATGAGGGTGTGACCCAGGCCGCCGCCCATTGGGGCCGAGCGTGTTTCGACCCAGGACTCGTGCATGACCGGTCCGCCGTTCTCCCACGTCAGGCAGGGGCCCGCGGCGACGTGCAGCATGTGCTCCAGCACCGCGCGGCCAATGCCCGGTCGCTCGTCGCCGACGACCCAGAACACTTCGATGTTCTCCACCGTGTCCAGCTCGCTGGCGGCGTCGACCACCATGACGTTGGTCATGCCCGGCGAGGCGCCACAGCCGACGTACAGGGGTATGCCCGCCTCCTGTGCCCGCTCGTGGAGGGACAATGCGTGCAGAGTGCTTTCGATGTCGTCGTCGAAATCGAGGTACGGCACCTTGGCCCCGAGGCACGCCTCGACGACGGGCCGGGACGTGCGGACGTAGGGTCCGGCGCCCAGGACGACGAGCGCAGCGCCGCCGATCGCCTCGCGCAGGGCCTCGCGGTCATACAGGTCCAGCCGTTGGGCCGTTGCACGGCCTGCCGGTAGCCGCCGGACCAACGACTCGAGCAGCTCGGGCCTGATGTCGTAGAGCGCGAGCTCCCAATCGCCGTCGGCGACCGCGAAGCGCTCGATGGCCAGCCGGCACATCTCCCCGGCCGCGCCAATGAACACCACGCGCGGCACAACGCCGTTGCTGCTGGACATAACCCTCTCCGATCTGTCGGCGTCACCACAGCCGGGGCCACGGGCGAGCTTTATTCAAACTCCATTCGTGTTTGACTATAGGCGCGCGCGCGGCGCGCTGTCAATGCCGAACAGGCGAGCGCGGCAGTCACGGAGCGTTAACACACCACGCCTCTAACGCGTAGTTTCTGAATCCGAATCGGGAGCGGATAATGTGCTGGTCACATCCGGGACGTACCCATGACGACGACTCGTCTTGTTGCAGCGATCATTTCGGTGAACGCCGCGGTGGATGGTCTCGCGACGCTGGCGCACATGGTGCGTCGAGGTGAAGGCGGTCTGCTGCTGCGTCTGACCGCGCACGCGTTGCGTGACGTGACTCGTGCCCTCACCAAGCGGTCGCCGAATCGTGTGCCGGTGGTGGGTCAACCCGGATCGACGGCCATGATCACCGGCCCTAGGGCCGAGGAGGCGACAACGCGATGGCCGGCCCGACCGTGCGCAACGAGGTCTGCGCCCGCACCGCGCTCGAAGTGGGGACGAATCGTCCTACCACCTTCGCCAGCCGCCTCGCCTGCCCGATCCTCATGCAGATGGGCACCGACGATGCTGTCGCACCGGCCAGTGCAGCGCGCCGCGCCGCCGAGAAGGCCGGGTATTGGGCCGAGTTGCGCGAATACTCCATCGACCACTTGGACGTCTTCGGCGATCCATGGCAGCAGCGGGCGCTGGCTGACCAGCTCGAGTTTCTGTCGTACGTCCTCGATCCGTCGCGCGGACCCGACATTCACTTGCGGGCCCATACGGCAGCAGACTCCCCGCGGTGATCAGCCGGTCGACGTTGACACTCCTATAGGGGCTTCAGCTGACACGGCTGCGACGGGATGCATTGCGGTGCAAGGCTTTTCGTCCTGACTTAGCGGTCGCAGCGGCTGGCCGGAGCGAATTAGTTGGTGTCGCAACCTGTTTGAGCGTCTCTGCGGTGCCGGCAGGCGACCGGGTCAAGGGCACCTCAGTTGTTGGTGGGTGGTGGTTGGGGTTGGAAGGGTTGGTACCACCCCCACTGGGCGCGCTCACCGGTGGGCCCGGGGCATGGTGGCACCGCGGGCGGGGGTTGGGTTGGCGGACGCGCGAGCGATCCGGCGCTCAATGGTCGCCCGGCGTGGTCGGTGACGAGGAGCGCGTCGGCGGGCCCGGTGATGGTGATCTGGCCGCGATGGTGCAGCCGGTGATGATGCGGGCACACCAACACCAGATTGGCCAACTCGGTGGGGCCGCCGTCTTCCCAATGCCGGAGGTGGTGGGCGTGCAACCCGCGGGTGGCCCCGCAGCCGGGCACCACACAGCTGCGGTCACGATGCTCGAGCGCGCGGCGCAGCCGCCGGTTGACCACCCGGGTGGTACGCCCGGCCCCGAGGGGTTGCCCGTCGCGTTCGAACCACACCTCACAGGTGGCATCACACGACAAATAGCGGCGCTCGGAATCCGACAACACCGGCCCCAGATGCAGCGCCGCGACACGGTCTTTGACATCCAGATGCATGACCACGGTGGTGTGCTGGCCGTGCGGGCGGCGCGCCACCTCGACATCCCAGCCCGCCTCGACCAGCCGCATGAACGCCTCCGCGGTATTGGGCAGCGGCGGGGCCGTCTCCGACGAGCGCTCGTCGTCGCCGTGGTCGCGTTTGTACTCGGCGATCAACCCATCCAGATGCGACGCCAACGCCGCATCGAACGTCGCCGCCTCATCATGGGGAAGCCTGATCCGATAACAGCTGAACGCGTCGTTGGTGGTTTTGGTGATCGAGCGCTCCGGCTCGCGCCGTGGCTCGGGGTCGGGTTGGGGTCGCGGTTCGAGCTTGACCGCGGTGCGCAACTGGTTGACCGTCGCGACGCCGGCCAGCTGCACATAATGCTCATCAGACCCCTCACCCGCGTGCACGGCGATCACCCCGACCTGATCCAGCGACAACCGGCCCTCTATCAACCCCTGCACACAGCGCGGAAACTGCTCACGCCGGCCCGCCACCGTGGCGATCGTGTGCGCCGTCGCCGACGACACACCCAGCTTCCAGGCCACCAACGCCGGCACCGACCGCGCCCCCGTCGCACCCCACAACCCCTCACCATCGATCTCGGCGACGATCTGCACGATCCGGCCGTCAATCGCGTTGCGCTGACCCGCCAACTCCGCCAACTCGTCGAACAACACCTCAAGACGCTGCGCAGGACTCACCGCAACAACGGCCGACGACGCGATCGAGGACATAACGACACCATCGCACCCACCACCGACAAGTCCGCAGCCACGAGCCACACCAAACGTGGATCTCCACGGTCGGTCACCTGACACGGTGTCGACGAGATCGATTACGCCGGTGAGGTTTTCCGCCGACGCTGCTTTGCGTACGTCTCGAGATAGGCGGTGATAAGGCGTCGCGCTTCATTGATCGTCGCGTCGTCGCCGGTTGGGGCAATCCTGAAAGCGACGTCGAACAGTCGGTTGCCTGCCTCGA
This sequence comes from Mycobacterium sp. NGS19, assembly GCF_059813155.1. Lineage (NCBI taxonomy): Bacteria > Bacillati > Actinomycetota > Actinomycetes > Mycobacteriales > Mycobacteriaceae > Mycobacterium > Mycobacterium sp. NGS19. Next base: position 994,137 of record NZ_JCALEB010000001.1, read on the forward strand.
ATGCCAGTTGCACAGCGAGTTCCGGGGTGTCGGCACGAATGAGGTCTCGGTCGGTGAGGAACTCCCAGAATCGCTTCGCCTGGGTCTCGTCGAACGCGCGTGCCAGTTCGGTGAGTATCGCGCTTCGGCCCGCGAACCACAGCTGGACGAAGCCCGGGTGCTCGCGGAAGTAGTCAAGGTACGCGTCGATACCCGCATCCACGGCCTTGCGCAGAGTTCGGAGCTTACGGTTGCTCAGCGCAGCGATAAGGCGAGCGTCGAGCTCGCTGAGGTGGCGCTGCACCAGCTCGGCGTCGACCTGATGGCGGTCCGCGAAATAGTGGTACACCGACGCGATCGGAATGCCGGCCCGCTCACTGATCGCCTTGAGCGTCGCCGACTCGTAACCCTGCTCCTCGAGTAGTGACTCAGCAGCGTCCAAGATCGCCTGCACCCGCTCGATACCCCGTCGCTGCACGGGCGCTGGACGCGCGGGAATCTGAACCGGGCGCCGAGTTTCGAACATGATTCGGGATCGTATCAGGTTCCCGACTTGGTCGCCGCGTACAGATTATCCGATAGACTCGAATCCGAGTCGATATCTGGATGCGTCTAAGTATGGCCGGGGAACGGAGAGAACGTGGCCGATGGTTATGACGTCGTGGTGGTCGGTGCCGGTCTCGCCGGACTCATCGCGGCGCGAGATGTCAGCGCAAACGGCTGTTCGGTGCTCCTCCTCGAGGCGCGCGACCGGGTCGGTGGCCGGACGTACACAGGCGAAGCCTTTGGTCGCCAGCTGGAATTCGGTGGCGCGTACGTGCACTGGACCCAGCCGAACATGTGGTGTGAACTCGAGCGTCACAACATTCCCCTGGCGGTGCCGCTGGAAGCCCAGACAGTGTACTGGCTGGCCGACGGCGCCGTGCATTCCGGCGGTCCGGAGGTCTACGCGACCGCACTGGATCCCCTGATGGGTCAGTTCTTCGCCGACGCCCGGGCTCATTTTCCGCTGGCATTTGACGTCAATGCGGTTGACACCAGTGCCATTGAGAACGAGACGCTGTCCGACCGGATGGCCTCGCTGGGCCTGTCGGCGTACGAGCGTGACCTGCTGGACGGCGCGATGGCCAGCCTTGTCACCGCGCCCAAGGAGCACGGCGTTGCGCAGCTCCTCTGCTGTGCTGCAACGTATTTCGGAAGCTATGCCGCATTCTTCGAAACCGCCGGCGTTTGGCCGATCGAGGGTGGCACCAAACGGCTTGTCGACGCCATCATCGCAGGGTCGAACGCGCAGCTGCGCCTGTCCACGCCGGTCGCTTCAGTCGATGACGACGGCTCCGGTGTCACGGTGACGACTCGTAGCGGCGAGCAGATCCGAACACTGGCGGCGGTAATTGCGTTGCCCCTCAACACCTTAGGCGACATCACCATTACCCCCGACGTCCCGCCGTCGGCGCGCGCCATGATCGACCAAAAGAATCCGATCATGGCCTCGAAGATCTGGGTGAGGGCCAAGGGCGAGCTCGAACCCTTCCAGGCGCTGGCACCGGTTGGCAAGAATCCGATCAACGCCGCGAGGGTCGAATACCACGGCGACGGCGACACATTCGTCATGTGCCTCTGCTCCGACGCCTCAGCCGTCGACGCCGCCGGCCGGGATTCCGTGCAGGCGGCGTTGCGAACGTTCGTTCCTGACATCGAAGTGCTCGACACAGCCAGCCACGACTGGGCCGCCGACGAATTCTCCAAGGGCGGGTGGATGATGCACCGGCCGGGTCACTTCACCCGTGGGGCTCCGTTGTTGCGGAGGCCGCACGGGCGAATCCACTTCGCCGGTAGCGACATCGCAGGAATTGAAGCCGGCGCGATCGAAGGCGCCATGAGTACCGGCGCAAGCGCAGCACGGAATGTTGTTGCGGCGCTCACCACCGGTTTCAAGACTCCGCCGTGACGGAGAACCGATTTTGGGTCGCATCTCGGCACCCACTGAAGGCCGCCCGTTGCGCCCAGCCATGACGGCCCCGCGGCAGCGACTACCCTCGGCCCGGTGCGATTCGCGTTCAAAACCTCACCGCAGAACACCACCTGGTCGGACATGCTGGCCGTCTGGCGGGCAGCTGACGACATCGACGTCTACGAATCCGGCTGGACGTTCGACCACTTCTACCCGATCTTCTCCGACCCGGCCGGACCGTGCCTGGAGGGCTGGACCACGCTGACTGCGCTGGCCCAAGCCACCCGCCGACTGCGGCTGGGCACGCTGGTCACCGGTGTCCACTACCGGCATCCGGCGGTGCTGGCCAACATGGCGGCGGCGCTGGACATCATCTCGAACGGCCGGCTGGAACTCGGCATCGGCGCGGGCTGGAACGAAGAAGAATCCGGCGCGTACGGGATCGAGCTTGGCTCCATCAAAGAGCGCTTCGACCGCTTCGAAGAGGCCTGCCAGGTTCTCGTCGGGCTGCTGTCGCAGGACACCACGGATTTCGACGGCACGTACTACCACCTCAAGGCGGCGCGCAACGAGCCGAAGGGGCCGCAGCGCCCGCATCCGCCGATCTGCATCGGGGGCAGCGGCGAGAAGCGCACACTGCGCATCACCGCGCGCTACGCCCAGCACTGGAATTTCGTCGGTGGGCCACCTGAGGAGTTCGCCCGCAAGCGCGACGTGCTGGCGGCCCACTGCGCCGACATCGGACGGGATCCGAAAGAGATCATGCTGTCGGCGCATGTGCGCCTCGACGACGACCGCGACTACGCCAAGGTGGTGGCAGACGCGGCGGCGCTTGGCGAAGAAGGGCTGGACCTGGCAATCGTCTACCTACCCGTGCCGCACACCCCCGACGTGCTCGAGCCGCTGGCGACAGCGATCAGCGATTCGGGACTGCTTCAGAAGGTAACGGATAGATAACGGTCAGCAAAGGCCAGCAACCTCGCCACTTGATGCGCTGACCGTGGCGTTCGGCAGGTCAGACGCCGTAACGCAGTAACTCGTCCGCAGTGACCAGGCGCTCGTGCTTAGCTGGAAACTCGCGGCTCTTCACGGGGTGTCGAAACCATGACCAGGCAATTCGACCCACCCGAGACCGGGGTATCGGGTTCAGGTGCACGATGAACACTCCTGCGGTGAACCAGCTTCAAATATTTGCGCAGTGGTAAGGGTACACCGCACCACCAACGTCCAATCATTGAACACCTGATTTACGGCAAACTTTGGGAGGCGCGCCAAAAACTCTCGACCGCGTGTCGAGACTTATCTGCGTTAGCGCTGAGGCGCGGCCGTCGGTTTGATCGGCGCGGGCAGCGCGGTGACGCCCATCAGGTAGTCGTCCACCGCCGCCGCGGCCGCCCGGCCCTCGGCGATCGCCCACACGATCAGCGACTGCCCGCGTCCCATGTCGCCGGCCACGAACACGCCCGGCACGCTGGTGGCGAAGTCGTCGTCGCGGGCGACGTTGCCGCGCTCGGTGAACTCCACCCCGAGATCGGTCAGCAGACCTTCCCGCTCTGGGCCGACGAAGCCCATCGCCAACAGCACCAGATCGGCCTCCAGCTCGAAGTCCGTGCCCTCGACCTTGACGAACTTGCCGTCTTGCATCCGCACCTCATGCGCCCGCAGCCCCGTCACGTGGCCGTCGGTGCCGATGAACTCCTCGGTGTTGACCGAGAACACCCGCTCGCCGCCTTCTTCGTGCGCCGACGACACCCGGAACATCAGCGGATAGGTGGGCCACGGCGTCGACTCCGCCCGGGTGTCCGGCGGCCGCGGCATGATCTCGAACTGGTGCACCTCAGTGGCGCCCTGTCGCAGCACCGTGCCCAGGCAGTCGGCGCCGGTGTCGCCGCCACCGATGATCACCACCTTCTTGCCTTTCGCGGTGATCGGCGGCTCGCCGTCCGGCCCCAAGACGTCGTCGCCGAGCTGCACCCGGTTGGCCCACGGCAGGAACTCCATCGCCTGATGAATGCCGTCGAGATCGCGTCCGGGGATCGGCAGGTCGCGCCATGCCGTCGCGCCGCCGGCGAGCACCACCGCGTCGAAGTCGGCCCGCAGCTGCTCAGCAGTGATGTCGACGCCGACGTTCACGCTGGCTTTGAAGACCGTGCCTTCGGCTTCCATTTGCGCGAGCCGACGGTCGATGTGGCGCTTTTCCATCTTGAATTCCGGAATCCCGTAGCGCAGCAGCCCGCCGATGCGGTCGTCACGCTCGAACACCGTCACCATGTGGCCGGCGCGGGTCAGCTGCTGCGCAGCCGCCAGCCCGGCCGGCCCGGATCCCACCACCGCGACGGTCTTGCCCGTGAGCACCGACGGCCGGATCGGGGTCACCCAGCCCTGTTCGAAGGCGTTGTCGATGATCTCGACCTCGACCTGCTTGATGGTCACCGGATCCTGGTTGATGCCCAACACGCATGACGCCTCGCACGGCGCCGGGCAGAGCCGGCCGGTGAATTCCGGGAAGTTGTTGGTGGCATGCAGCCGGTCGATCGCGTCGCGCCAGCGGTCGGTGCGCACCAGGTCGTTCCACTCGGGAATCAAGTTGCCCAACGGACAACCGTTGTGGCAGAACGGAATTCCGCAATCCATACAGCGGGTCGCCTGAATCCGCAACTTGTCGTGCGGGAAGTCTTCGTAGACCTCTTTCCAGTCGCGGATGCGCAGCGGGATGGGCCGCCGCTTGGGCAGTTCGCGCTGACGGTATTTGAGGAAGCCGGCGGGATCAGCCATGGGCCGCCGCCATGATCGCTTCGTCGACGTCGGTGCCGTTCTGTTCGGCCTCGGCGATCGCCTCCAGCACCCGCTTGTAGTCGCGAGGCATCACCTTGACGAACCGCTGCCGCTCGGCACCCCAGTGCGCCAGGACGCGCTTGCCCGGGACCGAGTCGGTGGCGTCGACATGCTTGGTCAACATCCGGTGCAACCACTCGAAGTCGTCGTCGTCGAGCTCTTCCAACTCCACCATCTCCGGGTTCAGATGTTCGGACAGCACCGAATTCGGGTCGTACACGTAGGCCACTCCGCCGGACATGCCGGCGGCGAAGTTGCGTCCGGTCGGCCCGAGGATGACCACTTTGCCGCCGGTCATGTACTCGCAGCCGTGATCGCCGACGCCCTCCACCACTGCGTGCGCGCCGGAGTTGCGCACCGCGAACCGCTCGCCCACCTGCCCGCGCAGGAAGCACTCGCCGCTGGTGGCGCCGAACAGCACCACGTTGCCGGCAATGATGTTGTCCTCGGCGACGTAACCCTCCGGGGCGTTGCGCGACGGCCGCACGACGACACGACCACCCGAGAGCCCTTTGCCCACATAGTCGTTGGCGTCGCCATACACCCGCAGCGTGATGCCGCGCGGCACGAACGCACCGAAGCTGTTGCCGGCCGACCCGTCGAACGTGATGTCGATGGTGTCGTCGGGCAGCCCTTGTCCCCCATATGCTTTCGTGAGTTCATGGCCCAGCATGGTGCCGACGGTGCGGTTCACGTTGGAGATCGTGGTGGAGAACTTCACCGGTGTCTGGGAATCGAGCGCCTCGCGGCTCATCACGATCAGCTGCTGATCCAGCGCCTTGTCCAGACCGTGGTCCTGACGCGAACTGCAGTACAGATCCTGGTTCATGAACGCCGACTCGGGCTCGTACAGCACCGGCGCCAGATCCAGCTTGCGGGCCTTCCAGTGCTCGGCGGCCACCGTGGTGTCCAAGGCACCGACCTGCCCCACCGCCTCGTTGATGCTGCGGAAACCCAACTGTGCCAGGTACTCCCGCACTTCCTCGGCGATGAACATGAAGAAGTTCTCGACGAACTCCGGCTTGCCGGTGTAGCGCTTGCGCAGCTCGGGGTTCTGAGTGGCCACCCCCACCGGACAGGTGTCGAGGTGACAGACCCGCATCATGACGCAGCCCGACACCACCAGCGGCGCAGTGGCGAAGCCGTACTCCTCGGCGCCCAGCAGCGTCGCGATCATCACGTCGCGCCCGGTCTTGAGCTGGCCGTCCACCTGGACGACGATCCGGTCACGCAATCCGTTGAGCAGCAACGTCTGCTGCGTCTCGGCCAGGCCCAATTCCCACGGAGCGCCGGCGTGCTTCATCGACGTCAGCGGCGTCGCGCCGGTGCCGCCGTCGTGCCCGGAGATCAGCACCACGTCGGCGTGCGCCTTGGACACGCCTGCAGCTACCGTGCCGACTCCGTTCTCCGACACCAGCTTCACGTGCACACGCGCGGCCGGGTTCGAGTTCTTCAGGTCGTAGATCAGCTGCGCCAAATCTTCGATCGAGTAGATGTCGTGGTGCGGCGGCGGCGAGATCAGTCCCACACCCGGCGTGGAGTGCCGCACCTCGGCAACCCACGGATACACCTTGTGACCCGGAAGTTGGCCTCCCTCACCGGGTTTCGCGCCCTGGGCCATCTTGATCTGGATGTCGGTGCAGTTGGTCAGGTAGTGCGACGTGACACCGAACCGGCCGGATGCCACCTGCTTGATCGCACTGCGCCGCCAGTCGCCGTTGGGGTCCTTCTCGAAGCGGCGGACGTCCTCGCCGCCCTCACCGCAGTTCGACCGGCCGCCAAGGCGATTCATCGCGATCGCCAGCGTCTCGTGAGCCTCGGCGGAAATCGAGCCGTAGCTCATCGCGCCCGTGGAGAACCGCTTGACGATCTCGCTGGCCGGCTCGACCTCCTCGATCGGCACCGGCGGCCGCACACCCTCCTTGAACCGCAGCAGCCCGCGCAGCGAGGCGATCCGCTCGGACTGGTCGTCGACCAGCTTCGTGTACTCCTTGAAAATCTTGTACTGGCCGGTGCGGGTGGAGTGCTGCAGCTTGAACACCGTGTCGGGGTTGAACAGGTGGTACTCACCCTCGCGGCGCCACTGGTATTCGCCGCCCACCTCGAGTTCGCGGTGTGCGCGCTCCTCGGGCCGGGGCAGGAACGCCAACGCATGCCGACGCGCGACGTCGTCGGCGATGTCGTCGAGGTCGATGCCCCCGGTCGGACAGGTCAGCCCGGTGAAGTACTCGTCGAGCACGGCCTGACTGATGCCGACGGCCTGGAACAGCTGGGCACCGGTGTAGGACGCCAGCGTCGAAATGCCCATCTTGGACATGACTTTCAGCACGCCCTTGCCGGCGGCCTTGACGTAGTTGCTCAGCGCCTTCTCGCGATCGAGCCCGGTGATCACCTTGCGGTCGAGCATGTCTTCGATCGACTCGAACGCCATGTACGGGTTGATCGCCGCGGCGCCGAACCCGATCAGCGCGGCCATGTGGTGCACCTCGCGGGCGTCACCGGACTCGACCACCAGGCCGACCAGTGTGCGCGAGCGCTCCCGCACCAGATGGTGGTGCACCGCGGCGACCGACAGCAGCGACGGGATGGGCGCCATCTTCTCGTCGGACTCGCGGTCGGACAGCACGATGATGCGGGCGCCATCGGCGATCGCCGCCGACGCCTGCCTGCGGATGTCGTCGAGCGCGGCGCGCAACCCGGCGCCGCCCTTCGCCACCGGGTAGAGGCAGCGAATCACCGTGGTGCGCATGCCATGTCGGCGACCGTTGACCTCCGCGTCGGGGTCGAGGTTGACCAGCTTGGCCAGCTCATGGTTACGCAGGATCGGCTGCTGCAGCACGATCTGGCGGCACGAGTTCTCGTCGGGCGACAGCAGGTCGCCCTCAGGGCCGATCACGCCCTGCAGGCTGGTCACCACTTCCTCGCGGATCGCGTCCAGCGGCGGGTTGGTCACTTGGGCGAACAACTGCTGGAAGTAGTCGTAGAGCATCCGCGGCCGCTGCGACAGGACTGCGACGGGGGTGTCTGTGCCCATGGAGCCGATGGGCTCGGCGCCGGTGCGTGCCATCGGCGCGACGAGCAAATTCAACTCTTCGTAGGTGTAACCGAACACCAACTGCCGCAACACGATTCGGTGGTGCGGCATCCGCACGTACGGACCCTGCGGCAATTCCTCCAGTGCGATCAGCCCGTTGTCCAGCCACTCCTGATACGGGTGCTCGGCGGCCAGCTCTGCTTTGATCTCCTCGTCGGAGACGATGCGGCCCTGAGCCGTGTCCACCAAGAACATCCGGCCGGGCTGCAGACGCATCCTCTTGACCACCGTGGACGGGTCGAGGTTGAGCACGCCGGCCTCTGACGCCATCACCACTAGTCCGTCGCTGGTGACCCAGATCCGCGACGGCCGGAGCCCGTTGCGGTCCAGCACCGCGCCCACCACCGTGCCGTCGGTGAACGTCATCGACGCCGGGCCGTCCCACGGCTCCATCAGCGATGAGTGGTACTGGTAGAACGCCCGGCGCGCGGGGTCCATCGACTCGTGGCGCTCCCACGCCTCGGGGATCATCATCAGCACCGCGTGGGCGAGGCTGCGGCCGCCGAGGTGCAGCAGCTCCAGCACTTCGTCGAAGCGGGCAGTGTCCGACGCGCCCGGTGTGCAGATGGGGAACAGCTTCTCGACGTCCGTGCCGAACACGTCGGTGCGGATCAGCGCCTCGCGGGCGCGCATCCAGTTCTCGTTGCCCGTGACGGTGTTGATCTCGCCGTTGTGGGCGATCCGCCGGAACGGGTGGGCCAGCGGCCACGACGGGAACGTGTTGGTCGAAAAGCGCGAGTGCACAATGCCCAGCGCGCTGGTCAGCCGATCGTCTTGCAGGTCGAGGTAGAACGCCTTGAGCTGCGGGGTGGTGAGCATGCCCTTGTAGACCAGGGTCTGGCCGGAAAGGCTTGGGAAATATACGGTTTCGCGGCCCGGACCGTCCTGGCCCGGACCCTTGGTGCCCAGCTCGTGCTCGGCGCGCTTGCGGATGACGTAGACCCGGCGCTCGAGGTCCATGCCCGACGCACCGCCGATGAAGATCTGGCGGAAGGTCGGCATCGCGTCGCGGGCGAGCGCGCCCAGTGACGACTCGTCGGTCGGCACGTTGCGCCAGCCGAGCACCTCGAGTCCCTCGGCTTCGACGATCTTCTCCACCGCAGCGCAGGCCTCCGCGGCCTCCTTGGACGACTGCGGCAAAAACGCCATCCCGGTCGCATAGCTTCCGGCCTCGGGCAGGTCGAAATCGACGACCGCCCGCAGGAACTGGTCGGGAACCTGGATCAGGATGCCCGCGCCGTCACCGGTGTGCTGCTCGGCCCCGGCGGCGCCGCGGTGCTCGAGGTTCAACAGGGCGGTGATCGCCTTGTCGACAATGTCGCAGCTGCGCCGGCCGTACATGTCCACGACCATGGCGACGCCGCAGGCGTCGTGTTCGAACGCGGGGTTGTAGAGCCCGACACTGCTGGGCGCCATTCCCACCTACCTTTTCCGCACGCTTTCGCGAAAGTCTCTCTCGGTTGCCGACGGTGTGCTCCCTGGGCGGTGGGTCGCACCCTCGGACTTGTCAATTCTGGGCCGGTTCACTCCGGCCGAAAAGAGGGGCCGAATCCCGCGGAGGGAATGCAGCCGTACGACGCTGAACGGCGCACTTGTCCCGGTTGCGACAAGTGCTGAAAACGATATGACAAGCAGGCCCTGACATGCCAACTTTGTCCACCCTCGCCGCTGCGTGCCCCGCCGTCGGCGGGAGTGCCCCAAGCGGTCCGGGCCTGACCCGAATCGGCTGTGCCGCTTGTCGATTCATGCTACGCCCGTGCGGCAGACGCTCACGCGCCGAGCGACATCGGATTTGCTGTGATTCTCAACTCATCGCCCTAAGCCAAGAAATCGCTGGTTAAGTCAATTCTCATCATTTGCTGTGACGCTCACCACGCGATGCACGGCGGCCGCAATCCGGGCGCAGAACTCTTCTGCCCCCTCGTCGGCGTGGGTCATGGCCCGCAGGAACGTCGCGCCGCGGATGATGTCGAACACCACATCGGCGTCGCAGCCCGGCGCCGCTTTGCCCTCAGCGATCGCCCGGGCGATCAACGCGTCCAGGGCGGCCCGCACCGGAAGCTCACCGCGAGCGAGCAGGCGGTGGTAGCTGTCAGGGTCGCGGCTGTATCCAGCGAGCAGTCCCGGCACCGCCGCCCGCGCCGCCGGCTCGCTGGCGACGTCGAGGAACAGCCGCACCCAGGTGTACAGGTCGGCGCGCAGATCTCCAGTGGGTGCGGGCAGGTCGAACGTGTCGAGGTGCAGCACCGCCTCCTCCAGCAACTCGGCCTTACTGGTCCAGCGCCGGTAGATGGACGGGATGCTCACGTTGGCCCGCCGGGCGATCTCGGCGAGCGTGGTGTCTTCGTAGCCGCGTTCGGCGACGACGTCGCGGGCGGCGGCGATGATGGCCGCAGCGATCGCCGGGTCGCGCGGCCGGCCGGGTCTCACGCGGCCGGACTGGTCGGGCGCAGCCACTACGTCCTCCCTATTGATTACGTGCCGTAACGTAATATACCGTTCGCGCATGTTGGTCGCGCATGACGAGCTGATGTGTCACCAGTTGCCGACGACGTTCGACCACGTCGAGCAGTCCGACCTGCGCTGGACCGAACGGGTGGTGATCTACGGGTTCGACCCCGCCACCGGCACGAGTCTGATGACCGGTATGGCCCGCTACCCCAACCGCAATGTCACCGACGCGTATGCGATGGCCACGATCGACGGGCAGGCGCATGTGGTGCGGGCGTCGCGCGAAATCTCGGCGGGGGTCGACGGCATCGCGTCGTGGCAAATCGGCCCGTACGGTTACCGCATCGTCGAGCCGCTGCGGCAGGTCCAAGCCACGCTCGACACCGACGCCATGAGCATGGACCTGACGTTTTCCGGGGTCTTCCCGTGCTACGAGCAGGCGCCGGCGTTCTTCCGGCACCGCGGCCGCGTCGACGAGGACGCCCGCCGCTTCTACCAGAACGGCCACGCCACCGGGTCGATCGTTGCCGCCGACCACCGAATCGAGATCCGGCCAGACACGTGGGTGTTCGGCCGGGATCACAGCTGGGGCGTGCGGCGCGGCGGCGGAGGCGGCAACCTGCCTGAGTCGCAGATCCTGCAGCCGCATGAAATCCCCGACGGCGTCCTGTATTTCATGGGCATCTTCCAATTCGACGACCGCCTGATGCATTGCGCGCAACGCGAAGACGCCGACGGCCGGATCTGGCACTACGAGGGTGAACTGCTCTACCCGATCTCCACCGGCAAGCCCGGCCAGAAGATCACCAATGTGGATCACAATTTCGTGTTCCGCCCTCAACAACCGCGGGTGATCGCCGGCGGCGAGGTGACCGTTCATGCGGAAGATGGCTCGAGCCAGACCATTTCGATCACCCCTATCACCGACTTCTGGCCGGGCTTCGCCGGTTACGACGAATACCGCGGCTACGCGTCGGGCTACTGGCGCGGGCCCAGCTACCTCGACCACTTCGTCGTCGACACCACCGATCTCAGCGAGGTCGCCAAAGTCAGCATGCTCAGCGAGACGCTGTGCACGCTGCGGTGCGGCGACGCGACCGGCCACGGCCTGGTGGAAATGGTGTTCATGGGCCGCAACGACCGCTACGGCTACGCGGGTTACTGATGGGCGCCTCGGCGCGGCCCACCGCCGACGAGCTACCTGTGCTGGTGGAAAACGTTGTGAGGCAACGTGTTTCGCGGGCGGCGCGGGTGGTGAACTGGCGCGCGGCCGAGCGCGGACTGTCCACCGAGACATATCTGTTCGACGTCGCCGATGCCGACGGCGCGGTGCTGCGGCGATTGGTGTTTCGTCGCCCCCCGGCCGTGGCGCTGTATCCGGACTACGACATCCTGCGCCAAGCGTTGGTGATGAATCGGTTAGCGCACACCGCAATTCCGGTGCCGCGGGTGCTGTGGCTGGACCGGTCCGGCCGCGACGTCGGCAGCCCGTACCTGGTGATGGAACAGGTGCCCAACATCGGCGGCCCCGGCGACTTCCCGTCGTATCACAGCGAGGGCCTGTACTTCGACGCGACCGAAGACCAGCGCTCGACGATGTGGTGGGGATGTCTGCAGGCGATCGCCGACATCCACAAATTGGACTGGCGCGCATTGCGGCTGGACTCGCTGTTGTGCCCGGCCTCCAGTGCTCATCCGCTGCGGCAGGTGGTCGACTACTACCGGTCGACGCTGCGCTGGGCGATGGGTGAGCGGCCGCGCCCCGAGCTGCTGGCGGCTGTCGACTGGCTCGCCGACAACATCTACGAGCCGGAGCATCTGTGTTTGTGCTGGGGCGACAGCCGCCTGTCGAACGTGCTGTTCGGGCCTAGCTACGAGGTCGCGGCAGTGCTCGACTGGGAGGTCGCCTACATCGGTGACCACGAAGCCGATCTCGCGTGGATGTTGTTTCTGGACTGGTCGTACAGCGATCAGCAGCAGATTCCCCGGCTGGCCGGCACGCCTGGCCGCGAGGAGACGATCGCCCGCTACGAGCAGCTCACCGGGTGGCCGGTACGCAACCTGCGCTACAACGAGGTGCTGGCCGCGGTTGCGCTGTCGGCACCGGTGCTTCGCCTGCAGGCCAAGCTGCTTGCCGACGGATTGATCACCGAAGACTTCGACCTGGCCGGCTTCTGCGTGGAACGGATCCGCCAGCTGCTGGGATAGCCGGCGCCGGACCCTGCCGGCCGTGGTCACCCCTCGTCTGCCACGGCCGGCAGCCGGGCCGGACCTCCCCCGACGGGCCCAGCCCGGCCGGTCACTGGCCGGCTCACTGGACGGCGTAGCCGCCGTGTGCCGCCAACGACCGCAGCTGCTTGAGCGCGAACGCGCGCCCCCGGCCCCCTTCCGGAATGACCACGCCGGCCCACATGCCCTGCGCTGCGGGCATTTCGCAGGCCTCCTTGGCGCAAAGCCAGCGCCGCGGGCACGCCCGGCACACCGCTTTGGTGGCCTCGTCGGTGGCGGTGAGCCAGCGGTCGGGGTCGCGGGTGCAGGCGGCGATCTCGAACTCGGTCGCGGGCCGTTCCACCACCACGGTCATGTCGAAACTCCTTCCGTGCGCCGGTTACGCAGCAAAACCGTAGCAGTCGTTCCGTAGCGGTGCAACGCTTTCCTCGCGCGGCCCCACGAGTGCACCTCCGCAACCGTGCGTGATACGGCCACGAAACCGTAGCGAAGATACGGTCCGCCTGCTCGGCCCCGTCAGCGTGGCCGGATAGAGTGATCGTCGATGGACACCGCCGCGCCGCCGACGCTGACGGTCGAGTGTTCCGGCGCGGTCTACCGGCTCAGTCCCGAGCGTTCACCCGCCACGATCGGACGGTCGACCGATGCCGACGTGCCGACGACCGACCCGCGCATCTCGCTGGTACATGTCCGCCTCGAAAGCGGTCGCGGTGGCTGGCGGGCCGTCGACGCTGGCACCCGCACCGGCATGTTCGTCGGCGGCGTGCGCCGAACGGTCGTCGACATCCACGACGGCCTCACGATCCACCTCGGCGATCCCGACGGCACGCCCGTCACATTCCGGTTCGCCACCGACCCCGCCGCTGCAGTCGGCGACGACGAGCCCGTCGACAGCGGAATCGCCCGTGCCGGGGCCGCGGTGGCGGCGCGTCGGCGAGAGCTGAACATCACCCAGCGCACACTGGCCAAATACCGGATCATGAACGCCGGCGCGCTAATCGCGTTCGAGAAGGGCCGCAGCTGGCCACGTGAACGCACCCGCGCCAAGCTCGAGGAAATTCTGCAGTGGCCGCCCGGCACCATTGCGAACATCCGCAACGGCGGCGCCGTGCCGGGCCAGCGGTCAGAGCCGGAGGCCGACGCTGACCAGGCGCCGCTGATCGTCGGCGCGGTGGACGTCGCGATGAAGACGTTCGCCGCCGCCATCGACGCGCTACCCGACGAGTCCGCCGGGGACTTCGCGGAGCGGGCCGCGGTGATCCTTTCGGATCTGCGGCAGTTGGAGGCGGTCGTCGCCCGGGCCGCGCGCCAGAGCCGCGGTATGCCCGCGGTCGTGATGGCTCTGAGCGCGGTGCGAAAACGCTACGAGGACTTGATGTTTCGGGCTGCGGCCGCGCCGGACGCCACGCTGGGCCAGCGGCTGTTCGCGGCACGGCGGCGGGCCAACCTGTCCGCGGCCGAGGTCGGCAATGCGATCGGTGTGTCGGCGCAGCTGGTCGAGGCGCTCGAGGCAGGCCAGCCGGTCAGCGAGCACGACACCGCGGCGATCCGGCGGTTCCTGGCCCAGTTTCAGCAACCGGCTTAGCCGCTGCACTCACGCGAGCAGGGGTGCCGACTTTGCGCACCGAACCACCAGCGGCATGGCCGATACTGATGGCATGCCTCTCGAGGACTCGGTTCACCACGCGCGCGACGTGCTCGCCCGCGCCGATTCCCTGTTCGGTTCGGCGGCCGCCGAACCGCCGGCGCCGGCACCGCAGCTGTCCGAGCTCGCCGATCTCGTGCGGCGCACCGCGACGCCGGACATGGTGGGGTTCGCGATCGCCGGCTACACCGCGTTCGCCCACGAGCGCGCCGCCAAATTGACGCGGCTCGCCGATGCCGACAAGGCATTGCACCGCGTGCTCGACGATGCGGCGCGAGCCGAGAACACCGCTGCGGCCGCATCCCGGTCGACACTCGCCGCCGCGCGAGCACACGTCGATCGTCACGAACAACTCGCGGCCACGCCGGGCGGTCAGCTGTCACTGCTCGCGGCCCTGCACGCTCACATCTGCCGCCAACAGGCTTTGGTGAGCGAGCATCACCAGCGGGCCGCCGAGCTGGCCGACCAGCTGCGGCTGGTGTCGTACGACTGATCATTTCCGGCGGCGCGGCGGCTGGCGAGGTGCGCAGAATTCGCGCTGAAACAGCCCTCAACAGCGGGTTACGCTGAGGCGCGACGAAGGGGGTCGCGATGGAAGTCTGGTTGCAGCAGCAAGCGAGCGCGGTGCTGACCGCGCTGCAGCACGCCCAACAGCTCTTCGGTGGCCCTAGCGCGCCTCAGCCGCCGCGGCCGTTCGCGCCGCGCGAAGATCTGGAGGCTGACCTGGGCCGGCCATGGATGTGAGGCCGGCATGACGCAGCCGGCATTCGGCACCGACGAGCAACTCAGCGGCCGGGCCGCGGACGCCGTTGCTGACCTGCACGACGAGCTGCGCCGCCGCTTCTCCGGACTCAACGCCGCCGAGGCGCAACTGGCCGAGGCGGTGTTGACCGCCCAGGCGACCAGCGAAGCCGGCCGCGCCCGGCTGCAGAACATCCAAGCTCAGCTGGTCGAGGCGATCGCCAACCCGGTCAACGCGCTGGACACCCCGGCCGGCGAACGTCAATTCCTGATGTTCTTGCGCGCCAAAGTGGCTGAAATCCAGCGCGTGGTCGACGACGGCGCGCTGACCGCGCAGGACCAGGCAGAGCTTGCGCGGGCGCTGGGAAACGGCTACCTCGGCGACGACACGTCGGGGGCTGAGCCGGCGGCCGGTGAGTCCCGGCCCGTATCTGCGGCTCGCCCGTCCCCGATGCCGCAGACCACGCCCGCAGCCGGCATGGCGCCGGCTTCGCTCGGCGGTTTACCGCAGGCAACGCCGCCGGCCGCGCCGACGGCACCCGGCCTGGGCGCGGCCACGTCGCCGCTTTCCGGGCTGGCGCCACTGCTCGCGGAGCTCGGCCGCGACGAGTCGGAGCTCGGCCGCGACGAATCAGCCCCGAGGCGGGCCGACGACCAGCCCGCCGACGAGCAAGAGAAATCGCCGCACCCGAAAGACGGGGAGCGAGAGGCCGAGGACGACGACACGCCAACGCGGGAAGACGATGACGAGCGGGAAACCGACGACCAGGACACACCGCCGGCTCCCGACGCCGCACCGCCCGGGGAACCCGCACCGGCGCAGACCCGGCCGGCCGCCAGCTAGGAGAGAACGACGATGGCAGAACAGGGCATCCGCGTCACGCCGGATGCGTTGCGGCAGATCGCATCTCAGCATGAGGGCATCGCCGACGAGATCGCCTCGGCGCGTGCGGCCGGCACGGACATCCTGGCGTCCGTCGCGACCCACGGGCCGATCATGCACACGTTCAAAGCCGCCGTCGCCGACGTCGTGGCCCGCCGCGACGCAGCCTTCGCGGCGCACGAGGCAGACCACCGAGCGGCCGCGGCCAAACTTCGCGAAGCCGCCGACCGCTTCACTGAACAAGAACAAATCAACGCAGCGAGGCTGCAATTTTGAGCGACGAATCGTTTACCGCGTCGACGGCCGACAACACCGTGTTCGTCCGGGTCGCCGTCGCCGGCCACACGCTCGGCGTCCAGATCGAACCCGAGGCGATGCGCCTTTCGGCCCACAGCATCGCCGAGCGGATCATGGCCTGCAACGACGTCGCATATCTGAAGGGTCAGCTGGTGCTCCGCGACGAGTTGCAGCGGGCCGCCATCCCGGTCGACGACATGCCGACCGAGCAAGATCTAGCCGCGGCCGAACGTCGGCTGAGGGAGCTGTAGACCGACGATGAAAGTGGATCCAACCGGGCTCGTCGCTGCGGCTGAGCGGCTGCGCAATGCCGCGACGTCGCTGAGCGCGCCGGATGTCGCCGTACACCCGCCGCTGGCCGGCGATCACACGTCGGTCGCCGCTGCGGCGAGGCTCAACGCGGCCGGAGCGGCGCTCGCGTCGGCGATCAGCGCCCAAGCCGCCGGCCTGCTCGCCACCGCCGACCACCTGGCGGCCGTCGCCGCCGGCTTCACCGAGCAAGAGACCGTTAACGCAGCCGCGTTGAGCGGTGTGACGTCACGCGCTGAGCCGGTCGGGACCCCGTCTCTCCTCGCCGCGGTGCCGACCGTGCCCGCCGACACCCGGACAGCGCTGCCGCCGCCGACCGACGCCGACGGAGAAGCGGTGGCACGTAAGCTTCACGGCGGAAACGCTTCTGCGGGAACGGCTTTCGCGCAGAGTTGGCGTTCTCGGGCCACAGCGGCCGATGGCGCGCGAGGCGTTGTGCGCGACGTCCTCGGCACACTGCCGGAGCTGTGGACCAGTCCTGCGGGCACTGCGGCGGCGACCGCTCGCCTGGCCGCCCACGCCGAGGGACTGGCCACCGTCGCGGACCGGGCCGCAGCACTAGCCGAGCAGGCGCAACGTCACGCGGACAGCTACCGCAACGCTGCCGCGAATGTTCCGCATCCGCAGGAGTTCCAGGCGAACCGCGAGGAGCTGCAGGCGACGCTGGACGCCAACGCCAGATTCCCCGGTCGGTACACGCCGCTGGTGTCGTCGCTGATCGCCCAGCAGGGGGCGCTGAATCAGAAGGCGCTCAACAGCCAGGCTCAGTACCACAGCGAGACCGAAGCCCACACCGCCGCCCGACCCGACGACAGCGTGACGCCCGAACAGGCCGGGCAGTTGGCATCACAGCTGCCGCAGATGATTCCTGGGCTGCTGGGGGCCATCGGCGGACTGCTCGGTGGGGCGATGTCGTCAGCCGGTGCCCTCCCACAGACTCTGATGCAGACCGCCCAGCAGCTTGCCCAGACCGCCGTGCAAAGCCTGTCCGGGCTGGCCGCCTCTCCGCTCACCGGCAAGACAACGCCCCTAACGCATCCGGGCTCCACCCCGGCCGCGACCGCGAAAGCCGGCGGTCCTGCCCTCAGCGGGGCGACCAGACCCGCAGGCGGCATCGACACGACCCCCGTCGCGCCGTCCACGTCGTCGTCGGCGGCGTCGCGCCCCACGCTGCCACCAGGTGCGACGCCACCTGCCACCCCGGCGGCCGGGGCGTCCGCGGCTCCGATGGGCATGCCGATGGGTATGGTGCCGCCGCAAGCGGCCACCGACACGGAACGGCGTCAGGTGCCCGCCGACAAGAAGGTCGTGGTGACCGCGGCGCCGCACACCGAATCCGTCACCGGCCGCGGCACGGCCGCTCGCCTCGCGGCCGCACGCAGGATCGACGACGAGGCGCGATGACGGACTTCGACGATCTCGACGACGCCGCGAAGGTCCGGTACAGCCAGGCCGAACTTGCGGCCACGTTCGCCCAACTGAGCGCCGTGCTGGATCGGCTGGCTGCGTTGCGGACCAACGCCGCGGACCCCGACGGCGACGTCCGGCTCACCCTCGGCCCCGACGGCAGGTTGCTTACTCTTTTCATCGACCATTCGGTTCCGAGCCGGCTGACCCACCTCGCGCTCGAGGAGAAGATCAACAATCTGCTGGCCGAGGCCAACAGGGTCGCCGAGAAATCCAGGCGGGAGAGTTACTGATGTCCTCATTAGGGTGGCCCGGGTGACGACGCGCCCCTTCGTGCCTCCGCCCCGCGAGCCAGCACCGGAGACCGGCGGCGGCAAGATCGCCGTCGACGCGCCGATCGCCGCGCCCGTGCCGCCGCCGCGCAGCATCTGGGGCATCGTGTTGCCGATCGGCCTGGTCGTCGGCGTGGTGGGCTTCATCGTCGCGATGTACGTCTCCGGTCAGCGCTCGCTGGCCAACGGGTTCGCGATCTTCCCGCTGATCATGCTGATGAGCATGGGCGGCATGCTGTTCCGCGGCCGCGGTGCTGCCCAGCGCATGCCCTGGAGCCAGCTCGAGCAGTACCGCCGCGAATACTTCGCCCGGCTCGACGAGGTCCGCGACGAGGTCACCGAGGCGGCCCGCAAGCAGTGGGCGCACCGGGCGCACAGCCATTGGCCGCCGTCGAAGCTGGTCAGCGTGGCCGGCTCGCCGCGGATGTGGGAACGCCGCCCCGGCGACCCGGAGTTCGGCGTGGTCCGCCTCGGCACCGGCAACGTGGCGCTGGCAATGACCATCGATACCCCGCAGATCCCGGCCGCATCCAAGATCGAGCCGGCGACGGGGCATGCCCTGCGCAAGTTCTTGATCGAGCAGCGCCACGTGCGCAACATGGCCCGCGTCGTCTGGCTGGAACGCCAGCCCGGGGTCTCACTGGTCGGCGACATGGAAGCGGTGCGCGGCGTCGCTCGGTCCATGATCTGCCAGCTCGCCGCGTTCCACAGCCCCACCGACCTGCAGATCATGGTCGTCTCGTCGGCGCCGTCGCGATGGGACTGGATCAAATGGCTGCCGCACTGCCAGCACACTGCCACGCGGGACGGCTGCGGCGAGCGACGGCTGCTGTTCTTTTCGCCTGCCGAACTCGAGGGCTTCGCCGGCGACGAGCTGCTCGACCGCAAGGAATGGACGCCGCCGCCGTCCGGCCTGCACGGCGGACCGGATCCGTCGGCGCCGCCGCTGTGGGTGATCGTCGACGACCACTGCGGCGCGGCCGACGACTGGGCGGCCATCACCGGCAAGCGCGGCGTGGGCCGGGTCTGCTTCGTGCGGCTGGCTCCGGAGCCGACGACGGGCGTCGGCTTCGACCCGGACAGCACCTACCGGCTGTCGGACGGCGTGCTGCGCAAGCGGGCAGGGGCGATGCTGCGGTGAGCGCACCTCATGAACTCGAAGACGCGTTCTACGCGGTCGCCGACACGATGACGATCGCCGAGGCGGAGCGGTTCGCCCGCGCGCTGTCGGCGTGGCGCCCGGTGGGCTCGGCGTCCGTCGTCACGTCTGACGGCCCTGCGCGAGACTTGTTGGAAGTGCTGGGAATTCGCGATGCCCGCAAGCTCGACGTGGACCGGCTGTGGTCGGCGCGACGCACGCAGAACCGGCTGTGGATGCGGTTCCCGATCGGCTTGGACCCCTCCGGCGAGGTGGTCGAGCTGGATCTCAAGGAGACCTCGCAATACGGCATGGGCATGCATTCGGTGCTGATCGGGTTCTCCGGCTCGGGCAAGTCGGAGACGATCATCACCGAGGTCACGTCGCTTGCGCTGACTCATTCCCCCGAGACGGTCAACGTCGCGTTTCTGGACTGGAAGATGAAGTCGGCGGGCATCGTGCTCGAACGGTTTCCGCACGTCGTGGCAAGCGTCAGCAACCTCGGCGACGAGATGCACCTGGTCGAGCGCATGCTCGAGGCACTCGAGGGCGAGCTGGACCGCCGCGGCGCGTTGTGCGCGGCCACCAACTGCAAAGACCTCAACGTCTACAACGAGAAGCGACTCATCGACCCGTCGCTGGAGCCGGTGCCGGCGCTCGTGGTGATCATCGACGAATACCAGGAGCTCTTCGGCAGCGAACTGGGCAGCAAGTTCATCGACCTCTGTTGGCGGATCGTGCGTCAGGGCCGGTCGCTGCACGTGTTCCTGCAACTGGCCGGCCAGACCGTCGACGTACACCGGCTGCAGAAGATTCGCAGCTTGATCGGTTTCTTCATGGCGCTGCGGACCGGCACCGAGGAAGACTCGCGAGAGGCCATCGGCTCGGCGATCGCGGCCCATCTTCCCGAAAAGGGCAGGGAGGGAACGGGTTACCTGCGTGAGGGGCAGCGCCCGCCGCGTGAGTTCCGCGCGTTCTACAGCTCGCCGCCGTTCGTGCCGCCTCCTGAGACGTGCCCCGCGCCGCAGGCCGCCGCCGGCACATGGTTCTCGCCGCGGCCGTTCACCGCCACGGTCGCCGAGGACGAGGACGGCCTGCTGGCCACCCCGGCGCTCAACGGACAGGAGGTCGAACAGCCCCAGCCGGCCCCGCTCCCCGCCGCCCCGGGTGAGCTGCCGCCCACGCTCGTCGACACCATCGTCGAGTCACTGCGTGCCACCGGTGCACGGCCGCCGCGACAACTGTGGCTGCCGCCCTTGAACAAGCCCGCCGCCGCCGACGAACTGGTACGGCTGTACCGAGGCAAGCCGTGGGACGTCGACTACGGCGACAACGCCGGCCTCGCCTTCCCGGTGGGCATCGAGGACCGCCCGCGCCAGCACCGCCAGGACGTGCACACCCTGGATCTGCTGACCGCCAACGGGCTGGTGATCGGTGCGCCGCAGTCGGGCGTCACCACCACGCTGATGACGATGATGACGACGGCCGCGCTGATGTACCGCCCGGAGCGGGTGCAGTTCTACTGCGTCGCGGCCGGCGGCCCGAGCCTGGCCGCGGTCGCCGGCCTGCCGCACGTGGCGGGCTTGGCCCCGGCGCTGGACCGCGAAGGCGTCGGCCGCATCCTGGCGACCGTGCAGGGCATCGTCGCCGAGCGCGAAGCCATCTTCGCCAAGACCGGCTTGGACATGGAAGAGGTGCGGCGGCGCAAGTTCGGGCCTCAACCGCAGCCGGTTCCGGTAGCCGGTGGTGACGTCGTACTCGTGATCGACGGCTGGGCGACCTTCGCCACCGAATACCCCCAATATGTCGACCACATCGTGGCCCTGGGCCGTGCGCTCAGCTACGGCGTGCACATCGTGGTGTCGCACACCAGCTACCTGCAGGGCTTCAAGCAGGCGCTCAAGCCGCTGGCCACCGCGCGCATCGAACTGCGGCTCACCGATCCCGGCGACTCCGAGATGGACCGGGTGCTGGCACGCAAGGTGCCCAAGAACATCCCCGGCCGCGGCCTGACCAAAGCCGGGATGCATCTGCTGATCGGTGTGCCGGAGCTGGCCGAGCAACCGCAAGGCCGCGTCGACGCACGCTCCGTCGGCGCCGTCGTCGCCGCGCATTCCGGCGTGCGCAAGGCCGCGACCGTGAGCCGGCTGCCGGAGTCGGTGCCCTACGAAGAGGTCGCACGACGGGCGGGCCGCCCCGCCCGTCGCGGCCTGCTGGCGTTCGGGCTGTCAGAGACCGACCTCGGTCCGGCATACCTCGACCTCGACGACCACCCGCACGCCGTTGCGGTCGGGGCACCGCGGTCGGGACGCACCAATTTCCTGCGTACCGTGTGCCGCGCCATCACCTCGCAGTACACCCCCGACGAGGCCCGGCTGGTGATTCTCGATCCGCGACGCACACTGCTCGGGGTCGTGCAGGGCGCTCACCTGGGCGAGTACGCCTACACGCAGACCGCGATCCGCGAGGCGGTCCGCAAGGTGGTCACCGAGTTGGACAGCCGCCAGCCGCCGCCGGGCACCACTCAAGAAGAAATGATGACGAAGAAATTCTGGTCCGGTCCGGAGATCTTCGTCGTGATCGATGACGCCGGGCTGTGGCCGGTGATGGACAATCCGCTGGCTGCGCTGGCCATGCACGTCGAGCAAGCCCGCGACACCGGGCTGCACATCCTGGCCGGCACGGCGGTGGCCAACTGGAACCAGGTGGCGATCGGAAGTTCGCTTCTGGGCAAGATGCGCGCTTCGCTCACCCCCACCCTGATCCTCGACGGCCGCCGCGACGCCGGCAAGATCGTCGGCGACCTGGTCGCCGAGCCGCAGCGTCCCGGCAAGGCGATCTACTTCACCCGATCAGCCACCACCGGCGCGCTGATCGCGTGGACCAACCCGCCGGCACTGCCCACGGAACCGACGTCTTGACCCAGCAAACCGGAGCGGAAGAATTCCACAGGGCCGATATTGGCGCTGTGGCACGTCTCACGGCCGGTTAGGATCATTTCGTCACGTTACGACGGTCGGGAGGAAACACATCCATGCTTGTCGATCCAGCGCTGTTGGGCGCCGCCGCGTCGACGGAAACCGCCGGAACCGCCACCATGGCGTCAGCCAGCGCCGCCGCCGCGCCCGCCATCTCGGCCGTGCTGCCCCCGGGTTCTGACTCGGTGTCGGTGCGGGCCGCCGCAGTGCTCAACGCCCGCGGCGCGGAGACCACGGCGATCCTCGCGGACTACATCGCGATGCGTGGCCTGTTTGCGGGGGCGATCGGCAGCAGTGGCGCCACCTACTCGACGGTGGAGGGCATCAACGCAGCCACCGCTGCGTTGGGCGGCTAACCGGCTAGATGCCTGGGGTTGAATGGGGCGCGATGCCGCCTGAGGTCATCGCCGCGCAAGTGACCAGCGGGGACGGCGGCGCCAGCCTGACAGCAGCCATCGCGGCGTACCAGGAACTGGTGGCAACGCTCACCACCGAAGGCGCCACCATGGGCGCGACTGCGGCAGGTACCGCAGCCAGCGGATGGGAAGGCCTGGGCGGCACCGCGATGGTGGCCACCGCCATGCCCTACGTCGCTGCGCTGGAGGCGCTGACCGCCTGGATCGAGCAGGCGGGCACCGCCGCGGCGGCGATCCTGGACGCGTACCACACCACGCGCGCGTCGCTGATCCCAGTGCCGGCCTGTGAGACCAACCGAGCGCAGTTCGCCGCCGCCGTGGCGGCCGGCATTTTCGGCTGGCCCGAGGCCGTCGCCCTCGAGGGTCAGTATCAGGAGTACTGGGTGCAGAACGCCAGCCTCGCCGGCTCCTACGAGGGCGTCGTCACGGGAATCCTCGCGCCGCTGGCCACTCCGCCGCCGCCTGCGCCGTTGACCGCAAACCCGGCCGGACCCGCCGCCCAGGCCGCCGCCGTCGGGGAGGCCGCCGCCAACGGCGCGGTGAACGCGAGCATGCACAGCAGCCTGCAAGGCGTCAACGAGGCAGCGAGCGGCACCCAAGCCGGCGCCGCGCCCGCCGAGGCGGCGCAATCGATGCTGTCCAGCGCCCCGCAGATGCTCGGCCAGCTCAGCCAGCTGCCGCAGATGGCGAGCCAGGCGCCGCAGATGCTTGGCCAGTTTCCCCAGATGCTCAGCCAGTTCCCGCAGATGGCGATGGGCATGCTGGGTCCTCTGACCAGCGGCATGAACGCTAGCTCCGCCGCAGACATGGCCGCCCTGGAGAAGGCCGGCGCGGATGTGGCTCCCGTGGCAGCCGGCACCGACGCCGCCGCGCGCACCGGCAGCAGCGGACTGTCGGGCAGTAGCGCGGTGATGTCCAGCTTCACGCGGCCCACCAGCAGCTTCAACGCTCCGGGGCCGCCGAAGCTGCCGACCGGATGGTCCGCGGCCACACCCGCCGTCCCGGAGGTTGCCTCCTCGGCGCAGCCGGCGATGGCCGGCGGAACCGGCGGCCTCTACGGTGCGCCGGGCATGATGCGCGATGACCGCAGCCAAGACAACGCCAAACCGGTGCGCACGGTGCAGCTGATGACCGCGCCCGCTGCGGGGAGGGGGGAATAACCGAAGAAATTGGTGCACGAACCACCGCTTCGTGCGGCTTAGACTCAGACGGACAGCAAACAAACCGAAAGAAGACATAGATGGCGGATTCGCAGTTACTCGTCACTCCCGATCAGATGCGCAGCGCTGCCCAGCAGCTCGAGCAGCTGCGCGACCAGGCCAACGCCACCCTGCAGAACTACCTCAACGCCGCCCATGACGTGCATTCATCGCAAGGCTGGTACGGCATGGCGGCAAGCACGAACATCACCACCACCGAAGAGATTCACAACGCTCAGATGAAGCTCACCACGCAATGGGGCGAGCTGATCAACACGCTGCGGCAAGCTGCCGACAACTACGAGCATCAGGAACAGAGCTCTCAGTCCACCATCGCCGGCGTCGCGAATTCGCTTTAACCAGAAGGGGTTTCATCCATGGACGGAATGTTCGTCTACAACCCGGCGATGCTGCCGGACTATGTGCAGTCCATCTCCACGGCCAGCGCTCAACTCGAGGACGTCCGCAGCCAGGCACAGAATGTGCTGGCGCATGTGCGCTCGGTGTTCGACTCCCGCGGTGGCGGCGCCTTCGAGCAGGCCCAGATGATGATCAACTCCGGCATCGACGCCGGCAAAGAGGTCATCATGCGGCACTCGCAGGTCGTCGGCAACGCCCATGAGGACATGGTCGCGACCGACGTCTCGGCGGCGCAGTCGTTCGGATTCTGACCTCAGCAAACCTAGACCAGGGGAGGCTCTGCCGCGGAGACACCGCAGGGCCTCCCCTGTCTGATGTGAGAGAACCGATGGCTGATCTGACCACCACCACCGCCGGCATCTGGGTGCTGCAGGCGCTGCTCGGCGTCGAGACCATGCCGGTGACGCTGCGGTTGCGTCCGTACATTCCGTCGGTCGACTCCGGGCCGACGGTCGCGACCGTGGCCGGCGAGCGCCCGCTGACACAGACCGCCGAGTACGCGAGCCTGGTGGCAGCCGGCGTCATCGGCGCCGACGGCCGTGTCGACGACGCGGTGCGCGACTGGATGGCGGTGGTCGGCCGGCCCGAACGCGAAGTCGTCGTCGCCATCCGCCGCCCAGCCGAGGACTCCGACGGAGCGATCCAGGAACGGACACTGTCGGTGTGCCGGCGCGGACGCTGGCTGGCGATGATCGCCCGCAGCGGCGACGAGGTCGTGCTCGCCCCGGTCGGCGAGACCGCGTCACCCGACGAGCAGCTCGGGTTGATCTCCGACACGGTGCTGCATGCGTTCGGCGACGCCCCGCCGGCCGCAATCGACGGGGTCAACCTGCCCACCACTGCGCTCAAAGCGGCGATGGAAGCGGCCCGCGGAGGTGACCGCTGGGCGGTCGCCAACGCGCTGGCGCGACTGGGTCTGGCACCCGATCAGGTGGCCGCACTGGTGGCCGGTTTGCGGTTGGACGAATCCGCGATGGCGGTGGTCTCGGTCATCGACCATGGCGTTGCCCGCACAATCCACCCGGATGTGCTCGGCGTCTACGACACCGCCAGCGGGCGGTTCAGCCTGAGCACCACCAGCGCGCCGGACGGGTCGAGCTGGACCAGCATCTGGCCGGCCACACCGGGGTCGCTACGGCAGGACCTGACTCGGCTGCTTTCAGTGCCCCGGCCCGCCGCATACCCGGTTTGACCTCCGGTTTTCCACGACGCAAGCGACGATAAGGTACTGACACATGGCGTTGAACCTGGCGAGCGGCCTGCAGGTGTCGGCGCACTTCTTCTGGCAGCGCCGCAACGCTGCCGCGCTGTCGCACCACGGCGTGCGCATGGAGTTCGATCCGGTGCAGCGCCAGCGCGCGTCACTGCTGCTGGGCTTCGTCTTCGCGCTGCTCGGGGTGGCGCTGATGTTTCTGCTGTCGTGGTTCAAGCCGGCGGGGCAGGTGGGTAAGTCGACGATCCTGGCCGACCGCGACACCGGAGCGGTGTTCGTGCTTGTCGACGGGCGGCTTCATCCGGCGCTGAATCTGGCCAGCGCGCGGTTGATCGCCGGGCAGGCCGCCAATCCGACCTTCGTCAAAGCCACCGAGCTCTCCAATTACCCGCAGGGTCCGACGGTAGGCATTGCCGGAGCGCCGATGGCGATGCCGTTGCGCACTTCCGACGCCTCGCAGTGGGCGATCTGTGACACCGCGGCCTCCGGTAAGGCCTCTGCGCCGCCCACCGTGACCGCGATCGGCGGCCCGCTGACCGTCGGACAGCGGGCGCAGCAGCTGACCGCCCCCAAGGCGGTACTCGTCACGCACAACGACACGACCTATGTCATCTGGGGCGGCCACCGTTCCCAAGTCGACCTAGCCAACAAGGCTCTTGCTCTCGCACTCGGTGCGGATTCCGCTGCGCCACAGCCAGTTTCGATTTCCAACGCATTGTTCGACGCGCTGCCGGCCACGGAGCCGATCACGACGCCCGCGGTTCCCAACGCCGGCGCACCGGGCGGGTGGAACCTGGCACCGGGCGCTGTCGTCGGGTCAGTGCTGTCGGTGCGCGACCTGCAAACCGGCGAAGACACCTTCTATGTGCTGCTGACCGACGGAGTGCAGCGCATCTCGCCGTTCGTCGCGTCGCTGCTGCGCTCGGCCAACTCGTTCGGCAACCCGCTGCCGCTGGTGGTGGCGCCGGACAAGCTGACCCACGTGCCCGTCGTCAACTCACTGCCGGTGAGCTACTACCCCACCACCCGGCTGACGTTCGTCGACACCGCGGCCAATCCGGTGACATGTGTTGCGTGGTCGAAGGGCTCGACGGACCGTTCCGCGGTCACCACCGTGCTGTCCGGCACGGGTTTGCCCATCCCGGTGGGCGCCGACTCGCGGCTGCTGCAGCTGGTCAAAGACGCCCGCGGCCCAGCGTCCATCGAGGCCGATCAGGTATACATGGCGCCGGGCGCCACCAACCTGGTGATGACCACCAGCGCTGCGCCGGAAGCCACCAGCCGGGAGTCGCTGTGGTGGATCAGCGACCAGGGGGTGCGGTACGGCATCTCGCTCGACGACGCGTCGCTGCGAGCTCTGGGCATCACCCCGGGCATGGCCCGGCAGGCGCCGTGGCCGCTGATCCGCGTATTCGCCGCTGGCCCGGCGCTTACCCGAGCGGACGCGCTGACGCAGCACGACACCGTGTCCGCGCCGGCGGAGGCAGCCCCGCTCGGCCAGCCCCGATAACGATTGTGAACAAGGAGACCGATCCAGCCGTGACCGAACGCGACGACTTCCTCCAAGAGCATCTCGGGCCGCCGCCGGATGACGAGCCCGCTCCCGCGCACGCCGCGCAAGACCCGCCCGACACCGCGGAGCAGCCGAGCACCCGCCCGGAGCCGGTCGTGCCCCGCTCCCCGGAGCCGGGTGTTCGTCCGTATGAGGGCGCGCCGCCGCCGCACCAGTGGCCGACGCCCCCGGAGCCCGGCGCTGCGGCGCAAGGCGCGCACTACCGCACCGGACCGGCAAGCTATCCCCCGCCGAGCCGGCAACCGCAGCAACCGGCCGCAGCCGGTGGCCCTACCTCCGCGGAAACCGGCCGGATGTTCAATCCGGGCCGGCCCGAACGCCCGTCGGGATGGCCGCCGGCACGTGAGCCCGCGGCGCCGGGTCAGCGGCCAGGCCCTGGCTGGCAGCAGCAGCCCGCGCCCCGCTGGCAGGAACCGCCGACCCCGCCGACCAACTGGTCCTACGTCGACAGCATTCGCACCAGCGAACTCGTGCCGACCCGTAAGCCGCCGCCCGGTCGGGGCTGGCGCCGGGCGGTGTACAAGGCGACGTTCGGGCTGGTGAACCTCGGCCGGTCGCCGGACGAGCTGCGCCAGGCCGAGCTGGAAGCCAAGATTCGCTCGGTGCTGCGTGGGCACTACAAGATCGGCGTGCTGGGCAAGGGCGGCGTCGGCAAGACCACGATCGCCGCCAGCGTCGGCTCGATCCTGGCCGAGCTGCGCCAGGATGACCGGGTGGTCGCCATCGACGCCGACACCGCATTCGGCAAGCTGGGCAGCCGCGTCGACCCGCACGCCGCGGGCTCGTACTGGGAACTCGCCGCCGACGACCACCTCGACACGTTCGCCGACGTCCGCAGCCGCGTCGGCAACAACTCCGCCGGATTGTTCGTGCTCGCCGGCGAGGCGTCCACCGCGCGGCGCCGCGTGCTCGACCCGGCCGTCTATCGAGAGGCCGCACAGCGGCTGGACCGGCACTTCACGATCTCGATCGTCGACTGCGGCTCGACGATGGACAGTCCCGTCACCCAGGAGGTGCTGCGCGACCTCGACGCGCTGATCGTGGTCTCGTCGCCGTGGGTGGACGGCGCCGCCGCAGCCGGGCAGACCATGGAGTGGCTGGCCAACCGCGGGTTGACCGGGCTGCTGCACCGCACCGTGGTGGTGCTCAACGACTCCGACGGCCACGCCGACAAGCGCACGCGCAACATCCTGGTGCAGCAGTTCGCCAGCCGGGGCCAAGTGGTGATCGAGGTGCCGTACGACTCCCATCTGCGGCCCGGCGGAGTCATCGACGTGTCGACGGAGATGTCGCCGAAGACCCGCCGCAAGATGGTCGAGATCGCCGCCGCGATCGCAGAACATTTCCCGGCGACGACGGACGCGCCGCGGGAGAGGCGATGACCGCTTCGAGGGGACCGCGGTGACGACGTACCAGTCGCCCGCGACCGCCGTGGCGCCGACGGCTGCTCCGCCGGCTGTTCCGCCGTCGTGCCGGGTGTCCATCCTGGCCGGCGACTCGCATCAGATCGACCTCGTGCTGCCGTCGGCGGCTCCGCTGTCCACCCTCATCGATCCCACCGTCGCCGCCATCAACAAGGTGCTGCGCGGCCGCGGCGCCCCCGAGTTGCCCAGTGCCACATACGAATTCGCACGGGTGGCTGGGATGGCGGCCCTGGCGTCGGACGTGTCGCTGGCTGGTCACAACATCGTCGACGGCGACGTCCTGGTGCTCACCCCCGCCGGCACCGCCGAACGCTTCGGCCCGGTGGTCGAGAACGTCTCCACCGCGCTGGCACAGTACGCCTCCGAGCATTTCGTGCGGGTCAGCGCCGAGACCGCGATGGCGGTGGCTGTCGCGATCATGGGCGGCGCGCTCGCCGTCGCCGGCACGCTGTTGTGGCGGCTGCGCTGGGCATCCGAAAGCTCCGTCCTGGTCCCTGCGCTGCTGGCCGGGGCGGCGCTCGTGCTGGTGGGAGTCGCGGTGCTGGGCATCCGGCTCGGCGCACTGCGAGTGGTCAACGACGGTGCGGCGTGGGCGGCGATCGCATTGGCCACGCTGGCCGCTGCCACGGTGCCACCGGGCGGAAACCCCGGCGCTCCACACGCGTTCCTGGGCGCGGTCACCGCAGTCGCCGCCACCTGGCTCCTCGCGCGGCTCACCGGGCGCTACTTCGCCGCGGTCGCCGCGGTGATCACCGGCGGAACAGGAGTGATCGCCGCCTCGGCCATCCGGATGTATTGGGCCGTCCCTGCACCGCGGCTGGCGGTCGGCATGCTGGTCGCGGTGCTCGTCGCGACGGCCGCGGCGCCGGCAGTCGCACTGTGGCTGGCCAAGGTGCCGCGCCAGACCTTCGGCTCGATCACCGGACGAGACATCTTCGCCCGCGCCGCCGGGCAGCCCGAAGACACCGTCTCGCCTGTCGAATCGGGCCCGCCCGCCGACGTCACTCTGACCGGTGAACAGGTGGCGGCTGCCGCCCGGCGGTCGAACACCGTGCTCACCGGCGTGCTGCTGGGGATCGCCGCGCTCACGGTGCCGTCGGCGCTCGTCGCGGTGACACCGGGCGCCGACCAGCAGTGGGCGCAGCTGGTGGTCGTCGGTACGGTCGGCATGATTCTCATCCTGCGCGCCAGGGCTTTTCGCGACCGCCGGCATGCCATCATCCTGGTGCTGGCCGCCACCGCCGCAATGATCGGTGCTGCCGCACGCTACGGATTTCATTCCGCCGCAAGCGATTCCACCGCCGCACTGGTTGCCGGAGGCGTGGCGATCGGCATTGCGCTCGCGGGTCTGCTGGCTGCCACCGTGGTGCCGCCGCGGGTGTTCTCACCGCCGGTGCGCAAGGTCGTCGAATACACCGAGTACGTGTTCTTGGCGCTCATCGTGCCGTTCGCCGCGTGGGCCGTCGGCCTGTTGCACTACATCCGCTACCACTGATGTGCGGCGCATCGGTTCGGGCAGCAGCAGCTGCCACTACCGCGGTCGCGCTGCTGGCCGCCAACCTGCTGATGCCGGCAGCGGCAGTGGCAATCGATCCGCCGATGATCGATCCCGGGGCGCTGCCTCCCGACGGTGTCCCGGGCCCCGACCAGGAGATGAAGCAGGACAACACCTGTGCGGCACCACTCACGGTCGCCGTCCCCGATGTCACCCAGCCCGCGCCCGGCAACGTCATGCTCGCGATTCCGCAAGCCTGGAAGTTCTCCACCGGCGCCGGCGTGACCGTCGGCCTCATCGACACCGGCGTGACACCCAACCCGCGACTGCCCGCACTGGCCGCGGGCGGTGACTACGTGATGGGGCTCGCGAACGGCGGTCTGACGGACTGTGATTCGCACGGCACCATCGTCGCGTCGATCATCGCCGCCCACCCGTCGGATCCCGCGGCCAAACCACCGCCGATGCCGGCCGGCGTGGCACCGCCGCCACCGCCAGCGCCGCCGCCGGCGTCACCGTTTCCCACCATTCCCCCACCGCCGCCACCCAAACCGTCGACGGTGACCGTCACTGCGCCGCCTCCTCCGCCACCGCCACCACCACCGGGCGAGGAGGCACCACCGCCCGACGCCCCCGCTGCAGGGCCGGGCGACGAGGGCGGCGACCAGCCGGTGCCCCCGCCACCGCCAGGCAGTCCGGACGGTGTCGTCGGCGTCGCTCCAGATGCGACGCTGATCTCCGTGCGCCAATCGTCGGCGGCGTTCGGTCCCGCCAAGCCGTCTGCCGGCGACGAAGGCGAGCGGCGCGAAAAGGCCGGCGACATCGCGACATTGGCGCGCGCGATCGTGCACCTGGCGAACTTGGGCGTGGACGTCATGAACATCTCGGTGACGGCATGCATCAACGCGGCCGCGCCGATCGACCAGGCCGCGCTCGGTGCGGCGGTGCGATATGCCGCGGTCGAGAAGGACGTGGTGATCGTCGCGGCAGCCGGCAATGTGGGAGAAGAAAACTCCTGCGGGCAGAACCCGGTGTTCGATCCGCTGCGTCCCGACGATCCGCGCGACTGGCACGAGGTGACGACGATCGTCACGCCCGCCTGGTTTTCCGACTACGTGCTGGCTGTCGGCGCGGTGGCGCCCGACGGTCAGCCGCTGCCCAAGAGCATCGCCGGGCCGTGGGTGGGGGTGGCGGCGCCAGGGCTGCAGATCATGGGGCTCTCGAGCGTGGACGGCGCACCCGTCAACGCGCTGCCCGCCCGTGAGCCGGGTAAGGCGAATCCGTTCTGGGGCACCAGTTTTGCGGCTGCCTACACCAGCGGGGTGGCCGCACTGGTACGCGCCAAGTATCCGCAACTCACAGCGCACCAGATCATTCGCCGCATCACCGCGACCGCGCACAACCCGCCCCGCGGCGTCGACAACACCGTCGGCTACGGCGTGATCGACCCCGTCGCGGCGCTCACCTTCGACGTCCCCCTCGGCGACCCGAAGCCGCCTGAACGGCTCACCACGTTCCTGCGGGTTCCGCCGCCCGCGCCGGCACCGGACCTGCGGCCGCGCCACACCGCGCTGATCGGTGCCGCGGTGGTCGTCGCAATCGTGGCCGCGGTGGCCGGGGCGGCCGCGCTGCGCAGGAGGAAGTCGTGAGAGAGCGGACCATCGGGGTGGCCCCCACCATCCCCGCGGTGATCGGCGCTGAGGTCGTCGTATTGGCCGGACTCGCGCTGTTCCCACCCACCCGCGGTCCGTGGTGGCCCGCAGCGGTGATCGCCGTCATCGCCATCGCGGCTCTGCTGGTGACGGTGCGTCGGCACAGTGCGGTGGGCTGGGTGGTCGCGCTGCTGCGCTTTTGGCGACGACGGCGGCGCGGCCCAGTGGCGGTGCCCGCGGCGGTGGACATCCCGCACGGCTCGCAGCTGTATGGGGTGCGGATCGACGGCGGCGAGGCGATCACCATGGTCGCGGTCTCCGGCCAGCCGTATTCGCCGACCATCCTCACCGGCTCGGCGACCGCGCTGACCCCCAACCTGCTGCCGCTGGATGCGCTCACCGCGCTGCTCGACCAGCCCGGCGGCATCCGGTTGGCAGCTATCGACATCGTGGCCAGCGGGGTGCGGGTGCGGCGCGGCATCGGCTACCCGCCGCTGTACAGCACGCTTCTGGCGGACCGCCCCGCTGCCGGACAGCGCACCACCTGGCTAGTGGTCCGATTGGACGTGGCACGGTCGAGCAATGGGCTGCGGTATCGGGCGTCGGTCGGAGCGGCCGCGGCGGCGGCTACCGAACGGATCGTCAACGCGCTGCTGCAGCGCGAGGTTCGCGCCAGCGCACTGACGGCCAAGGACCTCGATGCTGTGCTGACCGAACTCGGCGCTGGCTTGGTCACGCCCGCTCGGATGCCGGAAATTGTTCAGACCGAAGCGATTTCGGGCATGCGGCGTGCCACACCCACGGAGGCCTGGAAGACGATCCGGGAGCATCCGGGGTTCTCGAGTTCGTACTACTTCTCGGGCGAGGACATCACCACCAACGCGTTGAACCAGATGTGGGCGCTGCATTCCGACGCGGTGGTGCAAACCGTGTCATTGACCAAGAAGCGAAGCCGCACCGACGGGCGCGCCTGGGTGTCGGCGATGGTGCGGCTGTCCGACCCACAGCCGCCGGCGAATCCGCCCACGCTCTACCTCAATACGTTGCCGGGTGAGCAAGCACCGGCAGCGGTGCGGTGCGTGCCCGCCGCGCGCGGGTTCGACCGGCTACCCGCGCGGCCCTTGGAGAAAGAAGGCCTGGACATTCCGATCGGGTCGTCGGGCGTGTTGGTGGGCACCACGTTGCGCGGTGACTTGCTGCTGATGGCGCTGACGGATCCTGACCAATCCACCCGCATCACCATGCGGACGTCGACGGCATACACCCGTCAGTTGCTGGTGCGCGCTGCCGCAGTCGGCGAACGGGTCGCCATCTACACCGACAACCCCGCTCGCTGGGCCACGCTCGAGCAGCCGCTGATCGCCGTCGTCGACCGCAGCCATCCGCCCGAGTTCGTGCCGTCGATCATCGTCAGCGATCGCGCCGCCGGCCCGCCGCCCGCGGGGCTGGCGTCAACCGTGATCAGTTTGGACGATTCGGAAACCGATGCGGCCGCGGATATTTCGTTCATCCAGACGTCGCCGTCGATGGTACAGATCACCACCGCGGCGTTCAGCGCCGACGTGCACATCGCAACCTTCAAGGCCGAACAACCGTTCCTGGGCCAGCCCGTCGACGAGATGGCACTGCGAGGACCGCTATGACGTCGCCTAACGATCAGCGCCGCGCGTTCGACGCCGCGATCGAAAGTTACAAGGCAGGCAATACCGCTGCCGCGCTCACCGCATTCCGGTCGATCACCGCGGCGCAGCCCGCGATGTCGGATGCCTGGTTGGGCCGACTGGCATGCGGCGACCGCGATATCGCGGTGCTGCAGGGCGCGCACGAGAATTCCCGGTCGCTGTACCGCGAGACGCGCCGAATCGGGCTCGTCGACGGGGACCTGCACGCTCGGATCGACGCGCCGCTATACGTGACGATGCCGGTGTGGTCGCGCGCGACGATCGCGCTGGCATATGCGACCGCGCTGATCGCCGAGCGCGATTTCGCAACCGCGATGGAGGTGCTGCAGGATCCGGTGGTCACCGGTGACGCGATGGCGGCCCAGTGGTGTCAGTTCGTCACCGCGGCCGCATATCACCTCGCGAAGCGGTGGCCGGATGTCCTTGTCGCGACGGCCAAGTCGCCGCCGGCGCACGCCACGCACGTCATCGCCGATCTGACGGCCGCGGTCGACACCCTGGCCGCCTCCGCCGCCGCCAGCCTCGGTCAGTTCCAGACCGCGCTCGACCGCGCCGCCGCAGTATGCACTGGCAATCAGTACATCGCCGCCGACGCAGCCCTGACCAAGGGCTGGTGCCTGCGGGAGCTGGGGCAGGAAGACGACGCGCGAGTCAGCTTCGAGCAGGCGACCGCCAACGGTGTGCTCTTGGACGCGGCTCGGCAGGCGCTGGCGAATCCCGGCTACCGGCTGGTGGTCACTGATGCCGAAACCATTGCCACGCGTACCGATCCCTGGGATCCCGACACGGAGACCAGCCGCGAGGAACGTGCGGCTGCCGCGCTGGCCGACCAGAAGGAGAACGCGCTGGCCGCCGCACAGGCCAAGCTCGACGAGCTCATCGGGCTGGCCGGCCCCAAGGAGCAGATCACGGTGTGGCGCACCGAGATTCAGATCGACCAGATCCTGGCCGCCCGCGGTGAGGAGACGTCGACCACGCACGAAAATCACATGGTGCTGGAGGGTCCGCCCGGGACCGCGAAGACGTCGTTCGCGCGGATTGCGGCCGAGTTTTTGTTCGGCCTCGGCAAGATCGAGCGGCCCACCGTCGTCGAGGTCACCGAGGAGGACCTGGTCGTCGGGTACATCTCGCAGACCGCCGCGCGGATGAAGGAAGTATGCGAATCTGCTTTGGGCGGAGTGCTTTTCATCGACGAGGCCTACCGGCTCGCCCCGGAACACGAGGGCCACTCCTTCGGCAAGGACGCCATCAACACGCTGTTGAAGTACATGGAGGATTACCGGGACCGTCTGGTGGTGATCGTCGCCGGATATCCCAAGGAGATGCGCCGGTTCATGAAGGCCAATCCCGGCCTGGCATCACGCTTCCACTTGACGTTGAGCTTCGATAGCTACACCGCCGAGGAGATCGTTCAGATCGGGCAGCACATCGCCCGTAAGGAGAAGATCTCGATCGCCGACACCGCATGGCCATTGCTCGAGGCCGAGGCGACGCGGCTGCGTAACACCCCGATCGACCACGGCACGGCGCTGGACACGGCGGGCAACGGCCGCTTCGCGCGCAAGGTCGTGATCCACTGCAAACACGAACGCGCCCGTCGGCTGTCCACCACACCGCCGCACCTGCTGGCCCAGGCCTCCAACGACGATTTGATCGTCAACGACGACGACATGCGCCGCGCCATCGCGGCCGCGCTGGCGACACAGTAGGCCGCGCGACGTCGGCTATCCCCAACGCCGACTTCATCCACAGCCGTTGCGCGGCTCCACGCGCGGTTGCCCGTTGTGTCGCCCCCCGGTCCTACCGTCGGCGGCATGACGAACTGGATCAGCACCGTTAGCCGCGATCATGTCCAGCTAGGCGTGCGCGGGCGCTTCACGCAAGCCAATCACGGCAAGCCACACATGCTGCGGCGGATGGCCAAGGGCGACTTCCTTGTCTTCTATTCACCGAAGACGTTCCTCGACGGCGGCGAGCCGCTGCAAGCGTTCACCGCGATCGGCCAGATCATCGACGACGAGCCGTACCAACCCGCACCAGACGGGCCCTGGCGCAGGAACGTCGACTTCCTTCCCGCCCACGCGGCACCGATCCGCCCGCTGATCGACAAGCTGCACTTCATCGAGGACAAGAAGCGGTGGGGATACAAATTTCGCTTCGGCGTCTTCAAGATCGACGACCACGATCTCGAGGTCATCAGGACGGCCATGACGGGCTGAATCGGGCGTACCGTCGCGGACGTGAGCAACCTGGACGCCGCGCCCGTCGAAGCCACCTGCGCGGCGTCTGCGCAGGCCGGAGTCGAGGTGCTGCACGCTCGCGACGTTCCGCTGGGCGGCCCTCGGGCATTGCGGGTGCGCAGGACGCTGCCGCAGCGCCAACGTTCGCTCGTCGGGGCGTGGTGCTTCGCCGACCACTACGGCCCTCATGACGTGCGACATGCGCCCGGCATGGTGGTTCCACCTCATCCGCACACGGAATTGCAAACTGTCAGTTGGCTTTTCAGCGGCGAGATCGAGCACCGCGACAGCGGCGGAGTGCACGCTTTCGTCCGGCCGGGTGAGCTGAACTTGATGACCGCAGGGGCGGGGATCTGTCACTCGGAGGTGTCGACGGCAGCCACGACGGTTTTGCATGGCGTGCAACTGTGGGTCGCGCTGCCCGAGGCGCACCGACACACCGCTCGGGGCTTCGCCCACTATGTCCCCCAACCGGTTTCGTTCGACGGATTCACCGCGCGAGTGTTCGTCGGCTCCGTGCACGGCATCGCGTCGCCAGTTGAGGTATTCAGCCCGCTGCTCGGCGCGCAACTCGACCTGCGCCCGGGCGCCGCGGTCGATCTTGACGTCGACCCCGCGTTCGAGCACGGCGTGCTGCTGGACCAAGGCGACGTGGCGGTGGCCGGCGTGCCGCTAGGCACCGGTGACCTCGCGTGCCAAGGCGTCGGGCACACCATGCTGAGCATCCGGAACACCGGAGGCACACCCGCACGCGTGCTGCTTCTCGGTGGTACGCCGTTCACCGAAGAGCTGGTGATGTGGTGGAACTTCGTCGGCCGCAGCCACGAGGATGTCGTTTCTTACCGCCGATTATGGGAATCCGGGGACGAACGCTTCGGTGTGGTGGAGGGCTTCGCCGGCACGCCCGCTCGATTGCCGGCTCCTCCCCTGCCCACGACGCGACTTCGACCACGACCTGCGCCGGCCAGAAAGGACATCGATGACCACCGACAAGACGGGCGCTGAGACCACAGTGGCCCAAGAACCCGACCGGTTCACCATCAGCGTCGAGGGTCGGCCGGTCGGCTTCACCGAATTCAAGGACCGCGATCGTCAGCGGATCTTCATTCACACCGAAGTCGACGACGAGTTCGAAGGCCGTGGACTCGGCACGATCGTCGTCGGCGAAGCGTTACAGGCCACCAAAGACGCGGGCCTTCGCATCGTGCCGGTGTGCGAGCTCGTCGCCGCGTACGTCGACAAGCATGCTGAATACAGCGACGTCATTGACCCTGCGACACCCGACATCCAAGACTGGCTGCGTAACGCCGGCTGAGCTGACGAGCTACCGGCCCAGGCCCGGCAGCCGACACCCGGTGTAGCCGGCGACCACCATATTGCCCTGATAGCTGACCTTGATGAACAGGCCGGTCGGGCCGGTGAACCAGACGTCGTGGTTGTGCGGTTCGTCGTGCATCACCTGGACATCCGTCGCGCCGACCCTGGCGGCGGACCCCTTGGCGACCTTCAGAATGTCGGCCCAATTCTGTTCTGACACTTCGATGTTCGGTGCGATCCGGTTCGCCAGATAGCTGCTTCGTCCGTACGTCTGATCGTAGGGCGGACTGCAGTTGCCGGTGTCGGCGTTGGTGTCGGTTTGCCACACGGCCGTCGGTATCGCAGCGCTGGCGGCGTGGGTGATCTGGTCCATTGCGGCCTGCAGCTGTGCCGTGGTGTCTTCGAAGGACGGCAGCGCTCGAAGTTCGTCGAGCGCGCGGGCTGTCTGACTCGTCGGCGTCGGCTGGTCATGGCTTTCCATGTGACATCCTGTCGCTGCGAGCCCAGCCGCCACGACCGCCACCCACAGCAGTCGTCTTAGGTAATGCGCCCCGCTGGCGTGCATTCGGCTCGTCTTTCTCAGTTCTGTGGGATCACGTTGTTCGGCAGTCCGGCAATAACGGCGGCGATGTTGTACCCGGTGGTGCGAGGCAGGTTGTTTGTGCCCCAACGGGGATAGTCGCTGTGCCCGTGCGCGCCCTCGAGGTTCATGGTGCCGCCATGACCGTCGGACACAACGGTGGGGCCGGTCGCCATGTGGGTGAAGTTCGGGTTGGTTGCCGGGTTGGGTCCGAAGTCGCCGGTGCCGCTGCCCACCAGCACACCGCCCAATGCTGGGCTTCCCGCGACAAGGGCAGGCTCCCACGGTTTGGCGTCGTACACCCCTTGTATCTGGTCGTCGGGCGTCTCCATAGTGAAGACGTGTCCCGCCGGCAACTGCAACTGACTTGGGGTGGTCGCTTCGATGCCGGGCGAGCCGTAGAAGACAGCGTCGTCGACGCCGTGGCGGCCGGGTTCCTGTAACGCCAGCCCCGTGGTGAGGGACCCGTACGAGTGTCCGACCGCGGTCAAGTGCGCAGGGCCGCCGTCGTGCGCGGCTTGCAGGCCGTCGTAGAAGTTCGCGAGGTTCTGCGCTCCTGCCCTCGCGAGGTCGTCGTGGCTGACGTCCCAGCCGCCCTGGATGGAGGCGGCGATGTCGTTGCGGCCAGGGATTTGCGGCGTGTCGTATCCGATCCAGGCGATCGTCGACACGGTGTCGTTGGTGTGACCGGGCGTGTTGCGGAGCTGCCGAATGGCCTCTTGCCGCAGCTGCCGAGCCTCCTCGGTCATGGTTGTGAGGCTGCTTCGCACGGTGGTGTTCAGCCCCGGGGTGGTCACCGAAACGTTGTCGGCCTCGTCGGGATTTCCGATCGCGACCGCGGCGTGGACCTGAGGCGTGCGGGTGTCGAGCAAGAGCAGCTTGCGGTCGGGATCGAGCATGACGGCCTGATGCACAGCGGCCAGATCCGCCTGGTGGGCCTGGTCGTGAGCCAGCAGATCCGTCAAGTGCAGACGGTTGTAGTAG
The DNA here is from genome assembly GCF_059813155.1 of Mycobacterium sp. NGS19. NCBI lineage: Bacteria > Bacillati > Actinomycetota > Actinomycetes > Mycobacteriales > Mycobacteriaceae > Mycobacterium > Mycobacterium sp. NGS19. The sequence continues at coordinate 1,032,604 of NZ_JCALEB010000001.1, forward strand.
TCGCGGTCATCCGCCGGCATCCCGTCGGTGTTGCCGATCCACGGGTTCTGCGCAAACAGTCGATCCCGCTGTTCGCGGCTGAGCTGCTGCCACAGCTGGTTGAACTCGTCGGGGTCCGTCGGAAGCGGTCTGGCGAGGATGGCTTCCAGCTCAGCACTGGACTTAGGGGGCTGCGGTATCGGCTCCTCGCCGGTGGCCATCCTGATCGCCTCGGCCAGCTCGTCGTCCACGGCGGCCGCGTGCGCCAGAATCGTGTCCAGCCGGTCCTGCAACTTCGCCATCTCGGCAACAGCGACCAGCATCGGGTCCGTCAGTCCGGGCCCGGGGATCACACGGTTCGTCGCCCGGTCTATTCGGAAGTGGGCCCGTGCCGCATCCCCTTCCAGCGCCGCGAGATCGGCCTTGACGCGTGCCATGTCATCGGCGGCGATATCGGCCGCACGCGCCACTGCCAGCGCTTCGTTGCCGCTAGCGTCGAGGTCCTTGCGCAACCGTTCGTTGGCATCCGCAGCCGCCCTCGCGGCGTCGCCGCCCCACTCACGAAACGCCGGCAACGTCGCAATCCCGTTCGACGCGTCGAAGTCAGCCTCCGCTTGACTACGTGCGGCGTGGAACACCTCGCGCACATCGCCGGGCTGCCACCGGTCGATATCGGCAACCGATACCGTCATCGTCGGCCCTGGTGCCCACTCACGCCTCGCGACCGACGGACGCAACGCTTTGCGTGTTGGTGTCCTCGGTCGCGCGGTAGGCGGCGGCGGAAAGGCCCAAGCTCTTCCCGTGGTCGGTCAAGGCAGCGACATGGCGTTCGGTGTCGGCCCGCCATTTAGCCACCGCAGCGGACAATGCCGACGCAGCACGGTCAGGCACACCCGGCTGAGCCGCCTCGAACCGTGCGGCTGCGGCGGTGCGCCGCGCGTGCAGTTCTTCGGTGTGGGCATCGACCTTGGCGGCCGACGCATCGAGGTCTTCTGGGACGACGCGAACGCTTTCCGCCACAGAACCCTCCTCACCTGGAACACGACATCCCGCCTGGGGCACATGCCTTCGTGCTGAAGAAATACCGTACCTGAGCCCCTGGCCAGGGGATCGCTGCAAACCCTCCGCACAGCGCCATGCCGGTGCTGCTCGATGCGCGGCCATCCATACCGCGACGCATTCGTTAGACAGGTTTAGTATCGGCGAGACGGACATCTTTCGATCGGGGCAATGCAAGCCGAGGGGCCGGTCGAAGACCACAACGAAGTAGGCGCCGAACGCGGCATGTAGCGCCGTGCACTGCAGTTGAGTTGAGCGACTTGGAGGGCGGGCAATGACTCTTGGGGGATCGGTTCAGGCGCAGCGGTCTTTTCATTTGATGAACACGCACGTGGTCGCGCGTCTGCTGGGTGTGCTGGCTCTGGTGGCCTTTTCGGTGCTGCTGAGCGCGCCGGCCGCGATTCCTTCCGCATCAGCGGCGCCATGCCCGGATGTCGAAGTCGTCTTCGCGCGGGGAACGTTCGAGCCGCCGGGTGTCGGGGTGACGGGTCAGGCGTTCGTCGATGCGCTGCGCTCACGGCTCGGCGACAGATCCCTTGACGTGTATGCGGTGAACTATCCGGCCTCGCTGGATTTCGCGACTGCGGCCGACGGTGTGATAGACGCCAGCAACAAGGTCCGCGACACGGCGACAAGCTGCCCGAACACCCAGATGGTGCTGGGTGGCTACTCTCAAGGCGCGGCGGTGGCCGGTTACATCACGGCGGATGCGGTGCCTACGGGCTACGACTTGCCCGACGGGATCAAGGGGCCCATGGCTCCAGCGGTGGCTGACCATGTCGCGACGGTGGCGTTGTTCGGGAAGCCGTCCAACGGTTTCTTGAACACCATCGATCGCGATGCGCCGCCGATTACCATCGGCCGCCTTTACACGGCCAAGACCATCGAGCTGTGTGTTCCCGAGGATCCGGTGTGCGCACCGCAGGGCAGCGATAACGGCGCGCACGGACTCTATCCGTTCAACGGGATGGCGGACCAAGCGGCGGAGTTCACCGTCCGCCACCTACGCTCAACCGGATCTAACGAAGCACCGCCAACGCCGGAGAATCACGGGTAGACGATTTCGTGGCGCCGTCCACGCGACGTCGGACTGCCTTAGATTCGGGGCGTGAGCGCTGCTGACCCGACCGCACCGTTGTGGCGGGCCGCCCAAGTCTTTCGGTTGCTCAGTTGCCTGTACGCGCTGGGCTTTCAGATCGCGATCAACTCGGATCTGAAACACCCGGCGGTCGGCTGGCTGTTGTTCGCGGTGTTGGCGACTTGGAGCCTGGCGTGCGGTGTCGCTTACCTGCGTGGCTTCGGCCGTCGCACCAGCTGGGTCGTCGCCGAGATCCTCGTCGTGGTGCTGCTGATGCTGTCGACGCACTTCGTCGCAACTGAGCAGTGGGTCGCCGAGAATCAGTCCTGGCCCACCACGTTGTGGGCGACCAACGCGACCATCTCCGCGGCGATTCTGCGCGGTCCGGCGATCGGCATGCTGACCGCCGTGGTGGTGATGGCCGCCTACGCACTTTTGAAGGGCTACTTCAGCCTCAATCTGGGCCACAACGCGACCATCGTCATCGAGGTGGCGGTCGGACTGGCCGTCGGCATGGCCGCGCGTACTGCAGAGCGCGCCCATACGCAGTTGCAGCGTGCGGCGCGAATGTCGGCAGCCGTCGAGGAACGTGAGCGGCTGTCGCGACAGGTACACGACGGTGTCATCCAAGTGCTCGCGATGGTATCCAAACGTGGTCGTGAAATCGGCGGTGCCGCAACAGAATTAGCACAGCTGGCCAGCGAGCAGGAGCGCGCGCTGCGCCGCCTGATCAGCGCTACCTCCGCCGGGCCGGCCGCATCGGCCGACGGGCCGACGGACGTCAGCGGGCTGCTGCGGCGCCACGAATCCGACGCGGTGTCGCTGAGCCTGCCCGCCACCCCGGTGTTGCTGGACGCCACGGTCGCCGACGAGCTCGACGCCGCGGTCACCAACGTGCTCGCCAACGTCACGGCCCACGCCGGCCCCGGCGCTCACGCGTACGTGCTGCTCGAGGACCTCGGCGACCGCGTCGCCGTCAGCATCCGCGACGACGGCGTGGGTATTGCAGCGGGACGGCTCGAACAAGCGGCACGGCAGGGCCACGTCGGAGTCACCAAATCGATTGTCGGACGGCTCGATTCGCTGGGCGGTCGGGCCGAATTGACCACCGCCCCGGGTTGCGGCACGGAGTGGGAGCTGACCGTGCCGAAGAAGGCGGCACACCGTGACTGAGCGCGAGCCGACCACTGTGATGGTGGTCGACGACCATCCGATCTGGCGTGACGCTCTTGCCCGCGACCTCGCCGAGAGCGGATTCACCGTGGTCGCCACCGCCGACGGCGTCGCCGCCGCGGCCAAACGCGCTGCCCTGGTGAAACCCCATGTCGTGGTGATGGATATGCGCCTTGCCGACGGTGACGGCGCACAAGCGACCGCGGCGGTGCTGGCGGTGTCGCCGGTGTCGCGGATCCTGGTGCTGTCGGCCTCCGAAGAGCACGACGACGTCCTGCAGGCGGTCAAGGCCGGCGCCCAGGGCTATTTGGTCAAGAGCGCTTCGCGGGAGCAACTTGTCGCCGCCGTCCGCGACACCGCCGATGGCCGGGCCGTATTCACCGCTGGTCTGGCGGGGCTGGTGCTGGGCGAATACCGGCGCATCGAGCAGAGCCCGGATACCGGGGCGGACAAGCCGCGTCTGACTGAGCGCGAGACCGAGATCTTGCGCCACATCGCCAAGGGTTTGACCGCCAAACAGATTGCCGCCCGGCTGTCGCTGAGTCACCGCACCGTGGAAAGCCACGTGCAGGCCACCTTCCGCAAGCTTCAGGTCACGAACCGGGTCGAGGCCGCCCGGTACGCCATCGAGCATGGCATTGATAGCTGAAACGCCCACTGTTGCAACCTGATTCATCGTGCAGCGTTGCCGCTCAGCGCGCGAGCGCTCACGAGGGCTGCGAGCATCGCCGTCACGCAGACCAGCCCGTCGCCTTTGAGGCCCCACTTGATCGCCGCCAACGTCGCCACCCCGGCCACGCACAACAGCACACCCACCGCCGCACCGCGGCGTACCGACATGCTTACGACAGGGCCGTCCCAGCCGGGAAGCGGATCGTTCTCAAGCGGCCGCAACAGCACAAACAGCAGCGCCACCGCGACAACCACAATGAGTAGCTGCACGGCACTGACAGCCAGGAAGCCGTGCTGGCCCGGATAGCGCGGGTAACCCATGTAGTCGAAGAGCAAGTGGACACCCAGTAATGCGGGCATGTGCCACAGGTAGAGCGTCATCGCTCCGGAGTTGCCGACCGCTGTCCACCACCACACCCGCGGTCGCGCCACCCACCGGGCGATAGCCGGGGCAGCGGCGATCGCCAACGCACACAGGATGATGGCGTGACCCGCCAGCAGCAGTGACGGCGGGCTGGTGTTGGACAGCCGATGATCTCCGGTGCCGACCATGCTGATCTCATAGGGTCCCCATCGCACCAAGGCGACGTCGACGACGAGCAAGGCTGCCGCCACGAGGACCGCGGCACCGCCGCTGAGCAGCCGACGGCGGTAGCCGACACCGAACATCGCAGGGATCAGCCAGACCGCCAGGTTCAGGTAGCCCAGTGGCGCCGCGGCGGTCCAGTGCAGTCGAACCACGTCGATCATTGCGATGGCGCCGTAGACCCCGGCGACGCCCGTCGCGAGGTGGGCTGTAGTGGTGATACGCGACAACAGCGGGATTGCCGCGAGCACAAGCACATACGCCCCGAGAAACCACAGCAGCTGAATGCTGACACCGGCGATCGGCTCGTATACGTGTCGAGGCAGCAGTCGATGAAGCACAGTCAGGGTGACCGCCCAGAATCCGAGGTAATAGAAGACCGGCCGAAAAAGTCTGGTGCAACGCTTCATCAGCCAGTGGCCCCAATTGGTGCCGGGCGACCAGGACGACACACAGGCCGCGGCACCGGCGAAGAAGAACAGCGGCATCACTTGGAAGATCCAGGTCAACGCTTGAAATGCCGCCGAGGTGGTTAGCAGGTTGTCCCAGATCAGCACATCGCCACGGATGGTGCTGATCGCCATCACGGTGTGACCGACGACCACGGTGATCAGCGCGCTGATCCGGAGGAGATCGAGAACGCGATCGCGGTCGGCCGGGGTGCGCGCGGACAGGTCTACAGCGCTCGGGAAATCGAGAGCAAGTGCCATAGAGTAAAATGCCTTTCCTTGCAACGAAGTTGGGGGCTGTCGGAGGTCCGTCCTTTCAGGCGGTGGTGAACGGATTGTGTTCGGCCAGCAGCCTTTCCATGCGCGCCTCGTCGAGCCGCACCCGGATAGTGGCTGCCTCGTGCTGATCGCGGACCACCTTGGCGAGCGTGAAGGCACTCGACACGACGAAAAGGAAGGTGATCCCGAGAAACAGCCGTTGCCACGGATCGAGTGGAAGGAAGAAAATGCCGCCGAGCGCAGTGAGCAGACTCACCCCGAAAGCGACGGCGGCCTGGACGAAGAAGGCGGAGGTGCTCTTGGACATGGTGTTGGGAACTGTCATGCAGACAGCCTGCGACGGCGCACCGTTTGTTCGGATCCGTAGAACTACGGAATTCGCGTCGCGCCGATGAGTTGGCGCACACCGGCCGGTCTACACCGGGTGACGGCAGTCGAGGACCGGGTGCCGCGGATCAGAGGAGCAACAGATGCACACCACGATCTTCGTGAATCTGCCGATCACCGACGTCGAACGTTCGCGAAAGTTCTTCAGCGAGTTGGGATACACGTTCAACGAAAGGTTCTGTGACAGCAGGGCTCTTGCACTGGTGCTCGGCGACAACCAGTTCGCCATGCTGACACAGATCGACTTGTTCGACAGCTTGCACCCAGTCGAGACCACCGACGCGTCCAAGGCCAAGGAGTGCGTTGTCTGCCTGAGCGTCGACAGTCGTGACGCGGTGGACGCGCTAGTGGACCGTGCCATCACGGCCGGCGGCACGGCCGGCGATACCGAGGACCACGGCTTCATGTACGGCCGCAGCTATGACGACCTCGACGGGCACTCCTGGCAGATCTTCTGGATGGACCCAGCCGCCTGAGCGTCGCTAAGAGAAGGACGGCGCGCAGTAACGGTCGCGGCTCCGTCACAGCAGAATGGTGTACCGCGCGCGATAGATCCGAATCAGGCAAGCATCTCGTGAAAACATAAGTAGTCCACTACTTACGCCATTTCTGCACCTGCGGCCTAGCCTCGCTGAATAGTGATCGATTGACCTGTTGACCAATGGTCTATTCGCCGGTCAAGCGACGGCTTGGAGGATGAGCGACATGAGCGACAAGCATGTTTACGAAGCGCCTGGCGACCCGGACCAAAGGAATTGCGGCGATTGCCGCGCCTCCGATGCACTCCGAGCGTCTTTCCCAGTCGCGGATGACTCGCCGATCTCGCACGTGCCACCGTTAGTAGAACTGACCATCAATGGCATTGCCTACGATCCGACTGACATTGTCAGGTTCGACGGGCAGCCCCTACATTTCGTCGCCAACGGACAGTCGCTTACCGCGTTCACCGAGCCGCTGCTCATTAAGGCCGCTATCGCCGACAAGGACTTCAGTCAAATCGTGCATCCTATGGACCTCACGGTCGGCTCCGACGGCAAGCCCTTCTATCAGGTCGGCGGTTCCACGGGCGGCTCGCGAACTGCCACTCCGCCCTGGCAGGTCAATTACGGCAGCCTCAAGATGTTCTCCGACGTCAATTGGGGCGGGGACTGGTTTTGGCTCGATGAAGGTTGGGCGTGGAAGGATCTAACTCGGGTATGGCGGAACAAATTCCTGTTCTTTCATGGCAATTGGAACGATGTCATCAGCTCGGTCACCTGTACCGCTGGACCCGTAACCTACTTCGAGCACATCCATTTCCAAGGAAGCACGTTGACGGTGCCGGGCCATCAACCACAGAACGCGCTGCCGAATCTGCACTCGTTGGGCTGGGGCGATCGGATCTCCTCGGTCGCGCACTGGTCGACTTAGCGCCGACCGCCCCAAATTCAATCGGCGTCGGTCCTCAGCTTGTGCCGCTCCGTCAGGGCAAACACACCTAACACAACGAGGAGATTCATGGCCGGCATCAAACCCACAGATTTATCACCTGAGGTTCAGGCGATACTGGATCACCCGGCACCTGAAGGCGCTTGCTTCACGGAACAGCCTGTCTGTCAAGCCGATTCGCGAGTCACCGCACAACTGACCAATACTCCGCCCGACGACCGCGACTTGGTTCGCCCATGGCGGATTGTCAACGCACACGCGGGCGACCTAATTATGTCGCCAGGAGGACCGTCGGGCATGATCGGCGGACTGCTATCGAAACTCGATCCGGCGCAGCACTACAGCCATATGGCGATCATGACCGCCGACGAGATCGAGCTCCGCCAGGCGACCTCCAGCTCCGACCGTATAGAACAGTTCTACGACGGCTCGATCCTCGGGATCGAGGACGCGCCGACCAACGGAATCGAAGAAGGCGCCTTGCGTCACCAATGGCCCGGCACGATCTCGCAATCGGTTGAACTAGCATTCCTGTCCTGGCGCGACCACCCCTACGAACTCGAGGACGACAATAAGACCCGCAAGCAAGACGCGAACGGGGTGGCGATTCCAGCAGCGGGATTCGGCTTCAAAGACGAGCAGACGGGATCCTCTTACCTGATCGATGCCTTGAGCTTCAGTCCCGCCCCGATCGACACCGAAAACGGCCCTCAACTCATCTGGCCCTTGGTGGTCACGTCATGCAGCGGACAGACAACCACCGGCGTCATACAGGCTCGGCGACGAATCGCCCGCGCAGCCAGCCAGATCCGAGGACACTACCGACTCTTCGGATATACCCGCGCCGCGATCTGCAACGATCCTGCGTTTGCAGGCCCACCGACATTCGAGACCACCGTACCCAAGGTCGGATGTACCGGCATTGGAGAACCGCAGCCAATCGGCCAGACCATTCCGGTCGTGTGCTCGACCTTCATCTGGGCGGCCGTACAACTCGCCAATGAAACCGGGCTGGCGGCAGTCCCGCCACAACCGAGAATTATCCTCGATGGCCGGCCGGGACTTCCCCATAAACCGAGCGCCGAATGCGACAAATCGGCGTGGTTGCAACGCAAGACGCTCGTCGACAAGATCGACGCCGTTACGCCCGATGGGTTGTACTTCTACGGCGAAGGCGAGCGGCTGGCTGCCGCAACCTGGCTGCATGACGACTACATGGTCCCCAAGATTCTCGCCACTGTCGACGATAGTCTGCCGAACGTCTGGAGAGACCTGGGAGTTGTTGGTGGCCTTGGTGTTTCAGCGCTGTTGTCGATGATGGCAGCGCTACCAATCACGGTGGTCGCCACAGTGCTCGGGGTAACCCCGGCGGTGATGGCCGATCTGATCGTCCTCACATCCGACATGCCGGACGACGTTGCCAACCAACTGTGCAACGCATTTGCCAGTGACGACTGCACTGAGGACGCCAAGGACAGCGACGCCTGGAAGGTCCCAGACCGTGGATGGACCGTCAGTCCGGACAACATCATCAACTCCTGGGCACCGCCGAGTAGCGAGAACGTCGAAGTCATCCATGGGTTGTACGGATGGAACGACCGCGTCAGGATGCGCCCGCCCGAATACGTCTCCAACCCTCCACCCAAGAGCACCTGGCAGATCTCGCAAGGTCACGGCATCGTCTATGGGCGGGTCGTCGTCCGCGACGGCGCAGGCGCCGTGGTGGGCGTGCCGGGCGCGCAGGTACGGATCGGATGCACCCGAATCGTCGCCGGCCCGAACGGATCTATCCCGGAAGTGCCGGTCCCGTCGGGGCGGTACTGGTGCGTCGCCAAGTACACCGACACCGTTCTCGGCCTGGTGATGGAATCCGCCGGCGAGCCGGTTGAAATCCCCGACGGCGGCAGCCTCCCCGACCTCACGATCGAACTCATTGCGCCTTCCGATGGGCGGCGCGAAGTGCTACTGCAGGGACACATGGACTTGGTCAATCGTTATGCCGTCGGCAAGGACTGGTGGGGCCATCCGAGATTCGCCAACGGCCCAACTTATCTCGGCTTGGACTACTGGCCCGACACCCCGCAGTTCAAGGCTCAACGCGACGCGTCGCTCAAGCAGGTCGTCAACGTGTCACGTCCGGTCGACGACTGGGGCCAGGCCGTGCTCGAATGCGTCTTCGAGATTCAGGCCGACCGGTCCATCAAGGTCACGTGGTGGGCCGCCCTGAAGGAGGACAACGATGACCCCTGGCAGAAGTTCGGCACCGTAATTGCAGCACCCCGTCAGCGTTGGGACGACCCACCGCCCGCACCGATCGTCATCGACCTCGTAAGGTCCGAAATGGCATGGCCTGTGCGGGCCCACATCGAATTCACGGTCACGAACGATCGCGCTCCGTGACCTACTCACTGACGCAAGCATCTTGAACACGCTTGCTACCTGCGACCACGTGATCGCCCCGATCGTGCACCTACATGCCCGGTCACATC
>NZ_JCALEB010000010.1:0-14345 GCF_059813155.1 Mycobacterium sp. NGS19
GGACGGCAACGCGTGGACCCCAAAACTCCGACCGCCTAGGCGCACGAAGAAGTACCGGCTGTCATCCGAACACATTGTCGAGGCGCTTGCCCCGGACGATGCGTGCATCGTCACCGACCGGATCGGTGTCGACGGCCGCCCCGTCGGCTACATGTTCCGTGATCACTTCGGCTGGACATTCGCTGCGGGTGACGAGACTCCGGCCTACCTGGAAAACCCAGACAACCTGGGTCTGTGGTCTCTCAACGAGATCGCCAACCACGACCGCGCCATCCTGCCATTCCTGAACGCGGCGAGCGGCACCGCGTTCATCCGCCACGGTGACCGCTTCTTCGAAGACCCTGACGGTGCACCGCGCGACAAACACGATCCGCTCCCGCCGTCGCTGAATCCTGAGTTTCCGGTCGTGACGGGCTATCACGAGCTGACCGCCCACTGGGCACTCACGTTGCCCGAGCCGATGAACGCCCGCATCGACCGCGAGGATGGCACGCGCACTGCCAACTGCGCCGTGTTCTGGCGGCCCGGCCTCACGGCGACCCTCACTCCGTGGGGAAATCCGAAGAACGACACGCCGATCCACCGCCTGCAACAAGTCAAAGCCCACATTTCACCGGATGGTTACGACCAGCGGGAGTGGTCGCAGAAGGACATGCACTACGTCACTTACCGCCTGGACGAAACCGCCGAAGATGGTCGGCTGCCCGCGATGTATGGGTTCGCGGTCAGCCATCCCGGCCATGTCCAATTCAGCTTGTATTTCGATAGCGGCGACGACCTGACCTTCGCCCAAGAGCTTGTGCGGTCGATCCAGACGGTGCCGTCGGCGGACCAGTAAGCAGCGATGTGCCCACTTTTCGGTCATTGGCGCATCCTGACCGCTTTCAATACTGCGCGCCCTGCGGTTACGGCCGCGGCTCGACCTCGACGCTCGGTGGCCGCGGTGACGGCTCGGGCTGCATGGACCGCCGCACGATCGAAAATGCGACCGCTCCCCCGGCCAACGTCGCGACGCCGGCGGCCGTCAGCAGCGCGATCCGGCGCCGCCTGTTACGCGGCTGGCGTGCGTCTTGCAGCGCCTGAGGCAGGTTCGCGACCACCTGCTGCGCGGCGGCCAGCTCACGGGCAAGCGTCTCTTGCGCTGCGCTGACTTCCCTGGCGACACGGCTCTGCCGGTAGCGCTCGCGCAGGCGCTGGCCGGCCGACGACGCCCCCTGCGCGCCGAGGCCCACCGTGCCGAGCGTGATGTCGACGGGTCCCACAGTGGTGTACTGCAAGCCTCGGGTCAGACGCTGCCGCGGGGTCAGCCGGGTCTTGGTTGTCACGGTCCGCCTTTCTGCCAAGTCGGGGTCGAGCGTATCGGACCGTGCGCGTCGGACCGGACGGAACGGGCATGGCACACTGGCATCCCGTGACGAGCCCCATCCAGACCGCAACTGCCACCCTGCACACCAACCGCGGCGACATCAAGATCGCGCTGTTCGGCAATCACGCACCCAAGACCGTCGCCAACTTCATCGGATTGGCAACGGGCACAAAGGAATACAGCACGCAGAACGCGAAGGGCGGTAAATCCGGCCCGTTCTACGACGGCGCCGTCTTCCACCGGGTGATCGACGGGTTCATGATCCAGGGCGGCGACCCGACCGGCACTGGCCGCGGCGGCCCCGGCTACCAATTCGCCGACGAGTTCCACCCGGAGTTGCAGTTCGACAAGCCCTACCTGCTGGCAATGGCCAACGCGGGTCCGGGCACCAACGGCTCGCAGTTCTTCATCACCGTCACCAAGACGCCGCATCTGAACCGCAAGCACACGATCTTCGGCGAGATCGTCGACCCCGAGTCGCAGCGCGTCGTCGACGCGATCGCCACCACCGCCACCGACGCGCGCGACCGCCCCACCGAGCCGGTGGTGATCAACTCGATCAGCGTGACGCAGTAGCGCTACCGGCCGGCATAGCCGGCTGCGGTCAGCGCGTCCAGCACGTCGACTGGGTCGGTTCCCAGATCCCAGCGGCTGAACACGATCAACCGGCCGTCGACGGTGTCGACTTCGAGCAACCGGACTTTGCGTGCCAGCCGCCGGAACTCCGTGATCCGGATGACGTCGATCTGGGGCTGGGCCAACACCCGGGTCCGCCACCAACCCCGGATCGCGAGCCCGCCGGGCGTGATTGCCAGCTTGGGCCGCGCGCGAAGCGAGAAGCCCGCAAAGATCAGCAGCCCGACGCCGGCAATGCCCACCAAAAACCGGCCCGGAGCATCTGTGACGAGCGTCACAGCCGCTGACGTCAGCAGAAATCCTAGCGCGCCACACCCGGCGATGGCAATCGGATTCGGGCCCCACTCAGTTTGCTGCATTGATTATCCGCAGGCGCCTACCACACCAGATGCAGTTATCCACAGGTGCTATCAACAATGGGGATGAATCACATCGGTGTGATTGGGTAACGGCAAAGTGTCGGACGCGGAAAGCCCTCGAAAACCGCGACTGCTGCCACCCCATCGTGTCGGCTCAGTGCCAGCGCATGGTGAGCAACAGGCCGCTGATCATGAAGGCAAACGCGATCGCGTAGTTCCACACGTTGAGGTCGGCCATCCACTGCAGCCAGGTCGGCTGGTTGCCGCTGGCAACCGCGAGCTGGAAAACGAGAAGCCATAACAGCCCGATCAACATCAGGCCGACGAAGAACGCGACGAACCACACACTGGACGGGCCCGACTTGACCTTGACCGGCGTACGACTGACGGACCGGGCCGTGAGATCGTTTTTCTTGCGGACCTTGGACTTCGGCATGGGCTCCTCTCCCCGCTGCAGGTGCAATTGAGATTAACCCAACCATCGCGCGCGCTCGGACTGCCGTAGCTGCGAAGATGCACACGTGACGACGCGGCGCAGCGCTTGGCGGATCGGCGTGCCGGTGGTGTGCCTGCTGGCGGGCGTCCTGCTGGCCACCACGCACAGCGTGTCCGGCGGTAGCGAAATCCGGCGCAGCGACTCCCCGCGGCTGGTGGATTTGGTCCGCGAAGCTCAGCAGTCCGTCGACCGGCTCAGCGCTCAACGCGACGCGTTGGTACACCAGGTCGACGCCGCGCGCGCCGGACCGGCCGTCAACGACTCGCAGGTGGCGGCCCTGTTGATCAGAGCCGCGCCGCTGGCCGTGGCGGCCGGGCTGGCCCCGATGCGCGGCCCCGGCCTGGTGGTCACACTTACCGACGCGCAGCGAGACGCCAACGGCAGGTTCCCGCGCGACGCCTCCCCGGACGACCTCGTCGTGCACCAACAAGACATTCAGGCCGTTCTGAACGCGCTGTGGAGCGGCGGCGCGGAGGCCGTGCAGATGCAAGACCAGCGCCTGATCGCGACGTCGGCGCCGCGGTGTGTGGGAAACACGTTGCTGCTGCACGGCAAAACTTACAGTCCGCCCTACACGGTGACGGCCATCGGTGACGTCGCGAGGATGCAGTCTGCGTTGGCGGCCGCCCCACTGGTCACCCTGTACAAGCAGTACGTGGCCCGGTTCGGGCTGGGTTACACCGAAGAGCCGCGGGCCGAGGTGGAGGTGATCGGCTACACCGAACCGGTCGCGATGCACTACGCCCGACCGGCCGGCTGAACCGAGCCGCCGCAAGCGCCCGTTAACCTGGCATGGTGCGCATTCTGGTCGTCGACAATTACGACAGCTTCGTTTTCAACCTGGTCCAGTACCTCGGGCAGCTGGGTGTGCAGGCACAGGTCTGGCGCAACGACGACCCCCACCTCGCCGATCCGGTCGCTGTCGCCCAGAACTACGACGGCGTGCTGCTGAGCCCCGGGCCGGGCACCCCCGAACGTGCCGGCGCGTCGATCCCGTTGGTGCGCGCATGCGCCCAGACCGGCACTCCCCTACTCGGCGTATGCCTGGGCCATCAAGCCATCGGCGTCGCGTTCGGCGCCACCGTGGACCGCGCGCCCGAGCTGCTGCACGGCAAGACCAGCACCGTCTACCACACGAATGCCGGTGTGCTGCAAGGACTTCCGAATCCGTTCGTCGCAACCCGGTACCACTCGCTGACCGTACTGCCCGACACGGTGCCCGACGACCTGACCCCGACCGCGCACACCGAAAGCGGCGTGATCATGGGGTTACAGCACACCGAACTGCCGATTCACGGCGTGCAGTTTCACCCCGAGTCGATCCTCACCCAGGGCGGTCACCGGATGCTGGCGAACTGGCTGGCGGTCTGCGGTGCCGCGCCGGACGAAGCGCTGGTGCGCCGGCTGGAGAACGAGGTCGCCGATACCGTGCGCGCGGCGCTGATCCCTACGAACCGAACTTCAGCGTGATGTTGCCGTCGCGGTTCACCCCGGTGCCCGGTGCCGGGCTCTGGTAGACCACCCGGTTGCGCTGCTGATCGTTGCCGGGCACGTCGGCGCCCTTGACCAGGATGCCGGTCCAGCCGAGTGCGCGTAGCTGCGGCTCGGCATCGGTCCAGAACATGCCGGTGAGATCGGGCATCACGAACTGGTTGGCCTTCGACACCTGTAGCTGGATCACGGCGTCCTTCGGAACCGACTGTGCTGCAGGCGGATTGGTGCCGATTACCGAGCCGGCGGGCCGCGTGCTGTCCACCGGAGCCGAGACGATGTTGTTGAAGCCGGCCGCAGTCAGCGTCGCCCGGGCCTGCTCCTCGGACTGGCCCGCAACGTCGGGCACGTCGGCCTTCTCCGGACCGGTCCCCACCAGTACGGAGATCTCGAACGTCACCGGGGCGGTCTGATTGGCCGGTGGGTTGGTTTCGACGACGCGGTCCTTCTGCTCCGGTGTCGACGGGGTCAGCACCTGCTTGACCTTGCCGAAGCCCGCGGCCGTCAGGCGGCGCACCGCATCGGGGTAGCTCATGTTGGACACGTCGGGGATCTCGCGCTGCTCAGGCCCGGTGGACACGTTGAGCGTCACCTCCGAGCCCTGGTCGGCGGAATCACCGGCCTTGGGATCGGTGTCGATGACGCGGTCGGGCGCCACCGTCGAGTCGGGCTTTTGCAGCGTGCGGACTTTGAACCCGCGGTTCTGCAGGGTCGCCACCGCATCGGCTGAGGGCTTGTTGGCCACGTTGGGCACCTGCACCGCGTGGGTGGGACCGCTGATCGCATTGATCAGCACAGTCACCGCGACCGTCAGCACCGCCAGCACCGCCACGGCGATCAACCACCGGCGCACCGATCTCCTGCCCGCTCCCCGGCCGGCGTCGTCCTGGCGCGGCGGCACCGCGACCGGTGACGCCGAGCGGTTGGTCGCAGAAGAAGACAGCAGCGACGTGCGTTCGGCATCGGTGAGCACCTTCGGCGCCTCAGGCGGTTCGCCGTTGTGCACCCGAATCAGGTCGGCGCGCATCTCGGCCGCCGTCTGGTAGCGGTTGTCGGGATTCTTCGCCAGCGCCTTGAGCACCACGGCGTCGAGGTCGGCGGAGATGCCCTCGTGCTTCTGCGACGGCGGGACGGGCGCCTCGCGGACGTGCTGGTAGGCCACGGCCACCGGGGAGTCGCCGACGAAAGGCGGCTCGCCCGTGAGGATTTCGTAGAGCACGCAGCCCAGCGAGTACACGTCGGAGCGGGCGTCGACTGCGTCGCCGCGAGCCTGCTCGGGCGACAGATACTGCGCGGTACCGATCACGGCCGCGGTCTGGGTGACGCTGCTGGAGTCGGCCAGCGCGCGAGCGATGCCGAAGTCCATGACTTTCACCGCACCCGTGCGGCTGATCATGATGTTGGCCGGCTTGACGTCGCGGTGGATGATGCCGTGCTGGTGGGAGAAGTTCAGCGCCTGACACGCATCGGCGATGATCTCGATGGCCTTGCGGGGCGGAATCGGCCCCTCGTTGTGCACGATGTCGCGCAGCGTGATCCCGTCGACGTACTCCATGACGATGTAGGGCAGTGGACCCGCGGACGTCTCGGCCTCGCCGGTGTCGTACACGGCGACGATCGCCGGGTGGTTCAATGCCGCAGCGTTCTGGGCCTCGCGGCGAAACCGCAGGTAGAAGCTGGGGTCGCGGGCCAAGTCGGCGCGCAGCACCTTCACCGCGACGTCTCGGTGCAGCCGCAGATCCCGCGCGAGATGAACCTCGGACATCCCGCCGAAGCCCAGGATCTCGCCGAGTTCATAGCGATCGGACAAATGCTGCGGTGTCGTCATTCCAAGGTCTCGTCGTGTGGTGGCGGCGACACGGAAACGACAGACGCCGCAAGAGGTGCGTACCCAGTCTGTGGCCCGGTGCCCGGCGACGTCCAACTACCCGGGGTGGCCGGAGCTGGAGCAGGCTCGGTCTGGGTGATCGTCGTCTCTTGCGGCTGCTGGATCTGCTCTTGCTTGTCGCGGTATTGGATGACCAGCAGCACCGCGATCACGATGGCCAGAGCACCCAGCACACCGGCCGCCCACAGCAGCGCCCGCTGCCCCGACGAGAAGGTGCGCCGCGGCGGTGGGGGCCGGTGCGACCCGGTGGCCGGCCGAACGCGGGCGCCGGTCATCGCGCCCGAGCGTGCCGTCATCTCGGCGCGGGCCTGTGCTCCGGACGGGATGGCCGCAGGGGCGGCCCGGTTGATGGTGGGTGCGGCGTTCGGCCGCGGCGGACGGCGGCCCGCGCGGACCGCGGCGACGGCGTCGGCGAACTGCCCGCCGTTGCGGTAGCGCGCGCCGGGGTTCTTGGCCAGGGTGATCTCGATGAGTTCGCGAACGTTGGGCGGCAGGTCGGCCGGCAGCGGCGGCGGCGTCTCCTTGATGTGCTTCATCGCCACCGTGAGCGCACCGTCACCGGTGAACGGCCGCTTGCCCGAGACCGCTTCGTAGCCAACCACTCCCAACGAGTACACATCACTGGCCGCGGTGGCGTCGTGACCGAGGGCCTGCTCCGGCGCGATGTACTGCGCGGTGCCCATGACCATCCCGGTCTGCGTCACCGGGGCCGCGTCCACCGCTTTGGCGATGCCGAAGTCGGTGAGCTTCACCTGACCCGTGGGCGTGATGAGAATGTTGCCGGGCTTGACGTCGCGGTGCACCAGCCCCGCGGTGTGCGCAACTTGCAGCGCACGCCCGGTCTGCTCGAGCATGTCGAGCGAGTGCCGCAGCGACAGCCGGCCGGTGCGCTTGAGCACGGAGTTCAGCGGCTCGCCGTTGACCAGTTCCATCACCAGGTAGGCGGTGCGGCCGTCGGCCTCCATCTCGGTTTCGCCGTAGTCGTAGACGGTGGCGATGCCGGGGTGGTTGAGCATGGCGACGGTGCGCGCCTCGGCGCGGAACCGTTCGATGAACTCGGGATCGGAGCTGAATTCCTGTTTGAGCACCTTGACGGCCACCCGCCGGCCGAGGCGGCTGTCGACCGCCTCCCACACCTGGCCCATGCCGCCGGTGGCGATGAGCCGCTGCAGCCGGTAGCGGCCGGACAGCGTGACACCCACGCGGGCCGTCATGTGCCCTCCCGAAGCGCCGCCTCGATCACCGCCCGGCCCACCGGCGCGGCCAGCGCACCACCGGTCGCCGACAGCCGGTTGCCGCCGTTCTCCACCACCACCGCGACGGCCACCCGCGGGCTTTGGGCGGGCGCGAAGGCGATGTACCAGGCATGCGGTGGAGTGTTGCGCGGGTCGGTGCCATGCTCGGCCGTCCCGGTCTTGGACGCGATCTGCACGCCGGGAATGGCCCCTTTCTGCTGTGTTACCTGCTCAGCACCGATCATCAGTTCCGTCAGCTTAGCCGCGACCTGTTGGGACACCGCACGCCGCAGTTCCCGCGGTTGGGTGGTGTTGATGGTGGTGAGGTCGGGGGCTTTGAGGCTGTCGACCAGGTACGGCTGCATCATGAGGCCACGGTTCGCGATCGCCGCGGCCACCATCGCGTTCTGCAGCGGGGTCAGCGCGACGTCCTTCTGGCCGATCGCCGACATGCCCAAGGCCGCTTGGTCGGGGATCGGGCCGACGGTGGACTCGGCCACCTGAAGGGGGATCGGCTCGAGCGGCGCGTCCAGGCCGAACGCCGCCGCCATGGTGCGCAGCGCATCGGTACCGGTCTTCAATCCCAGCTGGACGAACGCGGTGTTGCACGACCGCGCGAACGCCTCCTTGAGCGACGCCGTCGCGCCGCTGCCGCACGGGCTGCCGCCGAAGTTCTCCAAAGTTGCTGTGCTGTCCGGCAATTGAATCGACGGGTTGGCGGTCAGTTGCTCATCTTCGGTGACGCCGGCTTGCAAGGCCGCCGCGGTGGTGATCACCTTGAATGTCGAGCCGGGCGGATATGTCTCGGAGATCGCGCGGTTGAGCATCGGGTTGTTCGGGTCGTCGCGCAGCCGCTGCCAGTTCTGGGTCTGCGCGTCCACGTCGTGCGACGACAACTGGTTCGGATCGAACGACGGCGCCGATACCATCGCGAGGATCTTGCCGGTGGCCGGCTCCAATGCGACGACCGCGCCCTGACAGGGCGCATTGCCGCAGGCGTGCACCATCGCGTTCCACGCCGCCTGCTGAACCTGAGGTTTGATCGTGGTGTCGACGTTGCCGCCGCGCGGGTCGCGGCCGGTGAAGAAGTCGGCCAGCCGGCGGGCGAACAGCCGCTCGTCAGATCCGTTGAGGATCGAATCCTCGGCCCGCTCGAGCCCGCTGCTGGAGAACCGCAGTGAGTAGAAGCCGGTCACCGGCGCCGACGCCAAGGGGTCGGGATAGACGCGCAGGTAACGAAACCGGCCCGGCGTCGACACCGAGTAGGCCAGCGGCTGGCCACCGGCGGAGATCTGCCCGCGCTGCCGGGAGTATTCGTCGAGCAGCACGCGCTGATTGCGCGGATCGGTGCGCAGACCGTCGGCCCGGAACACCTGCGTGATCGTCGCATTCAGCAGCAGCAGCACGATCAGGGCCATGACCGTCACCGACACGCGCCGCAGGGAGGTGTTCATACCCGCTCGATCACCTCGGTGCTGGCCGCCGCGATCGGCGTCGGCTGCTGCGGCCGGGTGACGATCGGGCGGCGCGCGGCATGGCTGATGCGCACCAAGATGGCCAGCAGCACATAGTTGGCCAGGAGCGACGACCCGCCGTATGACATCCACGGGGTGGTGAGCCCGGTCAGCGGGATCAGGTTGGTGACGCCGCCCACGACGATGAACAGCTGGATCCCCAGCGTCGACGCCAGCCCGGCGGCCAGCAGCTTGCCGAAGCTGTCGCGGACCGCGATCGCGGTGCGCAAGCCGCGGACGATCACGATCGTGTACAGCATCAGAACTCCGGCCAGGCCCACCAGGCCCAGCTCTTCGCCGACCACGGCGATGATGAAGTCCGTCGACGCAGCCGGCACCGTGCCCGGCTGGCCGTTGCCCAGACCGGTTCCGAACACGCCGCCGGTGGCGAAGCTGAACATGGACTGCACCATTTGGTAACCGGTGTTGTCGGGATCGGCGAAGGGATCCCACCACGTCCGCACGCGGGTTTCGACGTGCGCGAAAAGGTAGTACGCGGCGACACTGCCCGCGGCGAACAGGATCAGGCCGATGACCACCCAGCTGAGCCGATCAGTGGCGACGTACACCAGCACCAGAAACGAGGCGTACAGCAAAAGCGATGTGCCCAAGTCCTTTTCGAAGATCATCACGCCGACGGAGATGATCCACGCCGCCAGCAAGGGCGCGAGGTCACGCGGCCGGGGCAGGTTCATGCCGAGAAAGTGCTTGCCCACGCTGGTGAACACGCCACGCTTGGCCACCAGCACGGCGGCGAAGAAGATCAGCAACAAGATCTTGGAGAACTCCGCGGGCTGAATCGAAAAGCCCGGCAACCGAATCCAGATCTTGGCACCGTTCTCCTCGGACAGTGACCGCGGCAGCAGGGCGGGGATCAACAGCAGGATCAACCCGGCCACGCCGCAGACGTAGCCATAGCGCGCGAGTAGGCGATGATCGCGCAGAAACACCACCACGACCGAGAACGCCGAGACGCCGAGCAGCGTCCACAGCATCTGCTGATTGGCGCTAGGCCCATGCGCTGTACCGGATTCCAGGGCGCCCTGAGCGAGGTCGAGTCGGTGGATCATGACCAGGCCGAGTCCGTTGAGCAGAGCGACCACCGGCAGCAACAGGGGATCGGCGTAGGGCGCGTAGCGCCGGATAGCCACGTGCGCCGCGCCGAACAACGCAAGGTAGGCGATGACGTATTGCGCCAGATCCCAACTGAGGCCGTGTTCTTGGTTCGCCTCGACGATCAGCAGGGCAACCGCGGTGATCACCGCGGCGAAACCGAGCAGCAGCAGTTCGGCGTTGCGGCGGTTGGGAAGTGGCGGCATCACCGCGACCACCGGCTGGGGCTGCGTGGTCATGCGGCCGTCCGGCAGTCTTTGCCCGGCTCTTGGGGTGCGCGTGGCAGTGAGGTCACCGGCGTCGGCGTGGGAGGCGGTGCGGCGGCGGTAAGCGACGGGCTCGGGTTGGGGTTCGGCGGCGGAGCGACTTCGGTAGTGGTGGGCGCGACGCTGGTGAGGGCGGGCGGAGTGGGCGCCGCAGTGGTCGCGGGACCCCTGGTTGCCGCCGGCGGAGCCGGGGGCGCCGGGGGAGCGGGCGGCGCACAGATCGGCAGCAGCGACGCCGGCACCAACTTGTGGATCTGCGCGATCGCGTCGTCGAGGCTGCCGGTGGGCAGACCCGCGAGCACCTGAGTGCGTTCGGACGGACGCAAGTCGTCGACGCGCAGCAACTCACAACCGGGATGCGATTGCCCTAAGCTGATGAGCGACAATTCATTTCGGTCGTTGAGGCAGCCCAACAGGTGCGGCTCTTGCAGGCGGTAGCCCAGCAACGAGCCTTGGACGCCCCGCATGATCGACACCGTGCCGTCGTAGGCGGTGACGTAGTAGTTGCTGCGGATCAGCGTGCGGCCGATCAGTAGCGCGGCGACCAAGAGAACGAGCACCAATGCGGCGGCGATGAGGATGCGCCGCCATGGGCGCGGTCGCTTGGCGGGTGGCGGTTCGGGTTCTATCGCAACGCGTTTGGCGACGGCATTGCGTTTGGGGTTGAACGCCGACGCGCGCCCCGCTGAGGTGTTCGGCGGGGCGATATGGTCGTCGTCGCCGGAGACGGCGCCGGCGAGAATCGGCTGGGTCTGGCCGTAGTCGTAGTCGACGACGTCGGCGACCACGACGGTGACGTTGTCGGGGCCGCCGCCGCGCAGCGCCAATTCGATGAGCCGGTCGGCACTTTCCGCGACGTCGGGAATCTTCAGCGCTTCCAGGATGGTCTCTTCGCTGACGGGGTCCGACAGCCCGTCCGAGCACAGCAGGTAGCGGTCGCCGACCCGGGCCTCCCGCATGATCAGCGTCGGCTCCACTTCGTGTCCGGTCAGCGCCCGCATGATCAGCGAACGTTGCGGGTGGCTGTGCGCTTCTTCGGCGGTGATGCGGCCCTCGTCGACCAGGGTCTGCACGAAGGTGTCGTCTTTGGTGATCTGCGTGAGCTCGCCGTCGCGCAGCAGGTAGCCGCGCGAGTCACCGATGTGGACCAGGCCGAGTTTGTTGCCCGCGAACAGGATTGCGGTGAGCGTGGTGCCCATGCCCTCGAGCTCGGGATCGTTTTCCACGTGGGCGGCGATGGCCGCGTTGCCTTCGCGTACCGCCTCGTCGAGCTTGGCCAGCAGATCGCCGCCCGGCTCGTCGTCGTCGAGGTGAGCCAACGCCGCGATCACCAACTGCGAGGCGACTTCTCCTGCGGCGTGACCGCCCATTCCGTCGGCCAGCGCCAGTAGCCGTGCGCCGGCGTAGACGGAGTCTTCGTTGTTGGCACGCACCAGTCCGCGGTCGCTGCGTGCGGCATAGCGGAGAACGAGGGTCACGGGCGCAACTCGATTACCGTCTTGCCGATTCGAACCGGCGTTCCGATCGGAACCCGTACCGCCGTCGTCACCTTGTCCCTATCGAGATATGTGCCGTTGGTCGATCCTAGGTCTTCGACGTACCACTCGGAGCCATGCGGCGACAGTCGGGCATGGCGGGTGGAGGCGTAGTCATCGGTGAGCACCAGGGTGGAATCGTCGGCGCGGCCGATCAGCACGGGCTGATTCCCGAGCGTGATCCGCGTACCTGCCAGTGAGCCCTCGGTGACGACGAGGTACCGCGCCTTGTGGCGTTGCTGGCGATTGGGCAGCAGCGAGCCGCGCAAGGCCAATCCGCGCCGCACCATCACCGCGCCCGTCGGCGCGTAGATGTCGGTGCGCAGAATGCGCAGCACGGCGAAGATGAACAGCCACAGCAGCAACAGGAAGCCGGCGCGCGACAGTTGCAGCACCAAGCCCTGCATCTGGGCGCCCCCTTGTCCTCGTTCTTCTCCAACATCGTCTGTCTCGATCTGGGCCGGTGACACCGAGACCGACCGCTCATCAGCATCGTCACGATACTTGGGCGGACCCCGACGCGGGAGGGAAGCCGATTGCGTGGGGTGTCAGTGCATCCGCACCACGATTTCGGAGTGCCCGAGCCGGATGACGTCGCCGTCGGCCAGTTGCCATTCCTGCACCGGGGCGTTGTTGACGGTGGTGCCGTTGGTCGAATTGAGGTCCGACAGCAAGGCGGTGTGGCCGTCCCAGCGAATCTCGAGGTGCCGGCGTGAGACGCCGGTGTCGGGCAGCCGGAACTGGGCGTCCTGGCCGCGGCCGATGATGTTGGCGCCTTCCCGGAGCTGATACGTACGGCCGCTGCCGTCGTCGAGCTGCAGCGTGACGGTCTTGGGGCCACTCTGGCCGTATTCGGGTTGGCCGTATCCGCCCGCGTAACCGCCCTGGCCGTACTCGTACTCGCCGGCCTGTGGCGCGCCGTATCCGGCGGGTGCGTCGTACCGCCCATAGTCCGGTTGCCCGTAGTCGGGATGGCCGTAGGGCTGCTGCTGGTAGCCGCCTTGCTCGTACTCGCCGTAGCGCGGCTCTGGCCGGCCGTAACCTTCGTGCCGTGGCGGCGGGCCGGGGGGCCGGCCGTAGTCGCCGTAGCCGGGCTGGCCGCCGTAGCCGCCGGGCGGCGGGCCCTGGCGATAGGGCTGGTCATATCCAGGCGGCGGTCCTGCGGGCGGTGCGCTGGGTGGCGGGCCGTACCCGGGCGCAGGGCGCTGTTCGTATTGCGCGGTGTAGCCCTGTTCCGGGTAGCCGCCTTGTTCGGGGTAGCCGCCCTGGTCCGGGTAGCCACCGCGGGGCGGGTATGCCGGCTCGCCCTGCGGCGGCGGCGGGTAAGCCCCCTGTTCGGGGTAGCCGCCCTGCTCGGGAGGCGGTGGGTACGCACCGCGGGGCTCGGGACCGCGCGGGTCCTGCGGCCGGCCGTAGCGTTCGTCGTAGTAATCGTCGGCAGGCCGCCCCGGCTCCTGTCCGCCGCGGTAGCTGGGGTTGTCAGTCATCGGTGCTACTCCTGGTTCTGCGTTGAGCGCCTGGGGTGATTGTGGGGCGGGGGTGGCGTCGGGGTTGACCGCAGCTCGGGCGCGGAACTGGCCGGTGTGCAGCTTCGGCGACTGCTCGAATCGGACAACCACATCACCATACGTTTGCCATCCCTGATCGCGGATGTACCCCACCAGATGTTTGGCGAAAGTATCGGACGTGAGGTCAGGGTCGGCGACCGCCTTGGCGTAGTCGGACTCACTGAGGGTGATCAGGTACTCGTTCGGCGCGAGCAGGTGACCGCCGTCCAGGGTCTGCACGCCGTCGGATGCCTCGCGCCGCAGCGCCGCCTCGACCTCTTGCGGGACGATCGCGCCACCGAAGACGCGGGCGAACACGTCACCGACGGTGACTTCGAGCTTGCGCTCAATGCGCTGAACGAAGCCCATGCCACCGTCCTTCCTTATTTCCTTGTCCGTCTCGTTGCCGCCGAGGTGGTGACCGCGTGTCTTACCACCACTTCGTTCATCTGCATGGTATCGGTCCAGGGCGCCGCAGCGGGAACCACAGAACTCTGAGAATCGCATCGGCGCATGTCAGCGGTGGTTCCTGAGCCGCTTCCACGGCGATTTCCCCGCGGGAATCGAGTTGGGGGCGGGCAGTGTTGTCGTGATAGCCTCGAGCGGTTGTTTCGGGCGAGTGGCGGAATGGCAGACGCGCTGGCTTCAGGTGCCAGTGTCCTTCGGGACGTGGGGGTTCAAGTCCCCCTTCGCCCACAATTTTTTTTGCGTGGTTGCGTGGTTGCGTGGTGATCGGTCCGCGAAATCTGCAGGATGTGAGGCTCTTCGGATTGCAGCGGGGTCTGGCGGGTTCTGCAGTCGGCGTTTCGTGATGTGGTTGGGAACGAAGGTGCCTCAGTCTTCGAAGCGTGACCATCAAATCCAAAAGCACCTTCGTTCGTTACGAGCCTAGTCAGATT
>NZ_JCALEB010000011.1:0-5108 GCF_059813155.1 Mycobacterium sp. NGS19
TGGGGGTTGTGGATGGTTTGGGTGTTGGTGTGGTTGCGTGGTGTGGGTAAGTTTTCGGCCGGTTAGTGCCAGTTCCCTGTGCGCATTGCTGCGTGTGTAGGTCTGGTCTATTGATCCCGTGGTCTGCGGGGGGCCTTATCCCACTTGTATGGGTGAGAAGCCTGGTCTTGGAGAAGGTTTCCCGCTTAGATGCTTTCAGCGGTTATCCTGTCCGAACGTGGCTATCCAGCGGTGCCCCTGGTGGGACAACTGGTGCACCAGAGGTTCGTCCGTCCCGGTCCTCTCGTACTAGGGACAGGTTTCCTCAAGCTTCTGACGCGCGCGGCGGATAGAGACCGAACTGTCTCACGACGTTCTAAACCCAGCTCGCGTGCCGCTTTAATGGGCGAACAGCCCAACCCTTGGGACCTGCTCCAGCCCCAGGATGCGACGAGCCGACATCGAGGTGCCAAACCATCCCGTCGATATGGACTCTTGGGGAAGATCAGCCTGTTATCCCCGGGGTACCTTTTATCCGTTGAGCGACACCCCTTCCACTCGGGGGTGCCGGATCACTAGTCCCGACTTTCGTCCCTGCTTGACATGTTCGTCTTGCAGTCAAGCTCCCTTGTGCACTTGCACTCGCCACCTGATTGCCGTCCAGGTTGAGGGAACCTTTGGGCGCCTCCGTTACGTTTTAGGAGGCAACCGCCCCAGTTAAACTACCCGCCAGGCACTGTCCCTGAACCCGGTTCAGGGTTCGAGGTTAGAAGCCCAATACGATCAGAGTGGTATTTCAACGACGACTCCGCCCACACTGGCGTGCGGGTTTCACAGTCTCCCACCTATCCTACACAAACCGTATCGGACTCCAATACCAAGTTGTAGTGAAGGTCCCGGGGTCTTTTCGTCCTGCCGCGCGTAACGAGCATCTTTACTCGTAGTGCAATTTCGCCGAGTCTATGGTTGAGACAGCTGAGAAGTCGTTACGCCATTCGTGCAGGTCGGAACTTACCCGACAAGGAATTTCGCTACCTTAGGATGGTTATAGTTACCACCGCCGTTTACTGGGGCTTAAATTCTCCGCTTCACCCTTGCGGGTTAACGGGTCCTCTTAACCTTCCAGCACCGGGCAGGCGTCAGTCCGTATACCTCGTCTTGCGACTTCGCACGGACCTGTGTTTTTAGTAAACAGTCGCTTCTCACTGGTCTCTGCGACCCCCACCAGCTTCCCCACGCACGGTGGTTCACCAGCAGGGGCCCCCCTTCTCCCGAAGTTACGGGGGCATTTTGCCGAGTTCCTTAACCATAGTTCTCTCGTACGCCTCGGTATTCTCTACCTGACCACCTGTGTCGGTTTGGGGTACGGGCCGTGTGTGTCCTCGCTAGAGGCTTTTCTCGGCAGCATAGGATCACCGAATTCGCCTCATCCGGCTATGCATCACCTCTCGGACGTATGTGACATCCGGATTTGCCTGGATGTCGTCCTACCGGTTTGCCCCAGTGTTACCACTGACTGGTACGGCTACCTTCCTGCGTCACCCCATCGCTTACCTACTACCAGAGAAGATCCCACGCAGCCGGCCGGCGCCGCACCCCGAAGGGATTGGTCACCGACCTTTTGGATGGTTAGTACCTCTGATTCGGCATGGACGGCCACACACGGGTACGGGAATATCAACCCGTTGTCCATCGACTACGCCTGTCGGCCTCGCCTTAGGTCCCGACTCACCCTGGGCGGACTGGCCTGGCCCAGGAACCCTTGGTCTTCCGGCGGGCAAGGTTCTCACTTGCCTTATCGCTACTCATGCCTGCATTCTCACTCCCCACCCCTCCACAACAGATCACTCTGCTGCTTCACCGAAATGGGGACGCTCCCCTACCCAACATATTGCTATGTTGCCGCGGCTTCGGCGGTGTGCTTGAGCCCCGCTACATTATCGGCGCACAATCACTTGACCAGTGAGCTATTACGCACTCTTTCAAGGGTGGCTGCTTCTAAGCCAACCTCCTGGTTGTCTTCGCGACTGCACATCCTTTCCCACTTAGCACACGCTTAGGGGCCTTAGCCGGCGATCTGGGCTGTTTCCCTTTCGACGCACGGAGCTTATCCCCCGCCGTCTCACTGCCACACTTGACTTGTCGGCATTCGGAGTTTGGCTGACGTCAGTAACCTAGTAGGGCCCATCGGCCATCCAGTAGCTCTACCTCCAACAAGAACCATGCGACGCTGCACCTAAATGCATTTCGGGGAGAACCAGCTATCACGGAGTTTGATTGGCCTTTCACCCCTACCCACAACTCATCCCCTCAGTCTTCAACCTAAGTGGGTTCGGGCCTCCACGCGGTCTTACCCGCGCTTCACCCTGGCCATGGGTAGATCACCCCGCTTCGGGTCCAGAACACACCACTACACCCCCACAACAGGGGATACGCCCTCTTCAGACTCGCTTTCGCTGCGGCTACCCCACCCGGGTTAACCTCGCGACATGTCCCTGACTCGCAGGCTCATTCTTCAAAAGGCACGCCATCACCCCACAACGGGGGCTTTGACGGCTTGTAGGCACACGGTTTCAGGTACTCTTTCACTCCCCTCCCGGGGTACTTTTCACCATTCCCTCACGGTACTGATCCGCTATCGGTCATCAGGAAGTATTCAGGCTTACCGGGTGGTCCCGGCAGATTCACAGCAGATTCCACGGGCCCGCTGCTACTCGGGTATTTGTGACAACAGATGACATGCTTTCGCCTACGGGATTCTCACCCTCTACGACAGACCATCCCAGGCCACTTCGACTAACACATCATTTTCTGACTGCCGCTTGAGCCGGCGGACCCAAGACCACAAACCCCACAACACCACACACACAACCCCCGCCGGGTATCACCATGCGCGCGGTTTAGCCATCCTCCGCGTTCGCTCGCCACTACTAACGGAATCACACTTGTTTTCTTCTCCTACGGGTACTGAGATGTTTCACTTCCCCGCGTTCCCCCCCACTGCCTATACATTCAGCAGTGGGTGACACGACATCACTCGTGCCGGGTTACCCCATTCGGACATCCTCGGATCCACGCTCGGTTGACAACTCCCCGAGGCATATCGCAGCCTCCCACGTCCTTCATCGGCCCCTGATGCCAAGGCATCCACCATGCGCCCTAACACACTTACACACACAAAAAACACTCAACAAAAAGCACAAAGACTAAACTTCAGCCTTTCGCTAGATGCTCGCAACCACTATCCAACACTCAAACACCACACCCCACCACCAAAGCGAGGCGACAACAGAACAGGCCTGTTGCCTCAGGACCCAACAGTGTGTTCGGTGAGCGCCGGCACCACATCCCCGACCGACGACTTCGCTTGCTGCGCACCCAACCCGGCGCCACTACAACGCACGGATCCCTCACGGCTGCACCCCCGCCCACTGCGGGAATGCCCACGTGGTGCTCCTTAGAAAGGAGGTGATCCAGCCGCACCTTCCGGTACGGCTACCTTGTTACGACTTCGTCCCAATCGCCGATCCCACCTTCGACAGCTCCCTCCGGCGAACCGGTTAGGCCACTGGCTTCGGGTGTTACCGACTTTCATGACGTGACGGGCGGTGTGTACAAGGCCCGGGAACGTATTCACCGCAGCGTTGCTGATCTGCGATTACTAGCGACTCCGACTTCACGGGGTCGAGTTGCAGACCCCGATCCGAACTGAGACCGGCTTTGAAAAGGATTCGCTCCACCTCACGGCATCGCAGCCCTTTGTACCGGCCATTGTAGCATGTGTGAAGCCCTGGACATAAGGGGCATGATGACTTGACGTCATCCCCACCTTCCTCCGAGTTGACCCCGGCAGTCTCTCACGAGTCCCCGCCATCACGCGCTGGCAACATGAGACAAGGGTTGCGCTCGTTGCGGGACTTAACCCAACATCTCACGACACGAGCTGACGACAGCCATGCACCACCTGCACACAGGCCACAAGGGAAACGACATCTCTGCCGCCGTCCTGTGCATGTCAAACCCAGGTAAGGTTCTTCGCGTTGCATCGAATTAATCCACATGCTCCGCCGCTTGTGCGGGCCCCCGTCAATTCCTTTGAGTTTTAGCCTTGCGGCCGTACTCCCCAGGCGGGGTACTTAATGCGTTAGCTACGGCACGGATCCCAAGGAAGGAAACCCACACCTAGTACCCACCGTTTACGGCGTGGACTACCAGGGTATCTAATCCTGTTCGCTCCCCACGCTTTCGCTCCTCAGCGTCAGTTACTGCCCAGAGACCCGCCTTCGCCACCGGTGTTCCTCCTGATATCTGCGCATTCCACCGCTACACCAGGAATTCCAGTCTCCCCTGCAGTACTCTAGTCTGCCCGTATCGCCCGCACGCCCACAGTTAAGCTGTGGCATTTCACGAACAACGCGACAAACCACCTACAAGCCCTTTACGCCCAGTAATTCCGGACAACGCTCGCACCCTACGTATTACCGCGGCTGCTGGCACGTAGTTGGCCGGTGCTTCTTCTCCACCTACCGTCACCACAACACACGCTGCGGCTTCGTCGATGGTGAAAGAGGTTTACAACCCGAAGGCCGTCATCCCCCACGCGGCGTCGCTGCATCAGGCTTGCGCCCATTGTGCAATATTCCCCACTGCTGCCTCCCGTAGGAGTCTGGGCCGTATCTCAGTCCCAGTGTGGCCGGACACCCTCTCAGGCCGGCTACCCGTCGAAGCCTTGGTAGGCCATCACCCCACCAACAAGCTGATAGGCCGCGGGCCCATCCCACACCGCAAAAGCTTTCCCCCACCAGGCCATGCGACCAGCAGGGTGTATTCGGTATTAGACCCAGTTTCCCAGGCTTATCCCAAAGTGCAGGGCAGATCACCCACGTGTTACTCACCCGTTCGCCACTCGAGCACTCCCGAAGGAGCCTTTCCGTTCGACTTGCATGTGTTAAGCACGCCGCCAGCGTTCGTCCTGAGCCAGGATCAAACTCTCCAAACAAAAACAGTCCAGAGAAAACATCTGGCAAAACAACACCACACCCACACACGGGAACGCGCAGGCATGGCAAAACAAAAACAACAAACAAAAACCACCAAACACACTATTGAGTTCTCAAACAACACACCCG
>NZ_JCALEB010000012.1:0-1400 GCF_059813155.1 Mycobacterium sp. NGS19
GGGCGTGTCTTATTGACTGTGTAAGGGGTTGGGCCTGAATGGTGGTGGCTGACCACCGGACAGGAGAGTTCCATTGCCACAATCTGATTCGCCCAGAGACGACGCTGCCGCCAAACTGGGCGAGCTATTGCCGCCGGCGGCGGTCGATGCCTTACTGGCTGACGCCGAGGCCTCGGGCACCCCGATCGACGGTCCCGACGGACTGCTGGCCCAGATGACCAAGGCCGTGCTCGAACGGGCCCTCGATGTGGAGATCACCGATCATCTCGGTTATGAGCATGGTGATCGAGCTGGTTACGGCTCGGGCAACTCTCGCAACGGCCACGGCCGCAAAACCGTGTTGACCACGGCCGGACCGGTCGATCTGGAAGTACCCCGCGACCGTAACGGCACGTTCACTCCGGCGATCGTGCCCAAGCGCAAACGCCGCCTGGGCCAGGTCGAGGACATGATCTTGTCGCTGTACGCGCGTGGCATGTCGACCCGCGATATCACCGAGCATCTGGCCGAGGTCTACGGCGCTAGTGTGTCGGCGGCCACGGTTTCTCGGGTCACCGACGTCGTGACCGACGAGATCGCCGCCTGGCAATCGCGCCCGGTCGATCCGGTGTATCCGATCCTCTACATTGACGCCATCCGGATCAAAATCCGCGACGGCGGCGTGGTCGCCAACAAGGCCGCCCACGTGGTGATCGGCGTCGATATCGACGGGATCAAACAGGTCCTGGGAATCTGGATCCAGCAGACCGAGGGCGCCAAATTCTGGCACGGGGTGCTCACCGAGCTACGTAACCGGGGATGTCGCGATGCGCTGTTCGTCTGTTGCGACGGTTTGGCCGGGCTGCCGGAATCGATCGCCGCGATCTGGCCACAGGCCATCGTTCAAACCTGCGTCGTGCACCTACTGCGGGCCTCGATGCGCTATGCCTCCTACACCGACCGACGCAAGATGGCCCAAGCGCTGCGCCCGATCTACACCGCGGCCACCGAAGAGGCCGCCAAACTGGCCCTCGAGGAGTTCCGCGCCCAGTGGAAGACCAAGTCGCCCGGAGCGGTCGCGGTCTGGGACCGGGCCTGGGCCGAATTCGTGCCGTTCCTGGCCTTCCCAGTCGAGATCCGCAAGATCATCTACACCACCAATGCGATCGAATCGCTGAACTACCAACTACGCAAAGTCACCAAAGCCCGCGGATCATTCCCCTCCGACGCCGCGGCCATGAAACTGCTGTATCTGGCCATCCGCAACATCAACCAGAAACGAGGAAACCAAGGACAAGGAACCTACAACTGGACTGAAGCGCTCAACACCTTCGCCATCCAATTCCCCGAGCGCCTCCCACTATGACATCAACCCAAACATAAACGGCCTGAACCACTTACACGGTTAACTTGACAAGCCC
>NZ_JCALEB010000013.1:0-656 GCF_059813155.1 Mycobacterium sp. NGS19
CGGCTCTTCGGATCTTGCCGGGGGTTCATCGGACGACGATGGATCCGAGGACGCGCCAGTTGGGTTTGCCGGCGTAGAGCAGTGCGCGGATGCGGTAGTTGTCGAAGTTGGTGAAGCCGTAGGCGATGCGTTTGATGCGTTTGATCAGGTTGTTGAGGGCTTCGGTGGGCGCGTTGCTGACGCGGGCGATGTGGAAATTGCAGATTTTGTCGTACCAGGCTTTGAGGGTGCGGGCGAGTTTGTTGAGTTCGGGCGGAAGGCCCGGCCGCAGGCAGTGGTCGATCAGTTCGGCCAGCATTGTTCGGGCGCTGTGGATGTTTGGGCAGCGGTAGAACTCGCGTAGTCGTTCTTTGACGCGGTAGGCAAGGGCGACTTCGCCGCGGGGATCGCCCAGTTGCAGTAGCGAGGTCAGGCGTTGAGTGGCCTTGGTATCGAGGCGTTCTTCACCTGTTAGCAGCACGCGGCGGACCCGGTAGAGAGGGTCGTTACGTCGCCCGCGGTGACCTTTTTGTTCGCGCTGCACGCGTCGTCGAATCTCGTCGAGGGCACGATTGGCCAGCTGCACGCAGTGGAACGGGTCGACGACTTGCTCGACGCGAGGCAACATCACCGTGTACACCGCGGCATAGGTCGCCGACATGTCGAGTGCCCCAAAA
>NZ_JCALEB010000014.1:0-609 GCF_059813155.1 Mycobacterium sp. NGS19
GCGGCCGCACCCGGCGCGCTCGATCATCAAGACCAGCGACGAGCAGGGCAGCAATTATCGGATCAGGCTGCCGCATGATGACGCGGCCAAGTTCGACGCGGCGTTGGCGTCGCATCTGGAGGCGCTGATCGGCGAGTGGAAACACGACCACGACAACAGCGAGCGCCCGTCAGAGACGGCCCCGCCCATGCCCAGCAGCGTCGATGCGTTCATGCGGCTGGTGGAGACGGGCTGGGACGTCGAGGCGGCGCGCCGCCCGCACGGCCAGCACACCACGGTGGTGGTGCACCTGGATGTCAAAGACCGTGTCGCGGCGCTGCATCTGGGTCCGCTGCTCACCGACGCCGAGCGCCGCTACCTGACCTGTGAGGCCACCTGTGAGGTGTGGTTCGAACGCGACGGGCAACCCATCGGCGCGGGCCGAACAACCCGCCAGATCAACCGGCGGCTGCGCCGCGCACTCGAGCACCGCGACCGCACCTGTGTGGTGCCCGGGTGCGGGGCCACCCGCGGTTTGCACGCTCATCACCTCCGGCACTGGGAAGACGGCGGCCCCACCGAGCTGGCCAACCTGGTGCTGGTCTGCCCACATCATCACCGGCTGCACCA
>NZ_JCALEB010000015.1:0-408 GCF_059813155.1 Mycobacterium sp. NGS19
GAATGCGCTGCTTCCAGGCGTCGGGTTGGTTATCGATCCAGCCCGCCACATCGACGTAGTGACGGGTAGGCAGGATCTCGATGATCTGGTGGTTGGCGACGTCGGCGACGGTCGTGGCATACGAGCGGCCCCGGCGGCTGCACAGTTTCACAAACGAGGTCTCGTCCAGGCCGATCGCGGTCGTGGCGTTAAGGCGCCTACGGTCAGCAGCAAGCAGCGCTTGACCGTAGGTCATCACCGCGTCGTTGACGGTGTGCCAGTCACACGAAAGCTCGCGTGCGACATCGGACACCGCGCGACCGGTCCCGACCTGCATGGTCGCCCATTTCGCGCAACGGGTCGTCAGCAGACAGTTCTTGGCCGCAATGCGATGGTCAGCACTTGTCCAGCTTCCACCCGGACAGTCCG
>NZ_JCALEB010000016.1:0-374 GCF_059813155.1 Mycobacterium sp. NGS19
GAGGCGGGCTGGGATGTCGAGGTGGCGCGCCGCCCGCACGGCCAGCACACCACCGTGGTGATGCATCTGGATGTCGAGGCGCGTGTCGCGGCGCTGCATCTGGGGCCGGTGTTGTCGGATTCCGAGCGCCGCTTTTTGTCGTGTGATGCCACCTGTGAGGTGTGGTTCGAACGCGACGGGCAACCCATCGGCGCCGGGCGCACCACCCGGGTGGTCAACCGGCGGCTGCGCCGTGCGCTTGAGCATCGTGACCGCAGCTGTGTGGTGCCCGGCTGCGGGGCCACCCGCGGTTTGCACGCCCACCACCTTCGGCATTGGGAGGACGGCGGCGCCACCGAGTTGGCCAACCTGGTGTTGGTGTGCGCGCATCATCA